>JAEUPB010000050.1 GCA_016789955.1 Rubrivivax sp. | reverse complement strand
TTGATGTCCTCGAGGTTGATGCCGCCGAAGGTCGGCTCCAGCGCGGCGATCACATCCACCAGCTTGTCGAGGTCCTTCTCCGCAACCTCGATGTCGAACACGTCGATGCCGGCGAACTTCTTGAACAGCACGCCCTTGCCTTCCATCACCGGCTTGGCGGCCAACGGCCCGATGTCGCCCAGGCCGAGCACCGCGGTGCCGTTCGTGACGACGGCCACCAGGTTGCCGCGCGCGGTGTAGCGGAACGCGTTGGCCGGATCGGCAACGATCTCCTCGCAGGCCGCGGCCACGCCGGGCGAATACGCCAGCGCCAGGTCGCGCTGGTTAAGCAGCTGTTTGGTGGCGCTGATGGCGATCTTGCCCGGCACCGGAAACTCGTGGTACTCGAGAGCGGCACGCCGCAGTTCGGCGCGGCGCTCTTGCTCGCGATCGGCGTCTTGGGCTGCGCTGGCGGCAGGGTGGTCCGGCATGGGGCGCTCCAGGTGGGGGCAGGATTCTAGGAGGGGCAGTGTGGCCCGCCTGGGGGTGTCCACCCATGCGCAAAAGTGCTTAGCTGCCGCAGCCGTGACGACGCCAATACTGTGGCGCCGATCCCGCATCGCCATGGCCACCCCAGCCTCCACGCTCGACACCGCGCCGACCTCGCGCCGCGCATGGGCCCGCCGCGCGCTGATGTGGGGGGCGCTGCTGGCGCTGCTGATCGTCGCGCAATCGCTGCTGGTGGCACTCACCATCGCCTACGAGTCCACCCGGCGCCAGGACGAGGCCGACGCGCTCGTCGCGACGCAATCGGCCGAGATCAAGCGTGAGCTGGCGCTGGCGGTGCAGGCCCTGCAGGCGCCGGTGCGGGTGGCCGATCTGGTGGCCCGACACCCCGCCTTGCTGCGTGTGGAACGGCGCGACGCGCAGCAGCGGGTGGTCGGCTCGGACGACGCCCCTATGCAGCCGCCGCTGTTCGCTCATCAGCCGCGCAGCGACTTCCAGGTGGAGGCGGAACTGGCGTGCACGCTGGCTCGCCAAGCGGCGGCGCCCACCTACTCGCGCAGCTACTTCGTGCCGATCGGGGCCGGCCAGGGACTGGAAGTCATCGACCTGTGCCTGCCCGTGCGCAGCGAAGGCCGGGATGCCGGGTCGATCGTCGCCACGTTCGGCCTCGCGCTCCTGCTCGAGACCAGCAGCAGCGTGCGGCAGAACCCCCGCTTCGAGTTCTCGTTCATCGAAGGCGACGGCACGCGCCTGGCCCGGGCCGGCAGCGCGCGCGGGGCCGCGGTGTTCGTCGCAGAGCGCCCGGTGGACCTCCCCGGGGCCACCTTGCAGCTGCGCGTGGACAGCCGCGAGGCGCGGCCGCAGCTGATCCCCAGCCTGAACACGGCACTGGTGCTGGGCCTGTCGCTGGCCCTGTTCGCGCTGGTGCTGTTGCTCGCGCACGACGTGCGCCGCCGCGCACGCGCCGAGCAGGGGCTGGCCGAGGCGTTGGCGTTCCGCAAGGCGATGGAGGACTCGCTGGTCACCGGCCTGCGCGCACGCGACCTCGACGGCACCGTTCGCTACGTCAACCCGGCGTTCTGCACGATGGTGGGCTTCGATGCCGAGCAGATCATCGCGGTCGGCCCGGGCGCCGACCCGCCGTACTGGCCACCCGAGCATGCGGAGCAGTACCGCCTGCGTCAGTCGAGGCGCCTCGATCCGAGCCGTTCCGCGAACGACCTGGTGTCGGAAGGTGCCTACGAGACGGTGTTCATGCGCAGCAGTGGCGAGCGCTTCCCGGCGCTGGTCTACGAGGCCCCGCTGGTGGACAGCCAGGGCGCGCAGACCGGCTGGATGAGCGCGGTGGTCGACGCGAGCGCGCAGCGCCGCATCGAGGAGATCGCGCGCCAGCAGCAGGACCGCCTGCAGGCCAGCGCGCGCCTGGCCACCATGGGCGAGATGGCGTCGCTGATCAGCCACGAGCTGAACCAGCCGCTGTCGGCCATCGCGAGCTATGCCACGGGGTCGCTGAACCTGCTCGGCGATGGCCAGGGCAACGGCGACAGCGTAACCGACGCACCGACGCTCGACATGATCCGCGAAGCCCTGGGCCGCATCGCCGAGCAGGCCGAGCGGGCCGGACGGGTGATCAAGAGCGTGCACGACTTCGTTCGGCGACGCGAGCAGCACCACGAGACGCTGCGCTGTGACCTGCTGGTCGAAGGCGTGTTGCCGCTGGTACGGCTGCAGGCGCGCAAGAGTGGCGCCCGCATCGAGGTGGACATGCCCCGGCCCTCGCCGCGCGTGCGCGGCGACCGCACGATGCTCGAGCAGGTGCTGCTGAACCTCAGCCGCAATGGCCTGCAGGCGATGGAACCTGCCACGCCGGTGTCCGACAGGGTGCTGCAGATCCGGGTGCGCCAGACCCATGCCCAGTGGGTGACGATCACGATCCGCGACCATGGCAGCGGCATCGCGCCGGACGTGGCCGCGCGGCTGTACACGCCGTTCTTCACCACGCGCCCCGAGGGCCTGGGCCTCGGCCTGAGCCTGTGCCGAACGGTGATCGAGCAGCACGGCGGGGCCCTCGACTTCGGCGCGCCGGCCGACGGCGGTGCGGGCACCGAGTTCCGGTTTACGCTAGGCACGCCGCGCGGCGTCGATGAAGCGCTCGCGGCGTCACCGGCCGCCGCATGAGTTCCGCATCCCTCGATCCCTCGCTGGGCATTCCGGTCGTCCATCTCGTCGACGACGAGGACGTCGTGCGCGACGCGCTGGCCTGGCTGCTGCGGTCCCGCCGGCTTCTGTCCGAAGGCTACGCGAGCGGCGAGGCTTTCGAGGCCTGGCTCGATCGGCGGCCGCAGCCGTGGCCCGACTCGCCGGCCTGCCTGGTGCTGGACATGCGCATGCCCGGGGCCAGCGGCCTGCAGGTGTTTGAGCGGCTGATCGCGCGCGGCCTCGTGGATGCCTTGCCGGTGATCTTCCTCACGGGCCATGGCGATGTGCCCACCGCGGTCTCGGCGGTGAAGCGCGGCGCCTTCGATTTCGTCGAGAAGCCGTTCTCCAACAACGCATTGGTCGATCGCATCGAGCAGGCGCTGGAGCACAGCGCCGAGGTGCTCGCCCGCACTCGCGCGGCCAGCGGTGTCGACCGTGCGCTGGCCGAACTCACCGACCGCGAGCGCGACGTGATGCGCCTGGTGGTCGAAGGACGACCGAACAAGCTGATCGCCGATGCGCTGGCGATCAGCGTGCGCACGGTCGAGGTCCATCGGGCCCGCGTCTTCGACAAGATGAATGTCAAGTCGGCCGTCGAACTGGCGAACCTGTTGCGCGAGCGCGGCGGCCCCGGGGGCAGCGCCGGTGGGTGAGTTCGAGCTGATCGCCCGCCACTGCACCCGCGCGCCCCGTCGTGCGGCGCTGGGCGTGGGCGACGACTGCGCTCTGCTCGACATCGCACCGGGCCAGCAGCTGGCCGTGTCCAGCGACATGCTGGTCGAGGGCCGCCACTTCCTGCCCACGGTGCCGCCGGAACGGCTGGGCCACAAGGCGCTGGCCGTGAACCTCAGCGACCTTGCCGCCTGCGGCGCCGAGCCGCTGGCCTGCACGCTGGCGTGGTCGCTGCCGCGTGCCGACGAGGATCTCGTGGCCGGCGTGATGCGCGGCTTCTGGGCGCTCGCCGACGCGTACGGTGTCGACCTGATCGGTGGCGACACGACGGCCGGGCCGCTGAACCTGTGCATCACCGTGCTGGGCCAGGTGCCGCGTGGGCAGGCGCTGCTGCGCAGCGGCGCCCGGCCGGAAGACGAGCTTTGGGTCAGCGGCACGCTCGGTGCCGCGAGGCTGGCGCTGGAAGCGTTCCGCGGCACCGTGCAGCTGACCGGCGAGGCTTTCGAACAGGCTCGGCGCGCGATGGAACTGCCCGCGCCCCGCGTCGCGCTGGGAATGGCGCTGCGCGGCGTGGCCAGCAGCGCCATCGACCTCAGCGACGGCCTCGCGGGCGACCTGCGCCACGTGCTCGCCGCTTCCGGCGTCGGCGCCGAGATCAACGTCGGCCGCCTGCCGCACTCACCGCTGCTGGCCGGGCAGCCGGAGACCCTGAGGCAGAGCTGCGTGCTGGCGGGCGGGGACGACTACGAGCTGCTGTTCACCGCGCCGCCGTCGCGGCGCGCACAGGTGCTGGCGGCTGCCGCGCGCAGCGCGACGCCGGTGACCTGCTGCGGACGGATCGTCCCGGGCCGCGACCTCGTGGTCCTCGACGACGCCGGGCAGCAGCTCGAGGCGCCCCGCGGCTTCGACCACTTCGCCTGATTCGGCACGGGATGGCTGCGACGACCGCCCCGCATCGGCCGAGCGCACGCTTCATGCTGCGCTCGCCGGCGCACTGGATCGCGTTCGGATTCGGCAGCGGTCTGGCGCCACGCGCCCCGGGAACGGTCGGCACGCTGTGGGCCTGGCTGGCCTTCCTGCTGTTCGATCACTGGCTGGATTCAGTGGGCCTCGGAGTGGTGATCGGGGCCAGCATTGTGGTGGGTTGGTGGGCCTGCACGCGTACGGCGCAGCATCTCGGCATCGCCGACCCCGGCGCCGTGGTGTGGGACGAAGTGATCGCGTTCTGGATCGTGCTGTGGCTGCTGATGCCGGCCTCCGGCGCGATGCAGCTGGCGGCCTTCGCCCTGTTTCGATTCTTCGATGCCGTCAAGCCGGGTCCGGTGGGGTGGGCCGACGCGCTGTGGCCGCTGCAGCCGGGCGAAGCCATCGGATGGCGCCAGGGCTTCGTGATCGTGTTCGACGACCTCGTCGCCGCGCTGTGCACGCTGCTCGTGCTGGCGCTGTGGCACCTCGTGGGCGCGGGGGTGTGAGTTTCCATGTTGATGCACGAATCCGCTGTCCTGAGCCTGGCCGGGGCGCTGCGACGCCGTGGCTGGCGCATCTCCACCGCCGAGAGCTGCACCGGGGGGCTGATCGCCGGGGCCTGCACCGGCGTGGCCGGTTCGAGCGACTGGTTCGAGCGCGGATTCGTCACCTACAGCAACGAGGCGAAGGTCGAGATGCTTGGGGTGGCGCCGGCACTGCTCGCGGCGCACGGCGCAGTCAGCGCCGAGGTGGCCTCGGCGATGGCCATGGGCGCCTTGCAGCATGCGCCGGTTCAGCTCGCGGTCGCGGTGACCGGCATCGCGGGGCCAGGGGGTGCCGTTCCTGGCAAGCCGGTGGGCACCGTCTGTTTCGCGCTCGCGCTCGCGATCGCGCACGGGCCGGCCGGGCCGGGTGCATCGGTGCGCTCGTGGTCGCGGCTCTTCTCCGGCGACAGGGCGGCCGTGCGCGAGGCCACGGTCGCAGAAGCCCTGCGGGCATTGACGGAGGCGGCGGCATGAAGATCCTCGTGTGCGGCGACATCGACGACGCGGAGCGGGCTCGCTGGCGCATGTGCCTGGAGCAGGCCGGACCCGAGTTCGTGTGGCTGACCCCTGACGATCCAGCCCTCGACCGGACGTCCGTCGACGCCGCGGTGGTGGCCAACCCGCCGCCCGGCAGCCTGGCGGGTTGCCCGCGGCTGAGGTTGATCCAATCGCTGTGGGCGGGCGTGGATCGGCTGCTCGCCGATACCACGCTGCCCGAGGGCGTGCCGGTGGCTCGCATGGTCGACCCGGTCATGACCATCGCGATGGGCGAGACCGCGCTATGGGCGGTGCTCTCGCTGCATCGCGGCTACTTCGACTACCAGCGCCAGCAGCGCTCGGCTCTGTGGCTGCAGCATGCGCAGCGCCGCGCCGACGAGGTGCCCGTGCTCGTGCTCGGCCACGGGCAGATGGGGCGTGCCGTCGCGGAGACGCTGGCGCGACGAGGCTACCCGGTGCATGCGTGGCGGCTGCGCGCTTCCGGCGCTGCCCATGCGCCAGGGGCCGCCGTGACGGTGGTGCAAGGCCGTGAAGGGCTCACCGAGGCGATGCGTCAGGCCCTCATCTTGATCAATCTGTTGCCGCTGACCGCACAGACCCGCGGCCTGCTCGATGCGCGCTTCTACGCCCGCCTGCCGGCGGGGGCCTCGATCGTGAACCTGGCCCGCGGCGGTCACGTCGTCGAGGCCGACCTGCTCGACGCGCTGGATGCCGGGCACCTGCACCACGCGGTGCTCGATGTGTTCCAGTCCGAACCGCTGCCGTCCGAGCACCCGTTCTGGACCCACCCGGCGGTGACGGTGCTGCCGCACGCCGCGGCACTGACCGATCCGCGCAGCGCAGCGGCAGTGGCCGTGGCGAACCTGCGGGCGCTGCGCAGCGGCGAGCCGCTGCAGCACGTGGTCGAGCGCGCGCGCGGCTATTGACCTTGGGCGGCACGGCCGGCCCGCGGCAGCGCGAGTGCTTCGATCGTCATCACCACGAGGCGCTGCAGTGCGGCCCACGCGTCGGTGGGCCAGTCGGGATGGCGCAGGCCCTTCACGAGGCCGTCGCAGGTGCTCGCGGCGGCGACCAGACGATCCATGCGGTGCGCGACGACCAGCGGTGCGGCGCGCTCGATCAACCGCTGCTTGACGCCCCACACGCGGGCCTCGTTCAGCGCCAGCGGCATCGGCTTGCCGGCATCCAGCGCCGCCCGGACGCGCCGGAGGGCACGCAGGTCGTCGGCCAGCGTCCAGTGCACGAGCACCGGCGCCTCGCCTTCGGCGCGCAGACCGTCGAGCATGCGCAGCGCTCGGGCCAGATGACCTCCGAGGACCGCCTCGCCGAGCTTGAAGACGTCGTACCGCGCGACGTTCAGCACGGCGGACTCGACCTGCTCGAACGCCAGTTCGCCGGCGGGATAGAGGAGCGCGAGCTTCTGCAGCTCCTGGTGCGCGGCCAGCAGGTTGCCCTCGACACGATCGGCGATGAAGGCGAGCGTGCGCTGCCCCTCGTCTCCGTCGACCACGCGCTGCTGCTGGCGCGCCAGGCGCTGCGCGATCCACGCCGGCAGCGCGCTGCGCTCGACGGCATCCAGCCGGATGCTGACGCCGGCAGAGTCGAGCGCGCCGAACCAGGCGCTCTTCGATTGCTGGCCGTCGAGCCGCGGCAGCTGCACGAGCGTCAACACATCGTCGCTCAGGTGCTCGCAGTAGCGTTGCAGCGCTTCGGAGCCTTCCTTGCCGGGCTTGCCTGACGGGACGCGGATCTCGACGATCTGCCGCTCGGCGAACAGGCTCATCTCCTGCGCCGCGCCGATCACGCCGCTCCAGTCGAAGTGAGCGCCGCTGACCGTGAACACCTTGCGTTCGGTGTGGCCGGCTTCGCGCGCGGCGCGGCGGATCGTGTCGCAGGCCTCCTGCGCCAGCAGCGGCTCATCGCCATGCACCGTGTAGAGCGGGCGCAGCCCCTTGGCGAGGTGGGCATCGAGCTGGTCGGGGCGTAGCTGCATCGCGGTCCGGGCCGGCGCTGCTCAGACCTTGATCGAAGCCAGGCGGCGCAGCACCTGCAGCACGATGTCGGCCTGCATCTCGCGATACAGCTCGGCCTCCTCCTGGGCCTTGGCCAGCGCCAGCGTCTCGTTGTAGCTGACGTCCCGCGCCAGCAGCAGCGTCGAGGCCGGCAGCAGCTCGCGCCCCGACGGCGTGCTGGCGCGGAACTGCAACCGCAGGCGCAGCTGGAGCGCCCGCACCTGCGCGGCAGCGGTCTGCGCCACCACGCTGCGTTCGCGCACGTCGGCCATCGCGTGCAGCACCACGTCGACCTCGTTGGGCGAGTCGGCCACCCGCACGTCCCGCGCGAGCGCGGTGCGCAGCTCGTCGGCGAGCGGGGAGCGGGGCGCGAACCCGGTCAGCGCGATGCTGCGGAAGGGCAGCGGCACGGCCCCGCGCAGGTGAAAGCCGCAGCCTGCGACCGTGGAGGTGGCCGCCAGTGCGGCAGTGCCGAGCAGCCGCCGGCGGGCGCGCCGTGCGACGTCAGACGACGACATTCACCAGCCGCCCCGGCACCACGATGACCTTCTTGACCGGGCGGCCTTCGGCGAAGCGGATGCACTCGGGGTGCCCCACCGCTGCGGCCTCGATGGCGGCCTTGTCCGCGCCGGCCGGCACGCGGATCGATCCGCGCAGCTTGCCGCCGACCTGCAGCACCAGCTCGATCTCGGCCTGTTCGAGCGCGGCTTCGTCGACCACCGGCCACGCCGCGTCGATCAGCTCGCCGAACACCGTCGCGTAGCCGAGTTCGCGCCACAGCGCATGGCTGATGTGCGGTGCGGCCGGGTACAGGCAGCGCAGCAGGATGCTCATCGCCTCGCGCATCACCGCCGCGTCGGGGCCGCTGGGTTCCAGGCGGGCGTCCTCCATCGCGTTGAGCATCTTCATCGTGCCCGACACGACCGTGTTGTACTGAAGGCGCTCGAAATCGTGCGTCACCTGCCGCAGCAGCAGGTGCAGCTCGCGGCGCAGCGCGGCCGCGGCCGTCGACGTGCCCGCCATCAGCTTGCCGGCGGACGTGATCACGTCGCGCTGCTTGACGGCGAACGCCCACAGCCGCCGCAGGTAGCGGTAGGCGCCCTCGGCACCGGAATCCGACCACGCGGCGCTCTGGTCCGGCGGGCCGGCGAACATCGTGAACACGCGTGCCGTGTCGGCGCCGAAGCGGGCGATGATGTCGCGCGGCTCGACCACGTTGTTCTTGCTCTTGGACATCTTCTCGATGCCGCCCAACATCACCGGCTGCCCGTCGGCCTTGGCCGTGGCGCCCACCGGATGCCCCTTTTCGTCATACTGCACGTCGACCTCGGCCGGGTAGAACCAGCGCGTCTTGCCGCCGGTTTCCTCGCGGTAGTAGGACTCGTTGAGCAGCATGCCCTGCGTGAACAGCTTCGTGAACGGCTCGCTGAAGCGCACGAGCCCGAGGTCGCGCATGGCCATCGTCCAGAAGCGTGCGTACAGCAGGTGCAGTACGGCGTGCTCGATGCCGCCGATGTACTGGTCCATCGGCATCCAGTAGTCCACGCGCTCGTCGATCATTCCCGCCGTGCTGTCGGGGCTGCAGTAGCGCATGTAGTACCAGGCCGAGTCGACGAAGGTGTCCAGGGTGTCGGTCTCGCGCCGGGCGGGCTTGCCGCAGGCGGGGCAGGGCACGTTCAGGAACGCCGCGCTCTTGTTCAGCGGGTTGCCGCTGCCGTCAGGCACCAGGTCCTCGGGCAGCACCACCGGCAGGTCCTTCTCGGGCACCGGCACGGCGCCGCAGTCCGCGCAGTGGATGATCGGGATCGGCGTGCCCCAGTAGCGCTGGCGGCTGACGCCCCAGTCCCGCAGGCGCCAGGTCACCTTCTTCTCGCCCAGGCCTTGCGCCTGCAGCGCGGCGGCGATGGCGTCCACCGCCCGGGCGTACGGCAGCCCGCTGTAGTTGCCCGAGTTGATCGTGATGCCGCGCGCCTTGTCGGCGTACCAGTCGTGCCAGCGGTGGTAGTCGAAGTGCTCGCCGTCCACGTGCACCACCTGGGTGATCGGCAGCTTGTACTTCAGCGCGAACGCGAAGTCGCGCTCGTCGTGGCCGGGCACGCCCATCACCGCGCCGTCGCCGTAGGTCATCAGCACGTAGTTGCCCACCCACACCGGGATCTGCTCGTCGGTGAGCGGGTGCTTCACGGTCAGGCCCGTGGGCATGCCTTCCTTCTCGCGCAGCGCGAGCTCGGCCTCGGTGGTGCCGCCCTTCTTGCAGCTCTCGATGAAGGCGGCCAGTGCCGGGTTGCCGGCGGCGGCGTGCGCGGCCAGCGGGTGCTCGGGTGCGACGGCACAGAACGTCACGCCCATGATGGTGTCGGCGCGCGTGGTGAACACGTGCATGCGCCCGCCCTGGATCGGCTGCCCGTCGCTGCCGCGGATGTCGTGGGTGAAGGCGAAGCGCACGCCCTCGCTGCGGCCGATCCAGTGTTCCTGCATCAGCCGCACGCGCTCGGGCCAGCCTTCGAGGTAGTGCGGGTGCGTGGAGTCGGTGACACCGGCGAGCAGCTCGTCGGCGTACTTCGTGATCGCGAGGTAGTAGCCCGGGATCTCTCGCCGCTCCACCGGCGCGCCACTGCGCCAGCCGCGCCCGTCGACGACCTGCTCGTTGGCCAGCACGGTCTGGTCCACCGGATCCCAGTTGACGACCTGCGTCTTCTTGTAGGCGATGCCCATCTCGAGCATCTTCAGGAAGAACCACTGGTTCCAGCGGTAGTAGCTGGGGTCGCAGGTGGCCACCTCGCGTTGCCAGTCGAAGGCCAGGCCCAGCGGGCGCATCTGCGCCTTCATGTCGGCGATGTTGGCGCGCGTCCACGTGGCCGGCTGAACGTGGTTGTCGATGGCGGCGTTCTCCGCCGGCAGGCCGAAGGCATCCCAGCCCATCGGCATCAGCACGTTGTACCCGCGCATGCGCAGCTGCCGAGCCATCATGTCGTTGATGGTGTAGTTGCGCACGTGCCCCATGTGCAGCTTGCCGCTGGGGTAGGGCAGCATCGAACACGCGTAGAACTTGGGGCGCTTCGGATCCTCGACGACCCGGTAGGCCTGCGTGGCCTCCCAATGCGCTTGCGCCGCCGCCTCGACCTCGCAGGGGATGTACTTCTCGTTCATCCCCAAGATTGTAGGGACCGCTACTTTGTGGGCGCCGCCGCGGACTCGGTGACGAAGCCGATGCGCGACAGCCCGGCGTCCTGCACGAGGCCGATCAACTCGGCCACGCGGCCGTACGGCACGCGGCTGTCGGCGCGCAGCTGCACCTCGGTCTGCGCGTCGCGCCGGGCTGCCTCGCGCACGCGAACCGCGAGCCGCGTGGCATCGACCACCTCGTCGCCGGCGTAGTAGCGGCCCTGCTCGTCGACCGCCAGCTGCAGGATCGAGCCGGCATCCGTGGGCTGCCCCGCCTCGGTCTTCGGCAGGTCCAGCCGCAGGCTCGACGTCATCAGCGGCGCCGTGATGATGAAGATCACCAGCAGCACCAGCATCACGTCGATCAGCGGCGTCATGTTGATTTCGCTCATCGGCTGCGAGCCCGGGTTGCGCTCCAGGCGGCCGAAGGCCATGTCAGGCCTGCCCGGGCGACCGGGATCCGGCCGCGTCGAGCGCCATCTGGCGCAGGTCGTGGGCGAAGCCTTCGAGCTCGGCCTCGCAGGCCGCGACCCATTTGCCGAAGACGTTGAACGCGAGCACGGCCGGCACGGCCACCGCGATGCCGGCGGCCGTCATCACGAGCGATTCGCCGATCGGGCCCGCCACCTTCTCCAGGCTCAGCGATCCCGACGAGGCGATGCCCAGCAGCGCGTTGTAGATGCCCCAGACGGTGCCGAACAGGCCGACGAACGGGGCGGTGCTGCCCACCGAGGCCAGCAGCACCTGTCCGTACTGCAGGTGGGCCAGGGCGCGGTGGAGGGCGTCGCGCAGGCGGCGGGTGAGCTGGGTGTCGAGCGCGCCGCTGCCTTCCAGCGTGCCGCCGGCGGGCTGCTGCAACGCGGCGTCGACCAGCGGCAGCAGCACGCGCTCGCGATCGAGGGCCTGCAGCCGCTGCCGTGCGCCGTCCAGCCCAGCGGATTCCCAGAAGGCCGGCACGGCGCGCGCGATGTCCTTGGCGGCGCGGCGCAGCACCCAGCCCTTCCACAGGACCACCACCCAGCCCGAGACCGACATCGCCAGCAGCAGCAGCGCGACGGTCCGGCCGATCTCGTCGCTGCGCTCCCAGAAGTGCGAGAGGCCTCCCACGGTCAGCCTGTCAACCCGAGCACGTCCTGCATGTCGTACAGGCCGTTGCGGCGCCCGCGCAGGAAGGCGGCGGCTCGCAGGCTGCCGGCAGCATAGTTGGCGCGACTCGAGCTGCGGTGCGTGATCTCGATGCGCTCGCCGGTGCCGGCGAACAGCACCGTGTGGTCGCCGACGATGTCGCCGCCGCGGACCGTCGCGAAGCCGATGGCCTTGGCGTCGCGCTCGCCGGTATGGCCCTCGCGGGCCATCACGGCACAGTCGGAGAGCTGACGGCCGAGCGCGCGGGCAACCGTCTCGCCCATCGCCAGCGCCGTGCCGCTGGGCGCATCGACCTTGTGCCGATGATGCATCTCGATGACCTCGACGTCGTAGCCCGACAGTGAGCGGGCGGCCATGTCGAGCAGCCTCAGCATGACGTTGACGCCCACGCTCATGTTCGGCGCCAACACGATCGGGATCTGCTCAGCGGCAGCGGCGACCGCAGCCTTGGCGTCGTCGTCGAGACCTGTCGTGCCGATGACCATCGCGATGCCGCGTTTGCGGCAGGCCGCCAGGTGGGCCCGCGTGCCCTCGGGCCGCGTGAAGTCGATCAGCACCTCGGCGCCGGCTAGGCCGGCGGAGAGGTCCGAGGTCACGGCCACACCCGTGGCCCGCCCGAGAAAGGCCCCGGCGTCCTGGCCGATGCCGATGCCGCCCGGCTGGTCGAGCGCACCGCTGAGGCGATATGCGGGGTTGCCCAGCAAGGCCTCGATCAGCATGTGCCCCATCCGGCCGCCGGCCCCGGCGACGGCGATGGCCTGGGGGCCCGGCGTCTGGGTTGCCTCGGCCGGCGAGCCCTTGCTCATGGCCGCTCCAGCGGCGGGTAGTCTCGCAGCGGGCCGACGGGCGCCGGTGCCGGGTCGTCGCGGCGCGGCGGCACGGGCAGTGCCCGCCGTTGCTCTTCGGTCAACTCGAGCACAGGGGCGCGCAGGCGGTCCGGCTTGGGACCGATCGCCGCGACGAACTCGCGCTCAGTCGGCAACTCTGGGGCCTGCACGTCCTTGACCACGTCGCCGTCGAAGATCACGACCACGCTGCGGCGCTGGGCGTCGGTGCCCGGGCGGCGGATCGAGAAGATGTAGTCCCAGCGCTGGGCGTGGAAGGGGTCGGTGAGCACCGGCGAGCCGAGCAGCTCGCGCACCTGCGAACGGGTGAGGCCGGGCTTGAGCAACGCGGCCTGCTCCTTTGTGACCACGTTGCCCTGCACGATGTCGATGCGATAGGGCGTGATCAGGCCGAAGATGCTGTCGGTGTTCTGCAGCGACGAACATCCGCCGAGCAGGGCGGCACCGAGAACGGCGGCAGCGGTGGTCTGCAGGCGCAAAGGCGGCATGGACATGGGAGGCGCCCGCGGGCAGCCGCTCGATATGATGCGATCCATTCTACCGAGGGGCAGGTGCGGCCCTTCCCGCGGGGAGCAGCATGACCCATGTCGAAGAACTGAAGAGCAGCGGCCTGAAGGCGACGCTGCCGAGGCTGAAGATCCTCGAGGTCTTCCAGCACGCCAAACGTCGGCACATGACGGCGGAGGACGTCTACAAGGCACTGCTGGGCGAGGGGGCGGACATCGGCCTGGCCACCGTGTACCGGGTGCTGATGCAGTTCGAGCAGGCCGGGTTGCTGACGCGCAGCAACTTCGAGTCGGGAAAGTCGGTGTTCGAGCTTAACGAGGGGCAGCACCACGATCACCTCGTGTGCCTGACCTGCGGACGGGTCGAGGAGTTCTACGATCCCCAGATCGAGCAGCGGCAGCGCGACATCGCTGTGCAGCGGGGCTTCGAGCTGCACGAGCACTCGCTGGCGCTGTACGCGCGCTGCACCAAGTCGGACTGCCAGTACCGCAAGTAGCCGGCGGCGCTCTATTGCGGGCGCTCCATCGCGCGCTGGTGGCGCTCCACGAATTCCTGGTAGGTGTCGATGCCGCGCAGCTGCAGGATGGTGTTGCGCACCGCCGCCTCGACCAGCACCGCGAGGTTGCGGCCGGCGTCCACGGCGATCACGACCTTGCGCACCGGCAGCCCGAGGATGTCCTCGTACAGCGGCTCGTAGGGCAGCCGCTCGAAGTCGCGCTCCATGGTCTCCTTGCGGACGAGGTGGACGATGAGCTTGAGCTTCATCTTCCGGCGCACCGCGGTCTCGCCGAAGATGGCCTTGATGTCCAGCAGCCCGATGCCGCGCACCTCGAGCAGGTTGATCAGCAGTTCCGGGCAACGGCCTTCCAGCGAGGTCTGGGACGTGCGGAACAGGTCCACCGCATCGTCGGCGACGAGGCCGTGGCCGCGAGAGATCAGCTCCAGGCCGAGCTCGCTCTTGCCGAGGCCCGACTCGCCGGTCAGCAGCACGCCGACGCCGAGGATGTCCATGAACACGCCGTGGCGCGTGGTGCGGTCGGCAAAGTGCTGGGCCAGATAGCCGCGCATCACATCGATCACGTGCCCGGCCGACTCGGCGGTGACGAACAGCGGGATCTCTGCACGGTCGCACATCGCGATCAGCCGGACCGGCGGTGCCTGTGCGTCGGCCACGATGAGCGCGGGCGGCTCGAGCGTGACGATGCGCGAGATGCGCCGCTCCTGGTCTTCGGGTGCCGAACCGATGAGGTAGGCGACCTCGCGGCGACCGAGCAGCTGCACCCGGTATGGGTGGATGTAGTTCAGGTAGCCGACCAGGTCGGCCGCAGCACGCGCATCGCGGATGGCGTCATCGGCAAAGCGGCGCTCGGGGTGCGCGTGCCCGGCGATCCACTCCCAGCGCAGACCTTCCCGGTGCGCCTCGAACATCGCCTCCGCGCTGATCGAGGTGGGCTTCATCGCCGCCGCGTGCTCAGGCGACGGACTTCAGCGGTTCCCAATCGGCGATCAACTGGTGGACCACCGCCGGGTCGACCTCGGTCTTCAGGCGCTCACGCAATTCGCGGTCCGACAGCATCTCGGCGATCTCGGACAGGATCTCCAGGTGTCGTTGCGTCGCGGCTTCAGGCACCAGCAGGAATATCAGCAGGCAGACGGCTTCGTCATCAGGGGCGTCGAAAGGGATCGCCTGCTGCACGCGCAGCACCGCCGCCAGCGGATTCTTGAGGCCTTTGATGCGGCCGTGCGGGATCGCCACCGCGTGGCCCAGGCCGGTGGACCCGAGCCTTTCCCGAGCGAACAGGTTGTCCGTCACCATCCCGCGGGCCACACCGTGCTGGTTCTCGAACAGGAGGCCAGCCTGCTCGAAGACCCGCTTCTTGCTGGTCGCTTCCACATTGACCAGCACGTTGGCAGCCGGAAGGATGGCGGCGAGACGATTCATGAGGCTGCAACAATGTTGCGTGAAGAAAAGACTATAGCCGGCGGTCGGTCGCAGCGCGGTCGAGAACTCGCCCGGAGCGGCGCATATCCCCCATTCCCGGGAATTTGCGGCGCTGCAGCAACAGCCGACTGGAGAATGAAAGACGGCCCCGCAGGGCCGTCGATTCTGGTTCTCGGGTGCAACCCGACTTCGTCAGGAGGCGCTCGCCGCGCTGCGCTTCGGTGACTCGTGGTGATGATCCTGCAGACGATCCTTGTGCCGGACCACTTGCCGGTCGAGCTTGTCCATCAGGGCGTCGATGGCGGCATACAGGTCTTCGTCCGATTGCTCGACGAAGATGTCACGGCCTTTCACGTGCAGGGTCACTTCGGCGCGCTGTCGCCGTTCCTTCTCCTTCATCTTCTCAACGGTCAATAGCACGCTGACGTCCACCACTTGGTCGAAGTGGCGTGTCACGCGATCCAGCTTGGTGAGTACATACTCTCGAAGTGCGGGCGTCACTTCGAGATGGTGACCGCTGATCGTCAAGTTCATCAGTACCTCCAGGTCGAGGGTGAACCGGTGCGCCGAGAGGGCGCAGGAGCCGGCGTAGGGAAAGGGGCGCGGAAGCGCAAGAGGGGTGCGATTCGAGATCGGTTGCGACCCAGTGTGCACCCGGTCCGGCACGGTGGCAAGCCGAAAGCCCTCACTCGCAGGCGGCGACGTGCGCTTTGTCAACGCAGCAGAGGCAACGTGTCGAGCCGGCTCTCGATCTCGCGCATCGTGGACATGAACCGGGGTGCCTCCAGGTCACCGTATCGGCGTGCGAAGGTCTCTGCGCCCAGCGACTCGGGGAGGTCGGTGAGGTCGGGCAGCAGATCGCTTTCCATCACACCGCGCGCGATTCGTTCCTGCACGCCCCGAGGGTCACGGACCGCGCGCTCGCCCAGTCGGGTGCCGGCCCTGTCGGCCGCGAGGTCATTGAAGCTGAAGCCGCTGCCGCCGCGCGAGTCGCTCACCTCCTTGTAGAGGCCGATGGCGTCGGCCAGCGGTGTCCCGGACTCCGCGGCCACGGCGGCGGAGATCAGCCAGTGCAGCGGCGTATCGATGCGGCCGGCCAAAGTGACGGTCAAGGCCGATGGCTGGGGCCAGTGGCGGGCCGCAGGCACGATCGCCGCGAGCCCCCGCTGGTTGGCATAGAAGGCCAGCGCCAGCAGCGCCGCGCGGTTCTCGCGTGCCGGGTCGGCTTCGGGTGTCGCGCTGCGCTGGCGGGCGAGTTCGAAGACCGGCGGCAGCAGGCTCGCCATCGACACCATCGTGCCAGGCGTGGCGTCGCGCAGGATCTCGACTAGGCGGTCCGAGTAGGCGCGCAGGCGCACTTGATCGGCCGGCGGCACCAGCGTGGCCAGCATGCGCGCGAGCGTGTCCTGCCGCCATGCGTAGAACACGATCACCCGTTGCGGCCGGAACTCGACGTGGCGTACGACGTCTCGCGGAAGGTCGAGGTCCACGCCCAGGCCGCGCTGGTCGAGCCACCAGCGAGCCGCCGGCTCGGCGATCCAGGCCGGCAGCGGCAGTCGCCCCACGCGCAGGGTGTTCAGGACCGGCAAGCCGCGCGCCTGCAGCAGTTCTACCCGCAGGTTGAGCCAGCCCGTTTGCGCCTCGCCCCGGCGCCACACCTGCCGGATGGGCGGGAGCCCGGCCGGCAGGCTGGCGTTCAGCGTGGCGCGCCCCTGCTCGAAGGAGACGCGCGCCCCGGCTCCGGACCATCGCGACGCGGCGTGCTGCATCAGCAGCACCACGTCTCGTTCCTCGGCCGCCAGGGCGCGCACGAATCCGCCACGCTGGCGCCGCGGATCGTGGCTGCGCGCCAGCATCAGCGCGTGTTCGATGTCTGCGGGCTGAACACGCTCGGCCGCGGGCACTCGCGGAGTCTCCTCCACTGCGAGTGCCCAGACCGCGAGCGTCGCCGCCCCGAGCAGGAGCCCGGCCGACGCCAGCACGAGAAGCAGGAGACGACGGCCGGTCACGACCGCAGTCTGCCACCGCCCTTCAAGCCGGACGAGTCCGCAGGTGATCGCGCAGCCGCCATCCGTACAACATGGCCAGGATGGCAGCGTAGACGCCGACCTCGGCGACGTCGCCCTTGCTCGACCGCATCCACAGGAAATGCAGCAGTGCGAGCAACGCGATCGTGTACACGGTGCGATGCAGAGCCTTCCACCGCGCCGCTCCGAGCGTGCGGACGGCGCGATCCCAGGACGTGGCCGCCAAGGGGATCAGCAGCAGCAGGGAGGTTGCACCGACGAGGATGAACGGACGCTTGGCGATGTCCCGCACGATGTCCGCGACTTGCAGCCCCATGTCCAGCCATGCGTAGGCCGCGGCGTGCAGCACCGCATAGAAGAACGTGTAGAGCCCCAGCGTGCGCCGCCAGCGAGCGAGCGCATGCCACCCGGTCGCTTGGCGCAGTGGCGTCACGGCCAGCGTTGCCCAGAGCATGCGCAGCGTCCAGTCGCCGGTGTTGCGGATCAGTGCCTCCGCCGGATTGGCTCCCAGCGTGCCGTGTACGGCTCCCCATACCAGCGCGGCAGCGGGACCGGCTGCCGCGACGAACAGCAAGGACTTGACCTGCGGCCGCAACAGCCATCGGTTCATCGAGGGCGCCGCCAGCGTCCCCAAGCGCGTCATCGTCGCCTGCCTTCAGAACTGGCGCTGCAGGTCCATGCCGGCGTACAGCGCGCCCACCTGGGCCTCGTAGCCGTTGAACATCAGCGTCGGCCGCTTTCGAGCCAGCAGTCCGTCCTCGCCGATGCGCCGTTCGGTCGCCTGGCTCCAGCGCGGGTGGTCGACCTTCGGATTGACGTTCGAATAGAAGCCGTACTCGGACGGCGCGGCCAGTTCCCAACTGGTGCGAGGCTGCTTCTCGACGAAGCGGATGCGCACGATCGACTTGCCGGACTTGAATCCATACTTCCACGGCACCACGAGGCGAAGCGGGGCACCGTTCTGGTTCGGCAGCACTTCGCCGTAGAGTCCGAAAGCCAGCAGGGTGAGGGGGTGCAACGCCTCGTCGAGCCGGAGCGCCTCGATGTAGGGCCACTCGAGGACCGACGACCTCAGGCCCGGCATCTGGCCGCGGTCGGCCAGTGTCACGAACTCGACGAACTTTGCGTTGCCGGTGGGCTCGACGCGGCGGATCAGTTCGGCGAGAGAGTAGCCGACCCACGGGATCACCATCGACCAGCCTTCGACGCAGCGCAGCCGGTAGACGCGTTCCTCCATCGGCGCCAGCTTGAGCAGCGCATCGAGGTCCATCGTTCCCGGCCGCTTGACCTCGCCTTCGATCGATACCGTCCAGGGGCGCGGCTTCAGTGATCCGGCGAGCCTCGCCGGATCACTCTTGTCGGTGCCGAACTCGTAGTAGTTGTTGTACGAGGTGATGTCCTGGTAGGAGGTCGGCTTCTCCATCGTGACGGCGGCCGCCACGGCGCTGCGCGTTCCGGGCAGCGCGGCCAGCTTGCCGGGGCGACTCGACTGCGCATTTGCGGCGATTCCGGCCCACATCGACAGCGCAACGCCGCCTGCGGTGGTGGCTGCCTGGCGCAGCCACACCCGGCGGCCTTCATAGGCTGCGCGGGGGGTGATGTCCGATGGGACCGGATGGACGTGGCCCCGGTCTTTGCGCAGGTGCATGGGCAAGCTCCGTGGTTCTACCCGGTGTCGGCCGGGCGCGCGTGGAGCTTACAAAGTTCGGAAGGTCAGCGCAGGCCGGCGATGTAGTCGGCCACCGCCTTGATCTCGCGGTCGCTCAGCTTCGAAGCGATCGTCGTCATCTGGGCGTTGTTGGCGCGGGCTCCGGAACGGAAGGCCACCAGCTGGGCCTCGGTGTAGTCCCCGTGTTGGCCCGACAGCCTCGGATACTGCGCCGGGATGCCGGCGCCCGTCGGGCTGTGGCAGCCGGTGCAGGCGGGGACCTGGCGTTCGGCGATGCCGCCGCGATAGATCTTCTCGCCGAGCGGGACGGTGTCCTTGCTCTTGGCGAAGCCCGGTTTGGCCTTGGCCGACGCGTAGAACGAGGCGATATGCTGCATGTCCTCCTCGGCGAGCGGCGCCGCCATGCCGGACATGATCGCGTTCTTGCGCTTGCCGGCCTTGAATTCGCGCAGCTGCTTGACGATGTACTCCGGATGCTGCCCTTGCAGGATCGGATTGGCGGGGCTTCCGCGCGTGCCGTCAGCGGTGTGACAGGCTTGGCAGGCCGCCGACAGAGCCTGGCCCTTGGCTGCATCGGGCTTGAACGCGGGCTTGCTTTCGGCAGCCATCGCGGGCAGCGCGGCGGCGAGCAACAGGGCGGCGAGTCGTTTCATCGGCGTGGCCTCGTTCTCATGGCCGTTCACAAAAGCCTCGAATTTTACAATGGCCCATGAACGCGACGATCTCCTCGCCCGCAGCGGCGGCATTGGCCTGGTGCCACGGTGCCCGATTCCTCGTCACGGCGAGCACGCTCGAGCAGCTTCCTGCCGACGAATTGCCCGAGATCGCCTTCGTCGGGCGCAGCAACGCCGGCAAGTCGAGCGCGATCAACGCGCTCGCCCAGCACAAGCGGCTGGCCTTCTCGTCACGGACGCCAGGGCGCACGCAACACATCAACCTGTTCGCCGTCGGGCCGAAGGACGCCCCCGATGCCCTGTTCGCCGATCTGCCCGGCTACGGCTATGCCGCCGTGGACCGCGGATCGAAGCTGCGCTGGCAGGCCGTGATGGCCGAGTATCTGGCGGTGCGCAGGCCCTTGCACGGGGTCGTGCTGATGGTCGACTCGCGCCTGGGCATCACGGAACTCGACCAGCGGCTGCTCGAACTCATCGCGCCCCGCGTGCGCAACGGCGAGGTGCGGTTGCTGGTGCTGCTGACGAAGTCCGACAAGCTGAGCCGGCGCGAGGCGCAGGCCGCGCTCGTGGCGGCACAGTCGCAGCTGGAGTCCGTGGCCAGCGAAGAGTCCGACATCGGCCTCACGCTCTTCTCGGTGCTCAAGCAGGTCGGCGTGGCGGATGCAGCCCTCGTGCTGCGCGGGTGGATCGACGCCCGATAGCTGGGCGTCAGGCCAGCGCCGGTGCCGGCGCGGTGGCGCGCCGGCTGGCGAGCAACGTCATCGCGTCGGCGAGCAACGATCGTGGTGCCGCAACGTCGGCCAGCCGGGCCTCGCGCAGCAACTGCATGGCACTGCGCCGCATCGCCCAGGTCTCGTCGCTCGATCCACTGGCGAACAGCCAGACCTCGCCGCGCTCGCCGGGCCACAGCAACTGGGCGTGCAGCCAGCTGCCGCGGTGGAACAGGCGCACCCATTGGCCCGTGCGCAAGTCGCGCGCCCAACGGGCGGCATTGCCCTCCGCCGTGCGGGCCGTGTCGTCGAGCAGGGCCGACGGCACCGTGTCCAGGTGCGTCGCGTCGATCGCTCCATGCATCGTCGAGACGGTCGCTTCGGGTCGTGACAGCTTGTCCTCGAGGGCCTGCATCGTGGCGATGCGGCCGGCGGCTGCGGCGATCCGTTCCTTCAGGCGCTTGGACGCCCACTGTTCCAGCCGTTCGATGGCCCAGCTGTACAGGGTTGCGGTGTGCGATGGCTCCTCGCCGAGCTGATCGAGCAGCTTGCCGACATAGCGCAGCAGCTGCTCGAGTTCGATCTCGTCCGGGCCTGGGTGCACCGTGCCCAGGTGGGCTAGCAGGTCGATGAAGCGCCAGATCGGATGGTCACGCTGCTCGACCAGTGACGGGTTCTCGAGGGTGGCCTTCTGCACGAAGGCCTGCAGCCGGGAGATCGGCGCGTGCAGCGGAGCCGGCAGGCGGCGGTCTGACAGGATGGCTTCGAACAGGCGCCCGAGGAGATCGACGAGTTGCTGTTCGGCGCTGGCCTGCGCAGGGTTGCTGGGCGGCAGCCGGCCCGTGATCGAGCGCGTCGAGACCGCGGGCTCGCCGTCGGCTCCGATCGACCCGGTGAGAGATCCGTCCAGCACGCGGCGCGTGCGCATGCCCGCCGGCGGAATCACCGTCCGGTAGACCGCGGCCTCCTGCCCTTCGTTCTCCAGCCGCGTGCACGCGGCCGCATACGTCTTGCGCAGGGTCCGCGCCATCGGCATCGCCGCGTGGCGCATGAAGGCCACCTGATGCCCGCCCGACAGCGGCAGTGCCTGCGCCGCCGCCCACACCGCACGGCCCTGGATCTCGGCCCGGAACGGGTTGTTGTCGGTGCCGACGTCCATGTCGCCTTCCATGGCGGAAGTGAACGCGAGCAGTTCGCGCAGTTCGTGCTCGGCCACGCTCCGGATCGCCTCGACCACGTGCGAAAGAGACACGTCGACGGCCACCTCGGCGTCATCGACCAGCGACAAGGCGTCCAGGGCGACAGTCGATGCAGACGACCGCATCGCCATGTTCGGTGCCGCCGGATTGCGGGGCGGCAGCGGCCGGCCGATCTCGGCGTACACCTGCTCACGCAACGAGGCCACGTAGCGCTCGACCATCCGCGGGCGCTGCGACGCCACCGAGAGGAGCAAGTCGGACAGCACCTTGCGCTCGCCAGGTGCGAGTGCAGACACCCCGCGCTGGAAGCCTTCGATCATGGACTGCAGGGCCATGTCCATCGTCAGCGGAGCGCGGAGCAGCTCGTCGTCGACGAACGCGTGCAGCCGGTGGGAACTCATGCCGGCAATTATCGGCAGCCTCCTCCCGGACATGAGAAAGGGCCTGCGTGCAATTGCACGCAGGCCCTTTGATTGTTTCAGTCGAGCCGGCCCGCGTGGGCCCGCTCGAATGGACTTACATGTCCATGCCCATTCCGCCCATGCCACCCATGCCGCCGCCTGCCGGTGCCGGCGACTCGTCCTTGGGGGCCTCGGCGACCATCGCTTCGGTCGTGAGCATCAGGCCGGCGACCGATGCGGCGTTCTGCAGTGCCGTGCGGGTCACCTTGGTCGGATCCAGGATGCCCATGTCGATCATGTCGCCATAGGTGCCGTTGGCCGCGTTGTAACCATAGTTGCCCTTGCCCTGCAGCACCTGGTTCACCACCACGCTGGGTTCCTCGCCCGCGTTGGCGACGATCTCGCGCAGCGGCTGCTCGACGGCGCGCAGCACGATCTTGATGCCGGCGTCCTGGTCGTGGTTGTCGCCCTTCAGGCTGCCGATGGCAGCGCGGGCACGCAGCAGAGCCACGCCACCGCCGGCCACGATGCCTTCCTCAACGGCCGCACGCGTGGCGTGCAGCGCATCCTCGACGCGCGCCTTCTTCTCCTTCATCTCGACCTCGGTCGCGGCACCGACCTTGATGACGGCCACGCCGCCGGCGAGCTTGGCCACGCGCTCCTGAAGCTTCTCGCGGTCGTAGTCGCTGGTGGCTTCCTCGATCTGGACGCGGATCTGCTTGACGCGAGCCTCGATGTCGACCGCCTTGCCGGCGCCATCGATCAGCGTGGTGTTCTCCTTGCCCACCTCGACGCGCTTGGCCTGGCCCAGGTCGCTCAGCTGGATCTTCTCCAGCGTCATGCCGGTTTCCTCGGCGACGACCTTGCCGCCCGTCAGTATGGCGATGTCCTCGAGCATGGCCTTGCGGCGGTCACCGAAGCCCGGCGCCTTGACGGCACAGACCTTCAGGATGCCGCGGATCGTGTTCACGACCAGCGTGGCGAGGGCCTCGCCTTCCACTTCCTCGGCGACGATCAGCAGCGGGCGGCCGCTCTTGGCAACCGCTTCCAGCGCCGGCAGCAACTCGCGGATGTTGCTGATCTTCTTGTCGTGCAGCAGCACGTACGGGTTTTCGAGGACCGCGACCTGCTTCTCGGGGTTGTTGATGAAGTAGGGCGACAGGTAGCCGCGATCGAACTGCATGCCCTCGACGACATCGAGCTCGTTGTTCAGGCTCTTGCCGTCCTCGACGGTGATGACGCCTTCCTTGCCGACCTTGTCCATCGCGTCGGCGATGATCTTGCCGATCGACTCGTCGCTGTTGGCGGAGATGGCGCCGACCTGGCCGATCTCCTTGCTGGTCGTCGTGGGCTTGGAGGCCCGCTTGAGCTCCTCGACCAGCGCCGTGACGGCCTTGTCGATGCCGCGCTTGAGGTCCATCGGGTTCATGCCGGCGGCAACGTACTTCATGCCTTCGCGCACGATCGACTGCGCCAGCACGGTGGCCGTGGTGGTGCCGTCACCGGCCGCATCGCTGGTCTTGGAGGCGACCTCCTTGACCATCTGCGCGCCCATGTTCTGGAGCTTGTCCTTGAGCTCGATCTCCTTGGCGACCGACACACCGTCCTTGGTGACGGTGGGGGCGCCGAACGAACGTTCGAGCACGACGTTGCGGCCCTTGGGACCCAGCGTGACCTTGACCGCGTTGGCCAGGATGTTCACGCCCTCGACCATGCGGTGGCGGGCATCGGAACCGAACACGACATCTTTGGCTGCCATCTGAATACTCCTGTATCGAGTTCTGGGGTTTGATTACTTCTCGACCACGGCGAAGAGGTCTTCTTCGCGCATCACCAGCAGTTCGTCGCCATCGACCTTCACGGTCTGGCCGCTGTACTTGCCGAACAGCACGCGGTCGCCCACCTTGATGTTCAGGGCGACGAAATCGCCCTTGTCATTGCGCTTGCCGGGGCCTACCGCCAGCACTTCGCCTTGGTCCGGCTTCTCGGCGGCGTTGTCGGGGATGACGATGCCCGAGGCGGTCTTCGTTTCGTTTTCCAGGCGCTTGACGATCACACGATCGTGCAGAGGACGCAGCTTCATAAGTTCTCCTTGCGAGGTATCGCTGATGGAAACGAGCGCTTTACGACAGTGAGCGATCGTTTACGACTCCGTTAGCACTCAGAAGAGGCGAGTGCTAGCAAAGGCATTATAGGGATCCACCGGAACGCTTCAAGAGCGCCGTGCGACTCCGTGGAAACCCGGATCAGCCCATGAGCAGGTGCAGATCGGCGTCGCCGTGGGCGTAGATCAGTGCGCCCGTGTCGGTCATGACACCGCCGTGCCGGGTGCCTGCCGGGGCCAGCTGATAGTCGCCACGGCGCAGCAGCACGTCGTCGGCGAACAGTTCACCGGCGAGCATCAGGCACTCCTCGTCGTGGTCGTGCAAGTGCCCTGGTACCTGCGCGCCAGGGAGAGCGTGGTACAGCATGCTGGCTGCACCGCCGTCGCGATACAGAAGCCGGCGCCATATGCCGGGCGCGAAGGGCTGCCAGGCCGCCGCCTGGTCGTGCTGCACGCCAGCGAGCGCGGTGCCTGCCGGGTCGGCGGACTCTCTGAACATCAGCAGCGCCCCCGTCGGGCTGTGGAGCGAGCCCGGCGCGTCGGGCCCGGCCAGCCGATGGCTGCGCTCGAACAGCGTCTCGCCGTCGACCACCGCCTGCCCGCGAAGGACCAGCCATTCCTGGCAGCCGTCGCCACCCGGCGGCGGCGACCATCGGGCGCCGGCCGCCAGCTCGACCGTCCAGGCGCGCCGCGGCTCGCCGGGCCGCGGCGCACCCGGCGCTGCCGCATGCAGCACGCGCACGTGGACACCCGGGCTGACCGGATGCATCGCCTGCCCTGCGAGCCGGTGGGTCTCGAGAAGGCGCGCGGCGTCAGCGGCCCGGTGGATCCGGTGCAGCAGCCGCGCCCGAGTTGCCGCCGCTGGTGTCCCGGCCGGCCGAGCAGCGGCGCTCAGCAGCGGCGCGAGCTCGTCGCGAAGTGGATCGGTTGCCCGCAGCGGGGCTGGCAAGGCCAGGGGCTCCATGGGCGCGCTCATCGCGGCGTCTCCGGCTGCGGCTGCTCGATCCGCAGCCTCAGCTGCTGCATGGCGCGTCGGATCACGGACTTGACCGTGCCCAGCGGGACGCTCTCCTGCTGGGCGATCTCCTCGTGCGTCAAGCCGCGGAAGAAGGCCAGCGCAACGAACTGCCGCGCTCGGGCATCCAGCGCTTCCACGGCGCGGTGCAGCCTCTCGTCCGAGCGGGACGCGTCGACCAGGTCCTGCGAAGGTGGCGCCGCCAGGGCCTCGGCCGCGTCGTCGTCGGGCAGTTCGTCGTGTGCATACCGCCGATCGCGCCGTAGCGCGTCGATCGCGCGCGAGCGTGCCATGGCGAGCAGCCAGGTCAGCGGCCTTCCACGCAGCGGGTCGAAGCGCAGCGCCTGGCGCCATACCTGCCAGTAGGTTTCCTCCACCACCTCCTCGGCCAGCGCGCCCTGCCGGGTGATGCGCAGCACGAGGCCGTGCACGCGCGCGCTGGTGGCGTCGTACAGGTGTTCGAGGCCGCGCTCGTCACGCCCTGCCACGCGCTGGATCAACTCGCCCAGCGTGTCGTCGTCCAGGCCGGAAAGGGGTGTTCGTCGTGCCGTGGCCGCGGCGTCATTGCCGCCGTCGTCGATGGCGGTGAACTCCTCCGGTACAGCGTCGGGTCCTGCCGGTGAGTCCTCCCGCTCGAGGTCTTCCCATCCCTCGATGTTCGATGGGCCGACCTCCCGAGCAGTCACCAGGCGCACCGCGCTTTGGCTCATCTCGTGGCCCACGAATCGCTCCGGTGTTGCGTCCGATCCGTCATGTCGCACTCTCCCGGGCCGACCCATCAGCGGCACCGCGGTGGGTCTACGTCCCGAGTGGTCGGGTGGATTCAACTCCCGGTGCGACACTCGGGAAAGCAGCGGCAAGGAGGATGGGCGCATGGTCAGCCATACGGTGACGGACGCGCGATGGATCAGGTACGTGCTGATGGCTTTGGCGCTGACGGTCGGGGCATGGGATTCCGTTCCTGCGCAGGACGCCGGTGCCCCAGGCGCCGGCCGCCGTGGCGCACCGCAGGCGGCCGACCCCACTCAGCAGGCCGTCGATCGGGCCGTGGCGATCTACGAGCGCCGGGAGTTCGCCCGAGCCGAGCGGGCCTTCGGCAGCTTGGTGGCACGGGGCGTGCCGGCAGCGGCCTACAACCTCGGCGTCATGCACCTGCGCGGCGAGGCCGCGCACCCCGATCCACGAGCCGGCCTGCGCCTGCTCACGCGAGCAGCGGAGCAGGGGTTCGTCACGGCCCAGGTCGCCCTCGGGCAGGGGTGGGAGGGCGGGCGATTCGGCCCGGTCGATCTGGCCGCTGCTCAGCACTGGTATCGGCGGGCTGCAGTGGCGGGCAGCGTGGAAGCGCAGTTGGCCATGGGCACCGCCCACTACCTCGGCCGCGGCGAGACGAAGGACGCTGCGCAGGCCGCGAACTGGTACCGCGAGGCGGCCAAGGGGGGCGACGTGGGCGCGCAGTACCTGCTGGCGTCGATGTACGAGCAGGGCGATGGCGTGGCGCGCGACCTGCGCCTGGCCCGCTACTGGTACGACGCGGCCGCGCGCAACGGCGACGATGCCGCGCCGCTCAAGGTCCGTGAGATCGATGCCCGGCTGGAGGCCGCTACAAGACCACCCTGACCATCGGGTGGGTCGACAGCGTGCGGTAGAGCTCGTCGAGCTGTTCGCGGCTGGTCGCGGTGATCGTGATCGTGATGCCGAGGTAGTTGCCGGCCTTGCTGGGCCGGGTCTCCACGGTGGCCGCGTCGAAACCGGGGTCGAACTGCTTCGCGATCGCGACCACGGCCTCGAGAAGACCGTCGGCCGCCGGCCCCATGACCTTGATCGGAAAGGCGCTGGGGTACTCGATCAGCGACTCGTTCGTCATCGTGCGGTCGAGTTCGACGTGGAACGCTAGATCGACTGTGCCGCCTTGGCGCGCTGGTACGCCTCGTGGAGGCGCGCATACACGGGGCCCGGCTTGCCACGCATCGCGCCGTGCCCGACAGCTTCGCCGTCGATGCGCGTGACGGGCAGCACCTCCTTCGTCGCCGAGCTCAGCATCACCTCGTCGGCGGAGTGCACATCGGCCTCGGCGATCGGGCGCAGGTTGTAGGCGATGCCGCACTCCTCGCACAGTTCGCGCAGCAGGTCGACGCGGATGCCCTCGAGCACGTGTTCGCTCTTGGGCGGGCCGAGCACCGCCCCCTCATGCACGACCCACACGTTGCTCGCCGACGCCTCGGTGAGGAAGCCGTCGCGGAACATGATCGTCTCCGTCGCGCCCTGGTCGGCCGACATCTGCCGGGCGAGCACGTTGCCCAGCAGGGAAACGCTCTTGATGTCGCCGCGCTCCCATCGGAAGTCGCGCGCGGTGATGCAGGCCACGCCCTGGTGGCGTTGCTCGGCTGTCGGCGGGCGCATCGGATTCACCATCATGAAGACGGTCGGCTCCACACCCTCCGGCATCACATGGTCGCGCGGCGCAACGCCGCGCGTGACCTCGATGTAGACGAGTTGGTCCTGTGCGCCGGTCTTGTCGGCCAGCGCGGCCACCAGGTGGCGCGCCCGCTCGAGCCAACCTTCGCGTGCCAGCGGATTGCGGATGCGGATCTTGTTCAGGCCCCGCTGCAGCCGCGCGAGATGTTCGTCGAAGCGGAACAGTCTCTTGCCGTACACCGGCAGCACCTCGTAGATGCCATCGCCGAAGATGAACCCTCGGTCGAGCACGCTCACGTGGGCCTGGTCCAGCGGCAGGTAGCGGCCGTTGAGATAGCAAAGGTTGTCGTTCATCGTCGCGCCTCGGATCCGAAAATTGTGCCGCGTACGGGCCGCGTCTACTTAACCCAGAGCCGAATCGCGTCCCACGCGCGGCCGAGCAGCCCGGCGAGTTCCACCGGCTCCTGCACGATCAGCGGCACCGTCTGCACCGGCGTGCCTGCGGCCGTGGTGATGCGGACCTGGCCCACGCGCTGCCCCTTGGCCAGCGGCGCCACCAGAGGATCGGTGCGCTCCACCACGGTCTTCAGCTTGTCGCCTTCGCCTTTCGGCACCGTCACGTACAGCGCCCGTTCGGCACCGAGCTTCGCCATCGGGTCCTTGCCCTTCCACACCGGCACCGTGCTGATCGCGGCACCGGCCTCGAACAGGCGCACGCCGTCCCAGGCCTGCCAACCCCAGTTGAGCAGCTTCTGGCTCTCGGCCGCTCGCGCCTCGCGCGAAGACGTGCCGAGCACCACCGACAGCAGCCGTCGCTTGCCGTTGGGCATGTCGCGCGCCGAACTCGCCACGAGGCAGTAGCCGGCCGACTCGGTGAAGCCCGTCTTCATGCCGTCGACCGTGGGATCGCGCCCGAGCAGCATGTTGCGGTTGTCCTGCTTGATGTTGTTGAAGGTGTACTGGCGGATGGAGTACAGCGGATAGAACGTCGGATGCTCGAGGATGATCTTCACCGCGACGAAGGCCACCTCGCGGGCGCTGCTGTAGTGTCCGGCCTCCGACAGGCCCGTGACGTTCTTGAACTGCGTCGTCTTGAAGCCCCACGCCTGGGCCTGCCGGTTCATCGCGGTGACGAACTGCTCGACGGAACCGGCAGTCGCTTCGGCCAGTGCCACCGACGCGTCGTTGCCGCTCTGCACGATCATGCCGCGCAGCAGCTCCTCGACGGTCGGGCTCATCTTCGGGTCGATGAACATCAGCGACCCGCCCCCGATGCGCTCCTTCCAGGCGCGCTCGGACACCGGGATCTTCTGCGTCAGCGCCAGCTTGCCGTCGCGGATGGCGTTGAAGACGAGATAGGCCGTCATCAGCTTCGTCAGCGATGCCGGATCGGCCTGCGCATCGGCGTCGCGCTCAGCCAGCACCTGCTGGCTGGTGACGTCGATCAGCAGGTACTGGCGCGCGGCGATCTCGGGCGGTTGCGGCAACTGGGCCGAGCCGACGGCGTGGAACAGCGACAGCGCGAGCGCCGCCACCCAGGGGACGAAGGACTTCATGGAATCGAATCGAGAGGAGGCGATCGTCGCGGGGCGGCTAGTGCCATGCGCCCGTGATGATCTGCTTGAGCAGCGGCAACTGCCCGTGAAAGAAGTGTCCGCCGCCCGGCACCACGGTGACCGGCAGTGACTGCGGGCGGGCCCAGTCGAGGACCGCCGCGAGCGGCACCACCTCGTCGTGCTCGCCATGCACCACCAGCGTGTCGGCTGGAACGGCAGGAACGGGAAAGTTCTGCACGGCCGGGCCTACCAGCACGAGCCGGCGGACCGTTCGGGTCGGGCCGAGACGAGAGGCCGCGGCCGCGGCGACGTATCCGCCGAAGGAGAAGCCGCCGAGCACCCATTCGCCCTCGGTGGCGGCGATCGAATCGTTGATCACCGCGAGGGCATCGTCGACCTCGCCAAGCCCTTCGTTCCAGGCGCCTTGCGAACTCCCGACCCCGCGGAAGTTGAAGCGCACCGCGCGATAGCCGACCTGCACGAGCGCCCGGGCCATCGTCTGCACGACCTTGTTGTCCATCGTGCCGCCGAACTGGGGATGCGGGTGGCACAACACGGCCGTGCCGCGACTGGGTGCCGAGGTGTCGTCGACAGCGCACTCGATGGCGCCTGCCGGGCCGGCGACGGACAACCGTCGCGTCGTGCGGTTCATCGGCCGATGTGAGGTGCCAGCAGAAGGCGTTCGACGACTCGCCCCTGCTTCAGGTGCTGATCGACGATCTCGTCGAGATCCTGGCGATCGACATACGTGTACCAGACGCCTTCCGGATAGACCACCGCAACCGGCCCGCCGGCACAGCGATCCAGGCAACCCGCCTTGTTGATGCGCACGGCGCCCGGCCCTGCGAGTCCTGCTTCCTTCACCCGGCGCTTGACATGATCGAGCGAGGCCTGCGCATCGTGCTGTGCGCAGCACGCCTCGCCGTTGTCGCGCTGGTTGAGGCAGAAGAACACATGGTGCCGGTAGTAGCTCATCGACGGATTGTAGGCAGCGGCCCGTCGATGAACGGCTCGTCGATCGATCAGTCGCGACCCGCGAGCACGCCCAGCAGCCACAGCATCGCGAGATACGGCCAGAACCAGGCGATCCATTGCACCATGCCGTGGAAGTGCACGAAGCGCCCCTGTTCCCAGCTCTGCAGGTTCGCCGCGAAGAACGGATCGGCCGGACCGCTGGCCGCGAGCGCCACCCCGCCGGCCAGGGCCAGCAGGCCGACGCCCGCCGCAAGTCGCCGCGGCGCGCGCGCCAGCGCCACGCTCACCATCGCGGCCGCCGCGAGCGCCGGGACCGACACGGGCGTCATCCACGCGAGCGCGTGCCGAGGGCCGTAGTTCAGCAGGGCCGACAACGTCATCGCACCGAACGCCAGGCCTGCCGCGCCGAACGACAGCCCCACGCGATGCCAGCCGGGCCGCGACACCGAATAGGCGAGCATGCACGGCGCGAGCAGTCCGAGCCCGGTCACCAGGACTTCGTCGCCGGGCGGGCGCGCCGCCGAGACGAGCGACTGGGCGACCGCTGCATCGGCCGAGGCCTGCAATGCAGCGTGCCACGGTGCCGCCCAGTTCACGCCATCGAGGATGGCCAGCAGCAGGTCCCGCAAACGCTCGCCGACCTGCCCCAGCGACAGGGGCATCGGCGCAGGTACCAGCAGGGCCACCGGCCACAACGCGAGCAGCGCGAGTGCTCCGCCGCTGCGTGGCACGAACCATCCCGCCCGCATGGCTCGCCAGCGCCGCAGGGTCCCGCTGAGTTCCAGAGTGGCGGCAGCAGCGACGCCGGCGCATGCGCCGGCGGTGTTCATCGCCAAGTCCTTCAGTGAAGGGTGTCGCCCGGGCAGCAGGTTCTGCACGACCTCGGTGAGGTAGGAGAGCCCGGCGCAACCCGCGACGGTGAGCGCGGCGGCCGCCCACGCGGAACGATGCGCGCGCATCAAGGCCACCATCGAGAAGAGCCCGAGCGGAACGTAGCCGAGCAGGTTGGCCCAGAGGTCGAACGGATCCCGCCACGGAGGCCAGGGCAGGGCGAGCAGCGCTGCCGCGGAGTGGCCTGGTGGCCAGCGCCAGCCGTCGAACGGGTACCCGCTCGCGTACACCACCACCGCGGCGTACACCCAGGCCAGCGGCGCCGCCAGCGAGGTGGGCGAGTTGTGGGCGGCCACGGTGACGATCGCCCTTCGTGCGCCTCAGAACGGCTTGACGACCACCAGCACCACCGTGGCAGCGAAGACGAGCACGGTCACTTCGTTGAACACGCGGTACCAGCGATGACTGCGCCGGTTCTCCAGCTTCTCGAAGCGCCGCAGCACCGAACGACACACATGGTGATACCCGATGGCAACGACCACCAGCAGCAGCTTGGCGTGCATCCAGCCCTGGCCGGAGCCGACACCATAGCCCAGCCACAACCACAGCCCGAGTGCGAGGGCCAGCACCATGAGCAGGCTGCCGAACCGGTACAGCTTGCGCGACATCAGCAGCAAACGCTCGCGTTCGGCGTGGCTGTCCGGGCTGACCATCGCCAGGTTCACGAACAGGCGGGGCAGGTAGAACAACGCGGCGAACCACGACGCGACGAACACGATGTGGAAGGCCTTGACCCAGAGATAGGCGGAGGACATCCGCGCATTATCGGGAGGCCCAAAAAAGGAGGCCCTGGCGTGACGCCAGGGCCGGCAAGCCTTATCGCTGTCAGACGGTAAGGCGCCTGCTCAGGGAGGAAAAGCAGGGAACGTACACCTTGCGGTATACGTTCACGAAACACTCTAGCAGAGCCGCTGTGCGACTGCCAGAGGTATTCTCCAAATGGTCCGTCCAACAGGGTTCCGCATCCTGGAACATGCCATCGGATCTATCGAGGAATCGCACCGTGAGCCACCCGACCGCGAACTTGCCACCGTACCCAGCGTCGCGTCCGCGACGCCTGCGCCGCGACGCCTACACGCGCGCTCTGGTGCGGGAGAACCGGCTCGCGCCCGAAGATTTCATCCTGCCCGTCTTCCTGCTCGACGGCGAACGCCAACAGCAGGACGTCGCGAGCATGCCCGGTATCCAGCGTCGCAGTGTCGATCTGCTGTTGCCGGTGGCCGAGGAATGCGTGGCCCTGGGCATTCCGGTGATGGCCTTGTTCCCGGTGATCGATCCAGCGATCAAGTCGGCCGATGGCCGTGAGGCGCTCAACCCGGAGGGCCTGGTGCCGCGCGCGGTGCGCGAGCTGAAGCGGCGCTTCCCGCAACTCGGCCTGCTCACCGACGTGGCGCTGGATCCGTACACCACCCATGGCCAGGACGGCCTCATCGACGACGACGGCTACATCCTCAACGACGTCACCGTCGACGTGCTGCGCCGCCAAGCCCTGGTGCAGGCCGAGGCCGGCGTCGACATCGTCGCGCCCAGCGACATGATGGACGGCCGCATCGGAGCGATCCGCTCGAGCCTCGAGGAGGCCCGGCTGGTGCACACGCGCATCATGGCCTACAGCGCCAAGTACGCCAGTGCCTTCTACGGACCGTTCCGCGATGCCGTCGGCTCCAAGGGCAACCTCGGCAAGAGCGACAAGAAGGTCTACCAGATGGACCCCGGCAACAGCGACGAGGCCCTGCGCGAGGTGGCGCTGGACATCGCCGAAGGGGCCGACATGGTGATGGTGAAGCCGGGCATGCCTTACCTGGACATCGTCAGGCGCGTGAAGGACGAGTTCCGCATGCCCACCTATGCCTACCAGGTCAGCGGCGAGTACTCCATGCTCAAGGCCGCGGCCGCGCAGGGCTGGCTCGATCACGACCTGGTCATGATGGAAGCGCTGCTGGCCTTCCGGCGCGCTGGAGCCGACGGCGTGCTGACGTACTTCGCGCTCGACGCGGCGCGACTGCTGCGCCGCAGGTAGCCGGCCCTACTGCTGCTGCGACGAGCCGCCGCTTGGCAGGCGCTGCACCCCCAGCAGCGCCTCCTTCAACGCGCCATCGGCGGGGTTCGGCCCGAGCCAGATCCGCAGCAGCGCCGTGAAGAACTCGGGCTCCCGGATCGGTTCGCCTTGCGGCTTGCCGTTCACCAGCACCTGCGTACCGGACCCCGGCAGCCAGTCCACCGAGAAGGTCTCGCCGGCGACCAGCTTCTTCTTCGACGAGAAGATGTCGGCCATGCGCAGCGTGCCCGGGATGGACTTGCTGAACTCGTCGCGCGGTGCGTTCTCCTGCATGCCGCGGGTGAAGAGCTTGCCGAGCTCGGTGGCATCGATCTCGCGCAGCATCTGCACGTGCAGCCGCTTCGGGCCGGGTGCGGACAGAACCTGTTCAGGCGTCGATGCCTTCGCGGTCAGGTAGAGACCGGCCGTGTAGACCTTGATCACGAACCGGTAGCGCACCCCGGCGCCGTTGAGCTGAAGCATCGACCCGCCGAGCGGCAAGGCCGATGGGTACTTCACCCCGGCGACGTCGGTTGGCGGCGCGGCGGGTTGTGCCGTGGCGGTGGTGATCAGCAGGGCTGTGCACAGCCCGAAGGACAGGTGTCGACGAAGCATCCGGAGCCCCGCGGATCGCGAAGCGCAACAGTCTGCCAGCAAGGCCGACAGGCGTGTGGAGTGCCGCTGCTAAACTCGCGCGCCATGTCCACGGCCATCTTGTGCGCCCACATCCCAGGTTCCCGCGGCCGGGGAGCCTGGCCCTGGCGTCGCTGCCCCCTGCGCTGATCGGCTGACCCATCGCGGTCGGCCTCGTTCCGGGGCGCCCCGGCGCCCCGATGGTCGAATCTCCCGAGGGCACGCACGTGATCACCGAACTGGAATTCAAGAGCCTGGCCAGCCAGGGCTACAACCGCATCCCGCTCATCGCCGAGGCCTTCGCGGACCTCGAGACGCCCCTGTCGCTGTACCTGAAGCTCGCGGGCGGCCACAAGCACAGTTGCCTGCTCGAGTCGGTCGTGGGAGGGGAGCGTTTCGGACGCTACTCGTTCATCGGCCTGCCGGCGCGCACCTTGCTGCGCAGCACCCGCAGCGCCACGGAGGTGGTCACCGACGGGCAGGTCGTCGAGCGCCACGAGGGCAACCCGCTGGAGTTCATCGCGGCCTACCAGCAACGCTTCAAGGTGGCGTTGCGGCCCGGCTTGCCGCGCTTCTGCGGTGGACTGGCCGGCTACTTCGGCTACGACGCCGTGCGCCACATCGAGCCGAAGCTGGCGCGCACCTGGAAGGACGGCGGCCTGGATACGCCCGACATCCTGTTGCTGCAGACGGAGGAACTCGCCGTCATCGACAACCTGTCGGGCCGCCTGTACCTGATCGTCTATGCGGATCCCTCGCAGCCCGAGGCCTGGTTCCGTGCCAAGCGCCGTCTGGCCGAACTCGGCGACAAGCTGCGCTACAGCGTGACGGCGCCGGCGGTGCGCCGCGGCCCGTCGCATGCCGTGGAGCGCGAGTTCGCCAAGAGCGACTATCTCGCGGCCGTCGAGCGCTCCAAGGAGTACATCGCCGCAGGCGACATGATGCAGGTGCAGATCGGCCAGCGGCTGAAGAAGCGCTATACCGAGAGCCCACTGTCGCTGTACCGCGCACTGCGCTCGCTGAACCCCTCGCCCTACATGTACTTCTACGACATGGGCGACTTCCAGATCGTCGGCGCTTCGCCCGAGATCCTCGTGCGGCAGGAGCACACGCCCGAGGGTGACAAGGTCACGATCCGCCCGCTCGCCGGCACGCGGCCGCGCGGCGCGACGGTCGAGCAGGACCAGGCGCTCGAGGCCGAGCTGAAGGCCGACCCGAAGGAGCGCGCCGAGCACCTGATGCTGATCGACCTGGCGCGCAACGACATCGGCCGCATCGCGCGGATCGGAAGCGTCAAGGTGACCGAGGCGTTCGTCGTCGAGCGCTACTCGCACGTGATGCACATCGTCAGCAACGTGGAGGGACTGCTGAAGGACGGTATGGGCAATCTCGACGTGCTGCGTGCGACCTTTCCTGCGGGTACGCTCACCGGCGCCCCGAAGATCCGCGCGATGGAAGTCATCGACGAACTCGAGCCGGTGCAGCGCGGCATCTACGGCGGCGCGTGCGGGTACCTCAGCTTCGCCGGCGACATGGACGTGGCCATCGCGATCCGCACCGGCATCGTCAAGGACCAGACGCTGTACGTGCAGGCCGCTGCCGGCGTCGTAGCCGACTCGGTGCCCGAGATGGAGTGGCGCGAGACCGAGCACAAGGCCCGGGCGCTCATCCGCGCGGCAGAACTCGTCGAGGAGGGGTTCTGAGATGCTGCTGATGATCGACAACTACGACAGCTTCACCTTCAACCTGGTGCAGTACTTCGGCGAACTCGGCGAGGATGTGCGCGTGGTTCGCAACGACGAACTGACGGTGGCCGACATCGGCGCGATGAAGCCGGATCGGCTCGTGCTGTCTCCGGGGCCGTGCTCGCCGGCAGAAGCGGGCGTCTGCGTGGAAGCCATCCGCACGTACATCGGACAGTTCCCGATCCTGGGCGTGTGTCTCGGCCATCAGGCGATCGGTGCGGCGCTGGGGGGGCAGATCGTACGGGCGCGGAAGCAGATGCACGGCAAGGCCAGCGTGCTGTCCACCGATGGCCAGGGCGTGTACCGCGGGCTGCCGCGTCAGTTCTCGGTGATCCGCTATCACTCGCTGGCCATCGATCGGGAGTCGATGCCTGGGGCGCTGGCAGTCACGTCAACTTCAGAGGACGGCGAGATCATGGGCGTGCGGCACAAGGAACTCGCCGGCACGCGGACGCCGCTGGAAGGCGTGCAGTTCCACCCCGAGTCGATCCAGAGCGAACACGGCCACGCGATGCTGCGCAATTTCCTGGAGGCTTCGCGATGATCGACCTGCGCAGCGACACCGTCACGCGTCCGACCGCCGCGATGCGCTCGGCGATGGTGGAGGCCGAACTCGGCGACGACGTGTTCGGCGACGATCCCACCGTCAAACGGTTGCAGCAGCGGATCGCCGGCATGCTCGGCAAAGAGGCCGCGCTGTTCCTGCCGACCGGCACGCAGAGCAACCTGTGCGCGCTGATGGCGCACTGCCAACGTGGCGACGAGTACCTGGTCGGACAGATGGCGCACACTTACCGGTGGGAAGGCGGCGGCGCGGCGGTGCTGGGCAGCATCCAGCCCCAGCCGCTCGCGCAGCAGCCCGACGGGTCGATCGGGCTGGACGACATCGAGGCGAACATCAAGCCCGACGATGCGCACTTCGCCCGCACGCGGCTGCTGGCGCTCGAGAACACCTGGGGCGGCAAGGTCCTGCCGACGGACTACATCGAGGCCGCCACCGCGCTGGCGCATCGCCGTGGCCTCGCGGCCCATCTCGACGGTGCCCGCCTCTTCAATGCGGCCGTGGCGATGCACGGTGACGCCCGTCGCAATGCCCGGCAGGTTGCCGACTGCTTCGACACCGTCTCGGTGTGCTTCAGCAAGGGGCTGGGCGCGCCGGCGGGGTCGGCGCTCGTCGGTTCGAAGGAACTGATCGCGCGTGCGCACCGGGTGCGCAAGATGCTCGGTGGCGGCATGCGTCAGGCCGGCGTGCTGGCGGCTGCAGCACTGCACGCCCTGGACCATCACATCGACCGGCTCGCCGACGACCATGCCCATGCCCGACGGCTGGCCGATGGCCTGGCCGGCCTGCCGGGGGTGTCGTTCGAGCCGCCCCAGACCAACATTCTCTTCGTCGACCTTGCTCCCGATAGGGCGGCCGGCGTGGTGGACCGGTTGCGCGAGCGCGGCGTGCTGTGCACCGGCCTGTACCGCCTGAGGCTGGTGACCCATCTGGACGTTTCGAGTGCGCAGATCGACGAAGCGATCGCCGTGCTGCGCACCACGCTCTGAATCACGAGGAATCGCATGTCCATCACCAACAGCGACGCGCTGGTGCGCCTGATCGAGCACCGCGAGATCTTCCACGACGAGATGCTGACGCTGATGCGGCGGATCATGAGCGGCGAGATGTCGCCGACGATGATCGCCGCGCTGGCGATCGGCCTGCGCGTCAAGAAGGAGACCATCGGCGAGATCGCCGCGGCCGCTCAGGTGATGCGCGAGTTCGCCACGCCGGTGCTGGTGGCCGACAATCGGCACCTCGTCGACATCGTCGGTACGGGCGGCGACAACTCGCACACGTTCAACATCTCCACCGCGTCGACCTTCGTCGCGGCCGCCGCGGGTGCGCGGGTGGCCAAGCATGCCGGGCGCAGCGTCTCATCCACGTCCGGCTCGGCCGACGTGATGGAGTCGCTGGGCGCCTACATCGGCTTGAAGCCCGATCAGGTCACGGCGTGCCTGGAGGAGACCGGCATCGGCTTCATGTTCGCGCCCAACCACCACACGGCAATGAAGCATGCCGCGCCCGTGCGCAAGGAACTGGGGGTGCGCACGATCTTCAACATCCTGGGACCGCTGACGAACCCGGCCGGTGCGCCGAACCAGCTGCTGGGTGTGTTCCATCCCGACCTCGTCGGCATCCAGGTGCGTGTACTGCAGCGGTTGGGCAGCGAGCATGTGATGGTCGTCTACGGCATGAACGGCATGGACGAGATCTCGCTGTCGGGAGAGACGCTGGTGGGCGAGCTCAAGGGTGGCGAAGTGCGCGAGTACGTCGTGCATCCCAGCGATTTCGGGCTGCCGGTGTACGACTCGCGCGTGCTGAAGGTCGCCGGCACGCAGGAGTCGGTGCAGTGCATCCAGCGCGCGCTGGCCAACGAGGACGGCCCGGTGCGTGACATCGTGCTGCTCAACGCTGGTGCGGCGCTGTATTGCGCCGATGTGGCGGGGTCGGTGGCCGAAGGCGTGCGGCGCGCCCGTGACGCCGTGGCCTCGGGCGCCGCACTGGCCAAGCTGAGCCAGTTCGTGAGCGTCACCAACAAGTTCCGCCCTGCGGCCTGATCTGATGAGCGACGCGCGGCCGTTCCGAAGGCGCTCGCTCCCCCTTTGGGGGGCGGGCGGCAGGCCCTGGGGGGCTCCATGAGCGACATCCTCGATCGCATCGTCACCGTCAAGCGCGAGGAGGTCGCCGCGGCGCGCGGTGTGCGGAATGAAGCCAGCCTGCTGGCTGACCGCGGAGTGTGGAGTGCGCCGCGTGGATTCGCGGCCGCGATGCGGCGCAAGGTCCACGCCGGACTCTCTGCCGTCATCGCCGAGGTGAAGAAGGCCAGCCCGAGCAAGGGCGTGCTGCGCGAGCATTTCGTGCCGGCTGAGATCGCGTCGTCGTATGAGCGCCACGGCGCGGTCTGCCTCAGCGTGCTGACCGACGAGCGCTTCTTCCAGGGCAGTGCCGGGTACCTGCAGCAGGCGCGTGCCGCGTGTGCGCTGCCGGTGCTGCGCAAGGACTTCATCGTCGACGCCTACCAGGTCGTCGAGTCGCGGGCGTTGGGCGCCGACTGCATCCTGCTGATCGCGGCGTGCCTGGACGATGCACAGTTGCGCGACTTCGAGGCCAACGCGATCGAGCTGGGGCTCGACGTGCTCGTGGAGGTGCACGACGCCGTCGAGCTCGACCGGGCGTTGCGGCTGAAGACCCCGCTGGTGGGCATCAACAACCGCAACCTCAAGACCTTCGAGGTGTCGCTCGACACGACGCTCACCCTGCTGTCAGGCATCCCACCGGATCGGCTGGTCGTCACCGAGTCGGGCATCCTGGGGGGCGCCGACGTGCAGCGCATGCGCGCTGCCGGCGTGCACGCGTTCTTGGTCGGGGAGGCGTTCATGCGGGCCGACGATCCTGGCGCCGCACTGGCGCGCCTCTTCGCGTGACGGTCGACGATCTCCCCGCGGCATTCGCGACCCTGCCGCCGGCTTGGCGCGACTTGCTGGACTGGACGCAGGCGGCGGTCGACGACGTCATCGAGGCCATCCGTCGCGCTTCGGAAACTCGGCCGATCGCGCCGGACGATCCGTTCCGGGCGCTGCGGTTGGTGGCCCCGGCGCAGGCCCGGGTGGTGGTCTTCGGCCAGGATCCCTATCCCGGCGCCGGCCATGCCGACGGCCTGGCCTTTTCGGCGCCGACCAGCGGCAGGCCGTCACTGCGCCGCATCTTCGACGTGCTGGAGGCCGATCGCCCTGGGTGGCGCCGTCCCGCCTCGGGTCGGCTGGACGATTGGGCGCGCCAAGGTGTGCTGCTGCTGAACCCTGCCTTGACGGTCGAGGTCGGTCGGGCGAACAGCCACACCAACGTCGGATGGCAGGTGCTCACTTCCGAAATCGTATCCGCACTGTATCGCCTGCCCGAGCCCCCGGTGTTCATGCTGTGGGGCGCCCAGGCTGCCGCCTTCCATGCCGCCGCAGCGCCTGGGGACGTCCGGTCGGTTCGCGTCCTGTCCACCCGACATCCGTCGAACGACTACACCCGCAGCTTCATGGCGGAGGGCAGCCACTTTGCCGCCACCGCTGATCGGATCGACTGGTGGAGGCTTCCGGCGGATTGATCCCGAGTGGAAGGCGGAGTCAGCGCGCCCGAGCCGACGGGCGAGTTCCGGGTGCTATACTCGCGGGCTCTTCGGAGGGGTGCCCGAGTGGCTAAAGGGGGCAGACTGTAAATCTGTTGGCTTACGCCTACGCTGGTTCGAATCCAGCCTCCTCCACCAGAAGAGACCTGATCGAACGCGAAGGTTTTGCTCCGTAGCGGGAGTAGTTCAATGGCAGAACCCTAGCCTTCCAAGCTAATGACGCGGGTTCGATTCCCGTCTCCCGCTCCAGTTGTCTTCAACGTCGCTACGGGTCTGGTGGTTTCAGGCCCCCAGACCCGTAACGATGCCCATGTGGCTCAGTGGTAGAGCACCCCCTTGGTAAGGGGGAGGTCGCGCGTTCGATCCGCGCCATGGGCACCAGAACTTGATGGAGAAAGCAGATGGCAAAGGGTAAGTTCGAGCGCAAGAAGCCGCACGTGAATGTGGGCACGATCGGGCACGTGGATCATGGCAAGACGACGCTGACGGCGGCCATCACGTCGGTGCTGGCGTCCAAGTTCGGTGGCGAAGCGAAGGCGTACGACCAGATCGACGCGGCGCCGGAAGAGAAGGCGCGCGGCATC
>JAEUPB010000028.1 GCA_016789955.1 Rubrivivax sp. | reverse complement strand
GAGAGCCTGCTCCTAGTACGAGAGGACCGGAGTGGACGCACCTCTGGTGTATCGGTTGTCACGCCAGTGGCATTGCCGAGTAGCTATGTGCGGAAGAGATAACCGCTGAAAGCATCTAAGCGGGAAACTCGTCTCAAGATTAGTCTTGCCGGGGCCCCGAGCCCCCTAAAGAGTCGTTCGAGACCAGGACGTTGATAGGCCGGGTGTGGAAGCGCAGTAATGCGTTCAGCTAACCGGTACTAATTGCTCGTGAGGCTTGACCCTATAACTTTGATGCCACTGTGAATGGCTGGAAGAGGTTCAAGCGTATGCCGTATTGGTGACGCAATCTGCTGATTCGATTCTGTGAATTTAGCCAGCGACAATTGTCGCGGCTGACAAGTCAAGCCTGATGACCATAGCGAGGTGGTCCCACTCCTTCCCATCCCGAACAGGACAGTGAAACGCCTCTGCGCCGATGATAGTGCGGATTCCCGTGTGAAAGTAGGACATTGTCAGGCTATTTATCATAGGCCGAGATGCATCGCATCTCGGCCTATTTTCATTTCCTGATGCCAAGAGGCTCAGTCCTCTTCGCGCACCTTGAACTGGCTGATCAGTTGAACCTGGATCGCCGGTGGTACCGGCTCATAGTGCGACAGCGCGATGGTGTATCTCCCCTGACCACTGGTGAGCGCATTGAGCCGAGACTGGTAGCCCGACAACTCCGACATGGGTACGTGACCGCGAACGACCATCGTATGTCCAGTCCCATTCGCAGTACCGGTCACGATCCCTCGCTTGCCTGCTAGGTCACCGGTCAGATCACCAATCGAATCCTGCGGGGCAATGATCTCGACGTGAACGATGGGCTCGAGAATGATCGCCTCCGCCTTCGAGATGGCATCGACAAACGCCTTCCGACCGGCTGTGACGAACGCGATCTCCTTACTGTCGACGCTATGGTGCTTACCGTCGTAGACGATCACCCGAACATCCACAACCGGGTAACCGGCCACTGCTCCGTGCGCCAGAACCTCCCTGACACCCTTCTCCACCGCCGGAATGAACTGTCCAGGAATGGTCCCGCCTTTTACCTGATCGACGAACTCGAAGCCACTGCCTCGCGCCAGCGGCTCAACCCTCAGGAAGACCTCACCAAACTGGCCAGCGCCGCCGGTCTGCTTCTTGTGGCGATGGTGGCCTTCGGCCCGGCTTGTGATGGTCTCTCGGTATGCAATCCGTGGCGGACGGGTATTCACGTCGAACTTGTGGACCTCCCTCATTCGCTCCAAGAGCACCCGCAGATGTAGATCGCCCAGACCATAGAGAACCGTTTCGTTCGTCGCTGCGAGATGCTCCAGGCGCAAACAACAATCTTCATCGACGAGCTTGCCCAAAATCTCCCACATCCGCTGCTCATCCCCGCGACGCTTCGGCTCCACAGCAAGACCGTGTACGGGCACTGGAAACTCCAGTGGCTTCAAGTGAATATGGTCATCCTCCGCGGCATCGTGCAAGACAGCATCGAAGTGGATCTCCTCGACCTTCGCAACCGCAACGATGTCGCCCGGGATCGCGCGCGCAACCTCAACGTACTCCTTGCCCTGGAGCATGAAGAGGTGCGACACCTTGAAGGGCTTGCGCCCGTCGCCGACAAACAACTGGCTGTCCTTGCTCACAGTCCCCTGGTGCACCCGAAACACGCCGAGCTTGCCGACGTATGGGTCAACCGTCACCTTGAACACATGAGCCAGCACATGAGCGCTGAGATCGGGCCTGGCGTGCATCGGCACGGCAAGAGATCCTTCCCCGTTCAGAAAGTCCGGCGGATTCGCCTCCATCGGATTCGGCAAGAGCTTCGCGATCACGTCCAGCAGCTCGACCACACCTGCACCGGTACGCGCTGACACGAAGCACACCGGAATCAGATGTCCTTCGCGAAGCGCCTGTTCCAGCGGCGCATGCAACTCACGGGGATCCACATCTCCATCGTTCAGGTAGCGGTCTACAAAGGCAGCATCAACCTCGACCACCTGCTCTACCAGGGCGCGGTGGGCATCGGCGACCGACCCGAAGTCGGAGTGCCCGGTGCGGTTGTAGAAACAGTCGACAACACTGGCACCACCATCGTCGGGAAGGTTCAAAGGAAGGCACTCCTTGCCGAAGGCCTCCTGGATCTGCACTAGCAAGCCGGATAGATCGACGCCCACTGCATCGATCTTGTTCACAACGATCACACGATCCAAATGCCGCGAGGCCGCGTATTCCATCATCCGCACCGCCATCGGCTCGATACCGGTAGCGGCGTTGACGAGAACCAAGGCTGTCTCAACCGCCTCGAGGGAGGGCAACGACTGACCGAGAAAGTCTCCCCCACCCGGCGTGTCGATCATGTGAACACGGCATCCGCCATGCTCGAAGTGCATCACGCTCGACACCAGAGAGTGCTGCATCCTCCGCTCCAATGGATCGTGGTCGCTGATGGTCGTTCCCCGCTCCAACGACCCAGGCGTATTGATCTTGCCGGCGCGATGCAGCAAGGCTTCCGACAGTGATGTCTTGCCCGATGCCGACGCACCCACGAGCGCAAGCGTACGGATCGAGTCGATGGAGGTGCTCGCGGCACCGAGTGATGGGGTTGGCATCAGGAGTCTCCTTGCAGATGCGGGAAGAACCGGAAACACGGGGCCGCGAAAGCGCCGATCCAGCGTAAGCCAACGTGCCTGCAGCCACAACCGGGGATGCATGCACAGCCGAAGCACGACGTCGAGCGGCCCTCGATATGCTTGCGGGTGGGGAACCCGTGAGCGACACGTAAGTCATACACCCGGAGCGCGCAACTCCAGCTGACAATGCTCAATCGTCCCCGTCCCCGTTCCCTGACACCCGCGACACCCCGCGCGTCTGGGAATCACCCGTCGGCCGCCAGACGGGGGCTGTGCTTCGGCGCATTCGCCGCAGCTGCGGCGACCAGCCTGGAGGTTCAAGCGATGTGGTCACCACTTGCCGACGAGGACCTGCTGAAGACTTCGGACCTCGTGGTCCTTGGGGACTGGGCCGGACAGGCACCGATGACATCTTCTGGTCAAGCCATCGGCCGCGACGTGGGGGTGATCCTCGTCAAGCACACCTACAGAGGCCCTCCAACGCTGACCATCGTGCTCGTCTCGGTGCCGCGGATGAGTGGTCCGCGATCCAGCGAGGACATCATCTACGCGCGCGGCGCCAGCGGCTTGTGGTTCCTCCGCAAGCACCCTGGCGGCCCACTCGATCTGTACGCCGCAGATCACCCGATGAGATTCATCGACTCGAGAACCGGTGCAACCCGAATCGCCGATTGGCAGCGCAGGCTCCAGCGCTGAGGTTCCTCGCAGTCACTGAAACGCAACCTCTGCGAAGCTGCGCAGCTTGCGGCTGTGCAGACTTCCCGCCCGTTCCTTCCGCAGCAGATCGATGGCACGCATGCCGATTCGAAGATGCTGGTCAACCCGCTCGCGGTAGAAGTGGTTGGCCATGCCGGGTAGCTTGATCTCTCCGTGCAAGGGCTTGTCGCTGACGCACAGCAGCGTCCCGTATGGAACTCGAAATCGGAAGCCGTTCGCTGCAATCGTCGCGCTCTCCATGTCGAGCGCCACGGCCCGGCTCTGCGAGAAGCGCCGCTCCGGCGTCGTCGGCACGTTGCGTGACGGCAGCAACTCCCAGTTCCGGTTGTCCGTGCTGGCGACCGTGCCGGTGCGCATGACACGCTTCAGTTCGTAGCCGGACAGCTGCGTGACATCGGCCACAGCCTGCTCCAGCGCGAGCTGTACCTCAGCAAGCGGCGGAATCGGAACCCACAGCGGCAGGTCCTCGTCGAGCACGTGGTCCTCTCGAACATAGCCGTGAGCCAACACGTAGTCGCCGAGCTGCTGAGTGTTGCGTAGGCCTGCGCAATGGCCGAGCATCAGCCATGCATGTGGCCTCAGCACGGCGATGTGGTCGGTGATCGTCTTCGCGTTCGCCGGGCCGACCCCGATGTTGACCATGCTGATCCCGGCACTGTCGGGTCGCACCAGATGGTAGGCCGGCATCTGCGGCAGTCGCGGAGGCGCATTGCCGAGTTCGTCCCCGGTAAGAGGTGCAAGACCGCGGCGGCGCGTGACCGCGTTCCCAGGTTCCACGAACGCGTCGTACTCGCCGGCCGGATCAGCCATCGCCTGGTGACCGAGCTTGATGAACTCGTCGATGTAGAACTGATAGTTCGTGAACAGCACGAAGTTCTGAAAGTGCTCAGGTGCGGTGCCGGTGTAGTGGCGCAGGCGATGAAGGGAGTAGTCCACACGGGGGGCCGTGAACAGCGCGAGAGGGTGAGGTTCGCCAGGCAGCGGCTCGTGCGTCCCGTTGGCGATGCCGTCGTCCATCGCGCCCAGATCGGGCAGATCGAACTGGTCCCGCATGAGGAGCCGCCGTTCCGCCGTCAGGGAGCCTTCGATGTGATCGTTGTCCGCGAGCGAAAAATGAACGGGGATCGGCTGGGTGCTGGTGCCCACCTCGATCGACACGTTGTGGTTGCGCACCAGGAGCTTGAACTGCTCGAGGTAGTACGCGGCGAACAGATCAGGACGAGTCAGCGTGGTCTCGAACGTTCCGGGCCCGGCGACAAAACCGTAGCTGAGCCGTGAGTCCGCGCGGGCCACCGTGCTCGTCTGCACGCGAACGAACGGATAGCACGCCCTGACCCGATGTGCGATCGACTCCCCGTTGACGAACCGCTGCAGCATCTCCCGCAGGTGCGACGTGCTGCCGTCGTAGATCAGGCGAACCTGATCCAGCGCAGCTTGCGGATCGTCGAATCGAGCAGGTGCCGTGAACGGGGGCGTCGGTTGAGTTGAACGTGGCATCGGGTGTGCTTCTTCTCTGTCTGAAACCCGACATTGTCGGTGCAGGGGATTGAAGGTCCAACCACCCTCTGTTCCGAATCGATCCGAAGGCCTCGGAGCCGAGAATCCATGAGGCTCATGCCCGTGCTCGACAGCCCGCTCCTCGCCGCGCGCATCGCCTCGTGGCACAACCGACATCCGCTCGCGCGTCGCATCTCGCCCGAATCGGTCACCGGAATCGGTGTCGTGGCCGTGCCCTTTGCGGGCAACGCCCACGTAGACCGCCAGGAGCCCTCGCTGGCTCAGGATGCGACTGCCGCGCCCGCAGCCAGCACGCTTCGGGAGCGCGCCCAGACCAGCGACGCCCGTGAGAGCAGCCGCGAGCCATCTCCCGGCATCCCTGTCGACGCGCGCGACAGGGCTTTCGACGAAGACTTCCTGCCTGGTGTCTCACCACGCAGCGCAGCAAGATTCGCCGCACGCGTCGGAGTCGACAACGACCCGTCGAGTGGCACGCTGCCGCGGCGTGATCTGGTCGTGGCGGCCGGCCGGGGGGCGCGGGGTGTTCAGTGGCGCTTTGTAGGGTCTGCCGCCATTGAGTCTCATGGAAAGCGCGTGCGCATACTCTTCTGCGACGGAGCCGCGGCCCCGTTCCGCGTGGTGGGCCCGCGGATCTGGGCGCCTGGTCGCATCGCCATCATCGCTTTGCTGCCGACGCTCGCCCTGAGCTCGCTTGGCGTGGGGCGGCAGCTTCTAGATCGTCCGGATGCGTCCGCCGTCACGGTGGCCTCCGCGCCGCCAATCCACCCGCCGATGCCGGCCGCTTCGAGCGCAGGACCCGCCGAACCCGTAGAGCCCAAGGCAACGAGGACTCTGGGCGAAACCACCGAGGCCGCTGCTGCCCATGAGATTCCGGGCGAGTCGGCAGCCGTGGCGCCGATCATCCAGGCGGCAGCTTCAGCGACAACAGCGTCTGAACCCGAACTGGCGCCTCCCACGAGTGAACCTGTCGCCGGCCAGCGGCTCGCCATCAACCTGCGCCCGCGACTCGATCCTGACCTGGCAAGAAGGGCGCGTCAGGAGTCGGCGGCCGCTCGTGCGGGCCGCGTCCAAGAGCCGGCGCGCGAGCAGGAGGTGCCACCTTCGAGTAAGGCCCAACGCAACGAGGAGCACATCTACGCGGTCGTTGCCCGGGCGACACGCACCCGCGCCGCGTCGCAAGTGATGCTGGGTCTGATGCAGGCAACGGTGGCCGGGGAAGGTGCGCCGGGCGCCCGCGCGGACGTGCTGCCCTCTGAGCAGGGCTACCGTGCGAGCTGGTGGCCGTTCCTGCGTCGGGTCGACGCCGAGCAGGCCCGCGACCGGCTCGCCAAGCTCGGAGTTCCGGTCGATGTTGTCGAGTTCTGACCCGCGCGCAACCAAGACCCGCACACCGGGAGGACCAACGCTTTGCCGTATAAAACGCGCTTTCGAACCTGGAACGGAGAGCACACGATGGACAACGTGCACAAGCGTATCGACGACATGGTCAAGGGCAACCGGGTGGTGCTCTTCATGAAGGGAACAGCACAGTTCCCCATGTGCGGCTTCTCCGGCAGGGCTGTCCAGATCCTGAAGGCCTGCGGCGTCGACGATCTCAAGACGTTCAACGTGCTGGAGGACGAGGAAGTCCGCCAAGGCATCAAGGACTACGCGCAGTGGCCGACGATCCCGCAGCTCTACGTCAATGGCGAGTTCGTTGGCGGCTCCGACATCATGATGGAGATGTACCAGAGCGGTGAGCTGCAGCAGGCGCTCACTCGCTGAACGACCGGGCATGCGAGGTGTCTGTCGTCAGACCTTGATGTCCCACTGTCGTCGCGCACCGAACACCAGGTTCGGGTATTCAGTCTTGCCGCGGCTGCCGTTGTAGCGGCCGAGCGCCATGAACAGGTCGCCAGCCTCCGTGTCGAGGTAGTGGCGAAGGATCACGCAGCCGAATCTCAGGTTGGTCTGCAGGTGAAACAGCCGGCCGGCGTCGCCATCTCCGATCGTCCGAGTCCAGAAGGGCATGACCTGCATATAACCTCGTGCCCCGGCCGAACTGATCGCGTACTTGCGAAAACCGCTTTCCACCTGGATCACGCCGAGCACGAGCGAGGTCTCCAGCCCCGCACGTCGGCTCTCGTACCAGACGGTCTCCAGGAACTCCACCCGGGCCACGTGCTCCGTCTTGCGGGGGCGTAGGCGTCTGCTGGCCTCGCCCAGCCAACGCAAGTAGGCCAATCTCGCGTCGAGTTCGGCAAAGCGAGGCCTCGGCGGTGCGCTGTCGGAGACAGCGGCAGACAGCGCACTGCGGACGGCATCGGCCAGCGGCTCCTCGATCTGCGCGCCTGCCCGGGCCGGGTTGTGCCAGAACGGAACGGCCGCCCATTGGGCGCCGAACAACAGCGCACGTCGCGTCGGCGAGCCGACGCAGCCGATCATGCGGCCAAGCGCTCCTGGACGATGGCTCGTGCTTCCGACATCGGGGCGACGGACGCCGTCGCCTCGCGTCGACCCTGGATCTCGACAGTGCCTGACTTGAGGCCGCGGTCGGACAGCACCACCCGCAGCGGTACGCCGATCAACTCCCAATCGGCAAACATCGCCCCGGGCCGCTCGCCGCGATCGTCGAGCAGGACGTCGACACCCGCCGCCAACAGCTGGTCATGCAACTGGTCGGCGGCAGCTCGGACGTCGGCGCTGCGCTCGTAACCGATCGGGCACAGCACGACTGAGAAAGGCGCGATCGCCACGGGCCAGATGATCCCGCGCTCGTCGTTGTTCTGCTCGATCGCAGCGCCGAGGATCCGGGTCACGCCGATGCCGTAGCAACCCATCTCCATCAATTGAGGCTTGCCGCTCTCGTCCAGGTAGGTCGCCTGCATCGCCCGGCTGTACTTCGTGCCCAGATAGAACACATGGCCTACCTCGATGCCGCGCTGGATCGCGAGCACTCCCTTGCCATCCGGGGACGGGTCACCGGCCACGACGTTGCGGATGTCCGCGACCAGGTCCGGTTCGGGCAGATCCCGCCCCCAGTTGACCGACGTGTAGTGGTGGTCGACCCGGTTCGCACCACAGATGAAGTCGCTCATCGCCACGACCGTACGGTCCGCCACGACCTTTACCGGACGCTTCGTGCCGATGGGGCCTAGGTATCCCGGAAGCGTGCCGAAGTGATCCTCGATCTCCGCCGTGGTGGCGAACCGGAAACCCTCCTTGAAGCCTTGGAGCTTGCCGGCCTTCACCTCGTTGAGCGCGTGGTCACCGCGGACGAGCAGCAGCCACACCGTCGTCCGCACCACGTCGCCGCGGTCGTTCTTCTCATCCGTGGCCAGCACCAGTGACTTCACCGTCTGCTGCAGCGGCACGCCGAGCAGGCGGGCCACATCCTCGCAGGTGCTCTGGCCGGGGGTGGGCGTCAGCGCCATCGGCCGAGAGGTTGCGCCGCGTGACGAGAGGAGCGGCAATGCCTCGGCCAGCTCGATGTTGGCGGCATAGTCGCTCGTGGGGCAATAGACGATGGCATCCTCGCCCGTGTCCGCGATGACCTGGAACTCATGCGACGCATCGCCGCCGATGGCGCCAGTGTCCGCCGCGACGGCGCGGTACTGAAGGCCGAAGCGATCGAAGATGCGCGTGTAGGCCGCGAACATCGTGTCGTAGCTCTGCAGCGCAGATGCCCGATCCCGGTCGAACGAGTACGCATCCTTCATCGTGAACTCGCGTCCCCGCATCACGCCGAAGCGCGGGCGGCGCTCGTCGCGGAACTTGGTCTGGATGTGATAGAAGTTCCGTGGCAGTTGCTTGTAGCTGCGCAGCTCCTGCCGAGCGATATCGGTGATGACCTCTTCGCTGGTGGGCTGCACGACGAAGTCGCGGTCGTGCCGGTCCTTCACTCGGAGCAGTTCGGGTCCGTACGCCTGGAACCGTCCCGACTCCTGCCACAGCTCGGCCGGCTGGACCACCGGCATCAGCAGCTCGACGGCGCCGGCACGATTCATCTCCTCGCGGATGATCGCCTCGACCTTGCGGATCACGCGCAGGCCCATCGGCATGTAGTTGTAGATCCCGGCGGACAGCCGCTTGATCATGCCCGCCCGCATCATGAGTCGGTGGCTGGCCACCTCGGCATCGGCTGGCGCTTCCTTGAGCGTGGAGATGAAGAACTGGCTGGCTTTCATGTCAGGGGGTGCGCGCACCGATGGCGCCGCGACACTCCTGCCCTGCAACCATCACCCGTGCGGGTTAGCGAGGCCTCGCAACGCGCACCGGGCGGGTGCAATAATGAAAACAGTCATTGATTCGGGGTCCCGATTATGCTCGACCGGGAAGGCTTCAGGCCCAACGTCGGCATCGTCCTGCTCAACAGCAAGAACCAGGTCTTCTGGGGAAAACGGCTGCGGACGCACTCCTGGCAGTTTCCGCAGGGTGGCATCAAGTACGGCGAGACGCCCGAGCAGGCGATGTTTCGCGAACTTCACGAAGAGGTCGGGTTGCGGCCCGACCACGTGGAGATCATCGGGCGCACCCGCGACTGGTTGCGATACGAGGTCCCCGAGCACTTCATCCGCAAGGACGCGCGCGGGCTGTACAGAGGGCAGAAGCAGATCTGGTTTCTGCTGCGCATGGTGGGCCGCGACAGCGACATGAACCTGCGTGCTACGGACCACCCGGAGTTCGATGCCTGGCGGTGGAACGAGTACTGGGTGCCGCTCGATGTCGTGATCGAGTTCAAGCGGGGCGTCTACGAAATGGCGCTCACCGAACTGGCCCGCTTCCTGCCGCGGCCCAACCATCACAACCGCTTCCTGCGGTCCGGCATGCGCCATGCGCGCCATGATGAGCGCCGCGCCGACGTGCCGATGGCTCCGCTGCCTGCCCCGCCTCAGCCGCAGAACCTGGACTGACGCGGGTCTGCGCTCATCTACGTTTCACTCGTCGTCATCTCAGGACCAGGTTGTCACGATGAATCATCTCCGGGCCGTTTGCATACCCCAGTAACGGGACGATCTGAGCTGAAGGCTTGCGCGCGATGAGTCGCGCCTCCGCTGCCGAATAGTTGGCCAGGCCGCGCGCGATCTCCTCTCCGGTCGGGGCCTGGACGGCGATGACGTCGCCTCGATGAAACTGCCCGGCGACCTCGACGATGCCGATGGGCAACAGGCTCTTGCCTTCCTCGCGCAGCTTCGTGGCGGCACCTGCGTCGACTGTCACCGATCCGCGAAGTTGCAGGTGATCGACCATCCACTGCTTGCGGGCCGCAAGCTTGGGCAGACCGGCGAGCAGCGCGGTTCCGATGCGCTCCCCGGCGGCGAGCTTGAGCAGCACATCGGTCTCGCGGCCCCAAGCGATCACCGTGCTGGCGCCGCTTCCGGCCGCCCGCCGGGCTGCCAACACCTTCGTGATCATGCCGCCGCGGCCGATGTTCGATCCGGCGCCGCCGGCCATCGCCTCCAGCGCTGGATCGCCGGCCTGCGCCTCGTGAATGAAGCGCGCATCCGGGTCGCGGCGCGGATCGCTCGCGTAGAGGCCACGCTGATCGGTCAGGATCACGAGCGCATCCGCATCGACGAGATTGGCCACGAGCGCGCCCAGGGTGTCGTTGTCGCCGAACTTGATCTCGTCGTTGACCACCGTGTCGTTCTCGTTGATCACCGGGATCACCGAGAGCCCCAGCAGCGTCAGCAGCGTCGAGCGGGCATTGAGGTAGCGCTCGCGATCGGCGAGATCCGCATGTGTCAACAGCACCTGCGCGCTTCGAACACCCTGTTCGCGCAGCTTCGTCTCGTACATCTGCACCAGACCCATCTGTCCCACCGCGGCAGCCGCCTGCAGTTCCGGCAGTTCGGTGGGCCGGGTGGGCCAGCCGAGGCGCAGCATGCCTTCGGCCACGGCACCGCTGGAAACCATCACGAGTTCGCGGCCCTCGCGCGCCAGGGCGGCGAGTTGGCGCGACCAGTTGCCGATCGCCACCTCGTCGATGCCTCGACCGTCGTTGGTGACGAGACTCGAGCCCACCTTGACGACGATGCGCCGCGCGTGGGCGACAGGTGCATTCATCCGCCGGCCTCGTCCGTGAAGCGAGGGTCGGTGCTCGGTTCGGCGGGCACCTGGGCTGCCACGTGCTCGTAGATCGCCCGCACGAGCGGTTCCAGCCCATCGCGGGCGAGCGCCGACACGGCAAAGACCGGGCCCTTCCAGCGCAACCGCCGCACGAACTCCTTCACCCGGGTCTCTCGCTCCTCCAGCGGAAGCATGTCGATCTTGTTCAGGACCAGCCAGCGCGGCTTGGAATGCAAGGCGGGGTCGTACTTCTTCAGCTCGGCGACGATCGCTCGCGCCTGCTTCACCGGGTCGACCGCCTCATCGAACGGTGCCAGGTCGACCATGTGCAGAAGCAATCTCGTGCGTTGCAGATGCCGGAGGAACTGATGGCCGAGGCCAGCCCCCTCCGCACCCCCTTCGATGAGACCCGGGACGTCTGCCACGACGAAGCTCCGTTCAGGGCCGACCCGCACAACGCCCAGGTTCGGGTGCAGCGTGGTGAACGGATAGTCCGCGATCTTCGGACGGGCGTTCGAGATCGCGGCGATCAGCGTCGACTTCCCCGCGTTGGGCATGCCCAGGAGGCCGACATCGGCCAGTACGCGCAATTCCAGCGTCAGCTTCCTGGCCTCGCCGGGCCAGCCGGGGGTCTTCTGGCGAGGCGATCGATTGGTGCTGCTCTTGAAGTGCAGGTTGCCGAATCCACCGTCGCCACCCTTGGCCAGCAGGACCTTCTGATCGTGCTCGAGCAATTCGGCGATACGTTCGCCCGTCTGCGCATCGGCCACGATCGTCCCCACCGGCATGCGCAGCACGATGTCGTCGGCCGCTGCCCCGAACTGATCGGTACCGCGACCCGGTTCGCCGTTGCGCGCCTCGTGGCGACGCGCATAGCGGTAATCGATCAACGTGTTGATGTTGCGATCGGCCACGGCCCAGACGCTGCCTCCGCGGCCACCGTCGCCGCCGTTGGGGCCGCCGAAGGGGATGAACTTTTCGCGCCGGAAGCTCACGCAGCCGGCCCCGCCGTGGCCGGCTGCCACGTCGATCACGGCTTCGTCGACGAACTTCATGGGGCTGGAGGGGATGATGATGGTATCGGGTGGGAATCCCAAACGACGAAGCCCCGGGAGGCCGGGGCTTCGGTGTCCGGGCGGAGGGCCCGAAGTCAGGCTGCCGGCGTCACGAACACCGTCTGGCGACTGCGCGGGCCCTTCACCTCGAACGAAACCTGGCCGTCCACCAGTGCGAACAGCGTGTGGTCGCGACCGGTGCCGACGTTCGTGCCGGCGTGGAACTTCGTGCCGCGCTGGCGAATGATGATCGAGCCGGCCTGGACGGTCTGCCCGCCGAAGACCTTGACGCCGAGCATCTTCGGCTGCGAGTCACGGCCGTTGCGTGTAGAGCCGCCGCCCTTTTTCTGTGCCATCTCAGCTTCTCCTGGTCGAACTCAGCCGACGACCGAACCGATTTGCAGTTCGGTGTAGTGCTGGCGGTGCCCGCCGTGGCGCTGATAGTGCTTCCGGCGCCGCATCTTGAAGATTCGTACCTTGTCGTGCCGGCCCTGTGCCACGACCGTGGCCTTCACGCTGGCGCCCGCGACCCATGGAGTTCCGACCTTGAGTTCGGCGCCATTGCCGACGGCAAGCACCTGATCGATCGTGATCTCCTGGCCCACGTCCGCAGCAATCTGTTCTACCTTGATCTTTTCGCCGGCAGCCACCTTGTATTGCTTGCCGCCGGTTTTTATGACCGCGTACATGTTTGCCCTTTCAACTTCAACCGTCTGTTCCGCTGGCCCCGCTTTGAAACGCGCTGCACCTCGACTCGGGCAGGCGCTGAATCACCGGGTAAGCGGACTTGTCGCCACGGCAGGTGACAGAGATGCCGCCGCAGCCGCGAAAAGCCGCAGAGTCTAGCACACCGCGGTTCCTATAATCCGCTCCACCGTGCCAGTCCTGTCCGCTTCCCAGAACGTCGCCGTCGGCGCATCGACCGTCGACCCGACGACTGCGGGCATGGAGCGCGTCGATGCCGTGATCAGGTCGCGGTTGTCGTCGCGGGTCGTGCTGATCGACCAGATCTCACACTACATCATCAACGCGGGCGGTAAGCGAATCCGGCCGAGGTTGGTGCTGCTCTTCGCCGAGGCGCTCGGCTACTCGGGCGATGCGGCGTACGAGCTTGCGGCCGTCGTGGAGTTCATCCACACGGCGACCTTGCTGCACGACGACGTTGTCGACGAATCGTCGTTACGGCGAGGTCGCGCCACCGCCAACGCGATGTTCGGCAATGCCGCCAGCGTGCTGGTGGGCGACTTCCTTTACTCCCGCGCCTTCCAGATGATGGTGTCCGTGGCGAACATGCGCGTTCTGCGGGTGCTGGCCGATGCCACCAACGTCATCGCCGAAGGCGAAGTGCTGCAGCTTATGAACATGCACGACCCGGATCTGGCGGTCGACGACTACCTGCAGGTCATCCGCTACAAGACGGCCAAGTTGTTCGAGGCCAGCGCACAGCTCGGTGCTGTGATCTCGGGGGCCGATGACGCCACCGAGCAGGCATGCGCCGAATATGGGCGTGCACTGGGGACCGCGTTCCAACTCGTCGACGATCTTCTGGACTACGAGGGCGACACCCAGGCGCTCGGAAAGAACGTCGGCGACGACCTGCGGGAGGGCAAGCCGACGCTTCCGCTGCTGGTGGCGATGCAGCGCTGCAGCGATCCGGAGCGCGCGCTGATCCGACATGCGATCGTGCATGGCGGATCCGAATCCCTGGACCAGATCCTCGCGGTCGTGCGCCGAACGGGTGCCATCGCCGCGACGCGCGACAAGGCGTTGGAAGAGGCAGGCCTGGCTCGTCAAGCTGCCCTGCGCCTGCCGCCGTCGAGCGCCCGTGACGCTCTGCTAGAATTCTGTGTTCGATCTGTGCATCGCTCGTCCTGAGATCCTCGGAGATGGGCGGCCGCAAGGCCCACAGTGGTCGATTTCGGGGTGTAGCTTAGCCTGGTAGAGCGCTACGTTCGGGACGTAGAGGCCGGAGGTTCGAATCCTCTCACCCCGACCAGTTTCACCCGGCCTCTCGTAACTGCTCCGTTACCACTCGCCGTCGGCATCGTCGGTCGAATGCCACAGCAGATGTGGCTGACGCTCGGTGCTCGCGTTTACAGGTCTGGCCCTATCGAGGATCATCCACGCGGATGAGCACCGACACCGTCGTCGACCCCGCGCAAAGCTCGCTCACTGGCGTGGCGCGCGTGTTGGTCAACGCCGGCAAGTTGACTGCGAAGGCCGCGGAAGACTTCGTCAAGCAGTCGAAGGAGCGGAAGGTCAGCTTCGTCACTGCGGTGATCGGTGCCGGGGCCGTGCAGCCGACCGATCTCGCCCACACGTTGTCCGCGGCGTTGGCGCTGCCCCTGCTGGATCTCAATGCCGTCGATCCCGCCAAGCTGCCGCGTAGCGTGCTCGAGGGCAAAATCGCCACGCAGTACCAGTTGATCCCGCTCGGCAAGCGGGGTAACCGCCTGTTCATCGGCGCGGCCGACCCGACCGACATCGAAGCCGCAGACCGCATCAAGTTCGCCACCCAGCTGACGCCCGAGTGGGTGGTCGTCGAGTACGACAAGCTGATGCGGCAACTCGAGAACCAAGGCTCGAGTGCCAACGAGGTGATCGAGTCGCTGGCGAGCGGCGAGTTCGACTTCGACGTCACCGAGGAAGACGCCGCGCCGGCGGAGTCGGGTGAGATCACCGTCGATGTCGAGGACGCGCCGGTGGTGCGCTTCCTTCAGAAGATGATCATCGACGCGATCAACATGCGCGCGTCGGATCTGCATTTCGAGCCCTACGAGTACAGCTACCGCGTCCGCTTCCGCATCGACGGGGAACTGCGGGAGATCTCGCAGCCGCCGATCGCCATCAAGGACAAGCTCGCCTCGCGCATCAAGGTCATCTCGCGGATGGACATCGCCGAGAAGCGGGTCCCGCAGGATGGCCGCATGAAGCTGAAGTTCGGCCAGCGCGCCATCGACTTCCGAGTCAGTACGCTGCCGACCCTCTTCGGCGAGAAGGTGGTCATCCGGATCCTCGATCCGTCGAGCGCCAAGCTCGGCATCGAGGCTCTCGGCTACGAGAAGACCGAGAAGGATCGGTTGATGGCGTGCATCCAGCGGCCGTACGGGATGATCCTGGTCACCGGCCCGACTGGGTCGGGCAAGACCGTTTCGCTGTACACCTGCCTGAACCTGCTGAACCAGCCGGGCGTCAACATCGCCACCGTCGAGGACCCGGCCGAAATCAACCTGCCCGGCATCAACCAGGTCAACGTCAACGAGCGCGCCGGGATGAACTTCGCGGTGGCGTTGCGGGCCTTCCTGCGGCAGGACCCGGACGTCATCATGGTCGGCGAGATCCGCGACCTCGAGACGGCGGACATCGCCATCAAGGCGGCGCAGACCGGGCACCTGGTGATGTCCACGCTGCACACGAACGATGCACCGACGACGCTGACGCGATTGATGAACATGGGCGTCGCGCCGTTCAACATCGCCGCCAGCGTACTGCTCATCACCGCCCAGCGCCTCGGCCGGCGCTTGTGTGAGAACTGCAAGACGCCGGCGGAGTATCCGCGCGAGTCGCTGCTCAAGGCCGGCTTCGCGCCTGCCGATCTGGATGGCAGCTGGAAGCCCTATCGGGCGGTCGGCTGTTCGGCGTGCAACAACGGGTACAAGGGGCGGGTCGGCCTGTATCAGGTCATGCCGATCACCGAGGCCATCCAGCGCATCATCCTGTCAGAGGGTACGGCGCTGGATATCGCTGCGCAGGCGCAGACCGAAGGCGTGCGCGATCTGCGCCAGTCGGGTCTGGTCAAGGTGCGCGCCGGCGTCACCAGCCTTGAAGAAGTGATCACGGTCACGAACGAGTAGACACATGGCAACTGCAGCTGCATCCGCGTCGACCGCCTCGAAATCGCCTTCGAAGGAACAGATCTTCGAGTGGGAAGGCAAGGACAAGAACGGCAAGGTCGTGCGCGGCGAAATGCGTGCCGGCGGCGAGTCGGTGGTGAGTGCCAGCCTGCGCCGGCAGGGCATCCTCGTCACACGGGTCAAGAAGCGGCGCACCACCGGCGGCCGTTCTATCAAGCAGAAAGACATCGCGATCTTCACGCGGCAGCTGGCCACGATGATGAAGGCCGGTGTGCCGCTGCTGCAGGCGTTCGACATCGTCGCGCGGGGCAGCACCAACCCGCGTATGACCAAGCTGCTGACCGACATCCGCAACGACGTGGAGACCGGCACGAGCCTGTCCTCGGCCTTCCGCAAGCACCCGCTGCACTTCGACTCGCTCTACTGCAACCTCGTCGAGGCCGGCGAGGCTGGCGGCATCCTGGAGGCGCTGCTCGACCGGCTCGCGCTGTACCAGGAAAAGACGATCGCGATCAAGCAGAAGATCAAGGGTGCGCTGATGTACCCGGTGGCGGTGATGGTGGTCGCGTTCGTCGTGCTGACGGTGATCATGCTGTTCGTCATTCCGGCCTTCAAGGAGGTCTTCAAGTCCTTCGGCGGCGAACTTCCGGCGCCGACGCTGGCCGTGATCGCGATGTCGGAGTTCTTCGTCTCCTACTGGTGGGCGATCTTCGGTTTCCTGGGTGGCGGCGGCTACTTCTTCTTCGAGAGCTGGAAGCGATCGGAGCGCATGCAGATGTTCATGGACCGGCTGCTGCTCAAGGTGCCGGTCTTCGGTGACCTGATCAACAAGTCGGTCATCGCGCGCTGGACGCGCACGCTCTCGACGATGTTCGCCGCGGGCGTGCCGCTCGTCGAAGCGCTGGATTCCGTCGGGGGTGCTTCCGGCAACGCGGTTTACGTGATGGCCACCGAGCAGATCCAGAAGGACGTCTCCACCGGCTCGGCGCTGACCACGTCGATGACCGCCAGCGGTGTGTTCCCGACGATGGTGCTGCAGATGACGGCCATCGGCGAGGAGTCCGGCTCGCTCGACCACATGCTCGGCAAGGCTGCCGAGTTCTACGAGAACGAGGTCGACGAGATGGTCAAGGGCCTGTCCAGCCTGATGGAACCCTTCATCATCGTGATCCTGGGCGTGTTGATCGGGGGCATCGTCGTGTCGATGTACCTGCCGATCTTCAAGCTCGGCGCGGTGGTTTGAGCGCCGAGGCACTCGCACTCCTGCTGTCGCCCTGGATGGTGGGGCTGATCGGCCTCGTGGTCGGCAGCTTCCTGAACGTTGTCGTTCATCGCCTGCCGCAGATGCTGGAGCGGGGCTGGTGGGGCGATGTCGCCGGCCAGCTCGGCGACGTCGACTCGCATCGCCGGGTGTTCGGCCGGGAACCGGCGCCGTCGCTGACGGGCGCCGCGACGGCGCTGGAGACGTCGTTGGTGGCCCTGCCCGCCATGACGCTGTCGCGGCCCGCGTCGCGCTGCCCTCACTGCGGTCACCGCATCCGCTGGTACGAGAACATCCCGATCCTCAGCTGGCTGGTACTGAGGGGTCGCTGCTCGTCCTGCGGCGCAGGCATCGGCTGGCGGTATCCCTTCGTCGAACTGCTGACCGGAGCGCTGTTCGCATCGGTCGCCTGGCGCTGGGGCGCGGATCCCTGGGCAGTCGGCCTGTGGTGCGCAGCCGTGGCGCTGCTGGTGGCGATGTCGGCGATCGACTGGGACACCACCGTGTTGCCGGACAACCTGACGCTGCCCATGCTGTGGCTGGGCATCCTGGCGGCTGCCGGCGGATGGCTGCCGGGCGTGTCGCTGCTGGCGTCGGTGGCCGGAGCGGCCGCGGGTTATCTCGCGCTGTGGTCGGTGTACTGGGTGTTCAAGCTCGCCACCGGCAAGGAAGGCATGGGCTATGGGGACTTCAAGCTGCTGGCGGCGCTCGGCGCGTGGCTCGGCTGGCAGGCCGTGCTGCCGATCGTGCTGACGGCCTCCGCCATGGGTGCGGTGGTGGGCTTGGCGATGAAGGCGACGGGCGCGCTCCGCGAAGGTCGCTACGTCCCGTTCGGCCCGTTCCTCGCCGGCGGCGGCGTCGGTGTGATGCTGATCGGCCTGCCGCAAGTCCTGGGCTGGATGGGCTGGTGAAGATCGAGCGCATCGGGCTCACCGGCGGCATCGGCAGCGGCAAGAGCACGGTGGCCCGCGTGCTCGTCGCCTGCGGTGCCGTGCTCGTGGACACCGATGCCATCGCGAGGGCGCTGACCGCTCCCGGCGGCGCCGCGCTGCCCCTCCTTGCCGAGCGTTTCGGGCCTGGCGTGATCGGCGCGGATGGCGCGCTCGACCGTGCGCGCATGCGCGAGATCGCCTTCGGCGATCCATCGTCGCGTCGCGCGCTGGAAGTGGTGCTGCACCCGCTGATCGGCGAGCAAGCGCAGCGTGAGGCCGCCGCGGCCGCGGGCCGCACGATCCTCTTCGACGTCCCGCTGCTGACCGAGTCCGGCCACTGGCGCGCCCGGGTCGATCGTGTGCTCGTCGTGGACTGCCGCGAGCAGACCCAGCTGGCGCGTGTCGTGGCGCGCTCGGGCTGGGCCGAATCGGCGGTGCTCGCCGTGATCGCGCAGCAGGCCGCCCGGGCCGACCGACGGGCGATCGCCGATGCCGTGATCTACAACGACGACATCGACTTCGACGCGCTGCGGACACAGGTGCACGCGCTCGCCGACCGCTGGTTGCGCTGACGTTCGCAGGTCGGCGAGAGGCCCTCGGGCACAATCGTCGCGAGGCCCGCGATCGTGATCTACGAACACCCGTTCAACGAAGGCATCCGCACCATGCTGCGGCTCGAGCACCTGTTCGATCGCCTCGACGAACTGGTGCGGCGCGACAGCGCGATCGATCATCACTACGCGCTGGCCACCATGTTCGAGGTGATGGACGTCGCCGCGCGCGCCGACCTCAAGAGCGACCTGCTGATGGAGCTCGAACGCCACCGTTCGCAGCTTGCGTCGTACCGGGGCCATCCAGGCATCGCGGAGGGCGTGCTCGATGCCGTCATCGGGCGCATCGACCGCTCGCACGCAGCGCTGAACCAGCTGAGCGGCAAGGCGGGGGCGCAGCTGGCCAGCAACGAGTGGCTGATGAGTGTGCGCAGCCGCATCAGCATTCCCGGCGGCAGCTGTGTCTTCGATCTGCCGGCGTACTTCGCCTGGCAGCACCTGGATGCGGCGCGAAGGCGCGCTGACCTGATGCGCTGGACCTCGCAACTCGCGCCGCTGGCCGATGCGATCCGCGTGCTGATCGGGCTGTTGCGCGAGAGCGGGCATCCGCAGCGCATGATGGCGCTCGCCGGGCAGTACCAGCAGAGCTTGCCCCAGGGCAAGACGTACCACCTGATCCGGGTCCGTGTCGATGACGACGAGTTGCTGGTTCCCGAGATCAGTGGTCATCGGTTGCTGGTTTCGGTGCGCATGATGCGGCCCGATGCCGAAGGCAAGCTGCGGCCGGCGACAGGCGACACGTCCTTCGAGCTGACCTTGTGCCAGTGACATCGCGATGAGCACGCCGCCCGGACGCACCGTGCCTTGTCCAGCCTGCCGCAAGCCGTCGGAATACGGCCCGGGCAACCGCTGGCGGCCGTTCTGCAGCGAGCGTTGCCGTAGCGTCGACCTCGGTGCGTGGGCGAGCGAGAGCTACCGCGTGCCGTCCCAGGCGCCCACGGACGGCGCCGACGCGCCGCCGACCCAGGACCTGCACTGACGCACCGTCAGCGGCCGCGCCAGCGGCCGCCGGAGCACCGTTCGATGCCTGCGAGGTCTCGGCGCGTCTCGACCTCGACGAATCCCCGGGCAGACAGCCGTCCGCGTACGTCCTGCGCCTGATCGTGCCCGTGTTCCACCAGCAGCCAGGCGCCATCGAGCAAGTGAGCGCCGGCTCCTTCGATGATCTCGAAGAGAGCGGACAAGCCGTCGGTGCCTGGCGTCAACGCCATTCGCGGCTCGTGGCCCAGCGCCGCCAGGTGGGCATCGTCCCCTGCGATGTAGGGCGGGTTGCTCACCGCGAGGTGGAAGCGGGCCGACCCATCCAGCGCTGACCACCATGATCCCCTGCACAGCCGCAGCGGCACTCCGAGCCGCAGGGCATTGGCGGCGGCCACGTCGAGGGCATCGGGCGACGCATCCGTGGCGATGACCGAGGCGTGCGGGCAGGTCACGGCGATGGCCAGCGCGATGGCGCCGCTGCCGGTGCCGAGGTCGACCACGTCGGGGTGCGCGATGTCGGTGATCGCGTCGAGGCGTTCGAGCGCCCAGTCGACCAGTCCTTCCGTCTCGGGGCGTGGCACGAGCACGCGGCCATCGACCCGCAGCGCCAGGCCGCGGAAGTCCCGTTCGCCGGTCAGGTAGGCGAGCGGTTCCCCGGCCGCCCGACGATCCAGAGTTGCTTCGAACGAAGCCTGCTCCTCGGCGGTCAGCGGGTCCTCGCCATGGGCGATGAGCCACGCACGGTCGCGACCCAGAACTCGGGCCATCAGCAACTGCGCGTCCAGTCGCGGCACGCCGACCTCGCGGGCGCACGCCAGCGCAGCCGCGACGGTCTGCATCATGCGCGGCCGCTCACGCGGCGCCGCCCGTCTCGAGCTGCGCCAGCTGCTCTGCCGCACGGGCCGCCCGCAATGCGGCGATGACGTCATCGAGGTCGCCGTCCATCACCTGCTGCAGCTTGTACAGCGTCAGGTTGATGCGGTGGTCGGTGAGTCGGCCCTGCGGGAAGTTGTATGTGCGGATGCGGTCGCTGCGGTCGCCGCTGCCGATCAGGCTTTTGCGCGTGGCAGCCTCGCGGGCGGCGCGCTCGTTGCGCTCCTTGTCGCGCAGCCGCGCGGCCAGGACCGCCATCGCCTTGGCCTTGTTGCGGTGCTGGGAGCGGTCGTCCTGGCATTCCGCCACCAGCCCCGTGGGCAGGTGGGTGATGCGGATCGCGCTGTCGGTCTTGTTCACGTGCTGGCCGCCGGCACCGCTGGCGCGGAAGGTGTCGATGCGCAGCTCGGCCGGGTTGAGCTGCACCTCTTCGGCCTCGTCGGGCTCGGGCATCACGGCCACGGTGCAGGCACTGGTGTGGATGCGGCCCTGCGCCTCGGTGGCAGGCACGCGCTGGACGCGATGGCCGCCGGACTCGAAGCGCAGCTTCTCGTAGACGCGCTCGCCCTCGATGCGCAGCACCAGCTCCTTGTAGCCGCCGAGTTCGGCATCGCTCAGGCTCATCACCTCGGTGCGCCAGCCCTGGCGCTCGCACCAGCGGAGGTACATGCGCGCCAGGTCGCCGGCAAACAACGCCGACTCGTCACCGCCGGTGCCGGCGCGGATCTCGAGGAAGGCGTTGCGCTCGTCGTCGGGGTCGCGCGGCAACAGCGCCGCCTGCAGGTCGCGGTCCAGGCGTTCGAGGTCGGCACCCGCTGCCTCGATCTCCTCTCGGGCCATCGCGGCCATGTCGGGATCGACCGCGGCATCGGCCAGCAACGCGCGGCCCGCGTCGAGGTCGGCCTCGCGCTGCAGGTAGCGGCGATACAGCGCGACGACGGCGCCGGCCTCGGCCTGCTCGCGCGAGATCGCGCGGTAGCGCTTGAGGTCGCTCGTCACCTGCGGGTCGGCCAGGTTCGCATCGAGCTCGGACAGGCGCAAGGCCAGGCGCTCGAAGCGGTCACGCAGCGCGGGGGTCATCGGGGTCGGGTCGTTCGGTGGGGAAGCAGCCCACCATGGCTGCGGCTAGGGCGTGCCGCAGCAGGCGGGGCGTCAGGCCTAGGAGCGGCCCCCGCCGTCGGGGCTGCGCGAGCCGCGGCGCAGGAACAGGCGCTCGACGGTATCGGCCAGCGCCGTGCGATCGGCGCCGTCGCTGGCGTGCAGCTCCGCCAGGGCGCCGTGCAGCATCTTGTGCGTGAGCCCGCGCGAGAGTGCTTCCAGCACCGAGTCGACCGCTTCGCCGCGAGCGAGCTGCTTGCGCGCCCGGGCCAGCTCGGTGGCGGCCCAGTCGTCGGCTTGGCGGTGCAGGGCCTGGATCAGCGGCACGCTGGCGCGCTGGTCCAGCCAGTGCGCGAAGCTCAGCACGCCAGCGTCGATGATCGCCTCGGCCTGGGCCACCGCGGCCTGCCGCTTCTCGTTGCCGGTCTGCACCAGCTCGCTCAGGTCATCGACGGTGTAGAGGTACACGTCGCTCAGCTGCGCCACCTCGGGCTCGATGTCGCGCGGCACCGCCAGGTCGACCATGAACATCGGCCGGTGCCGGCGCGCCTTCAGCGCACGCTCCACGGCGCCCAGGCCGATCAGCGGCAGCGTGCTGGCGGTGCACGAGACTACCGCGTCGAAGGTGTGGAGCTGGCTCGGCAGGTCGGCCAGCCGCAGCGTGCGGGCGCCGAACCGTGCGGCGAGGCGCTCGCCGCGTTCCAGCGTGCGGTTGGCCACCGTCATCGACTTCGGGCTGCGGGCAGCGAAGTGAGTGGCCGCCAGCTCGATCATCTCGCCGGCACCGACGAACAGCAGGTGGATGTCCGACAGATCCTCGAAGAGTTGGGACGCCAGCCGCACCGCGGCGGCTGCCATGCTGATCGAGTGCGCGCCGATTTCGGTGCTGGTGCGCACTTCCTTGGCAACCGAGAACGAGCGCTGGAAGAGCTGGTGCAGCGTGGTGCCCAGCGTGCCGGCTTCGTCGGCGTGGCGCACCGCCTGCTTCATCTGGCCCAAGATCTGCGGCTCGCCCAGGACCATCGAGTCGAGGCCGGCGGCCACTCGGAAGGCATGGCGTGCCGCCTCGCGATCCTCGCGCACGTAGCTATGCTGCTGCAACTGCGGACGCTGCACGCCGCTGTGCTCGGCCAGCCAGTCGAGCGCCGGCACCACCACCTCCTGCGCCGCGGGGCCGGCTACGTAGAGCTCGGTGCGGTTGCAGGTGGAGACGATCGCCGCCTCGCTGGCGAGCTGCTCCACGCGGCTGCGCAGCGTCTGCAGCGCCGGCGACAACTCCTCGGGTGCGAAGGCCAGCCGGCCGCGCAGCGTCAGCGGCGCGGTCGTGTGGCTAAGGCCGAGGGCGAGGACGGTCACTGGACGGATTGTAGGATTCGCGCCCGCCGCCGCCTCGACGAAAACCGTGGGACCTCTGGACGCCCTGTGGCACCTGGCCAACCTGTTCGCCGTGCCCGTGCTGATGGGGGCGCTGGCCGCGGCGCTGGCCAAGGGGCTGTGGCGCCACGAGCTGGCCGGCGTGGCCTACGCGCCCCTGGCCGGATGGGCCACCGCCGCCAACGCCGCGGTGGAGGTGGCCGGCCTTGTGATCCTCGGCCGCGACGGCCGCATAGCCACCTATGCCGCGATGGTGCTGGCCTGCGCCGTCACGCTGTGGTGGCGAGGGTTTGCGCGGCCGTCGTCGAGGCGCTGACGAGCACTTCGCCGCGCAGCGAATGCGGCAGCGCCGAGGTGATGCGCACATCCAGCATCTGGCCGACGAGTCGCGCGGCGTTCGGCCCGCCGTCGAAGTTGACGATGCGGTTGCACTCGGTGCGCCCCATCAGCTCGGCCGGGTTCTTCTTCGAGGGGCCTTCCACCAGGATGCGCTGCATCGTGCCGACGCGGGTGGCCCCGACGCGCCTCACGTTGGCCTCGAGTGCCGCCTGCAGGCGCTGCAGCCGCTCGAGCTTCACCGCCTGCGGCGTGTCGTCGGGCAGCGCCGCGGCCGGTGTGCCGGGCCGCGCGCTGAAAACGAAACTGAACGACGCATCGAACCCGACCTCGTCGATCAGCGCCAGCGTGCGCTGGTGGTCTTCCTCGGTCTCTCCGGGGAAGCCGACGATGAAGTCGCTCGACAGGCTGATGTCGGGTCGCACCGCACGCAGCCGTCGGATCGTGCTCTTGTACTCCAGCACCGTGTACCCACGCTTCATCGCGCTCAGGATGCGGTCGCTGCCGTGCTGCACCGGCAGGTGCAGGTGGTTCACGAGCTGCGGCACGCGGGCGTAGGCCTCCACGAGCCGAGGCGTGAACTCGTTCGGGTGGCTCGTGGTGTAGCGGATGCGCTCGATGCCGGGGATCTCGGCCACCACCTCCAGCAGCAGCGCGAAGTCGGCCCCTTCGTCCGCGGCGCCGCCGCGGCCCGAGGTTCCGCGCCAGGCATTGACGTTCTGGCCCAGCAGCGTCACTTCCTTCACGCCCTGGTCGGCGAGCCCGGCGATCTCCGTCAGCACGTCGTCCAGCGGCCGGCTGACCTCCTCGCCGCGGGTGTAGGGCACCACGCAGTACGAGCAGTATTTCGAGCAGCCTTCCATGATCGACACGAAGGCACTCGCGCCTTCGACACGGGCCGGCGGCAGGTGGTCGAACTTCTCGATCTCGGGGAAGCTGATGTCCACCTGCGGACGCCGCTCGCGCTGCCGGGCCTCTATCATCTGCGGCAGCCGGTGCAGCGTCTGCGGCCCGAACACGATGTCGACATACGGTGCGCGCTCGACGATCGCCGCGCCCTCCTGGCTGGCCACGCAGCCGCCCACGCCGATGAGCACGCCCTTCTTCTTCAGGTGCTTCACGCGGCCGAGGTCGGAGAACACCTTCTCCTGGGCCTTCTCGCGCACCGAGCAGGTATTGAAGAGGATCAGGTCGGCGTCGTCGGGCCGGTCGGTCGGCTCGTAGCCCTCGGCGGCGCGCAGCACGTCGGCCATCTTGTCCGAGTCGTACTCGTTCATCTGGCACCCGAAGGTGCGGATGTAGACCTTCTTCATGGCTTGGTCCAGCTCTGCGCAGCAGGGTCGAAGGCCCACGCCTGAGCTTCCGCGGGGGTGCGCGGCCAGGGCTGGCGTGCGCGCTCGTCGTCGCGCAGCACCCAGATGTCCAGCAGCATGCCGTGGTGCTCGAGCGTGTAGTTCACGGGCAGCTTGAGCTTCTGGAGCGCCCCTGACATCACGAGCACGTTGCCCATGTCGCGGATGCGTGCTCCCGGCGCCAGCCGCGCCGGCTTGCCGTTGAGCAGCACCTCGGGCGGCTGCAGCACGACGAGTTCGCCGCGCAGCGCGGTGGCGGGGAAGTTGCGTTGCACCTGCGCCATCGCGGGGGAGATGCCAGCAACGGCCGCACCGATCACCAGTGCAGCCTGGACACAGCGGGACATGGGGTTGATCCAGGGGCTGTGGAGGAGGCCGCGATTCTAGATGCCGCTGCCCGGGGCGGACTGCAGGTACAGCAGCAGCGCCGCCACGTCGGTGTCGTTCAGTTCACGCAGCGCCTCGAAGGGCATCACGGCGATGGGGCTGCCGTCGGGCCGCCGGCCGCTGTGCAGCATGCGAGTGAAGGCAGGCACGTCCGGATAGCGGTCGAGCGTGCTGCCCGGACCCGGCACGATGCGCGCCGCGGCGGGCCACTCCGGGGGCGCACCCGGGATCCGGCCGCCCGTCAGCGCCGGACCATGGCAGCCCTTGCACATCTGCGCGACGTAGCGGCCGTGCTCCATGGTCACGCCCTCGGGCACCGGCGTTTCGGGCGGCAGCGTGTGGTCGACCTTCTCGGGGCCGTCCTTCAGCGCGCCGAACGCATAGGCGAGCCGCGCCGGAAGCGGCAGCTCGATCACTGCCGGGTTGCCCCTCGCCGGGGCGAAGGTGCGCACATAAGCCACCAGTGCGCCGAGGTCGGCATCTGTGAGCCGCGTGTAGTCCTCGGTCGGCATGACGAGCACCGGATGACGGTCCGGCTTCACGCCGTGGCGCAGCGTGCGCACCCAGTCTTCCGGGCGGTAGCGGGCCACCGCGCCGGCCGGCGTGATGTCCGGCCCGGCCAGCCGCAGACCCTGGCCGGTGGCGAACACCCGGCCGGCGCCGTCGCGGCCATGGCAGTCGGCGCAGCCGCGCGAGGCGTACAGGTAGCGGCCGCGACCGAGCGCGTCGGCCGAGGTCGGCAGCGCCACGGCCCGCACCGCCACGTCAAGGGTGCGCAGCCGCTTGCGCTCGGCCATCTGCAGGCCGACAGCCACGAGGCCGGCGGCGAGCGCCGCCAGCGCCAGCAGGCCGAGCAGGATGCGGCGGGTCCAGGTCTTCATGTCGCGAACTCCTCGTCAGGGCCTTACGCGAGCTGCAGGCTCGCGGATGCCGGGGTCAGTCCCAATGCGCGGGCCAGCTTGGCCCACCGGCGGGCATCCAGGCTCGCGCGGGCGATCGCCAGCAGCGCTTCGAACGCCTCGCGCGGCGCGCTCGCGCGCATGCCCCCGAAGACCTCGGCGAGTTCCTGCGCGTTCAGGGCCGCCGACATCCAGCGCGTGACGAGAGCCATCTCCTCGGGGCCCACCGACGCGAGGATGCGGCCGTGGATCTCGTGCAGCTCGGCATCGGTGTAGAGGGCCCACAGCAGCGCGTTGTTGGTGCTCTCCTCGACCGCCATGTGCTCGAGGTTCTCGGCCACGAACTGCGCCAGGCTGCGGTACAGGCTCGCCGCCTGCCGTGCGCGTTCGGTGCCCTGGGTGCGCTTCAAGCGCGCGGCGAGCTGGCCGAGCTGCTGCAGGGACTCGAGGTGCTCGACGTGGTCGCCCGCGGTCTGGCGCGAGCCGCCCGGCTGGCGCGCCTCGATCGCGCTGTGCACGTGGTCGTTCTCGTGCTGCACGTGGCTGTGCAGCAGCGCGAGCAGCGAGTCGAGCTGCGCCAGCGTCTCGTCGCGCTCGCCGTCGTCTTGGGGATCGAGGTGGCCGACGCGCCAGAGCGTGTCGTGCATGAAGTGGCGCAGGCCCTTGTGGATGGGGCCGTAGAGGTCGAATCGGGGGGGGTTCATCGCGGGTCCTGAGGCGGTTGCACCGGCGGGTTTGCCGGATGCAGGCAGTCTCGCGACAGGGGCGCAGCGTCACATCGCCCGAAGGAGCCATCGGCTGCGCAGGCGCGGAGCCATCGGCATGGGCAGCAAAAAGCCCCTTGCGAAGCACATCGCAAGGGGCTGGGTCTGGTGGCGCTTCAGGGACTTGAACCCCGGACCTGCGGATTATGATTCCGTCGCTCTAACCAACTGAGCTAAAGCGCCTGTCAGCCGCACAGTATAGCGGCGCGGGTGGCGGGCCATCGATGTTCAGCTTCTTCCGGAAGAAGGCGCCCGCGCCTCCCCCGGCCGCTCCTGCGGCCCCCCAGATCCCGACCTCGCCCGCCGCGCTGCCCGCCGCAGCCGTAGGGGCGCCGATCGTGCCGGCGCCCACGCCGGCCGATCTGTCGCAGGAGGATCGCCGGGGCTGGTTCTCGCGCCTCAAGACCAGCTTGCGCAAGACCGGCGGCCAGATCGCGCAGGTCTTCACCGGCACGCAGATCGACGAGCAGCTCTACGAGGAGCTGGAGGCCGCGCTGCTGATGGCCGATGCCGGCGTCGGCGCCACGCAGCATCTGCTCGACGACCTGCGCCGCCGCGTCAAGGAGGCCAAGGCCGGCGATCCGGCCGCAGTGAAGGCACTGCTCGTGGATGCGGCGGCCGCACTGCTGCAGCCGCTGCAGCAGCCCTTCGCGCTCTCGGCGGAGACGCCGACGGTGATCATGGTGGCCGGCGTCAATGGCGCGGGCAAGACGACGAGCATCGGCAAGCTCACGCGCCATCTGGCCGAGGCCGACCACAAGGTGCTGCTGGCCGCCGCCGACACCTTCCGCGCCGCGGCTCGCGAGCAGCTCGCCGTGTGGGCCGACCGCAACCGCGTCGACATCGTCAGCCAGGAGGGTGGCGATCCGGCCGCCGTGACCTTCGACGCCGTGAGCGCCGGCCGTGCCCGCGGCTGCGACGTGGTGATCGCCGACACGGCCGGCCGGCTGCCGACGCAGCTCCACCTGATGGAGGAGCTGAAGAAGATCCGCCGCGTCATCGACAAGGCGATGCCGGGCGCACCACACGAGGTGCTGCTGGTGGTCGACGGCAACACCGGCCAGAACGCGCTCGCCCAGATCAAGGCCTTCGACGCCGCGCTGGGTTTGACGGGCCTCGTCGTCACCAAGCTCGACGGCACCGCCAAGGGCGGCGTGCTGGCCGCGCATGCCCGCTGGTGCGCCGAGCAGGGCCGCGTGATCCCGGTCTACTTCATCGGCATCGGCGAGAAGCTCGAGGACCTGCAGACCTTCGATGCGCGCGAATTCGCGCAGGCGCTGGTCGGCTGACCCTTGATGATGCGCGCCGGCCCCGGCGCTACTTCGTGATCTCGACGGAGAAGACAGCCGCCCCGTAGGCGTCGCACTCTGCCGGACCGCCGCCGCAACCCGCTTGCGCGCCCAACAGCACGGGCGTTCGGACCGGCCAGCGTGCCGCCACGGCTGTTGCCGCCGAGCCGGTCCGCAGGACCTTCATGCCGAAGTCCGCCACTTCGCCTGAATACAGCTCGCCGAAATCGCGCGGCGTTGCGCTGACCACGACCAAGAAGTGCTCAGGGCCTGTCGGCTCCGAAGCCTTGAGCGACCACTTAACATCGTCCGGCAGCGACACCCGGCGGCCCGCTTGGACGCGATGGTCCGATGCCTTGTCGTTGGGGAAGAGTTGCAGCAGGCTGCCGTCGGGCCCGAGTACGAGCACATGCAGATAGCCGTCGCGCGATGACGTGACGGCGAAGGAGAGCTTGTCCTCCTTGCTGATCCGCAGCTTGGGCTTGACGGCGGTTGCGGTGACCTCGAAGCCCGGTGTACGCGCCGCCAGCACCTTGTCGAACTCCTCTCGCGGCTCGAAAGGCCCGGCGGCAGGCGGTGGCGGCGTGGGTGCCGCCGCAGGGGCCGGAGCCGGTGCTGGCGTCGGTGTGGCGGCAGGTGTCGCAGCCACCGAGGGTGCCGGTGCGGGCGGTGGCGGCTTGGGGCTTCCGCCGAAGGCCACGTACGCGCCAATGGCTGCCAGCGCTGCCACGCCGACGCCGCCGCCGACGAACAGGCCGGTGCGCGACCGCGGCGGCGCATACGTGTCATGCTGGGCCGGGGCCGGCAGGGGCGCCGGATCACCCAGCGGATCGGCGAAAGGCGCCGGGGCAGGCCGCGGCACGGCAATGGTCGGGGCCAGCGTGTGGGATGCCGGAGCGGGCGCGGGTGCGGGCTGCGACGGCACCGGGGGCTGCGGAGCAGGGCCGGTGGTCGTCGTTGGTCCCGTCGTGCGGTTCGGGGCCACGTGCACCGGCTGCACGGTGCGCGCGCGGGTGGCCATCGGCTGCGTCGAGGCCCACGCGTCCAGGCCCATGTCCGCCCGCAGCTCCTCGATGTCCTGCGTGCGCTCCTCGGGCCGCACGCGCAGAGCCTTGTCGACGGCGCCCAGGAACGTCGCGCTGTAGCGGCCCTGCGCCGCCTCGGTCAGCGGCACGTAGGCGTCGCTCATCAGCCGGCTCACCGACGGCGGCGGGGTCTTCCCGGTGATGGCCCAGTGCACCGTGGCCGCCAGCGCGTAGACGTCGGTCCACGCGCCTTGCTTCATGTTGGGCGTCTCGGCGTACTGCTCGACCGGCGCGTAGCCCGGCTTGAGGATGACCGTCAGCGCCTGCGTCATGTCGCCGATGACGCGGCGCGCGGCCCCGAAATCCAGCAGCAGCGGCCGCTCGCTGCCGGACAGCAGGATGATGTTGTCCGGCGCGATGTCGCGGTGGAAGCAGCGCTCGGCGTGGATGACGGCCAGCGCCTCGGTGAGCGGCGCCAGCAGGTTCATCAGCCACGGTTCGTCGGGCCGCTGGCCGCGCCCGAACATCTCGCGCAGCTTGTCCTTCAGCGTGATGCCCTGGTACAGCGGCATCACCATGTAGGCCGTGCCGTTGCCTTCCCAGAAGCGGTACACCTTCACCAGCGACGGGTGGTCGAACTGCGCCAGCAGCCGGGCCTCGTTGACGAAGCTCTTCAGGCCCGCATCGAAGGTCTCGCGGTGGCGAGCCGAGCGCAGCCGAACCTCGGAGTTCTCGCGCGACGCCAGCGAGGAGGGCATGTACTCCTTCAGGGCCACGCGGCGTTGCAGCGAATGGTCCCACGCGTCGTACACGATGCCGAAGCCGCCCTCGCCGATGACGCCCGTGAGCTCGAACTCGCTGAGGTAGGTGCCCAGCGGCAAAGCGTTGCCGTGCTGCTCGACAACCGGCTTGGGTGGGGGGGGTGGCGGGGGCGGTGGCGGCGGGGGAACGATCCTGGTCCGCTCGTCGTCGCCGTTCGATCCGCTCATGCGCGATCCGTCGTTCTGGGTGTGGGGGTGATCGCGCATTCTCCGCGATTCATAATGAATCGGACCCGCAACGAGGAGGCTTCCCGATGACCGTTCCCCTGCGTGCCCTGCTGGCGTTCTTCCTGGCCTGGTGCCTTTCGGGCCTCTCGCCGGCGAGGGCCGAGCCCGCCCAGGTGGTCGTGGGTACCTACGTGAACAAGATCGAGGAGCTGAACTTCCGCGAGAACAAGTACGTCGTGGACTTCTACATCTGGTTCCGCTGGAAGGCCGAAGGCGCACTGGCCGAGTACAAGCCGCTGGAGAGCTTCGAGATCCTCAACGGCCGGCGCGACGGGCAGGCCGCCGTCGTCGAGAAGAAGCTCGGCGACATGAACTACGCGATCGCGCGCATCACCGCCACGATCAACGAGAAGTGGGACCTCCGGCGCTTCCCGTTCGATGGTCACCGCACCAATGTCCGCATCGAGGACGCCGCGCACGACGCGAGCGAGATGGTGTTCGTCGCCGACCAGGACAACTCCCGCCTCGGAGACGAGATCCAGATGTCGGGGTGGCGTGCGACGAACTTCACCAACGTCGTCGAGCTGAAGACCTACCGCACCAACTACGGGGATACGTCGGTGGCCACCGACGCGAAGAGTGACTACTCGCGCTACGTGATCAGCTGGGACATCGAACGCACGAACATGGGTGCGGCCATCAAGCTGCTGTCCACCGTGCTGCTGGCCACCGCGGTGGCGTTTGTCGCATTCATGGTCAAGCCATCGGACCTCGATGCGCGGTTCGGCATGGGCGTGGGCTCGCTGTTCGCGGTGATGGCCAGCGCGGTCATCGTGTCCGGGTCGGTGCCCGATTCGGGCGGCATGACATTGGCCGACCAACTGCACATGGTGGCCCTCGCATTCATCTTCGTGACGCTGCTGCTGTCGTCGTTCTGCCTGCGGCTGGAGACGCACGACCAGGAGGAGCTGGCCTTCCGCATCGACCACTGGTGCCTGGCGATCCTGCCGCTGCTGTTCTACGGCTGGGCGGCGTGGGAGATGTGGAAGGTGGCGCACAACCGCTGATCGCCGCAGCGGCGGGGCGGCAACGGCGGAGAGATGCCCGGCCCAGCCGGCCTATTGGAACTGGATGCGCGACTGGATCGTGTTGCCGGTGCCCGGCTCGTTGTAGTAGATGTTGTATTCGGTGTAGCTCTTGCTGTCCTGCCCGACCTGCTTGACGGTCACCGGCACGTCGCTGCTCGAGGTGGCGGTCGAGCCTGGATAGATCCGGTTGAGCGTCCGGTAGGCGGGGTTGAAGACGCCGGAGGCATTGCCGGTCTTGGCTCCCTGGTGGAACTCCCAGGCGAGGAACATCTGCATCTGGCGCTGCTGCGGCGCCAGCGCGGGGCGGGTCCAGCTGAGCGTGAGCGGTGACGGCGTCGCGCTGACGGCATTGGCCGCCACCTGTGCCGCCGTCAGGCCGCCGCCGATCGTGATGCGCGGATGGTCGGACGCGGTGAGCTCCGTGAAGCGATACGGCAGCCGGTCGAGCTCGGCGTAGTAGGTGGCGATCGGCGTGCGGCTCGCCTGTCCGTTCACCGTCTTCCAGCCGTCGTCGTTGTAGACGTCGAAGCGGTACACGCCGCCGGCCACCCACCCCTGCGCCTCGAAGCTGCTGTCGGCGGCTGCATTGGGTGTATCGGTGAACCCGATGCCCCAATGGTTCGTCGTGGCGCCGTTGGCCACGCAGTCGACGATGGGCGACACCGGCACCGAGCCATCGGCCATGCGGCAGTTGCGGAAGCTGTCGTCGTCGGCCCAGTTGACGAAGTTGCCCGGCTTGCCCAGCAGCTCGGGGGCCGAGCGCAGCAGGCGCGGAGACAGGAACTTCATCGAGAACGGGTAGCGCGTGCCGGCGATCGTGTTGGTCGGCCCGGGCCCGGTCATCACGACGTGGGTCGCGTTGCCCATCGGGTCGCTGATCTGGAACTGGACCTCGCGGCGCAGGCGCACCTGCGGCGTCACCGCGGCGCCGGTGGCGATCGAATAGCGCTCCTCTCGCAGGTTGTTGGCACGCAGGTCGGTCTGCAGCAGTTGCTGGTTGCCCATCGCGCGCAGCGTCGAGCCGACCTGGGGCGTCGTGCAGCGTGCCGTGCCGGCGGAGCTGCCGCTGATCAGCGTCTCGCGGCTGGCCACGGCCTTCGTGCCGTCCGTGTAGACCACGTCCCACTGCGCGTCGATCTCGCGCCGCGCACTGCCGTCGGGATTGACGAGGTTGCGCAGCGCCAGCACCTGGATGTTCTCGATGCGGCGCCCGACGAGGTACGCGTCGCGGCGCAGGTAGGCCGCCAGGTTGGCGTCGTAGTCGGCGATGAAGTTGGCGCGCGTGCGCCCGTTGCTGGCCCAGCAGCCATCGGTCAGTGCCAACCGCGCGGTGCCGTTCGGCGGCAGCGCGGTGGCGGTCTGTGCCTCGACCGACCGGGCATACGCGGCCACTTCGGCGGCCACGCTCGCGGGCAGCTCGGTGGCGCCCTGCAGCGTGAAGACGAAGTTGCCCACGTTGCGCAGCGTCACGTCGAGGAAGGTGGACGTGCCCACCTTCACGGCCGGCAGCGTCAGCACTCCGCTCGCGCCGTCATAGGTGGCCACACCCGGATATCCAACGCTCGGGTTGCCGGCGTAGCCGGTGAGATCGAAGACGAAGTCGCCGCGGTTCTTGAGCGTGACGCCGGTGAAGGTGGTCGTCCCGACACTGACCGACGGGATCGTGACCACGCTGGTCGTGGCGTCGTAGGTGGTGACCTGGGCCTGGGCCGCGGTGACAGCCAGCAGCATGCCGGCGTAGACCGTCTGGCGGGGGTTCATGGCGACTCCTCCTCGGCGTGTGGTTGGATGGGGTGCAGGATACGGCGTCGGAAGGTGGGTGTCGTCCCCCGTTCGAAGGAGCGTGGCGAAACGGCGGTGCCGCAGCCGAACAGCGCGGGAGATCGGGCGCTGTTCGCGGCCTCGCGGCGCCTCCGGCTGCATAGCATGGGAAGGCCGTCACGGGAGCCTCCGATGGGACACATCGCCACGTTCGAACTCACCACGCTGGAACTGCCGGCGCCGCCGTCGTCGCTGGCGCGGCTGTCGGCGCTGCTCGGTGCGGACGACGTGAACATGACCGAGATGGCCCGGCTCGTCGAAACCGACCTGGCCCTGGCTGCATCGGTGATGAAGACCGTCAGCTCGCCGATGTACGGCCTGCGCGGTCGCGCCAGCAACGTGCACGACGCCGTCACCTACCTCGGCACGCGCGAGATCGCCGCACTGGTCTATCAGGTCAGCCTGCAGGCCGCCTTCCCGGCCGCCGCCGAATTGCGGCCGCTGTGGGAGCGCGCCGCGGTGCGCGGCCTGCTGATGGGGCGTCTGGCCAAGGAGCTGTACCTGGATGCCTGGTGCGCGCACACCGCAGGCCTGTTCGAGGAATGCGGCAAGGCGGTGCTCTTCAAGCTGGTTCCCGACGCGTACCGCCCGATGCTGGCGGACGCGGCAGACGACATCGAGCTGGTGCAGCGCGAGGAGGAGGCCTTCGGCACCCGCTTCGACCACCTCGGCGCGCAGCTGTGCGAGCAGTGGGGGCTGGATGCCGGCGCCGTGGCCTGCGTGCGCGGGCACGTGGACACGCTGGCCACGCATCGCTTGCCCAAGGATTCGCCGCGCCGTGCCATCAGCGTGATCTCGGCGCTGGTGCACACGATGTCCACGCAGCCCGATCAGCTCGAGGCTGTCTGCCAGGCGCTGGCTCCGCAGGCGATGCTCGACCAAGCGTTGCTGCTGAAGGGCGCGCGGCGCGTCAAGAAGAAGGTCGACGACGCGCTGGCCGACGAGTGACGGGCGGCAGCCTCCCGCCACGGTCGGCAAGGCCCGGCTACTTGTAGAGCACCTGCGGCAGCCACAGGCCGATCTGCGGCCACAGGTAGAGCAGCGCGATCGCGATCACCTGGATGCCCATGAACGGCATCATGCCCGCGAAGATCTGGTTCAGCGTCACGTGCGGCGGGCTCACGCCCTTCAGGTAGAAGGCCGCCATGGCCACCGGCGGGCTCAGGAACGCCGTCTGGAGGTTCAGCGCCACCAGCAGACCGAAGAACAGCGGATCGACGCCGAAGTTGTCCAGCAGCGGGATGAAGATCGGCATGAAGATGACGATGATCTCCGTCCACTCCAGCGGCCACCCGAGGATGAAGATGATGAACTGCGACAGCAGCAGGAACTGCGTCTTGGTCAGGTTCATCGACAGCACCCACTTCTCGACCAGCTCCTGCCCGCCCAGCAGCGCGAACGCCGCCGAGAAGATCGCCGAGCCGACGAACAGCCAGCAGACCATCGCGCTGGTCTTGGCGGTGAGGAACACGCTCTCCTTGACCACGTCCAGGGTCAGCTGCCGGTAGGCCGCGGCCAGCACGAAGCCGCCGAACGCGCCGACCGCCGCAGCCTCGGTGGGGGTGGCGAGGCCGAAGACGATCGAGCCCAGCACTGACAGGATGAGCACCACCAGCGGAAAGAACGAGGTCAGCAGCTGCTTGAAGATCTCCAGCCGCTGGAAGGTCAGCACGGCATAGAAGGCCACCAGCGCGATCGCCCCAACGGCCAGGCCGATCCAGTAGCCCCCGGGCACCGGCAGCCGCTCGGCAGCTGGGGCGGCCGCGGGCGGGGCAGCGGTCGTGGGGGACGGTGGTTCCTGCACGCCGGCCGACCCGGCGCCCGGAGGCTCCTTCACACCGCCAGCGCCCGGTGGTTCGGCCAGGCCCGAGGCCGGCGCGGCACCGGGCGGCTCCTTCACGTCCGTCCCGGGCGGTTCCTTCACGCCACTGCCGGGCGGTTCGCTCAATGACGAACCCGCACCCGGTGGCTCGGCCAGACCGCCGGCGCCAGGCGGTTCCTTCACGCCGCCACCGGGATCGGCGAGTGCGCCGGGCGTGGACGAGCGCTGGTCGGCGCCTTGCAGTGGCGCATCGGGTGGACTCGTGACGATGCGGTAGGCGCCGAAGGCGACCACGGCGAAGAGCGCGGCCGGCAGCAGCGCGATGCCGAGTTGCTTGACCAGGAAGCCGGCCGGCACGTCGGCATTCTTCGGGCCCTTGAGGCCCTGCACCAGTGCCGGCAGCGCGCGCTCGCTGACCGTGTCGGCCAGCCGCTGCAGCGCGGCCGGCAGGGCGACGCGGCGCGCCTCCGCCGACAAGGGCGGGGCCAGCTTCGGGAGGAACGTCGCCACCAGGATGACGTAGACGATGTACAGGCCCGCCAGCATCAGGCCGGGGAAGAACGCGCCCGCATAGAGTTGCACCACCGACACGCCGGCCGTGGCGCCGTAGACGATCAGCATCACCGACGGCGGGATCAGGATGCCCAGGCAGCCGCCGGCGGTGATGGCGCCGGCCGACAGCTTGACGTCGTAGCCGGACTTGAGCATCTGCGGGAACGCGAGCAGCCCCATCAGCGTGACCACCGCACCGACGATGCCGGTGGCCGTGGCGAACACCGCGCAGGTGAACAGCGTGGCCACCGCCAGCGAGCCCGGCACGCGTGCCATCGCCAGGTGCAGGCTGCGGAACAGCTTCTCGATCAGGTTGGCCCGCTCGACCAGGTAGCCCATGAAGACGAACAGCGGGATCGAGATCAGCACGTCGTTGCTCATCACCTTGAAGGCGGACTGCACCATCAGGTCGAGCGTCTTGTGCCAGTCGCGCTCGTAGGCGAGGAAGGTGAAGATCATCCCCATGCCCATCAGCGTGAATGCAGTGGGGAAGCCCAGCATGATGGCCACGACGATCAGCGCCAGCATCAGCAGGCCCAGGTGCCCACTCGTGACCTTCTCGGCGCTCAGCAGCACGATGGCGATGCCGAGCAGGATCAGCCCCATCAGGCTGAAGCCGAACCACAGTTCCTTGCGCAGCTTCATCGCCCGCCTTCCCTCGGCACGGCGACGTACTTGTCGAGCGCCGCGATGTCCTCGTCCTTCACCTGCACCATCGCCTTGAGCTTGTCGACGTCGACCTCTTCGACGTCCTGGCCGCGGTCCGGCCACTCGCCGGTGCGGATGCACATCGTGCAGCGGACGATCTCCACCAGCCCCTGCAGCAGCAGCAGCCCGCCGGCCAGCGGGATCACGAACTTGAACGGATACAGCGGCAGCGGCGTGGCCGAGAAGGTCTTCTCGCGGATCGCCAGCGCCTCCATCGCGTAGGTCCAGCCGGCCCACGTGAGCGCGACGATCCCGGGCAGGAAGAACAGCACGTACAGCACGAGGTCGATCCACGCCTGCGTGCGCGGCTGGAAGAAGCCGTACAGCACATCACCCCGCACGTGGTTGTTCTTGGCCAGCGTGTACGCGCCGGCCATCATGAACAGCGTGCCGTACAGCATGATCTGCGCGTTCAGGTTCCAGTCGTGCGGCTCGTTGAGCACGTAGCGCGAGAACACCTCCCAGCTGACCCCGAAGGTCAGCACGACGATGGTCCAGGCAAAGGTCTGCCCCATCCACGTGGACAACCGGTCCACCGCCAACAGCCAACGTTGCATCGCGAGTTCCTAGCGGGCCGATGAAAACGGCTGCCGCGTTCGAGGGCATATCCCCTCGGGGGACAGGCCACCGCAGGTGGCCAGGGGGCGCGGTTTCCCCCGACGCGGGCCGAACCCGATCCGGGTTGCCCGGTCGGGTTCGGGGCCCCTCGGGGGGCGGCCGCCAGGCGGCCGGGGGCCGTGAACTCACCTGCGGAAGTAGTGGTTCCAGGCCATCTTGAAGTCCACCAGGTAGTCGTTCTGCCACTGCCCGGCGCGCTGCGCGAAGGCGCGCTGGCTGTCCAGCACCTTCTTGAACAGCGCGTTCTCGGCCGACTTCTTCGCCATCACCTTGTCCCACGCGTCGAGCTGGTTGCGCAGGATCGCGTCGGGCGTCTTGTAGAAGTTGACGCCGGCCTTCTTCAGCTCGGCGTAGTCCTGGCTGTTGCGGTGCACTGCCTTCCACGACATGTCGGCGCTGGCGGCCTGCACGGCGTAGTCGATGATGTTCTTCAGCTCCGTCGGCAAGCCGTCGTACTTGCCCTTGTTGAACAGGATCTCGAACTGCTCGGTGCTCTGGTGGAAGCTCTGCAGCATGCAGACCTTGGTCACGTCGGGGAAGCCCAGGATGCGGTCGGACGACGCGTTATTGAACTCGGCGCCGTCGATCAGGCCGCGGTCGAGCGCTGGCACGATCTCGCCGCCGGGCAGCGGGTTCACCGCGGCGCCCTGCTCGGTGTAGATGTCCACCGCCAGGCCCACGGTGCGGAACTTCATGCCCTTCATGTCCTCGACGCGCGCGATCGGCTTCTTGAACCAGCCGAAGGGCTGCGTGGGCATCGGGCCGTACAGGAACGAGACGACGTCGATGTTGATCGACTTGTAGATCTCCTCCAGCAGCGCCTTGCCGCCGCCGTAGTAGTGCCACGACAGCAGCATGTTCGGGTCCATGCCGTAGCCCGGGCCCGAACCCCACAGCGCCAGCGCCGAGTTCTTGCCGTAGTGGTAGGCCACCACTCCGTGGCCGCCGTCGAGCGTGCCCTTGGCCACGCCTTCGAGCAGCTGGAACGCGGGCACCACCGCACCGGCGGGCAGCACTTCGATCTTCAGCCGGCTGCCGGCCATGTCGTTGACCTTCTTGGCGAAGTCCTGCGCGTACTCGTGGAAGATGTCCTTGGCCGGCCACGTGCTCTGGAAGCGCAGCGAGGTGGTCTGCGCCGTCGAGACCATCGGCGTGGCCAGCGCGCCGGCCCCAGCGGCCGTGGCGGCGGCGTTCTTCAGGAAGCGGCGGCGCGGCGCCGCGCGGGTCGACTTGCTCATGCGTGTGTCTCCGTCTCGGTGGGCGGCGCGGGCGGGGCGCGTCGCCGGGTTGCTCTTCGACCCATCGATCCCGCGGGCCAGCGGCGGACTATCGGGGGCGATGTCACGACATGCAACCCGTGGCAGCCCGGGGTGTACCTACGTGCCGGGAGCGAGACGCCGGCGTAGGTGGCTGACCCGGCGTCAGCCGGGCGCCCAGAGCCCGCGGGCCTGCAGCGAGAGCGCCTCGTGCACGAGGTCGGGCAGCAGCGCGTGGCGCAGTGCGAAGTCCAGCGTGACGAGCGAGGCGTCCACCGTCATCGTGCCGCCCGCCGCCACGCGCAGCGCGTCGGCCACCGGCATCGGTGTGAACGACTCGACTTCGCCGTCCTGGTTGCGCGGTTCCTCGTGCGGTTGCAGTTCGAGGTCGTAGACCGACAACCACTCGTGCTGCAGGCCTTCGGGAATCTCGCGAATCAGCCGAATGACGCGGCCGGGCTGCGCAGTGGCCATGCGCTCGCGCGAGAAGCCGGCCTCTTCCCACCCTTCGCGCAGCAGGCACTCGTGCGGGCTCTGCCCGAACGGCACGCCGCCGCCGACGAGGTTGTCGTGCATCCCGGGATCGGTGGCCTTCTGTGGCGATCGCCGGGCGATCCACAGGGTCTGCGCGCAGCCGTCGGCGCCTCGCACCCAGCCGTTGGCGTGCGCGCCGAAGGTCAGCGTGCCCCAGAAGCGCGATGCCGCGCGCTCGATCGTGGCCAGCACGTCGGCGCGGCCCGGTTCGACCACCGCATACGGCTCGTCGCGCCAGGCGCGCACGAGGCCGTCCGAGCGCAGGCGCGCATTGACCTCGGCCAGTGCGGCCGAGCGCTCGTCGGGCCCGACCGCGAGGCGCACGGCATCGTGATGCACCTGTAGCACGTGAGGGAACTCGCGCAGTGCGTCGACGTGCTCGATGGCCACCGAGCCCACCACCGCGTCGCCGATGAAGAACGGTCGCCTCGGCCGCCGCGGGCCCGACTGCGCCTCGTCGATCGCAGGCCAGCGCATGCCGGAAGGGCAGCCGCGCCGCGCCTGATCAGGCCGCGCGGGCGAGCGCCGCCCCGCCGCGCCAGCGCTCCATCAGCGCTGCCCACTTGGTGCGGGCCGCGGCGAGGTGGCGCTCCTTCACGTGCCCGAAACCGCGGATCTCTTCGGGGATGCGCGCAATCTCGGCGGCCAGCGCGACGTTGCCGGCGCTCAACCCGCCCAGCAGCTCGTCGATGCACTTCCGATACTCACCGATGAGCTCGCGCTCCGTGCGGCGCTCCTCGCTGCGGCCGAACAGGTCGAGCGCGCCGCCGCGCAGGCCCTTGAGCTTCGCCAGCACGCCGAACGCGCGGCGCATCCACGGGCCGTAGGCCTTCTTGACCAGCTCGCCGCGCTCGTTGCGCTCGGCCGTCAGCGGCGGGGCGAGGTGGTGCACGATGCGGTAGTCGCCCTCGAACATCGCGTCGAGCTTGGCGACGAACGCCGGGTCGGTGTGCAGCCGCGCGACCTCGTACTCGTCCTTGTAGGCCATCAGCTTGAACAGATAGCGCGCCACCGCCTCGGTGAGCCGCGTGCCGCCGATCGGCGCCTCGGCCACGCGCACCTTCTCCACGAAGGCGCGGTACTCGGCCGCATAGGCGGCGTCCTGGTAGCCGGTGAGGAAGTCGACGCGCGTCTTCACGACCTCGTCGAGCGACGGCTTCTTCACGAACTGGATCACCTGGCGCGCGGCAAACAGCGCCCGCACCGCGGCGAGGTCGTGCGCACAGCGCCGGCCCCACTCGAAGGCGGCCTTGTTGTTGTCGACCTGCACGCCGTTCAGCTCGATGGCGCGCAGGATCGACGCCAGGCTCAGCGGGATGCGCCCGTGCTGCCACGCGTAGCCCATCATCAGCGGGTTCGTGTAGATCGAGTCGCCGAGCAGCTGCACGGCCACCTCCTCCGCATCGAACGCGCCGACGAGGTCGGCACCGACGCTGGCCGCGATCGCCGCCTCGCACGAGTCGCCCGGGAACTGCCATTGCGTGTTCTTGACGAACGCCGCCGTCGGCGTGCCGTGGGTGTTCAGCGCCACGAAGCTGCGGCCCTGCTGCATCACCGTCATCGTGTAGCGGCTCGCGGCCACGATGGCGTCGCAGGCGATCACGAGGTCGGCCTTGGCCATATCGACCTTGGTCGTGTGGATCGCTTCGGGCCGGTTGGCGATCTGGATGTGGCTCCAGGTGGCGCCGCCCTTCTGCGCCAGGCCACCGGCGTCCTGCGTCACCACGCCCTTGCCTTCGAGGTGCGCGGCCATGCCCAGCAGCTGGCCGATGGTGATGACGCCTGTTCCGCCCACGCCCGCCACCACCACGCCCCAGGCCTGCTCGGCCACCGGCAGCACCGGCTCGGGCAGCGGCGGCAGCGCGCCCGCGTCGGCGCGCGCTTCCTTCTTCGGCTTGCGCAGCTGCCCGCCTTCGACCGTGACGAAGCTCGGGCAGAAGCCCTTGGCGCAGGAGTAGTCCTTGTTGCAGGTGTTCTGGTTGATGCGGCGCTTGCGGCCGAACTCGGTCTCCACCGGCTCCACCGACAGGCAGTTGCTCTGCACGCCGCAGTCGCCGCAGCCTTCGCAGACCAGCTCGTTGATGACGACACGCTTGTCGGGGTCGACCATCTTGCCGCGCTTGCGGCGGCGGCGCTTCTCCGTGGCGCAGGTCTGGTCGTAGATCAGCGCCGTGGTGCCGGCGATCTCGCGCAGCTCGCGCTGGACGCGGTCGAGCTCGTCGCGGTGGTGCACGGTGACGCCGGCCTCGAGCGCGACGCCCTCGTACTTCTCGGGCTGGTCGGTGACGATGACGAGCTTCCTCACGCCTTCGCTGAGCAGGCTCTTCTGGATCTGCAGCACCGAATGGCCTTCGGGCCGTTCGCCGACCTGCTGGCCGCCGGTCATCGCGACGGCGTCGTTGTAGAGCACCTTGTAGGTGATGTTCACGCCGGCGGCGATGCTCTGCCGCACCGCCAGCAACCCGCTGTGGAAGTAGGTGCCGTCGCCGAGGTTGGCGAAGATGTGGGTGTCCTTCGTGAACGGCGCCTGGCCCACCCACGGCACGCCTTCGCCGCCCATCTGCGTGAAGGTGCTGGTGCTGCGATCCATCCATACCGACATGAAGTGGCAGCCGATGCCGGCCATCGCGCGCGAGCCCTCGGGCACGCGGGTGCTGGTGTTGTGCGGGCAGCCCGAGCAGAACCACGGGATGCGGTCGCCGGTCTCGAAGTTCGCCGCGGCCAGCTCGCGCTCGCGCGCCTCGATGATCGCCAGCCGCGCGTCCATGCGCGCCGCGATGTCGCTGCCGGCGGGTGCCAGCCCCATCTTGCGCAGCCGCTTGGCGATGGCCTTGGCGATGATCGCCGGCGTCAGGTCGGCCTTGGCGCGCAGCAGCCAGTTCTCGCTGGGGTTGGGCATGCTCCATTCGCCGCCGGAACCCTCGCCTTCGGGTTCGTCGAACTTGCCGACCACGTGCGGGCGCACGTCGGAGCGCCAGTTGTAGAGCTCTTCCTTCAGCTGGTACTCGATGACCTGGCGCTTCTCCTCGACCACCAGGATCTCCGAGAGGCCGGTGGCAAACTCGCGCGTGATCGTCGCCTCCAGCGGCCACACCACGTTGACCTTGTGCAGCCGCACGCCCAGGCCGCGGCAGACGTCGTCGGTGAGGCCCAGGTCGGCCAGTGCCTGCCGGGTGTCGTTGAAGGCCTTGCCGCTGGCGATGATCCCGTAGCGGTCGTTCGGCCCCTCGATGACGTTGTGGTTCAGGCGGTTCGCGCGCACGTAGGCCAGCGCCGCGTACCACTTGTAGTCCATCAGCCGCGCTTCCTGCTCCAGCGCCCCGTCGGGCCAGCGGATGTGCAGCCCGCCCGGCGGCATCGCGAAGTCCTCGGGCAGCACGATCTTCACGCGCTGCGGGTCGACGACCACCGATGAAGACGACTCCACCACCTCCTGGATCGTCTTCATGCCGCTCCACACCCCGGAGAAGCGGCTCATCGCGAAGGCGTGCAGCCCCATGTCGAGGATGCCCTGCACGTCGCTGGGGAAGAACACCGGCAGCCCGCAGGCCTTGAAGATGTGGTCGCTCTGGTGCGCCGCGGTGCTGCTCTTGGCGACATGGTCGTCGCCGGCGATGGCGATCACGCCGCCGTGCTTCGCGGTGCCGGCCATGTTGGCGTGCTTGAACACGTCGGAGCAGCGGTCCACGCCCGGGCCCTTGCCGTACCAGATGCCGAAGACGCCGTCGTACTTCTTCGTCTGCGGATAGAGGTCGAGCTGCTGGGTGCCCCACACCGCGGTGGCGCCCAGCTCCTCGTTGACGCCGGGCTGGAACACGATGTGCTGCGCGGCCAGGTGCTTCTTGGCGGCCCACAGCGCCTGGTCGTAGGCGCCCAGCGGGCTGCCGCGGTATCCGCTGATGAAGCCGGCGGTATTCAGCCCCGCAGTCGCGTCGCGCTGCCGCTGCAGCATCGGCAGCCGCACCAGCGCCTGCACGCCGCTCATGAAGGCACGCCCCTTGTCGAGCGTGTACTTGTCGTCCAGCGTGGCGGCCTCGAGGGCCTTGCGGATCGACTCGGGCAGGGGCGCGTTCATCTCGTCGGTGCTCCTTCGGAACAGCGGGGCAGTGTAGGCAAACGAAGCCGTGAAGTCTTTTCTTTTGATGCCTGCTTTGGCATGCTGTGCGCAACGTTCATTCTCGAATGCGACTCCTGGAGCAACGATGGCGCTGAAGAAGCCGAAATCCGTCAAGCCGAAGGCGCCCGAGCCGCCCCCGCCGGCAAGCCCTCCGCTCGACCGCTACGACATCGCGATCCTCGCCGAGCTGCAGGCCGATGCACGGCTCACCAACGCCGAGCTTGCCAGCCGCATCGGCCTGTCGCCCGCGCCGACGTGGCGGCGCGTCAAGCGGCTAGAGGAACTGCACTACATCACCGGCTACCGCGCCGAGATCGACCGCCGGCGCATCGGCCTGGGCGTGCTGGCCTTCGTGCGCGTGGACGCCGACCGCCACAACGCCGAGGCCACGCGGGCGCTGGAGGCGCGCGTCCGCGACCTGCCCGAGGTGGTGGCCTGCCACTACATCAGCGGCACCGGCACCTTCGAACTGCACGTGGTGGCCACTGACCTCGATGCGTTCTCGCGCTGGTCGCGCCAGGTGCTGCTGAACCTGCCCTATGTCAAGGACCTGCACACCAGCTTCTCGCTGGGCGAGGTCAAGACCGGCGGGGCACTGCCGCTGCAGCATCTGCAGCCGTAGGCCGCCCTCATGAACGACGTGCTGCTGACGGCCCGGCTGCGCCTCGAGCCGCAATGCGCCGCGCACGCCGACGAGATGCACGCGGTGCTCGGCGATCCGGCGATCTACGCGTACGAGAACGACCCCCCGCCGTCCGTGGCCTGGCTGCGGGAACGCTACGCGCGGCTCGAGAGCCGCCGTTCGCCGGACGGGCTCGAGCTGTGGCTCAACTGGGTGCTGCGGCTGCACGACGGCCCGGCCATCGGCTATGTGCAGGCCACCGTGCATGCCGGCGGCCGGGCCGACGTGGCGTACGTGCTCGCGAGCGCATGGTGGGGGCAGGGCCTCGCTACCGAGGGGGTGCACGCGATGGCGGCCGAACTGCACCAGCGCCACGGCGTGCGCGTGCTGCACGCGGTGCTGAAGTCGGCGAACCTGCGCTCGTTGAGCCTGCTGCAGCGCATGGGCTTCGTGTCCGCCACCGCGGAGGAAGCGGCCCGCGCGCAGATCGACGCCGACGAGCGTCTGATGGTGCGTGCGCTCGCCGACTGAATGAAGGCAACGATGCCTACTGCGGCGCCACCTGCCACGTGCGCAGCCGCTCGCGGTCGAGCACGCGCACGCCGCCGTACTCGATGCGGATCGCGCCTTCGCGCTGCAGCGTGCGCAGCGCCTCGTTCACGCGCTGGCGCGACAGGCCCACGAGGTAGCCCAGCTCCTGCTGCGTGATGCGCAGCAACTCGCCGACGCCGGGGTACAGCACCGGGTGGAACAGCGCGGCCAGGCTGCGCGCGACGCGCGTGTCGGGGTCGTTGAGGCGATCGATCTCGCGCGCCGCGATGAACTGGCCCAGCCGTTCGTTGAGCTGGTTCATCACGTAGCGGTTGAACGGGATGCTGCGCTCGAGCAACCAGTGGAAGTCCTCGATCGGCAGCCCCGAGACCACGGTCGGCCGCAGCGGCTCGATGTTGTAGCGGTAGGGCTCGCGCTTGAGCAGCGTGCCTTCGCCGAACCAGGCCCCCGAGGGCACGCCGGTGAAGGTGACGATCGGGCCCTGCGTGCCGTCGTTGCTCATCTTGAGCAGCCCGTCGAGCACGCCGAACCAGTACGTGGCCGGGCGGCCGATCTTGCACACGTACTCGCCGGGCCATGCCTGCACCACGCGCATCACCGAGACCGCATGCGCGCGCTCCGCCACGCTGAGCACCGGCAGCCAGTGCACCAGGTCTTCGTCGCTGCGCGTCATCTGCCGCGCGCGCTGTCGCAACGTGGTGGCCGCGGGTCCGAGGGGGTCTGCTTCGTGCTGGGGCATGCGCTCGTCCGTTGACGCCGTGCTGACAAGGGGCTGCGTTCGCGCCCGGGGAATGTCCCCTCCGGGAAGACCCGGAAATTGTCGTCGCAGCGACAACTCGGCGTCAAAGTGGGGCCTACGATGTCGCTCCTTCCCCACGTTGGAGCAGCCGTGCAGACGACGTTTCCGCGCCTCATGCTGGAGCACGCGAAGTCGCGCCCCGAGGCACCGGCGTTGCGCGAGAAGGTGTACGGCATCTGGCAGACGCTGACCTGGCAGGAGCTGGCCACGCTGGTGCGCCGCATGGCCTGCGGTTTCGCCGAGGCCGGCGTGCAGCGCGGCGAGCACATGGTGGTGATCGGCGAGAACCGCCCGCGCCTCTACGCAGCGATGCTGGCGGCGCAGTCGCTGGGGGCGATCCCCGTGCCGCTGTACCAGGACGCGGCCGCTGCCGAGTACCGCTTCCCGATCAACAACGCCGAGGTGCGCTACGCGGTGGTGGAGGACCAGGAGCAGGTCGACAAGCTGATCGAGCTGCGTTCGGAGTGCCCGCAGCTCGCGTGCATCTGGTACGACGACCCGCGCGGCCTGCGCAAGTACGCCGAGCCAGGGCTTTCGGGCCTCGACGAGCTGATCGCCGCGGGCACCGCCTGGGACGTCGCGCATGCCGGCGCCTGGGACGCCGAGCTGGGCCGCGCCGCGCCTGACGACGTGGCGGCGATGTTCTTCACCTCGGGCACCACCGGCAACCCCAAGGGCGTGGTGCACACGCACCGCACGCTGCTCGACCGCGCCGGGGCCGGCGCGCGCTTCGACAAGCTCACCGCGAAGGAGGAGGTGCTCGCGTACCTGCCGCCGGCGTGGATCGGCCAGAACATCTTCAGCTACGCGCAGTGGCTGGCCTGCGGCTACGTGGTGAACTGCCCGGAGTCGGCGTCGACCGTGATGATCGACCTGAAGGAGATCGGGCCCACCTACTACTTCGCGCCGCCGCGGGTCTTCGAGGGGCTGCTGACCAGCGTGATGATCCGCATGGAGGACGCCGGCCGCATCAAGCGCGGGCTGTTCCACCACTTCATGGCGCTGGCGCGCCGCATCGGCCCGGCGCTGATGGACGGCCGCGCGGTGAGTCTCGTCGACCGCTGGCGCTACGCACTGGGCAACCTGCTGGTCTACGGGCCGCTGCGCAACACGCTGGGCTTCTCGCGCGTGCGCCTGGCCTACACGGCTGGCGAGGCGATCGGCCCCGACCTGTTCACGTTCTACCGCTCGATCGGCGTGAACCTCAAGCAGCTCTACGGCTCCACCGAGACCGCGGTGTTCGTGTGCCTGCAGCCCGACCACGAGGTGCGCGCCGACACCGTCGGCGTGCCCATCGAAGGCGTGGAGATCAAGCTGCAGGACAGCGGCGAGATCCTGGTGCGCTCGCCCGGCCTGCTGAAGGGCTACTACAAGAACGATGCCGCCACCGCCGAGGTGCTGGACGCCGACGGCTGGTACCACACCGGCGACGCCGGCTTCCTCGACGCCAGCGGGCAGCTGAAGATCATCGACCGCGCCAAGGACGTGGGCCGCATCGTCGGCGGCGCCAACGACGGCGCGATGTTCGCGCCCAAGTACGTGGAGAACAAGCTGAAGTTCTTCCCGCACGTCAAGGAGGCGGTGGCCTTCGGCGACAAGCGCGAGAAGGTCTGTGCCTTCGTCAACATCGACTTCGAGGCGGTGGGCAACTGGGCCGAGCGGCGCAACCTGCCGTACGCCGGCTACACCGACCTGGCGAGCAAGCCCGAGGTGCTGGAGCTGGTGCGCGAGTGCGTGGAGAAGGTCAACGCCGACCTCGCGCAGGACGCGCTGCTGGCCGGCAGCCAGATCAGCCGCTTCCTCGTGCTGCACAAGGAGCTCGATGCCGACGACGGCGAGCTGACCCGCACGCGCAAGGTGCGGCGCGGCCACATCGGCGAGAAGTACGGCGTGCTGATCGACGCCATGTACGGCGGCAAGCCCGAGCAGTTCATCGAGACGCCCGTGAAGTTCGAGGACGGCCGCACCGGCAAGGTGTCGGCGACGCTGAAGATCATCGACGCGAAGACCTTCCCGGCCGCGCTGAGGAAAGCCGCATGAACGCAGTGACCGACGCTGCCGTGATGGCGGCCGCCGCGGAACCTGCCGCCGCTCGCCGCATCGGCGACGTGGTGCTGCAGGTGCAGAACATCTCGCTGGCGTTCGGCGGCGTGAAGGCGCTCACCGACATCAGCTTCGACGTGCGTGAGCACGAGGTGCGGGCGATCATCGGCCCCAACGGTGCCGGCAAGAGCAGCATGCTCAACTGCATCAACGGGGTCTACACGCCGCAGCAAGGCTCGATCACGTTCCGCGGCCAGACCTTCAGCCACATGAACTCGCGCCAGGTGGCCGAGATGGGCGTGGCGCGCACGTTCCAGAACCTCGCGCTGTTCAAGGGCATGAGCGTGCTGGACAACATCATGACCGGCCGCAACCTGCGCATGAAGTCCAACATCTTCCAGCAGGCGCTGCACTGGGGCGCCGCGGCGCGCGAGGAGATCGAGCACCGCGCGTTCGTCGAGCGCATCGTCGACTTCCTCGAGATCCAGGCCTTCCGCAAGACGCCGGTGGGGCGCCTGCCCTACGGCCTGCAGAAGCGCGTGGACCTCGGACGGGCGCTGGCGATGGAGCCGCAGGTGCTGCTGCTCGACGAGCCGATGGCCGGCATGAACGTCGAGGAGAAACAGGACATGTGCCGTTTCATCCTCGACGTGAACGACGAGTTCGGCACCACCATCGTGTTGATCGAGCACGACATGGGCGTGGTGATGGACATCTCCGACCGCGTCGTGGTGCTCGACTACGGCAAGAAGATCGGCGACGGCACGCCCGACGAGGTGCGCAGCAATCCCGAGGTCATCAGCGCCTACCTGGGCACGAGTCACTGAACATGGGACCCTTCCTCGAAACGCTGATCGGCGGCCTGATGACGGGCATGCTGTACTCGCTGGTGGCGCTGGGCTTCGTGCTCATCTTCAAGGCCAGCGGCGTGTTCAACTTCGCGCAGGGCGCGATGGTGCTGTTCGCCGCGCTGGCGATGGCGCGCTTCGCCGAGTGGCTGCCGAAGTGGACGGGCCTGGAGGCCAAGTTCCTCGTCAACCTGCTGGCCTTCGCGCTGGCGCTCGTGGTGATGGTGGCGGTGGCCTGGCTGATCGAGCGGCTGGTGCTCGGGCGCCTCGTCAACCAGGAGGGCGTGACGCTGCTGATGGCCACGCTGGGCATCACCTACTTCATGGACGGCTTCGGCCAGACGATCTTCGGCAGCGACATCTACAAGATCGACATCGGCATGCCCAAGGAGCCGATGTTCCTGTTCGAGAAGGTGTTCGACGGCGGGCTGTTGCTGAACCAGGAAGACCTGTTCGCGGCGCTGATCGCCGCCTCGCTGGTGGCGCTGCTGGCCGCGTTCTTCCAGTACACCGCCACCGGTCGCGCGCTGCGCGCGGTGGCCGACGACCACCAGGCCGCGCAGAGCATCGGCATCCCGCTGTCGCGCATCTGGGTCATCGTCTGGAGCGTCGCCGGCTTCGCGGCGCTCGTGGCCGGCATCATCTGGGGCAGCAAGCTCGGCGTGCAGTTCTCGCTGTCGCAGGTGGCGCTGAAGGCGCTGCCGGTGGTGATCCTCGGCGGCCTGACCAGCGTGCCCGGCGCCATCATCGGCGGGCTGATCATCGGCGTGGGCGAGAAGCTGTCGGAGGTCTACATCGGCCCCAGCTTCGGCGGCGGCATCGAGATCTGGTTCGCGTACGTGCTGGCCTTGCTGTTCCTGCTCGTCCGGCCGCAGGGCCTCTTCGGCGAGAAGATCATCGATCGCGTGTAGAGGATCGGAGAACCCCATGCTCTACCGTGAGAACGGCCAGTTCAAGACCAGCTACGGCGCCGACCAGCAGATCTTCCCGATCGCGCAGGACCGCGTACTCATCATCGCCCTGCTGGCGGTGGCCTTCATCGTCGTGCCGTTCGTGGCCAGCGAGTACCTGTTCCGCGCGATCCTGATCCCGTTCCTGATCCTCTCGCTGGCGGCGCTCGGCCTGAACATCCTGGTGGGCTACTGCGGCCAGATCTCGCTGGGCACCGGCGGCTTCATGGCTGTGGGCGCCTACGCCGCCTACAACCTGCTGGTGCGCATCGACGGCATGCCGCCGGTGGTGGCCATCCTGCTGGGCGGCGTGTTCTCGATGGGGGTGGGCGTGCTGTTCGGCATCCCGTCGCTGCGCATCAAGGGGCTGTACCTCGCGGTGGCGACGCTCGCGGCGCAATTCTTCTGCGACTGGGCGTTCCTGCGCATCAAGTGGCTGACCAACGATTCGTCGTCGGGCTCGGTGAGCGTGTCCGGCCTGAGCCTGGCCGGCTGGAAGGTCGAGACCCCGGTGGACAAGTACCTGTTCTGCCTGGGCTTCGTGGTGGTGTTCGCGCTGCTGGCCAAGAACCTCGTGCGCCACCACATCGGGCGCGAGTGGATGGCCATCCGCGACATGGACGTGGCCGCGGCCGTGATCGGCATCCGCCCGGTCTACGCGAAGCTGTCGGCCTTCGCGGTGAGCAGCTTCATCGTCGGTATCGCCGGGGCGCTGTGGGCCTTCGTGCACCTGGGCTCGTGGGAGCCGGCGGCCTTCAACATCACGCGCTCGTTCGACCTGCTGTTCATGGTGATCATCGGCGGCCTGGGCTCGATCATGGGCAGCTTCTTCGGCGCCGCCTTCATCGTCGTGCTGCCGATCGTGCTGGACAACCTGCCGTACTGGTTCGGCATCCCGATCGACACCGCGCTGGCGTCGCACCTGACATTCATGATCTTCGGCGCGCTGATCGTCTTCTTCCTGATCGTCGAGCCGCACGGCCTGGCGCGGCTGTGGTCCATCGGCAAGGAGAAGCTGCGACTGTGGCCCTTCCCGCATTGAACCTGTTCCCGTTCCCGAGATCCCAAACCGGCACCTGCGCGTGCATCACACCCACCCCCTGGAGGCAAGCATGAAGTTCCGATCCCTCGCCCTCGCCGCCGCGCTCGCCGCGGGCGGCATCAGTGCGGCCTACGCCCAGGCCAAGGAGCAGTTCTTCCCGGTGCTGGTGTACCGCACCGGGGCCTATGCGCCCAACGGCGTGCCGTTCGCCAACGGCTACGTCGACTACCTCAAGTACACGAACGCCAAGGGCGGCATCAACGGCGTCAAGATCACCTTCGAGGAATGCGAGACGGGCTACGCCACCGACAAGGGCGTCGAGTGCTATGAGCGCCTGAAGGGCAAGAACGGCGGGGCCACGGTGTTCCAGCCGTTGTCCACGGGCATCACCTTCGCGCTGACCGACAAGGCACCCGGCGACAAGATCCCGCTGATCACGTCCGGCTACGGCCGCGCCGACACTGCCGATGGCCTGTCGTTCAAGTGGAATTTCCCGCTGCTGGGCACCTACTGGACCGGTGCCGACGTGCTGATCCAGCACATCGCGAAGAAGGAAGGCGGCTTCGACAAGCTCAAGAGCAAGAAGATCGCGCTCGTCTACCACGACAGCCCCTACGGCAAGGAGCCGATCGCCGCGCTGCAGGAGCGCAGCAAGATGCACGGCTTCGATCTCCAGTTGCTGCCGGTCACCGCACCGGGCGTGGAGCAGAAGGCCACCTGGCTGCAGGTTCGCCAGAGCCGGCCCGACTACGTGTTCCTGTGGGGATGGGGTGTGATGAACTCGGCCGCGTTGAAGGAGGCCGTGGCCACGGGCTACCCGCGCGAGAAGATGTACGGCGTGTGGTGGTCGGGCGCCGAGCCCGACGTCAAGGATGTCGGCGCGGCGGCCAAGGGCTACAACGCACTGGCGATGCAGCATGGCGCCGAGCCCGGCTCGAAGATCGCGCAGGACATCCTGAAGGAGGTGCACGCCAAGGGGCAGGGCACCGGGCCGAAGGAGGAAGTGGGCCAGGTGCTGTACATGCGCGGCCTGATCGCCTCGATGCTGGCGGTGGAAGGCGTCAAGCGCGCACAGGACCGCTACGGCAAGGGCAAGGTCATGACGGCCGAGCAGGTGCGCTGGGGCCTGGAGAACCTGGCGCTCGACCAGAAGAAGCTCGACTCGCTGGGCTTCTCGGGCGTGATGCGGCCGGTGTCGACAAGTTGCGCCGACCACCTCGGGTCGAGTTGGGCGCGCATCCACACCTGGGACGGCGCCAAGTGGTCGTTCAGCAGCGACTGGTACCAGGCTGACGACTCGATCCTGAAGCCGCTCGTCAAGGCCTCGGCCGAGAAGTACATGAGCGAGAAGAAGCTCCAGCGCCGCGACAACGCGGACTGCAACTCCTGACTCCCGTGGGCAGGGCTTCCGCAGGAGGCCCTGCCCCGGGCAAGCGACCATGAGCAACGTCCTCCTGAACGTCAACGGCATCGAGGTCATCTACAACCACGTGATCCTCGTGCTCAAGGGCGTGTCGCTGACCGTGCCCGAGGGAGGCGTCGTGGCGCTGCTCGGCGGCAACGGCGCCGGCAAGACGACCACGCTGCGCGCGGTGAGCAACCTGCTCGCCGGCGAGCGCGGTGAGGTGACCAAGGGCTCGATCGAGCTGCGCGGCGAGCGCATCGAGAAGCTCTCCACCGCCGAGATGGTGCAGCGCGGCGTGGTGCAGGTGATGGAAGGCCGGCACTGCTTCGCGCACCTGACGATCGAGGAGAACCTGCTGACCGGGGCGTACACGCGCACCGACGGCAAGGCGGCTGTCGCGCAGACGCTGGAGAAGGTCTATGCCTACTTCCCGCGGCTGAAGACGCGGCGCACCAGCCAGGCGGCCTACACGTCGGGCGGCGAGCAGCAGATGTGCGCGATAGGCCGTGCGTTGATGGCAAACCCGAAGATGGTGCTGCTCGACGAGCCCTCGATGGGCCTGGCGCCGCAGATCGTCGAGGAGGTGTTCGAGATCGTGCGCGACCTGAACCAGAAGGAGCGCACCACGTTCCTGCTGGCCGAGCAGAACACCAACATGGCGCTGCGCTACGCCGACTACGGCTACATCCTCGAGAACGGCCGCATCGTGATGGACGGGCAGGCCAAGGCATTGCGCGAGAACGAGGACGTGAAGGAGTTCTACCTCGGCATGGGCGGTGGCGACCGCAAGAGCTTCCGCGACGTGAAGAGCTACAAGCGGCGCAAGCGCTGGTTGTCGTGACCCCCCCGAAGCGACCTTCGGTCGCCTCCCCCCAGGGGGCGCCGCCAGCGGCCCGGCAAAGCCGGTTCCGCGGCGGCCGCTCGGCTGGGGTGGTCGCGCGATGGAGGTGGTGCGATGCCTGACCTGCCGGATTTCGGCTTCGAGCCGCCGCCGTTCAGCGCCGAGAACGCGCTCACCCAGCTGAAGCGCTCGCTGCGCGACTTGCGGTTGGCCGAGCGCGGCAACGCGTTCGAGCTGCGCGGCAAGCGCGTCGTCGAGTTGCAGGCCGAGGCCGGCGCAATTGCCGTGCGGCTGGCGCGCAAGCTGGCGCTCACGCCCGAATGGGACAGGAGCGTCGTCAAGTCCGCCGCCGAGCAGCGCAAGCTGGTCGACGAAGTGAAGAAGCGGCTCGAGCGCTGGGAACGCGAGGAGTGAGAGGGAGGTTCGGCGCATGACGTTCGCTGCGCTGGCCAGGCACGCGATGGCGCTTCCGGGTGCCACGCAGGACATCAAGTGGGGCAACGACTGGGTGGCCAGCGTGGGCGGCAAGATGTTCCTCGTCGGCTCGCGCGACCCCAGGTCGTGGCAGGCCTGCTCGTTCAAGGTGGACGAGCACCGCTTTCTCGAACTCACCGGGCTTGCGGGCTTTGCGCCGGCACCGTACCTGGCCCGCGGGAAGTGGGTGCAGCTCAGCGACCCGAAGGCGCTGCCGCTGGCCGAACTGAAGCAACTCGTGGAGCGTTCGCACGCCCTGGTGCTGGCCGCGCTGCCGAAGAAGGTTCAAAGGGAGATCCTGGGGTGAAAGACTACTTCGACGCGCTCGAGACGCGCGACCCGGCCGCACGCGAAGCGGCACTGATGGCCGCGCTGCCGGCGCAAGTGGCCGCCGCGCAGGCCGTGCCGGCGCTGGCCGGCAAGCTGGCCGGCGTCGACGCCCGGGGCGTGACCGGCCGCGCCGCGCTGCAGGCCCTGCCCGTGACGCGCAAGGGCGAGCTGCTCGAACGCCAGCAGGCCGGCCGCCGCGCCGATGCGGCGCCTTGGGACCCCTTCGGCGGCTTCTCGGCCATCGGCTGGCGTGCCATGACCACCACGCGCCGCGCCGCGCAGCGCGTGTACCAGTCGCCCGGCCCCATCTACGAACCCGAAGGCGCCGCGCGCGACTACTGGCGCACCGCGCGCGCGCTGTGGGCCGCGGGCTTTCGCGCCGGCGACCTGGTGCACAACAGCTTCAGCTACCACCTCACGCCCGGGGCGTGGATGATGGACAACGGCGCGCAGGCGATCGGTTGCACGGTGTTCCCCGGCGGCGTGGGCAACACCGAACTGCAGCTGCAGGCCATCGCCGAGCTGCGTGCCGACGCGTATGCCGGCACGCCCAGCTTCCTGCGCATCCTGCTGGAGAAGGCGGCCGAGGCCGGCGTGGCGGTCCCTTCGCTGAAGAAGGCGCTGGTCAGCGGCGAAGCGTTCCCACCCAGCCTGCGCGACTGGCTGCGCGAGCGCGGCGTCCAGGGCTACCAGGCCTACGCCACGGCCGACGTCGGCACCATCGCCTACGAGACCGCGGCGCGCGAGGGCCTGGTGGTCGACGAAGGGGTGATCGTCGAGATCGTGCGCCCGGGCACCGGCAGCGCGGTGCCCGAAGGCGAAGTGGGCGAGGTCGTCGTCACCGTGCTCACGCCCGACTACCCGATGGTGCGCTTCGGCACGGGCGACCTCTCGGCCGTGCTGCCCGGTGCCTGCCCCACCGGCCGCACCAACCAGCGCATCAAGGGCTGGATGGGCCGCGCCGACCAGACCGCCACGGTGCGCGGCATGTTCGTGCACCCCAGCCAGGTGGCCGAGGTGCTCAGGCGCCACCCCGAACTGAGCCGCGCGCGGCTGGTGGTGGAAGGCGAGATGGCCAGCGACCGCATGACGCTCGAGGTGGAGTGCGCGGGCGCCGCTCCCGAAGGCCTGGCCGACGCGGTGGCCGCCAGCGTGCGCGACATCACCAAGCTGCGCTGCGACGTGCAGCTGGTGGCGCCAGGCAGCCTGCCCAACGACGGCAAGGTGATCGAGGACGCGCGCACGTACAAGTAACGCGGCGGGCGGTGCCGGCAGGGGCTGGCACCTCGTTGGGCCGAGTTGCGCCGGCGCGTGCCCTTCCACACGCCCCGCCTCGCCGGTCCACGCGAGCACCAGGTGCCGCGTTCAAGCCCCAGGCGTGCGGCCCCCTACGTAGTTCCCACGCCGCGCGCGTGGCGCGCGACTGGATAGCATCGGCCCACACGCGCAACTCGCCCCGCATCGAGTTCGCCCTCTGGCAACGCCTTCCTCTCCCCCACCCGGAGCTCACCATGAAAAAAGTGCTCGCGACCCTGGCCACGCTGACGCTGGCTGCCACGCCGGCCCTCGCGGCCTACCCCGACAAGCCCATCACCATCGTCGTGCCGTTTGCCGCCGGCGGCCCCACCGACAAGGTGGCGCGCGACTTTGCCGAGGCGATGCGCAAGCCGATGGGCGGCGCCACGCTGGTGGTGGAGAACGTGGGCGGTGCCGGCGGCACGCTGGGCGCGGGCAAGGTGGCCAAGGCGGCGCCCGACGGCTACACGCTGCTGCTGTTCCACATCGGCATGGCCACCACGCCGACGATGTACCGCAAGCTCAACTACAAGGTGCTCGACGACTTCGAGTACCTCGGCATGATCAACGACGTGCCGATGACGCTGGTGGGCCGCAAGACGCTGCCGGCCAACACCTACCCCGAGCTGGCCAAGTGGCTGCAGGACAACAAGGGCAAGATCAACCTGGCCAACGCCGGCCAGGGCAGCGCCTCGCACCTGTGCGGGCTGATGTTCCAGGCCGCGGTGCAGATCGACATGACCACCGTGCCGTACAAGGGCACCGCGCCGGCCATGAACGACCTGCTCGGCGGCCAGGTCGACATCATGTGCGACCAGACCACCAACACCACCGGCCAGATCGCCGGCGGCGCCATCAAGGCCTACGCGGTCAGCACCACCAAGCGCGTCAACACCCCGGTGCTGGGCAAGCTGCCCACGCTGGACGAGAGCGGGCTGAAGGGCTTCAACGTCAGCATCTTCCACGGCCTGTACGCGCCCAAGGGCACGCCGGCCGACGTGCTGACCAAGCTCAACGCGGCGCTGAAGGAAGCGCTGAAGGACCCCGAGTTCGTCAAGCGCCAGGAAGGCCTGGGCGCGGTGGTCGTGACCGACGCACGCCTGAACCCGGCCGAGCACAAGAAGTTCGTCGCCTCCGAGATCGACAAGTGGGGCGCGGTGATCAAGGCCGCCGGCCAGTACGCCGACTGACCCCCTTGCCCTGCCCCGCGATGGAGACCCCATCGTGAACCACAAGGCCGCCTTGCCAGGCGGCCTTTGCGTTTCTGGGTGCGGCCATGCCACGGCCCCGACTGACGCTTGAACCGGAGAGACCGCGATGAGCGACAACAACGAAGGCCAACTGCGCGAATGGCTGGCGCAGGTGCGGCGCGGGGTTCTGGGCCGGCGTGCGTTCATCGAGGCGGCCACCCGGCTCGGCCTGGCGGCCCCGCTGGCCGCCGGGCTGCTGGGCACCGCCGGCGCGCAAGCCACCGATGCTTTCGTCTACCGCCCCACGCGCCGCGGCGGCGGCGGCGTGCTGCGCATCCTGTCGTGGCAGGCGCCAACGATCCTCAACCAGCACTTCTCCTCCGGCTCGAAGGACGTGCTGGCCTCGCGCTTTTTCTACGAACCGCTGGCCGCCTACGACATCGATGGTTCGCTGCGCCCGGTGCTGATCACCGAGGTGCCCACGCTCGACAACGGCGGCGTCGCGCGCGACGGCCGCTCGCTCACCTGCAAGCTCAAGCCCGGCGTGCGCTGGCACGACGGCGAGCCCTTCACCGCCGACGACGTGGTGTTCACCACCGAATTCCTGAGCCACCCCGAGACCGCCGCCTTCACGCTGGGCAGCGTGCAGGGCACCACCGCGCGCAAGCTCGACAGCCACACCGTGCGCTTCGAGTTCGCCGCGCCGCGCCCGGCGTGGACCGATCTGTTCGTGCTGCAGGTGCTGCCGAAGAAGCACTTCGCGGCCTTCATCGGCAGCAAGTCGCGCGAGGCGCCGGGCAACTTGAAGCCGGTGGGCACAGGCCCCTACCGCCTCACCGACTTCCGCCCAGGCGACCTGGTGCGCGCCGAGGCCAACCCGGCCTACCACCTGCCCAACCGGCCGCACTTCGACGCCGTGGAGATCAAGGGCGGCGGCGACAGCCTCTCGGCCGCTCGCGCCGTGCTGCAGACCGGCGACTACGACGTCGCGTGGCTGATCACCGCCGAAGACGAGCTGCTCAAGCGGCTGGAAACCGGCAGCCGCGGCCGGCTGCACTTTGCGCCCGGCGGCGACACCGAGTACCTCATGCTCAACCACGCCGACCCGTGGACCGAAGTGGACGGCGAACGCTCCAGCCCTGCCAGCCGCCACCCCTTCCTGCTCGACCCCGCGGTGCGCCAGGCGCTGGCCCACCTCATCGACCGCGAAGGCATCCAGCGCTTCGTGATGGGCCGCAACGGCATCCCGACGGCCAACTTCCTGAACAACCCCGCGGCGTTCAACTCGCGCCGCAAGAGCCTGCCGTTCGACCCGGCACGCGCCAATGCGCTGCTCGATGGCGCGGGCTGGGCGCGCGGCGCGGGCGGCCTGCGCGCCAAGGGCAACCAGCGGCTGAAGATGGTGTTCCACACCAGCACCAGCTCGCCGCGGCAGAAGGTGCAGGCGCTCATCAAGTCGTCGGCGCAGGCCGCCGGCATCGAGATGGAACTGAAGTCCACCTCACCGGCCGTCTACTTCTCCGGCGACCACGGCAACCCCGACACCAATGGCCGCTTCGTCGCCGACCTGCAGATGCACACCATCACCCGCGGCGGCACCGACCCCGGGCGCTTCCTGGAACTGTTCTGCTCATGGCAGGTGACGGCCAAGGCCAACAAGTGGCTGCTGCGCAACCTGACCCGCTGGCGCAACGACGAGTACGACCGCCTGTTCAAGGCCGCCGAATCAGAACTCGACGCCGTCAAGCGCGCCGCGATGCTGGTGCGGCTGAACGACATCGTCTGCGACGACCTGGCGATCCAGCCGCTGTTCGTGCGACCCAAACTCACGGCGCTGCTGAACGGCATCCACGCGCCGATCAGCGGGTGGGGGGTGGAGACGGGGCGGATTCAGGATTGGTATCGGGTGGGGTGAGGGTGCGGGATGGCGGAAATCGGTGACGGACTGAGCGCAGACAGTCGACGCCTCTTCGTTCAAACGCGGATGCGCGCGCCCTTCGGGTCGTACCACGGCGACAGTTGCGCGCGCGCACCCACCCGCCGATCGCCAATGCCGACCTCGAACCGCGTCGACGCGATCCAGTCGGCCGTCACCGCATGCGGCATCTTCACGTAGCCCATGCCCAGCGACGCCTCGACACGGTGGCCGAACATGCCCGAGGTGATCACGCCCACCGCCCGGCCGTCGGCGAAGATCGGTTCTTCGTGATACAGCAGCTCGTTCGCATCGTCGAGCGCGAGCTGCACCAGCCGCTTGTGCGGCGCGCCGCGTTCCTTTTGCGCCAACAGCGCCTCACGCCCGACAAAGCCGCCCGGTTTGTCCCAGGCGCAGGTGAAGCCGAGGCCGGCTTCGAGCGGCGTGTCTTCGATGCCGATGTCGTGGCCCCAGTGCAGATAGCCCTTCTCGGTGCGGCAGGCGTTCATCGCGTGAAAGCCGGCGAGCTTCAGGCCATAAGCCGCGCCGGTTTCGAGCACGCGCTCGAACACATGCAGCGCGAACTCCGCCGGGATGTACAGCTCCCAACCAAGCTCGCCGACGTAGGTGATGCGGTTGGCACGCACGATGGCGTAGCCGATCTCGATCTCCTTGGAGGTGGAGAACTTGAACTGCTCGTTGGACAAGTCCTCGCCACTCAACGCCTCGAGCAACGCGCGTGACTTCGGTCCCATCAGCCCGAGCATCGGCAGGCCCGAGGTGACGTCGGTCACGGTGCAGAAGGTGGTTGGGTCAGCGCCGGCGGCTTCCCGCAGCAGCGCCAGGTCGCGCACATGCGACGACACCGAGGTCACCACCATGTACTTGTCTTCGGCCAGGCGCAGCACGGTGAGATCGGCCTCGATGCCGCCGCGCGCGTTGAGCCACTGCGTGTACACGATGCGGCCGGCCTGGACATCGACGTTGGCGGTGCCCAGGCGGTTCAGCACCCTGCAGGCGTCGCGCCCCTGCACGACAAATTTCGCCATCGACGACTGGTCGAACAGCGCCACGCCGTCGCGCACCGCCCGGCATTCGGCCGCGGTGTGGGCAAACCAGTTCTGGCGGCCGAAGCTGTATTCGTACTTCGGCTGCGAGCCGGGTGCCGCGTACCAGTTGGCACGCTCCCAGCCGCTCAACTCACCCATGCACGCGCCGAGCGCCACGAGCCGATCGTGGAACGCCGTGCGTCGCGCGCCGCGTGCACTCTCCACCTGCCGGAACGGCCAGTGCATCTGGTACAGCAGCCCGAGCGACTCCTTGGTGCGGTCGGCAAGGTAAGTGCGTGTGCCCTGGCACGGGTGCATGCGGCGCACTTCCATGCCCGGCAGGTCGATCGGGGATTGCCGATCGCGGATCCACTCGGCCAGCACCTTGCCCGCACCGCCGCTGCTCTGGATGCCGATCGAGTTGAAGCCGCAGGCGACGAACAGGTCTCGCACCTCGGTGGTTTCGCCGAGCAGGTAACGGTCGTCGGGCGTGAAGCTCTCGGGGCCGTTGAACCAGGTCGCGATGCCGGTGTGCTGCAGCACCGGCACGCGCTCCACCGCCTTGCTCAGCACCGGCTCGAAGTGCTCGAAGTCGTCGGGCAGTTCGTCGAAGCAGAAGTCCTTCGGAATGCCTTGCAGCGCCCACGGCTTGGCGACGGGCTCGAAAGCGCCGAGCAGCAGCTTGCCGGCGTCCTCCTTGTAGTAGGCCCACTCGTCGGGCACGCGCAGCACCGGCAGGTTCTTCGGCAGCGAGGCGATGGGCTCGGTGACGATGTAGAAATGCTCCGCCGCCTGCAGCGCGAGGCGGATGCCGAGCTTGCGCGCGATCTGCGGGCTCCACATGCCGGCGGCAAGCACCACGGTGCCGGTGCGCACCTCGTGCTCGGCACCTTCGTGCATGACGCGCACGCCCTTGGCCCTTGTCTCACAGCCGCTTTCGACCACGATGTCGGTGACCTCGGCGTTCTCCACGACGCGGGCGCCACGCTGGCGCGCGCCTTTCACGTAGGCCATCGTCGTGTCGATCGGGTTCGTCTGGCCGTCATTGGGCGTCCAGATGCCGCCGACCACACCCTTGTCCGAGAGCAGCGGGTAGCGGGCGACGATGTCGCCGGGCGTCAGGAACTCGACCTCCACGCCGAAAGCGCGGCCCATCGCACCGGTGCGCTTGAACTCCTCGAACCGCGCGTCGCAAAGCGCCACGCCGATCGAGCCGTTTTGCTTGAAGCCGGTGGCTTGGCCGGTCTCGGCCTCGAGCGTCTTCAGCAGCTCGCTCGTGTACTTGGCGAGCTCGGTCAGCGTGCGCGTGGCACGCAACTGCGGCACCAGGCCGGCCGCATGCCAGGTGGTGCCGCAGGTGAGCTGGCGTCGCTCCAACAACACGACATCGGTGATTCCGATCTTCGCCAGGTGGTAGGCGATCGACGCGCCGATGATGCCGCCGCCGACGATGACGACATCGGCGCGGGCGGGAACGAGGCTCATGCAGCCTGCCTTTCTCGAAGCCGGCTCACGGTTTGCGCCGGCCCTGCACGATGCGGTCGAGGATCAAGGCGCAGCACAGGATCGCGAGCCCCGCGAGGATGCCCTGCCCCTCGGAGGCGTACTGCAGCGCTTCGAGCACGTCTTCGCCCAGACCCTTGGCGCCGATCAGCGAAGCCACGACGACCATCGCCAGGCTCAACAGAATGGTCTGGTTGACGCCGGCCATGATGGTGCGCGCGGCCAGCGGCAGATCGACCTTGAACAGCAGGTAGCGCGGCGAGGCGCCGAAGGCCATCGCCGCCTCGCGCACCGCCTCGGGCACCTGCTGCAGGCCGAGCACGGTCATGCGCACCACCGGGGGCGAGCCGAAGATCAGCGTCGCCACGATGGCGGCGGGCTTGCCGGCGCCGAAAAACGCCACCACCGGAATCAGATACACGAACGACGGCATCGACTGCATGAAATCGAGCACCGGCCGCACCATCGCAAACACGCGCGGCCGGCGTGCGCAGTAGATGCCGAGCGGTATGCCGAGCGTGATCGACACCAGCGCCGCCGCACCGAGCAGCGAGATCGTCGTCATCGCCTTTTCCCAGAAGCCGAGCAGGCCGAGGTACGCGAGCGCCGCGAGGGTGAAGATGGCCACGCGCGCGCCGCCGCTCAACCAGGCGAGCAGGCCGAGCACGGCCATCGTCACGATCCACGGCGTGCCGACGAGCACCGTCTCCACCGCATCGAGCAGGCGGCGCACGCCCAGTGTGATGCTGCCGAAGAAGCCTTCGCCGGCGCGCTTGGCCCATTCGAAGCCGGCCTTGATGGCGTCGCCGACATCGATGCGCCACGATCGCTGGGTGGGGAAGTCGGCCAGGACCGGCAGCAGTTCGGGCCGCGCAAAGCGCACGCCGGTGAGGACGACCACGATCAGCAGCATCGCCAGCCCCGCCAGCGCGCGTTGCCACGAGCGGCCGGCCGGCAGGTTGCGGTCGGAGCGCCACTGCGTGAAGCGGCGCTCGAGCGTCCAGTTGGCAATGCCGGCCTGCAACGCGCGCGTGGCCAGCACGATGGCCAGGCCGATCAGCGTGACGAAGAGGCCGCTCTTGCTGGCGAGGTCGGCTTGCAGCGTGGCATCGGCCAGCGCGCGCTCGAGCGACGCCGCGGCGCGCTGCAGCGCCTCGACCGACGGCGAGTTGCTGGCGATCGCCTCCTCGATCTGCTGCTTGCGATCGGCCAGCGTGCGCAGGATGCCGGCCGCGCGCTCGCGCTGCTCGCGCCCGCGGTCGCCGAAGAGGCCGATGGCCATCTGCACCAGGCCGAGCGATTCGACGAGCAGGAAGGGCAGGAACCACGACCACAGGCCACGCGCGGCAAACCACACCGAGCCGGCCAGCGCCGCAAAGGGGTTGAAGCTCCAGCGAAAGCCCGCAGCGGCGCCGAGTGCTTCGAAGCGGCGCGCGTAGTAGTCGGCGCCGGGGCCGACAAAGCGCCGCACCAGCGTGTCGAGTGCGGCACCGTCGCTCATGCGGCGGCGGCTTCGGCCCGAGGCCGGCCCTGCAGCGCACGCAGCAGGTCCACGCGCTCGACCAGCCCACTTGGTGTGCCGTCGGCCGAGGTGACGAGCAACGGCCCGTCGTGCTCGATCGAGACATCGATCAGCGTGCTCAGGTCCTGCTCGGCCATCACGCGCGGCGCGTGGGCCAGCAGCGCGGCGGCACTTTCGGCGTTCGATGGCAGCGGCCGCATCAGCGAGGCGGCACGCACGAGCTTCAGCCGCGAGATGCCGGCGACGAACTCCGCCACGTACTCGTCGGCCGGGTTCAGCACGATCTGCTCGGGCCGGCCGATCTGCACGATGCGCCCGTCTTTCATGATCGCGATGCGGTGGCCGATGCGGATGGCCTCGTCCAGATCGTGCGTGATGAAGATCGTCGTCTTCTTCATCACTTTCGACAGCGCCATGAACTGGTCTTGCAGCTGGCGGCGGATGAGCGGGTCGAGCGCCGAGAACGGCTCGTCCATCAGCAGGATCAGCGGGTTGGCGGCGATCGCGCGCGCCAGGCCCACGCGCTGCTGCATGCCGCCGGAGAGCTCATGCGCGTACCGGTCTTCCCAGCCGGTGAGCTCCACCATCGCGATCACGCGGTCGGCCTCGCGCCAGCGCTCGGCCTTGCTCGCGCCGCGAATCTCCAGCGGTATCGCCACGTTGTCGCGCACGGTGCGGTGCGGCAGCAGGCCGAAGCTCTGGAACACCATCGCCACCTGGTGATTGCGGAACTCGCGCAGCGCGGCCTCGTCCATCGCCATCACGTCCGCATCACCCACCTTGATGCGGCCGGCGGTGGGCTCGAGCAGCCGGTTGACGTGGCGCACGAGGGTGGACTTGCCCGAGCCCGACAAGCCCATGACGCAGAAGATCTCGCCGCGCTCCACCTCGAAGCTCGCATCGGCCACGCCGACGACGCAGCCGAAGCGCTCGGCGACCGCCTTCTTGCTCAAGCCCTCGCGCCGGATGGCTTCGAACGCCTCCTGAGCGCGGCTGCCGAAGATCTTCCAGACACCGTCGATCGAGATCGCGATGTCCGGGGCCACGGCTCTTACAGACCCAGCCAGCGATCGACCACCTTCGGGTTGGCGGCGACCCAGGCTTTCACCACGTCGGCCGGCTCCTTCTTGTCGACGACCACCGCCCGCGTCCACTCGCTGACGAGTTCGGTCTCGAGCTTGATGTTGGCCAGGAAACGGGCCACATCGGGGGCGCGCCTTTCGAGCGACTTGGAGTACGCCACGTGCACGAATTTGGGCGAGTCGCCGACGGTGATCTTCGACTTGTTCAGCCAGTCGGCGTCTTCGTTGGGCTGCACCATCTTGTACTTCGCGCTGTCGAACGCCGGCTCGTCGAGCATCGTCACGTCGTGCAGCCGGTGCACGTAGTGCGGCGTGTAGCAGTAGAAGGCGACGCCCTTCTTCTTGGCGATCTGCGAGGCCAGCTTGGCGAAGAAGACCGCTTCGTCTTCCTTGGTCGGCTCGAGGAAGCTGCCGATGCCGTAGTCGCGCACCTTGACCTGGTGGATGGCGGTGGAGGCCCAGCCCGCGGCGCCGATCCAGATCTCGCCCTTGCCGTCGCCGTCGGCATCGAACAGCTTCTGCGCCTCGGGCGTGGCGAGGTCATAGACCGACTTGATCTTGTGCTCCTTGACCATGTAGGTGGGCACGCAGAAACCGGCTCGCCCGCTGTACGAACCCTTGCTCAATGCGACCGTCTTGCTCGCGTCCACGTACTTGTCGGTCAGGCTCTTCTGATTGGGCAGCCAGACGTCGGGGTGCACATCGATGTCACCCTTGCCGCCGTCCATGGCCGCGAAGATCACCGGGTTGGTTCCGGGCACAAGCGCGACCTGACCGCCCAGCCGCGTCGTGATCACGGTTCTCAGCAGGTTGGCGACGATCTTCGCGCCGGGCCAGTTCGGCTCGCCGATCATCACCTTGTCGTTCGCAAACGCGGCACCGGCCGCGCTCAGCAGCACGGCGGCGGCAAGGATCTTCAAAGCTGTCTTCATGTTTTCACCTCGATGAAAGAGGGTTGGGACCATCATGCCCGAGCGCGCAGGCGCTGCGGGTCCACGAACGGAAACGGCGCCGTGGTGCACGCCAAACGCTTCATCTGCCCGTCGAGCCGCCCGACTTCGAGCGCGTGCCCGGCCTCGGCCCATTCCACCGCAACGCGGGCCAGTGCGATGGCGCAACCGAGCGCCGGCGAGCGCACGGCGCTGGTAATCGTGCCAACGCGCTGGCGGCCCTTGAAGACACCATCGCCGTGCGCCGGGGCTTCGTTGCCCGCGAGCACCAGACCGGTCAGCAGCCGGCGCGGCGCGGCGTGGATGCGTTCGAGCGCCGCCTTGCCGATGAAGGCCGGCTTGCGCAGGTCCACCGCAAAGCCGAGGCCGGCCTCGAAGGCATCGATGTCGTTGCCGAATTCCGCACCCTGCGCCGCCAGACCGGCCTCGACGCGCAGCAACCCCAGCGCCTCGGAGCCCATCGGCGTGATGCCGTGGCGCTCACCGGCCTGCATCAAGGCGTCCCAGATCGGCAGCGCGTCTTTGCGGCTGCAGAAGATCTCGTAGCCGAGCTCGCCCGTGTAGCCGCTGCGCGTGAGCATGAAGGCCGGCCCTTCGCGGTCGTGCAGGCGAGCCACGGTGCAGCCGAACCACTTCAGCTGCGCCAGCGCCGTGTTCGTGGGCTGGATGAACACCAGCTCGGCCAGCAGCTCGCGGCTCTTCGGCCCTTGCAGCGAAAGGTTCGGCAACGACGCGTCGTGCGCGCGCACCCACGCCGCCAGCCCGCGCTCGGCGGCCACGTCTTTCATGTGCAGCGCACTCAGCTCGGAGCTCGGAAACCAGCGGAAGACATCGGGCGTCATGCGAAAGAGCGTGCCGTCGTCGATGACCGCGCCGGCGTCGTCGCAGACGAGCGTGTAGTGGCCGCGGCCCACGGCCAAGAGCCGCACGTCGCGCGTGGTGCACAAATCGAGCAGGGCCACGGCGTCGGGGCCGGCGATGTCGAACTTGCGCAGCGCCGACATGTCTTGCAGCGTCACGGCGTTGCGGCAGGCCTCGTACTCCTCGAGGGCGCGGGTGCTTTCGTAGCTGGTCGGCAGCCACAGGTCGCGCACGGTGGCGTAGTGCCGCGTCAAGGCACTGGTGCGGTCATGGAACGCGCTGGGTTGGCTCATGGTCGCCTGCGCACCGGGCTGCGACCGGTAGGCCACCGCTGCGGGAATCTGCAGGTCGGGTGGGTAGATGCGCACATGGATGTCGGTCGGGTTCCAGCCGTTGATGCCGTCGATGTCGGCCGGGCAGGCGGTGGTGACGCAGATGAGATCGGTCAACGCACGCAGGACGACGAAGTCGCCCGGCCGTGACCAGCCTTCGTCGGAACGCAGGCGGTTGTCGCCCGGCAGGATCCAGGAGTTGAAGAACAGGTTGATGGCCGGCCACGCGGCACGCTCGGTGATGCCGAACGGCCGGTACGCCGCCGAGATGTTGTCCGAGCAATTGGCGTGATCGGGGAAGCCGCGTTCTTCGTAGCCGCGTGCCGTGCAGGCGAGGCCGAAGGTGTCGTGGCGGCCCACGGTGTCTTGCACGACCACCAGCAGCGGCCGCATGTCCTGGTCGAAGTACTTGTCGTACAGGCCCGGGCCGGGGTAGGCGCCACCGACCATCGTGCGCGTGACGGTGCCGTCGATATAGCGCTCCTGGCCACGCGCCAGCGCGTCTTCGCGCACGGCCATGAAGTCGGAGCACTGCTGGCCCTGCACGTCGATGATCTGGATGCACTCGCCGGCGCGCACGCGGTAGGCGCGCGCGGTGCGGGCCTCGACCCGAAGTTCATCGCGCGCGGGGCCGAAGGGTTCGGGCAACACCTCACGGGCGTCGGTCGACCCGGACCGGCCTGCGAGGTGCAGTGAAGCGGCGCCTCCGCCCGCAGCCGCGGCATCGGCTGCTGGCACGATGCACCACAAGGTACCGTTGGCCCGCGCGACAAATCGGGATGTGCTGCCGGGCACCGTGTCGCTGTCGCCGACTTGGCGCGCCGTCAGTTCAGCCGCGTGGTTCATCCAGGCGTCGAGGTCTTGCGCATCGAAGCGTTGGCGGTCGAGCGGCACTTCTGGCGCACTGAAGGCACTCGAGGCACTTGTGCTTTGCAGCAAACCCGCACTGGGCCGGCGATGCTCATCGAAGGCCAACAGCCACAGCGCGCAACCACCATCGTCGTTGCTCAGTTCCACCTCGTCGCCAGCCTGCACGGCCTGCCGGGCCGCACAACCTGCGCGCACCTGCACACGGGCCGCGGCCGACGCAACGTCGAGGCCGACGTAGCGCACCGAGCGCGGCGCGCGCCCCGCGTGCGCGGGCCGGCGGTCGGAACTGGATTCGAGGAGGGTCATCGTCGTGGCCGCGCTGAGTTGCACCGATCTTCAGCCCGTACCGCGACGCTACTGAAACCGGTTACAGCCGTCAACCGTGCCTACCCGTTGCCGCCGCCGCAGGCCGCCGAACAGATCGCCGAGTTCGGCAGCGCCGCGAGCCGCTTGGGGCCTACGATGCGCGCCTCATGCCCAGCGCCCCAACGCCGACCAGGAAGAACGCGCGCCGTGCCGACGCGGCACCCGGCGTGCGCGACCTCGCGCGCAGCACGGGCTTCTCGGTGGCCACGATCTCACGCGTCATCAACGGCGCCGAACATGTGGCGCCGGCCACGCGCCGGCAGGTGCTGGAAGCCGTGGCCGCCCACGGCTACGTGCCCAACCCGGCGGCGCGCGCACTCTCCACCCGGCGCAGCCGCACCATCGGCGCCATCATCCCGACGCTCGCGCACTCGATCTTCGCCACCTTCTTGAACGCCATCGAACGCGAGCTCGCTGTGCACGGCTACGCGCTCGTCATCGCCACCACCGGCGGCGACCCCAAGCAGGAGGCGGCGCGCGCGCGAGACCTGCTCGACCTCGGTGCCGAAGGGCTCATCGTCTCCGGTGCCAAACGCGACGGCGCTTTCATGCGCCTGATCGAAGGCCGGCGCCTGCCGGTGGTGGCCACCAGCATCCACGAGCCCGGCAGCGCAGTGCCGACGATCGGCTACGACAACCGCGCGCTCGGCCGTTTGGCCGTGAAGCACCTGCGCGACCTCGGCCATGAGCGCCTGGCCGTGCTGCACGGCCCGCTCATGAACAACGACCGCACGGTGCTGCGTGTGGCCGGCGTGCGTGCGGCGGCGCGAGGCGCCGAGCTGACTCTGATCGAATGCTCGCTCAACGTGGCCGGCGGTGCCGAAGGCGCCCGCCAGGCGCTGCGCTCGCGCCCACGCCCGACGGCTGTGCTGTGTTTGTCCGACGTGCTGGCGCTGGGCGTGATCTTCGAAGCACGCCGCGCCGGCGTGGCCGTGCCGTCGCAGCTGTCGGTGATGGGCTTCGACGATCTCGACTGGGCCGCGCTGTGCGAGCCGCCACTGACGACACTGCACCTGCCCACCGCCGAAATGGGGCAACTCGCGGCGCGGGCGTTGGTCGGCTTTCTCGACCGTGGTGAGGCAGTCACGCCGCAGCTGCTTGGCGCCGGCATCGTGCTGCGCCAGTCCACCGCTGCCGCAGGCAGCGTCCATTCGGCTCGGGCGCGCAGTCGCGCGTAGGCTGATACCAGGTTGCACTCAATAGTGCCTGCCGGAGGGCTGAACGAAGGGTGAGGCAGCGACGCCTTTCCCACTCTCACCCGCACGCGGGGAGAGGAAGGAGGAGGCATGCTGATGAACCAGCCGATGCAGCGTGGTCTGCTCGGGATGGTGGCGTTGGTCGTGTGAAGTGGGCCGCCATCGGGCGCCTGCTGGAGCTACCGGCCGCTGGCTTTTATGCGAGGCTCCCGCAGCGGTGAGCCCGCACGGTGTCAAGCCGCGTGTGCCACGCCCCAAGCGCGAGGCGGCGAAGCCCCGCCCGACGCCAGCCCTAAACCACCCGCAGCGGAATCGTCACCGGCCCGTCGTTGATCAGGTGCACCTGCATCTCGGCACCGAACTCCCCCGCCGCCACCGGCGTGTGCCGCTCGCGCGCCAGGCGCAGCACGGCCTCGTAGAGACGGCGCCCCTGCTCGGGCGGCGCGGCGGCACTGAAGCCCGGGCGCGTGCCGCTGGAGGTGTCGGCGGCGAGCGTGAACTGCGAAACCACGAGCAGGCCACCGCCCACATCCACCACGCTGCGGTTCATCTTGCCGGCGTCGTCGGCGAAGATGCGCAGCTTCAGCATCTTGTCGACGAGCTTCGCGGCCTGTGCTTCGGTGTCGGCGGGCTCGGCGCACACCAGCGCCAGCAGGCCCGGGCCGATGGCGCCGACGACGCGGCCTTGAACTTCGACGCGCGCCTCGCGCACGCGTTGCAGCAGCGCGATCACGCGGCAGGGCCCTTCACAGCGGGTCCCGCGCCTCGTCGAAATGGGCTTCCACGTCCATCGGCAGCAGCTGGATGGTGGCGCGCAGGCCGGGCACGGCGGCCATCAGCGCCTGCTCCACCGAGGCGCGCACGGCGGCGGCGCGGCCGAGCGTCCAGCCCGCGGGCATGTGCATGTGCAGGTCGACGAAACGGCGCTGGCCGGCCCGCCGCGTCGCCACGTGGTCGAAGCGGATGGCCTGGTGCGCGAACTCGTCGAGCACGCGCTGGATCTGCGCGCGCGCTTCGGGCTCCAGCGCGCGGTCCATCAGCCCGTCGGCCGAGCGCATGACGAGCGAGGCCCCCTCGCGCAGGATGTTGGCCGCCACCGCAATGGCGAGCACCGGGTCCAGCCATTGCCAGCCGGTGAACAGTACCGCGGCCAGGCCGGCAACGACACCAACCGACGTCCACACGTCGGTGAACAGGTGGCGGGCGTCGCCTTCCAGCGCCATCGAGCGCACCTCGCGCGCCTTCTTCAGCATCGACCACGCCAGCGCCCCGTTCAGCGCCGTGCTCACGAGCGACAGCACCATGCCCCAGCCCACCTGCGCCAGCGGTTGTGGGGTGACGAGCCGCTGCACGGCGGCCCAGATGATGGCCAGCGCCGCGACGAAGATGAGCACGCCTTCGAAGCCGCTGGAGAAGTACTCGGCCTTGTGGTGGCCGTAGGGGTGGTCTTCGTCGGGCGGGCGCGCGGCCACCGTCACCATCATCAGCGCGAACATCGCGCCGGCCAGGTTGACCAGCGACTCCAGCGCGTCGGAGAGCAGGCTGACGCTGCCGCTCACCCACCAGGCGCCGGTCTTCAGCGCGATGGTGGCCACCGCCACCGCGACGCTGAGCTTCAGGTACGCGGTGACCTGCATCGCCTGGGCCGCCGCGTCAGGCCGTGAGCACCACGCGCGCGAACTTGCGCTTGCCCACCTGCACGACCAGCGTGCCGGCGGCCACCTTCAGCGCCTTGTCGCTGACCACGGCGCCGTCGATGCGCACGCCGCCTTGCTCGACCATGCGCATGGCTTCGCTGGTGCTGGGCACCAGGCCAGCCTGCTTGAGCAGTGCGCCGATGGCCAACGGCGCGCCGGCCAGCGCCACCTCGGCGATGTCGTCGGGCACGCCACCGGCAGCGCGGCGCTGGAAGTCTTCTTCGGCGGCATCGGCCGCGGCCTGGCTGTGAAAGCGCGCGGTGATCTCCTTGGCCAGCATCACCTTGGCGTCCTTCGGGTTGCGGCCGCCTTCGATCTCGGCCTTCAACTTCGCGATCTCGGCTTCGGGGCGGAAACTCAAGAGCGTGAACCAGCGCCACATCTGCGCGTCGGAAATCGACAGCGTCTTGGCGAACATCGTGTTTGCGTCTTCGGTGATGCCGATGTAGTTGTTCTTGCTCTTGCTCATCTTCTCGACGCCGTCGAGGCCTTCGAGCAAGGGCATGGTCAGGATGCACTGCGGCTCCTGGCCGTACTCCTGCTGCAGCGTGCGGCCCACCAGCAGGTTGAACTTCTGGTCGGTGCCGCCGAGTTCCAGGTCGCTCTTCAGCGCCACGCTGTCGTAGCCCTGCATCAGCGGGTACAGCAGTTCGTGGATGGAGATCGGCGTGCCGGCCTTGTGGCGCTTGGTGAAGTCGTCGCGCTCCAGCATGCGCGCCAGCGTGTAGCGGCTGGCCAGTTGAATCATGCCGCGCGCGCCCAGCGGGTCGCTCCATTCGCTGTTGTAGCGAATCTCGGTCTTGGCGCGGTCCAGCACCATGCCGGCCTGCGCGAAGTAGGTTTGCGCGTTAGCCTCGATCTGCTCACGCGTGAGTGGCGGGCGCGTGGTGTTGCGGCCGCTCGGGTCGCCGATCATCGAGGTGAAGTCGCCGATCAGGAAGATGACCACGTGGCCCAGGTCCTGCAACTGGCGCATCTTGTTGAGCACCACGGTGTGGCCGATGTGGATGTCGGGCGCCGTGGGGTCGAGGCCCAGCTTGATGCGCAGCGGCGTGCCGGTGGCTTCGCTGCGCGCGAGCTTCTTCAGCCAGTCGTCTTCGGGCAGCAGCTCTTCGCAGCCACGCAGCGAGACGGCCATGGCTTCGCGCACGCGGTCCGTGATGGGGTGGTTCGGGTTCACGGCGGTAGAGGCAGACATGCGGGCGCTACGATGAAGGCCGCGAATTCTAGTTGTCACCCCTTGCCGAGCCTGACCGCATGCGTTGCACCATCGGCCTGATGTCCGGCACCTCGCTGGACGGCGTGGATGCCGTGCTGGCCCAGTGGCCTGAGCCCGTGCCTTCAGGCGAAGTGCCCCCTCGGCCGCGTGAGCTGGGCTTCGTGCATGTGCCGATGCCCGCTGCGCTGGGCGCCGAGCTGCTGGCGCTGAACCGCAGCGGCCGCGACGAGCTGCACCGCAGCGCGCTGGCAGCCAATGCGCTGGCCCGGCTGTACGCGCGGGCGGTGGACGAGCTGCTGGCGGCTGCGGGCAAGACAGGCCCGACGGGCCCGACAGGCACGCAGCGCAGCCAGGTGCGCGCGCTCGGCGCCCACGGTCAGACTGTGCGCCACCGGCCAGGTGAGTTCGACGGTACCGGCTACACGCTGCAGTTGCTCAACGGCGCGCTGCTGGCCGAACTGAGCGGCATCGATGTCGTGTGCGACTTGCGCTCGCGCGACGTGGCCGCCGGCGGCCAGGGCGCACCGCTGGTGCCGGCCTTCCATGCCGAGCTGTTCGGCGACGCGTCGCGCGACGTGGCCGTGCTCAATGTCGGCGGCATCGCCAACCTGACGCTGCTGCCCCGCCAGGGCGGCGTGCTCGGCTTCGATTGCGGGCCGGGCAATCTGCTGATGGACCACTGGATGCAGCGGCAACCGGTGCCCGGGGCCTTCGATGCCGATGGTCGGCTGGCGGCCCGCGGCGAGGTGCTGCCCGAACTGCTGCGGCGGTGCTTGGCCGACCCGTTCTTCGAACGTGCGCCGCCGAAGAGCACGGGCCGCGACTTGTTCGACGGGCCATGGCTCGACCACCGCCTCGTCGGCCTGGGCGACAGCCGCCCGGAGGATGTGATGGCCACGCTGGCCGAGCTGACCGCCGCCGCGGCGATCGGGGCCCTGCGCCGGCACGCGCCTTCGACGCGGCAGCTCTACGTCTGCGGTGGCGGGGCCTTCAATGGCCACCTCATGCGGCGTCTTGGCTCGCTGGCCGGCGCCGGGGCGGCGGTTGGCACCACCGCGGCGGCGGGCATCGCGCCCGATCGCGTCGAGGCGCTGGCGTTCGCGTGGCTCGCCCGCGCGCACTGCGAGCGGCGGCCGGGCAACCTGAGCTCGGTGACAGGCGCAGCCGGGCCGCGGCTGCTGGGGGCGCTGTACCCGGCTTCGTGAGGGCCGGGGTGCGCGAAGGCCACCGCCCGCGTCACCGTGACGGTGCAGGCGCCAACCGATCGCGCCCATGAAAACGGCGCCCCTCGGGGCGCGGACCATGAAAACGGCGCCCCTCGGGGCGCCGTGTCATCGAGCGCAGGCCGCTCAGGCCGCTCAGGCCGAGAACGACGACCCGCAGCCGCAGGTGGTGGTGGCGTTGGGGTTCTTGATCACGAACTGCGCGCCTTGCAGATCTTCCTTGTAGTCGATCTCGGCGCCTACCAGGTACTGCAGGCTCATCGCGTCGATGAGCAGCGTGACGCCGTTCTTCTGCATCTGCGTGTCGTCTTCGTTGACGACCTCGTCGAAGGTGAAGCCGTACTGGAAGCCCGAGCAACCGCCACCTTGCACGAAGACGCGCAGCTTGAGTTCGGGGTTGCCCTCTTCGGCCACCAGGTCGGCCACCTTGGACGCCGCGCTGTCGGTGAAGACCAGCGGCGCGGGCATCTCTTCGGTGGCGGGGCTCAGCGGTTCGGCAAGCGCGTTCATGGTGGCTCCAGGTTCCAGGCGGCGGGGCTCAGGCGTCGTTCGATGCGGCCAGCTTCAGCTGCGGCTTGTCGGCGCTCTTCAGGCTGCGCAACTCGCCGTCGACCAAGGCGCCGGGGTGCATCTCCAGCACATCGTAGCGGATGTCGCCGGTGACACGCGCCTTGGGCTGCAGTTCCAGCATCTCCGAGCACACGATGGGGCCCTCGACCTCGCCGTTGATGATCACATGCGCGGCCATGACCTTCCCGATGACGCGGGCTTTTTCGCTGATGACGAGGATCGAGTGGCCTTCGCCGGAGGCGATGACGTCGCCCTCGATGCGGCCGTCGATGCGCATGCCCTCGGTGAAGTAGACGGTGCCCTTGACCGTCATGCCTTCGCCGACCAGGCTGCGGATGGGCGGTGGTTTCTTCTTTCCGAGTCCGATCACTTGTCGTCTCCTGCCATTCGGCGCCGGTGGCACCGGCGTCACAGCTTCACGTTGTGTGTCGCCAGCACCGTGCCCTTGGCGTCGATCACCCTGGCCTGAACCGTCTTCACCACGGCAGCGGGAGGGTACTCCACCGTGCCTTCGACCCGCGCGTACTGCTTCAACGACAGCGGCTTGGCCCCGCCGGCCGATGCTAGCGTCCAGGGCTTGCCGTCGAGCTGGCCCGACAGCAACAACTCGTAGCGACCACTGAACTCGGGGGCGTTGCGCCCGCGCTGCATCACCAGCATCTGGTACCGCAGGCGGCCAGCGGCCTCGCCCGGTTCGGCCGCCAGGCCGCGCACCTGCAGGCCGTCGCCCTGCGCGGCGGGCATCAGCCGCTCGAAGAAGCCCAGGTCGCTGCGCAGGCGCTGACTCTCGGCCTCGAGCTGGCGCACCTGCTGTGCCAGGCGCTCCTGCGCGGCGCGCTCGGTGCGCACCAGGCTCTCGGCGGTGTTGGAAAGCGACTTGGCCTGCTCGTTCTCGCTCGTCAGGCGCGAAACCTCGCTGCGCAGCCGGGCCAGTTCCTGCTTGGCACCATGGTCCAGGCCCGCGATCTCGCGCCCGAGCTCGAAGGCCCACAGCGCGATGGCCGCCGAAAAACCCAGCACCACCGCGCCAAACGCCATGCGCAGCGGCCACGGCAAGTGGCTGCGCACCATGACGCGTGGCGCGCTGATCGAGAGACGGCGGCGAAGCAGCTTCCAACGCATCGGCGACTTTCGGCCGGCGGCGGAGCTGCCTCCGCGTCCCGACCCGGTGATCCGCTCGTCATCGTAGAGCGGACCCGGGAGGGTGACGTTACCGCTTGCTGAACTGCTTGCGGCGTCGCGCGCCATGCAAGCCGACCTTCTTGCGCTCCACCTCGCGGGCGTCGCGGGTCACGAAGCCGGCCTTGCTGAGGTCGCCCTTCAAGGCCACGTCGTAGTCGATGAGTGCGCGGGTGATGCCCAGGCGCACCGCGCCGGCCTGGCCGCTCTCGCCGCCGCCGTGCACGTTGACCTTGATGTCGAAGCCCGCTTCGTTGCCGGTGAGCAGAAGCGGCTGCTTGACGATCATGATCGACGTCTGGCGGCCGAAGTAGGCCTCGATGGCCTTGCCGTTGACGACGATCTTGCCCTCGCCCTTCTTCATGAAGACACGGGCCACGCTCGACTTGCGA
>JAEUPB010000022.1 GCA_016789955.1 Rubrivivax sp. | reverse complement strand
CCTACGGCGACCGCTTCATCAGGACGGTCGCGTAGCATGGCACCACCGACTTGCCCACCGCGTCGGTCGTTCGTCGCAAGCGACGCCCGCCGCCGTGGACAAGTCTCCGAGGCCTCGCACACAGAAATTCAGACAGCCCCGGCCGGGACGCGCATGGGCGCCTCGATCGTTGATGACGGCATCGCCGGCCGTCGTGAAAGACTCGAACCGGTGTCGTCGATGGTCCGCAGATCACTCAAGCAAGAGGCCGCTGCGCGTCAACATCTGCCTGACAGCGTCGATGCCGCCTTCGTACTCCCAGTACATCTGGCGGCCGTGCGGGCCGGTCACCAGGATGTACTGCTCGGTCACCGACTGGATGCGGTCGATGGCGATGACCTTTGCGGCAAACGCGCCTTCCTCGACCCGCTCGACGACTTCACGGTTGTCCGGCGTGTAGCCGTGGACCACCACGCAGGACCGGACTCGCAGTGAGATGAACCTCATGCAGGCCTCCCAGTCTGCGAGCGGCTCGGGGATTCGGCGCGTACCTCCGCAGCGGCGGCGGGCCTGTGTTCGGTCTGCAAGGCAATGACGACGGCACTCATGGCAAGAATCTCGTTGCAGGGCGGTCCGGTCGGCCCGCCTGAGACGAACTTTCAAGCTTGTCACTGCCGGAAGGTCAAGGCCTGGGCGACGGCGCACCTGCCGGTTAGGAGCACCCGACGGCGCAGTGGGCTCAGGGCATCGTCATGGCCTGGGCCAGATGCGTGTACACGGCGCCGACCCGCCGGAGATGGCGCGACTCCGGATGCGTCAGCAGCCACAGCTCCGTCTCCGACTCGTCCAGCGGCTCCGTCAGACGAACAACGTCCCGACGCCCCGCTGCCAGAAACAGCGGCACGATGCCGACGCCCAGGCCCAGCGCGACCAGTTCCAGCACCGACAGGATGCTGTTGACCCGGTAGCGCGGCGCCACCTTGGGAAAGTGGCGCTTGCGCCAGAGCACCGACGGGTGCTCCGGCAGGGCATCGTCCGGAGCGATCCAGTCCGCCTTCCCTGCCTCGACATCGGCGAAGCTGCGCACCTTGCCCTTCCCGGCCGCGTACAGCGCCACACGGATCGGCCCGATGCGCTTGCCGACCAGATGCTGTGGCGGCCGCTTTGTCGCCCGCACGGCGATGTCGGCGTCGCGCCGGGTCAGGCTGGCGAGTTCGTTGCCGGTGTGGAGCTCGTAGCCCAGCAGGGGATGCTGCGCCTGCAGTGACTTCAGCGCTGGCGCGATCAGGCCGTGCAGGATGGTGTCGGTCGTCGTGATGCGCACGCTGCCGGAGATCTGCGCGGGCGCCGCCTCGACGCATGCGCGCGCCGCGTCCAGCGCCGCCTCCAGCTGCTCGGCATGCCCGGCCAGCTGGGTGGCCAGCTCGGTGGCGAGATAGCCCGAACGGGTGCGCTCGAACAAGGGCCGGCCCAGGCCGCGCTCGATGCGCTGCAGCGCGCGGAACACCGTGGACGCATCCACGCCGAGTCGCTCGCCCGCCGTCGCGAGCGTTCCACCCCGCACCAGGGCAAGCACGACATCCAGGTCACCCGGGCTCATCTGATATTGCGTCGCTGCAATCATTGTTTGTCACTCCGACTATTCCGCTTGCTTCTTCGCAATCCTACAGTGAAGGTCTTCACCACCCGATTGGAGTTCCGCCATGCAAACCCTTCCCTCCTCCACCCAGCTCGGCATCACGGTCCTGCGCGTCAGCCTCGGCCTGATGTGGATCGCCCACGCGCTGCTCAAACTGTTCGTCTTCACCTTGCCGGGGACGGCGCAGTACTTCGCGAGCATCGGCTTCGCCGGCGTGCTGGCCTACCCGGTGTTCGCTGTCGAGCTGCTGGGCGGCATCGCCCTGCTGCTGGGCCTCTATGCGCGGCAGGCCGCGCTGGCGCTGGTGCCGGTGATGGCCGTGGCCGCCTGGGTGCACCTGCCCAACGGCTGGGTGCACACCAGCAGCGGCGGCGGCTGGGAGTACCCAGTGTTCCTGATCGCCGCATCGATCGCGCTCTGGTTGCTCGGCGACGGTGCCGCCGCGATCAAGCGCAGCCCGCTGCTCGTGCCGCGCTTCCGTTCCGCATGACCGTATCTCGTCCTTTGCATCAACGCACATCACAGCCCAACCCGGAGAACGATCCATGAAGCTCTACTACGCACCCGGTGCCTGCTCGCTGGCCGTCCACATCGCCTTGCGCGAGGTCGGCGCCCCGTTCGACGGCGTCGCCGTCGACCTCGCCCGGCACGTCACTGCAGACGGCACCAACTACTTCGACATCTCCCCGCGCGGCTACGTGCCCCTGCTGGAGTTCGACGACGGCTCGCGCCACACCGAGGTGGCGTCGCTGCTGCAGTACGTCGCGGACCTCGATCCCTCGCAGGCCTTGATCGGCGCGGCAGGTTCGGCGCGTCGACTGATGGTCGTCGAGTGGCTGACCTTCGTCAGCACCGAACTGCACAAGGTCTTCAGTCCATGGCTGTGGCACAAGGAGACCGCCGACTCGACCCGCCGTGCGGTCAAGGACAAGCTCGCTGAGCGATTTGCCGAACTCGACCGCCTGCTGTCGGAGCAGGCGTTCCTCGCGGGTGAGTTCAGCGTCGCCGATGCCTACGCCTTCACCATCGTCAACTGGGCCAACTTCCTGGCCATGCCGCTGACGACCTACCCGAACCTTCGGGCCTATCTCGATCGGATCTCGCAGCGGCCGCAGGTGCAGGCCGCGCTGGCGGCCGAAGGGCTGACCAAGTGAGCGGGCCGTCACGAAACGCAAGCCTGGTGCTGGTGTCGCACGCCCTCTGCCCGTATGTGCAGAGGGCGGCCATCGTGCTGGCCGAGAAGGGCCTGCCCTTCGAGCGTCGTGACATCGACCTGGCGAACAAGCCGAGCTGGTTCCTCGCGGTCTCGCCGCTCGGAAAGACGCCGGTGCTGCTGGTGGACGGTGCGCCGATCTTCGAGTCCGCCGTCATCTGCGAGTACCTCGAGGACACCGCCCTGCCCCGCCTGCACCCGCAGGACGCGGTGCAGCGTGCGCAGCACCGCGCGTGGATGGAGTTCGGCTCCGCGCTGCTGAACGCGATCGGCGCCTTCTACAACGCCCCGGACGAGGCCGCGCTGGAGGTACGTGTTACCGACATCCGAGCGCGATTCACGCAGCTCGAAGCCGAACTCGGCGACGGACCCTACTTCGCGGGCCCTGCCTTCGGCATGGTCGACGCAGCCTTCGCGCCGGCGTTCCGCTACTTCGACACCTTCGACCGGATCGGCGACTTCGGCTTCTGGACCGGCGTCCCGAAAGTGCAGCGCTGGCGCGAGGCGTTGGCCGTCAGGCCGTCGGTGGCCGCGGCGGTGTCGCCGACCTATGGCGAGCGGCTGCAAGGCTTCCTGCTCGCCCGTGGCTCTTCGCTTTCGCGCCGCATCGACGTCACAAGCGCGGCGGCGGCGGCCGCTTGATCAGGCTGGCAGCGACGACAGGGCCTCGGCCGGCTGGCCGACGGCCTCCCCGTGCGGCCGCGTTGACCGCGCCCGTACCGGGGCCAGCGTAGCCTGCGCAACCGCCAGGGGCTCGCCGCCGCGCGACGGGTCTTCCAGCACCGCGTGCACGAAGACCACGCTGCGCGCCGCCTTCGTGGCGCTGGCGCGGAAGATCAGCGACGGCGAGGTCATCGCGCGGCGCAGGTACTGGACCTGCAGCGTGAGGGTCGCGACCACCTCGGTGTCGACGTGACCCAGTGCCGCGAGAACGCAGGCTGCATCGAAGCCGGAGGCGATCATTCCACCGTTCAGCGCAGCGGTACCGGCACCGCCGAGGTGGCCCGGCGTGAGGCGCTCGAAGCGCACCACGGCCATGCCATCGCTCTCGAACCGCCCGGCCAGGCCGAGCCAGACGATTTCCGGCCGGCCGTGAAAGGCGGCCAGGCGCAGAGCCAGCGGCTCGGGCTCGATTGCGAAGGGCAATGCGAACGGCAGCGCGCTCATTGCCGCAGCATCCCGCTTTGGGCAACGACGAGGCGGATGCCTTGCAGCATCGCATCGGGCGCCCGGTATTCCGGGGCACCGCGCAACAGTGCCGCGGCATCGCCCAACGCCGTGAGCTCCTGGAGCGCCTGGCTCGCTGCGTCGAGCTCTGAGGGGTCGACCGTCAGGCCTGGCAAGGTGCGACCCCGGGCCGCGGCGGCGCGCTTGCCGGGTGATTGCCGCACGCAGCGGCACGGCGCGTCCGCTCTCACGAGGCCGCAGCGCTCTGCCATGAAGCCATGCACGGCCTGGCGTGCACGCGCCAGGCGCTGCCGGTGCGCGGCCGGCGTGATGCCCTGGACCTCGGCCGCGGCCGGGGACTCCAGGCCGAAGATCTCGTCCAGCACGTAGGCCAGCCGGCCCGGCGCGTCGAGGCAGGTCAGCATGGCCTGGGTGCACGACAGCGCCGTGCGCCGGGCCTCGAGCTTGTCCTCGGGGGTGATGGCGCGATCGTCGAAGCCGATGCGCTCGGCATACGCCAACCCGCGATCCAGCTGCTCGCCCAGCTCGTCGAAGCTGAGTTCGTGCCGGTGCGGCGCGCGGCTGCGCGCATTGATCAGGTGGTTCCCGGCGATGCTGTAGACCCAGGTCCCGAAGGCGCTCTCGCCACGCCAGCCACCGAGGTGGGTCGTGACCTTGAGCAGGATCTCCTGCGTGGCGTCCTGTGCGTCGTCGCGGCGCCCGAGCATGCGCACCGCGAGGTTGTAGACGGGCGTCTGGATCTGGCGCAGCACCGCTTCCAGTGCCAGCAGTTCGCCGCCCTGGGCGCGCAGGACGAGAGCCCCCTCGACTTCGATCTTCATCGCCGGCCCCCGTCAGCGGCCCTGCGGCAGGTGCACGAACTCCACGCCGGTGTCGATGTCGACCTTGCGGTAGACCCGGTCGTTCAGTTCGACCACCACCCAGCGTGAAGCGCCCTCCGGACCGTCGACCTGGATCTGGGTCTGCTGCGGGTTGAGGAACTGCCATCGCCCGGCGACGACGCTGCCGTCGCGCAAGGTGCGCGAGCCGCTGCCGTCGGCGTGGTACCGAACCTGGACGACCGGCGACTTGTCGCTGATGTCCCGGCCGTTGGCGAGGATCTTCACGTCGAAGGGCTGCGCGGTGATGAGAGCAATGCGGTCCATGGTGTCTCCTTGGGATGGAACGAAACAGGACTGCGGATGCGGCCCTATCTCCTTAGACACACCGGGTTCGGCAGCTGTGACATGAAGCGAGCAGTCGCAGCTTCAGGACTCGCGCTCGACCAGGTCAGTGATGACCTGAGCTGGCGTGGATGTTGCGCGTCCACGCCATCAAGTCCAGCGGGGCCGAGGCGGAAGCCTGCGGCCGCGCCGGGTGCGCCGCCCTGGCCGTGGACTTGCGCAGCGGCTGCCCGCCCACCGCACCCGGCGCGGGAGCCTCGGTGCTGCGGACCGCCAGCTCGTCGAGGATCGCGCAGTGCGGATCGTCGTCGCCGTGGCACGAGGTCACGAGCCGCTTCAGGGCGCGCTGCATCTCAGCCATCTCGCGCATCTTCTCTTCGATCGCATCGAGGTGTCCCTGGGCCAGGGCCTTCACCTCGCGGCTGGCGCGATGGTCGTCGCTCCACAGGCCCAGCAGGTTGGCGATCTGCTCCATGGAGAAGCCCAGCTGCCGCGACTGGCGGATGAATCGAAGGATGGAGACGTCGCGCTCGCTGTACTGGCGGTAGCCCGAGTCCGTGCGGGCGGCCGCCGGGACCAGGCCTATCTGCTCGTAGTGCCTGATCATCTTCGCCGAGACGCCTGCCGCCTCTGCGGCTTCACCGATGTTCATGAGTCGTGCCATGGATCCTCCGTGATGTGGGTGTTGCGCCTGGAAAAGAGTGTCAACCTTGTCATCGTGGCAAGGTCAAGCCCCCAGAACTCTTCCGATCACGACTCCATGAGTCTCGCGGTACCCGAGACACGGATCGAGCTGCCGGGCTCCGGCGGTATCTCGGCGCGCAGGCGGGAGGGCACGCCCATGTCCTCACCCTGCACGATGTCGATCGCGCCCTGGTGGGGCCATGCGATGTCGCGCAGGTAGCCCGCGAACGCAGCGGTGGCCGCGCCCGTGGCCGGGTCTTCGTAGACGCCGCCCGACGCAAACGGATTGCGCGTGTGGAAGCGTTGCGCGGTCTCCGCGTGGGCCAGCAGGATCGTGACCCAGCCCTCCCGGTTCATCAGGCGGCGCCCCGCGTCGAGGTCGTACTTCATCGCGGCGAGCGCAGCGCGCGAACGGAGCGCGAGCACCAGGTGGTCGGCCCCGCCGTGCGCAACGGCGGGTGGGATGCGCGGGTCGAGATCGTCGGGCGTGTAGCCGAACAGGGCCAGGGCTTCGTCCACGACCGCAGGCGCCGCCGGCCGGCTGCGGGTGGGCGGCGATTGCAGCGCGGCCGCCACGCGGTCGCCGCTGCGACGACCCTCCACGGTGATCTCGGCGTTGTTGAGCGTCAGTGCGAAGACCCCGTCGCCGTGGCGCAGCGCCAGTGCTGCGCCCAGGGCGATCGTGGCGTGGCCGCAGAACGGCACCTCCGACTCCGGCGAGAAGTAGCGCACCCGCCAGCGGGGGCCGCTCGGCACCGCGAAGGCCGTCTCCGAGAACCCCACCTGCGCGGCGATGCCCTGCATGTTGGCCGCCTCGGGAAAGACCTCGCAGATTGCGACGCCGGCCGGGTTGCCGCCCACGTCGCCATCGGAGAACGCGGCAATCTTCTGGACTTTCATCGATGCTCCTTGATGGCTAAGCCACTCTAGGCGGACGCGAGGTCCTCATTGGGTTCATTGAAGAACAACTCAGGCGCCGCCGAGGCACCAATCAAGCGATCTCGCCGATGGCTTTGAAGCGGGGGCCGTCGGACAGCATGCCGGGAATCTCGCTGGCGAGCAGGTCGATGGCGGCGCGCGTTTTCATCGGCAGATGCCGGGTCTGCGGCCACACGGCGTGCACCGCCACGGCGTGGGCGTGGCGCCCGTCGCCGATGAACTGCAGGTTACCCACCGCGACGTGGGGCGCAGCCAGCCAGCGCGGCAGCCGCGCCAGGCCGGCGCCAGCAAGTGCCGCATCGGCGATCGCCTGGACGTCGTCGAAGCGCAGGCGCCGCTGCACCTGGAGTTCCTGTTCGTGGCCGTCGGCGTCGGTGGCCAGCCAGGGCGCTTCGGGCCCGCTGCCGGCGTAGACGATGGCGGTGTGATGCCGGAAGTCGTCGGCGCTCACCGGAACGCCTCGGCGGCCCAGGTAGGCGGGTGCCGCACAGATCACGAAGTCGAAGCTTCCCAGGCGCCGCGCCGCCAGCGTGGCGCTGTCGCGCAGCGTGCCGAGGCGCACGCCGAGGTCGAAGCCTTCCTCCAGCAGATCGACCACGCGGTCGGACAGCGCCACCTCGAGTTCCAGCCGCGGATGCAGTGCCACCAGCCGCGACAACAGCGGGGCCACCATCTCGCGCCCGAGCAGCAGCGGCGCGCTGACGCGCAGCCGACCGATCAGGTCGCGGCCCGAGGCATCGAGCGCGGCCTCTGCGGCCTCGATCTCAGCCAGCGCCCGCTTGCAGCGCTCGAAGAAGGCCTGCCCGTTCTCGGTCAGGCTCTGGCGACGGGTGGTGCGGTTGAAGAGTCGCGTGCCCAGGCGCTGCTCCAACCGCGCGATGCTCTTGCCCACGGCCGATCGCGTCTGCCGCAGCCGGGCCGCCGCCAGCGCAAAGCTGCCGGCCTCGACGGCCTGCACGAAGGTCGCGATGCCCTTGAGACGTTCTTCCGTTTCGAGAGCATTCAATTGGCGCCTCCAGCTCTACACACCGGCTCCCAACATACCTCAAAGAAGAAATCCTGTCCTCATAGACTTTGATCGATCGGAACGCCGTCGGCAGTTCCCCTTCCACTTCGAAAGAACGCCATGCACGCCTATCGACTACATCGGGGACAAGGCATCAAGGGCCTGGAACGTGTCGAGATTCCAGCGCTGCCGCTTCAGCCGCACGAGGTTCGCATCGGAATGCATGCCGTGTCGCTGAACTACCGTGACCTCGAGATCGCGCGGGGTGGCACCGAAGGCTCGCCCGCCATCACGCCTTGTTCCGACGGTGCGGGCGTGGTGCAGGAAGTCGGCGCGGCCGTCACGCAATGGCGGGCAGGCGACCGTGTCATGGGAAGCTTCTTTCCGAACTGGATCGACGGCGCCGTCACCCCCGACAAGACCGCCGGTTCGCTCGGCGCGCGCGGGCCGGGCATGCTGGCCGAAACCGTGGTGCTGCCCGCGCAGGCGTTGGTGACAGTGCCGGCGTCACTCAGCTTCGCCGAAGCCAGCACCCTGCCCTGTGCGGGCGTCGTCGCCTGGAACGCGCTGTTCGTCGCCGGTGCTCTCAGGCCGGGCAGCACGGTGCTCCTGCTCGGCACCGGCGGGGTTTCGATCTGGGCCCTGCAGCTGGCCAAGGCGGCCGGCCTGCGGGTGCTGATCACCTCCTCCGAAGACCACAAGCTGGACATCGCCCGCCGCCTGGGGGCCGACGACACGATCAACTACCGCGCGCAGCCGCAGTGGGCCGCCCTGGTCCGGGAACTGACTGGCGGGCGGGGCGTGGACCTGGTGCTCGAGACTTCGGGGCGCGACACGCTGGGGCAGTCCATGGCGGCGCTGCGTCCGGAGGGCACGCTCGCCGTGGTGGGCGGCACCTCCGGCTGGGGCGGCGCACTCGATGCCGACGCCCTCATCGACGGTGCCCTGCGCCTGCGCGGGATCCTGGTCGGCAGCCGCACGATGGCCGAGGAGCTGGTGGGCTTCGTCGAGCGCTCGGGCATTCGACCCCTGATCGATCGCCGGTTCGGCTTCGACCAGGCCGCAGCGGCCTACGAGTACCTGGCCGCGGCACGGCATGTCGGCAAGGTCGTCATCGACATCGCGCCCGAGGCCTGAGCGCGTCGCAGTCCGGGCAAGAGGCACTCAATCGATGCCGTGCACGGTGCCGCCCGCGATCCATCCAGGACCATTCATCGTCACGCCTCACTTCTGCTTGGCGAGCCACTTGTCGAACTGCGCGATCTCCTTCTTCTGCGCCGCGATGATCTGTCTGGCCATGGCCTTCATCTCAGCGGACTTGCCATTCGCCAGTTCCAGCTCGGCCATGTTCAGAGCCTGCTGATGGTGCAGCTTCATCATCATCGCGAAGTCCTTGTCGGTGTCGCCTGACATCGGCATCTTCTGCATCCCGTCCATGCCCATCATCATGGACGCCTTCATGTCATGCGGTCCTGCGGTGCCCTTGTGCATCTGTCCCATGGATGCGCTGGCGGACGGGGCCGTCGCAGGCGCCGTCTGCGCTTGCGCCGGCGTGGACGCGAGCCAGAGTGCTGTCAGCGGCACCAGGCACACGGACTTGAAGGGGCTAAAGGTCTTGAAGTTCATCGATGCCTCCCGGAGTGATGTCGAATGGTCGGTGCGCCATGGCAAGGCAGGCGGCAACCTTCGAGCCGCCGAGCATTTGGCATTCCTGAACGGCCGCAGCCTGCCAACTTCTGAGCATCACGGCTTCAGCCAGCGCTGGCTGTGCGCCAACGTACCCACAGCTGAGGTGGATCACGACCGCGTGTCAGCGGCGGTCGGTGCCTGGGCAACGGTTTACGGACGTCGGCCCAGTTGCCGCCGCACGAGCCACACGGTCAGCAGCGGCAACACGACCCACTGCAGCAGCGGCGCCAGGCCGATGCCTGCACCGGGCACCAGCGGCATCGTCGCAAGGTAGGTCCACTGCGCGATCCAGTACCCGCGCGTCGCCAGCCACTCGATGGCTGCGGTGATCGAAACGCCGATCGACACGAACAAGGCCAGTTGCCAGCCGCGCGGCGCAACGATCCAGCGTCGGCTGTGTGCGATGGCTGCGACGGCGCCGTGGGCCAGCAGCATGATCGCCACGTCGCCGAACGTGGCCTGCAGGCACGCCCTTGTCACCAGCGCGTGCGGCGTGTCCGCCATGCCTGCATACAAGGGCGCCTGCAGGATCTCCCACGCGAAGTTGAGCAGCAGTGCGAAGAGGACCACGTTGAACTCCGGGGCCTCGGTCACTGGGTCGGCGGTCCGGCGGATCGCCCGGCGAAGGAAGTCAAGACGCAACACAGCTCAACGACCGTTCGCCCGGTTGAGTTCGTCGTGACGCGAGCGGATGTGCGCGGGCCACTGCGACTTGATCCATGAGAGCGCGGCGACGATCTCCTCGTCACTCAGCACGCCATCGTAGGCCGGCATCGCCGAGGCGTAGTCCTTCAGGTTCGCGGCCTTGGCCACGCCATGCTTGGTGATGCGGAACAGCAGTTCGTCGTCGTGATGCCAGGTGTGCCCGCTCGCGTCGTGGGGCGGCGCCGGCAGCTTGCCGTCCGGCCCGCGCTCGCGCCAGTTCGCTTGCCCTTCCAGCCTCGCGCCGTGGCAGGCCGCGCACTGCGCCGCGTAGACCCGCTGCCCCATCGCAGTGAACCGGGTGTCGTCGGGACGCAGGCGATAGGCCGGCTCCGCAGGTCCGCCGGCGCCCCAGAGGACATAGGTGGCGATGACCGTCACGGCAACAACGCCGACGCCGAACGCCACGGTCCTGTACTTATGCGTCACGGGCACCGCTCAGGTCCCCCATGTCGGCACCAAGATCCACGTGCGTGCGCCGAAGCCTAGAGGTCCGCCGCTTCAACAGGGACGGGCGTGTAGCCGGCCTCCTTGACGGCTTCTTCGAGCGCCGCGGCATCGGCCGAGACCGGCTCCACCTGCACCCGGTGCGTCGCCAGGTCGATCTGGACCTTGGCATCCTTGTCCGTGGCCTTCAGCGCCTTGGTGATGGTGCTGACGCAGTGGCCGCAGGTCATGTCGTTGACTTGGAAGGCAATCATGGGTCTCTCCGAGGGTGGGTGACCGGCCGACTCTCGGCCTTCCCAGTGTGGGAGGGTCAAGCGAATCTCTCCGTGAATCCACAATCACGGTGGGCAGAATCGCTCGACGGCGGTTGACCTTGCCATCGTCGGAACCTTGACGATGCGCAACATCGAACAACCGCCCGAGGTCACCATGAGCACCGCCGCATTCTCCGAGATCAAGCTGCAGGTCACTGGCATGACCTGCGCCTCCTGCGTCATGCGCGTCGAGAAGTCGCTCAAGGCGGTGCCCGGCGTTCAGCAGGCCAGCGTCAATCTGGCGACGGAACAGGCTTCGGTGAGTGCCGATTCCGGGGTGACCGCCGACACGCTGACCGCTGCCGTGCGCAAGGCTGGCTACGAGGTCGCGACGACCGAGACCACGCTGCAGGTCGAGGGCATGACATGCGCCTCGTGCGTCGCCCGCGTCGAGAAGGCCCTACTCAAGGTGCCCGGGGTCGAAGGCGCCACGGTCAACCTCGCCACCGAGAACGCCAGCATCCGGGCGCTGTCGACAGTGCCGGTCACCGCGCTGAAGGCCGCCGTCGAGAAGGCCGGCTACACCGCCAAGGATCTTCAGGAAACGAAGCCCCAACCGGCAGCACGTCTGCCGGCGTGGTGGCCGGTCGCCCTGAGCGCTGCGTTGACGCTCCCGCTGGTGCTGCCGATGCTGCTGCAGCTCTTCGGCATCGAATGGATGCTGGACGGCTGGGTGCAACTGGCCTTGGCGACCCCGGTGCAGTTCTGGCTCGGCTGGCGCTTCTACCGCGCCGGCTGGAAGGCTGCGCTCGCGAAGACCGGCAACATGGACCTGCTGGTGGCGCTGGGCACGTCGGCGGCCTATGGGCTGTCGGTCTACCTGCTCTTCGAGCATGCCGCGCATGGCATGCCCCACCTGTACTTCGAGGCGTCGGCGGCCGTCATCACGCTGGTGCTGCTGGGCAAGTGGCTCGAGCAGCGCGCCAAGCGCCAGACCGCCGACGCGATCCGCGCGCTGAACGTGCTGCGCCCGACCACCGCGCGCGTGCGCCGCGGCGACCGCGAGGTGGACGTTCCGGTGGAGCAGGTCGTCGTCGGCGACCTCGTCGTCGTGCGCCCCGGTGACCGCGTGGCGGTCGACGGCGACATCGTCGAAGGCCGCAGCCACATCGACGAGTCGCTGATCACCGGCGAGAGCCTGCCGGTGGCCAAGGGCGTGGGCGACAAGGTGACCGGCGGCGCCATCAATGCCGAAGGCGCGCTGATGGTGCGCACCACGGCCATCGGCGCCGAGACGACGCTGGCCCGCATCATCCGCATGGTCGAATCGGCCCAGGCCGCGAAGGCACCGATCCAGCGTATCGTCGACCGCGTCAGCGCGGTCTTCGTGCCCGTGGTGCTGGGCATCGCGCTGCTGACCTTTCTGGGCTGGGTCGGCTTCACCGGTGACTGGGAGCAGGCGCTGATCAACGCCGTCGCCGTGCTGGTCATCGCCTGTCCCTGTGCGCTCGGCCTGGCCACGCCCACGGCCATCATGGCCGGCACGGGCGTGGCCGCGCGCCACGGCATCCTGATCAAGGACGCCGAGGCGCTGGAGGTGGCGCATGCGGTGACCGTGGTCGCGTTCGACAAGACCGGCACGCTCACCGAGGACAAGCCGTCGCTGGCCGCCGTCGTGGCGGCGGAGGGCGTAGCCCGGGACGAGGTGCTGCGCCTGGCTGCCGCGCTGCAGAAGACGAGCAGCCACCCGCTGGCCGTCGCCGTGCTGGACCAGGTTCGCCACGAGCGACTGCCCGTGCCCGAGGCGCACGACAGCCAAGCCTTACCGGGGCGCGGCGTGCAGGGCGTCGTGCGCGGTCAGACGCTGGCCCTGGGAAGCACGCGCCTGCTGCGCGAGCTCGGCCTCGAGGAAGGACCCTTGCACGGCGAAGCGCAGCGCCTCGAACGACAAGGCCGGACCGTGTCGTGGCTGGTGCGGTCCGATGCCGGCGAGCAACGTCTACTGGGACTGCTGGCCTTCGGCGACACGGTCAAGCCTGCCGCGGCGGAAGCGGTGTCCAGGCTGCATCAACTCGGCATCCGCACCGTGATGCTGACCGGCGACAACCGCGGCGCGGCCGAGGCCGTCGCGAAGGAACTGGGCATCGACGATGTTCGTGCCGAGATCCTGCCGGGCGACAAGGCGGCCATCGTGAAGGAACTGCGCGATGCCGGCGAGATCGTCGCCTTCGTCGGCGACGGCCTCAATGACGGCCCGGCGCTGGCCGCTGCTTCCGTGTCGTACGCGATGGCGGGAGGCGCCGATGTGGCGACCGAGACCGCCGGCATCACTCTGATGCGCGGCGACCCGCGGCTGGTGGCCGACTCGCTGGACATCTCGCGCCGTACCTACTCGAAGATCAAGCAGGGCCTCTTCTGGGCTTTCGGCTACAACGTGCTGGGCATTCCGCTGGCGGCGTTCGGACTGCTGAACCCGGTCATCGCCGGTGCCGCGATGGCCTTCAGCAGCGTCAGCGTGGTGCTGAACGCCCTGACGCTGCGCCGCTGGCGCGGCGTGGCCGACGGACGTGCAACAAAGCCGACAGTTCGGCCCTCACCAGTGGCAGCCTTCGGAGAACAACGATGAGCATAAACATCGGCGAAGCCGCGAAAGCTTCCGGCGTGTCGGCGAAGATGATCCGCCACTACGAAAGCGTCGGCCTCTTCCCCGAGGCCCTGCGCACCGAGTCGGGCTACCGGCAGTACACCGCCAAGGACGTCAGCACGCTGCGCTTTGTCCGCCAGTCGCGCGACCTGGGCTTCTCCATCGAGCAGATTCGCGAACTGCTCGGTCTGTGGCAAGACCGCAAGCGCCCGAGCCGACAGGTGCGCGCCCTGGCGCAGGCGCACATCCAGGAACTCGATGAGAAGCTCAAGGAACTGCACGCGATGAAGGCCACGCTCGAGCACCTCGTGCACTGCTGCCACGGGGACGACCGGCCCGACTGCCCCATCATCGACACGCTCGCCCACGAAGCAGGCGCCCCGACGGCCGCGCCGCGCCACGCGTCCGGCAAGACGGCGGGACTGCAACCAGGGCGGGCGCGTCGCCGGGCCAGCTGACGGGCACCGCGGCCGGCCTGGTGAGCGCGGCTGCAATCAGCGCGCCAGTTCGACCGTCAGGTTCACCGGTGCACTGCCCTTGTTCGTCCACATCCAGCAGTAGTCCTGTGTCACCGTGACGTTCAGCGTGTCGCGGCCAATGGCGACCTGCGACTGCTTGGCCGGGAACACGGCATCCTTGCCGACGTGGTAGTGGATGTTGAAGTCGACAGGTGCCGCGGCCGTGAAGCTCCAGCGCACGCCGTCCCCCGACGCCAGCTTGCCGCAGACCTCGACGAACTTGCCCGCGGCCACCTGCGCCTTGTGCGCAAAGCGGCCGTCGGGCGACCACGTGATGTCAACGATGTGGTTGGAAGCAGAGGCCGCGCCGCACAGTGCCACCGCGGCCAGCATGCCGCAGGTTCGGATGTTCTTGATGTTCATGTCTTGGGGTCTAAGGCCTGTCAAACCGACCGTCCAAGGGTCGCAGAGATGGGGGCCCGGTCCATCGCGGGCGGGCCCACCACGGGCTACTGTGCCATCTGCATCTCTGTGACGGTGTACTTGCCCGCATCGTTGATGGCCTTGAACCTGATCTTGTCACCGGCCTTCAGCTTGTCGAGCATCGCCTTGTCCTTGACGGCGAACACCATCGTCATCGCCGGCATGTCCAGGCTCTTGATATCGGCGTGCTTGAGGGTCAGCTTGCCGCCCTCCTTGTCGACCTTGCGCACTTCGCCGTCCGTCATGTCGCCGACGGCTGCCTGCGCGGTCAGCTTGCCATGATCGCCATGCGCACTGTGACCGCCCTGGTGGCTGGTAGCCCAGGCCGGCGCCAGGGCCGCGGCGGAGAGGAGCAATGCGAGGCCGTGGGCGCGCCGGAGAGTTGCTTGGAGCTTCATGAACGTTCCTTTTGCTTGAAGTAGCTGTTGAAAATCTGGGTGCTGCCATCCTTGGCGATGAGCAGCACGTCATAGGGGTCCTGCAGGTTGTCGAAAGCGGGGCCGTCCATGCCCGGCGAGCCGACCGGCATGCCCGGTACGGCCAGGCCGATCGCCTCGGGCCGCTCCTTCAGCAGCCGGCGGATGTCAGCTGCGGGTACGTGCCCCTCGATGGCGTACCGGCCTACCAGCGCCGTGTGGCACGAGCCGAGCTTCATGGGCACCTTCAACCGCGCACGGGCCGCGGTGTTGCCGGTGTCGTTGACCTTGACGCGGAAGCCGCTGGCCTCGAGGTGCGTGATCCAGTCCTTGCAGCAGCCGCAGGTCGGACTCTTCCAGACCTCGACCCACACGGCCTGAGCTTGCGCCTGGCCCCGTGCTTGCAACACCGCCGGGATCGCCAGCAGTCCGCCAGCGCCGAGCAGGGACGCGATTGCGCGACGGCGCTTCATGCCTTGCCCGCCGGTGCGACGACGATCGTGCCCACCATCCCGCCCTGGTAGTGACCAGCGATCAGGCAGGCGAACTCGAACTCGCCGGCGCGGTTGAAGGTCCAGACGATCTCGCCGGTCTTGCCGGGCGTCACATGCGCCATGTACGGCTCGTCGTGTTCCATGTTCGGGAACTTCACCATCATCTCAGCATGCTTGGCGTTCTCGGCCTTGGTGCCGATGACGAACTCGTGCATCTGCGTGCCGTCGTTGCGGACGACGAACTTGACGGTCTCGCCCTGCCGCACCTCGATGCGCTGCGGCGTGAAGCGCATGTTGTCGCCCATGCCCACCGCAATGCTGCGCTTGGCGCGTTTGGCGTCACCGGCAATGCCCCAGTCCTTCTGTTCCTTGACCACCGGGCCTGACTTGGGAGCGTGCGGCTTGTCGGTGTGGGCCTGCGCGCGGGAGGCCAGCAGCGGTATTGCCAAAGCCGCGGCGGTGGCCGCGAGGCGCGTGATGGCGGCGCGGCGGCCACCCTTGTTCGTGGTTGCTTCGTTCATGCAGTTCTCCTGGGTCGGTGATGGTCAGTGGCCCGAGTGGCCGCCTGCAGGCTTGCGCACCTTGACCTCGATGTCCTGGGCGGACTTGGCCATCGACGGCATGGAGCCGGGCCCCGGGCTGGCGTCGGCCTTGAAGCGCGCCGGGTCGGGCAGCGCGCCCGTGAATTCATAGGCCACGGTCCCCGGCGGGTGTTGGTACCAGCCCGGGTCGATGTAGTCGCCTCGCTTCTGGCCCTTGCGCACCTTCACAACGCTGAACATGCCGCCCATGCCGACAGCACCGAACGGGCCAGTGCCGGTCATCATGGCGGCCGTGTTGTCGGGCAGCGGCATCTCCATCTCGGTCATGTCCTTCATGCCGCGCTCGCCCATCACCATGTAGTCGGGGATCAGCTTGGTGATCTGCTTGGCCACGCCGCGGTGGTCCACGCCGATCATGGTCGGCACGTCGTGGCCCATCGCGTTCATCGTGTGGTGGCTCTTGTGGCAGTGGAAGGCCCAGTCGCCTTCCTCGTCGGCCAGGAAGTCCATCTGCCGCATCTGCCCCACCGCGATGTCGGCCGTCACCTCGTACTGGCGCGTGCTCTTGGGTGTCGGACCGCCATCGGTGCCCGTGATCAGGAACTCGTGACCGTGCAGGTGGATCGGGTGGTTGGTCATCGTCAGGTTGCCGACGCGGATGCGCACCTTGTCCATGTGGCGCACCACCAGCGGGTCGATGCCCGGGAAGATGCGGCTGTTCCAGCTCCACAGGTTGAAGTCGAGCATCGTCATGATCTTGGGCGTGGCGCTGCCCGGCTCGATGTCGTAGGCGTTGAGCAGGAAGCAGAAGTCGCGGTCGACGTCGTCGATCAGCGGGTGCTTGTTCTTCGGGTGGGTGATCCAGAAGCCCATCATCCCCATCGCCATCTGCACCATCTCGTCGGCGTGCGGGTGGTACATGAAGGTGCCGGGGCGGCGCGCCACGAACTCGTAGACGTAGGTCTTCCCGGGCGGAATGCCGGGCTGGTTCAGCCCCGTCACCCCATCCATGCCGTTCGGCAGGCGCTGACCGTGCCAGTGGATGCTGGTCAGCTCGCCAAGCTTGTTCGTGACGAAGATGCGAACCCGGTCGCCTTCCACCACCTCGATCGTCGGCCCGGGGCTCTGCCCGTTGTAGCCCCACAGGTGCGCCTTGAAGCCGGGCGCCATCTCGCGCACCACGGGCTCGGCGACGAGGTGGAACTCCTTCACGCCCTGGTTCATGCGCCAGGGCAGCGTCCAGCCGTTGAGCGTGACGACGGGGTTGTAGGGGCGCCCTGTGTTCGGCACCAGCGGCGGCATGGTGTCGGGCTTGGTCTGGATGACGGGCTCGGGCAGCGCCGCCATCGCCACCTTGCTGACGGTGGCGGCGGCCGCGGCCGCGGTGATGGCGCCGGCACCGCCGAGCATCTTGCGTCGAGAGAGCATGTGAGAGTCCTTCATGTTCAGTGGCCTGCCCCGGCGGCTTCGGCCGCCATCGCGGGGCCGGCAGCAGCCGCGAGGCTGGGCTTGCCGATAAGGGCCATGTCGAGGTCTGCCTGCGCGATCCAGAAATCGCGCAGCGCTTCGATGGAGGCGTTGACGCTGGCGATCTGCGTGCGCGCATCGGCGAGCAGTTCGAACACGCCGATCAACATGCCGTTGTAGCGAAGCACGTTCTCCTCGGCGATGCGCTGATTCAGCGGCACGATTTCGTCACGGTGGTGACGTGCGATGTCGTAGGCCGTGCGGTAGCCGGTGTAGGCCTCGCGCACCTCGGAGCGCGCGTTGATCGCGGTCTCGGCAGCGCGATGCAGCGTCTGCATGTACACCGCCTCGGCGCGTGCGACGCGCGCGCCACCCCAGTCGAAGAGCGGGAGCTCGAAGCCGATCTCCCAGCCCCGCTGCGTGGGCGCCTCGTTCGAGCTGTTGCGCATCAGGCCGAGTTCCAGCACGTTGACGAAGCGGGTGGTCCGGGTCAGGCCCAGGTTGCTGGCGGTCTGCTCCGCCGCCAGCTTGGCGCCCTGCACGTCCAGCCGCTGCGCCATCGCCACCTGCTCGATATCGGGCAGTTCCTTGGGCGATGCTGGCAGATCGGGCAGACGCTCGGGCAGGGTGAACTGCGCCTGCTGACCCCAGACGCCGAGCAGGCGCACCAGCCTCTCGCGCGTCGAGCGCTGGGCCTGCTCTGCCCGCGCAAGCTGCAGCACCGCGTTGGCGTAGAACGACTGCTCCCGGGCACGCTGCAGCTTGTTGAAGTTGCCGACCTGCTCCATCCGCCGGGCCAGTTCGGCACTGGCGTCGGCCGCCTCCTTGACCTGCCGCATGTAGCGAACGGTCTCTTCCGCTGCAAGCGCGGTGAAGTAGGCCTTGCGCGTGTCGGCGGCCAGCGACAGCACGCTCATCGCCACACGAGCCTTCACCTGCTCGAAACGGCGTGCCTCCATGCGTCCGACCAGCGGCATCGCGACCAGGCGCGCCAAGTTGAAGTGCAGGCCGCGCTCGATTTCACGCTCGTCGCCCTGGCGCATGCGCCCGAAGCTGAAGCCCGGGTTCGGCAGCCGCCCAGCCTGCACGACTTCCGCTTCGGTGATGCCGAGTTCCGAGAAGTCGGCTTGCAGCCCGCGGTTGTTGAGCAGCGCGATCTGCACGGCATCGTCCACCGTGAGCGGCTTGGCCAGCAGTTCTGCCACGCGCTTGTGGATGGTGTCCAGGTCGGCGTCGCTGCGCGCCCACTGCAGATCCTTGCCGGTCCGTTCCTTTGTGGTCCGCTCGACAGCGCCAAACCCACCATCGGCGCTGAAGCTCGCGCAGCCTCCCAACACCACCGCGCTGGCGACAAGCGCCAGCACCCGGAAGCCGCGAGCACCGCGCCTTGAGGGCGCTAGATCTTGGATGTCATGGCTCATCGTGCGACCTCTCAGTGCTTATGGCTGGAAGGACCCGTCGGCGTTGACAGGGCCGCAGGCGCCGGCGATGGAGCTGGAGCCTGCGTGGGTGCCGCCGGCTTGTTCGCCGCGGCGGGATCGGGTTGCTGCGCCTCGCGCGCATAGACCCGCCAGCCGCCGATGCCGGCCACGGCGTCATTGGCCTCGCGCCAAGCCAAGGGCTTGTCGTCGCCGGCGCGTCGGACCTGCGCGAACGACGACTCGTAGCGCAGTGCCGGGACCTGAGCCTTCGGATCCAGCGGATCGGGCCGTGGTGCGGTGGGGGACTGGGCCTGTGCCTGCGCGGCAAGCAGCATCGTGAGCAGCAGGCTCGGCAGCACGCACGGCCTGCGCCGGTGCAATGGAGTGGGGACCATAGAATCCTCGCGTGAACGTCTGCAGGCGTCCCTGCCGCGGAAGCGGCGGGAACGAAACGGAACCTGGCGAGCGGGCGCGCGTCACTGCGCGCGCGGCTGCCCCAGGCCAGTTACGCGAGAACGATTCGAGGGGGGCGGTCGGGGCCGTCGGCGGCGAACGCGTCGACGGTGGGCACGACTGTGGTGAACACCGTCGGCTCTGAATCGGCGGCAGGAACCACCGGCACGGTCGCCAGGATGGCACCCAGCGAACAGCACGAAGCGCAGACGCTGCACGTCTGATCGGCCGGCTGGCTAGCCTTCAACGCGGACGATGCGTCGTCGGAGACGACATTGGCCGACACGTCGTCATCGGCGTGGTGTTCGGAGCCAGCAGCACCGTGATGCAAGTGCCCAGAGGCCGGGTGGCCCACCGCACCCAGCGCAGTCCCGCCGCCGTGGTGGGCCGCGCCGCAGAACGCCATGGTGGCGGCCGCCGCCCCTTGCAGCGGAAGCGCAAGGACAACCAGCCAGACCAGCAGCGTTCGGACGAACACATTCATGCGCAGAGTCTACTTCGTCCCCTTGGACGGGGTGTTGTGAGCTCGGTTAATCCGTCGGCCACGTTCCGCTTGTCAATGCACGGCAACGGCTCAGCCGTCCTCAGTTCGGCGAGGATCGGCTTCCGAAGGCTAGCTTCGCATCCCCATCCACCGGCAAGAAGCGAGCGCCCAGCGCGCGCTGCAGGCCCACCACCTGCTGCTGCTGGCCTGTCAGGGCCACCGACAAGCCGATCTCGGCCTGCTGTGCGGAACGCTGCGCGTCAAGCAATTCCAGCAGGTCGGTGCCGCCGGCCTCGAAGCGCTTGCGCGCGAGTTGCTCGGCGACCACGGCCTGCCGGGCCTGCTCCTGCAGGGAGGCCAGACGCAGCTGTCCCTGCCGCACCTGGGCCAGTGTGCTCTCCACCTCTTCTGTTGCCAGCAGCACACGCTGCCGGTAGGCCAGCAGGGCTTCGCGCTCACCGGCCCGGGCCGCCTGCAGCCGGGCGTCGATACGGGCGTGGTCGAACACCGGCACGGACACGCTTGGCGCCACGAACCACGACGCGGCACCGGCCGCACCCAACCCGGAGACCGAGCCGGCTACGACGCCGAGCACGCCGGCGATGGACAGCCGCGGCAAGAACTCGGCACGCACCGCCTCCACGTCCAGGGACAAGGCCTGCAGACGGGCCTCGGCGGCCTGCAGGTCCGGGCGCTGTGCCGCCCACTGCGCAGGATCGGGCAGGCGAAGCGCCACCGGCATCGGCGACCGGTGTGCCGCTGAGGGCGCCTCGTAGCCCGAGGGCGACGCGCCGAGCAGCACCGCCAAGCGATGGCTGGACACCGCCAGCGCTGCATCGAGGGCGGGCCGATCCGACTCGGCCGCGGCGAGCTCGGCGCGCGCCCGTGCCTCGTCGAGCGGCGACGCGTAGCCGGCCGCGACCCGTCGCAGCACGAGGTCCAGTGTCGAGCGGCGGTTATCCGCCACCTTGCTCGCCAACTGCATCTGCGCCCGCGTGCCGTTCAGGCTGAACCAGGCCTGCGCGATCTCGGCAGCGACGGCCAGCCGCATCGCGGCGGCATCGGCCTCGACAGCCCGGGCGCGCGCATCGGCCGCCTGCGCCGCGCTGCGCAGTCGGCCGAACAGGTCGACTTCCCAGGACAGGCTGGTCGCAGCGGACACGCTGTCGCTGCGGCGCTCGTCACGCGTCGCCCCGGGCGCCTCGAAGCGGCCGAGTTGTTGAGCCCGCGCGCCGGCGGCCACGCCGCCGCCCGGTCCGCGATCGGCGTGTGCACCTGCGGCCAGGGCGCGCGAGCGCTGCACCCGCTCGGCGGCCTGCCGGAGGTCCAGGTTGGCCTCGAGGCCGCGCTGGACGAGCGCATCGAGCGCCGGGTCCGCGAACACGCTCCACCAGTCGGGCTGGGCCACGCGGCCGACTTCGATGCCCTGCCCTTGCGCAAAAGCCCCCGGCAGCTCCGGCGCCGGCACGGCCAGCGGCGCTGCGGTACCGCAGGCCGCCAGCAGGACGGCCAGTGCGATCGTGGTCAAGCTTGTCTTGATCATGTGAATCTCCTCATTGCGCTACGGCCAGCGCGGCCGCGCGCCGGGCGCGGCGCCGCTGGAGCAGCACGTAGAACATCGGGGTGAAGACCAGTCCGGCGACGGTGACCGCCAGCATCCCGGCGAAGACCGCCACGCCGACGGCCTGGCGCATCTCGGCGCCGGCCCCGCTGGCGAAGACGAGGGGAAGCACGCCCATCACGAAGGCCAGCGAGGTCATCAGGATCGGCCGCAGGCGCAGCCGCGCCGCCTCGACCACGGCGTCGACCGCCGACGTTCCTTCCTGCTGGCGCCGGCGAGCGAACTCGACGATCAGGATCGCGTTCTTCGTCGCCAGACCCACCAGCACCACAAGGCCGATCTGCGTGAACAGGTTGTTGTCGCCCCCGCTCAGCCACACGCCAACCAGCGCGCCCAGGATCACCGTCGGCACGATGGCCAGCACGGCCAGCGGCAGGCTCCAGCTGCCGTAGGCCGCGGCCAGGATCAGGAAGGCCAGTCCCACGGCCAGCGGGAACACCCACAGGCCGCTCGACCCTTCCTGAATCTGCTGGTAGGTCAGGTCGGTCCACTCGTAGGTGAAGCCGTCCGGCAGCGCACGGGCCAGGATCTGCTCCATCGCCGCCACGGCCTCACCCGAACTCACGCCCGGCGCCGGCATGCCCGACAGGTCGGCCGACGCGTAGCCGTTGTAGCGGCCCACCGGGTCGGGGCCGGTCGCCGGCTGGCTCGTCACCAGCGCGGCCAGCGGCACCATCTGCCCCTGCGCATTGCGCGTCCACAGCCGGTCCAGCGCGGTGGCGTCGGCGCGGAACGGCGCGTCTGCCTGCACGTTGACCTGCCAGGCGCGGCCAAGGAAGTTGAAGTCGTTGACGTAGAGCGAGCCCAGGTAGACCTGCAGCGACTGGTAGATGGCCTCCAGCGGCACGCCCATGGCCAGCGCCTTCTCGCGGTCGACGTTCAGCGCGAGCTGCGGCACGCCCGTTTGGTAGCCGCTGAACAGACCCACCAGGCGCGGCTCCTTGCCGGCCTCGGCCATCACGGCACCCAGCGCCGCGTTCAGCGCCTCGTGGCCCTGTTGCCTGCGGTCCTGGATCTGCAACTTGAAGCCGCCAGCCTGGCCGAGTCCGGGCACCGGCGGCGGCGGGAACATCGCGATGAAGCTTTCGTCGATACCCTGGAAGCGGCCGTTCAGCGCACCGGCGATGGCACCGGCGGCCAGACTCGCGTCCTTGCGCTGCTCGAACGGATCGAGCATCGTGAAGATCACGGCGGCGTTCGGGCTGTTGACGAAGCCGTTGATCGAGATACCCGGGAAGGCCACCACGCTCTCGACTCCCGGCTGAGCTAGCGCGATCTTGGTGACCTGCTTCGTGACCGCCTCGGTGCGGTCCAGCGACGCGCCGGGCGGCAGCTGCACGATGCCGACGAGGTAGTACTTGTCCTGGGCCGGAACGAAGCCCGACGGCACGCTCTTGAAGCTCCACACCGCGCCGGCCACCAGCACGGCGTAGACGACCAACAGGCGCAGGCCGCGCTTCACGCCGGCCCGCGTCAGCCCGGCGTAGCGCTCCGAAGCGCGCTCGAAGGCGCGGTTGAAGCCGCCGAAGAAGCGCGCCAGGCGCCCGTCGTGACCGCCAGCATGTGGCTTCAGCCACATCGCCGACAAAGCCGGCGACAGGGTCAGCGAGTTGATCGCCGACAGCACCGTGGAGATCGCGATCGTCAGCGCGAACTGCCGGTAGAACTGGCCCGACAGGCCGCCCATGAATGCCGTGGGGATGAAGACGGCGGCCAGCACGGCCGTGATCACCAGGATCGGCCCGGTGACCTCCTTCATCGCGGCGAGTGCCGCTTCGCGGGGCTTCAGCCCGCGGGCGAGGTGCCGCTCGACGTTCTCGACGACGACGATCGCGTCGTCGACGACGATGCCGATCGACAGCACCAGCCCGAACAGACTCAGCGTGTTCAGCGTGAAGCCGGCGGCGTGCATCACCGCCAGCGTGCCTACCAGCGACACCGGCACGGCCGCGATCGGGATCAGCGACGCGCGCCAGTTCTGCAGGAACAGCAGCACGACCAGCACGACCAGCACCATCGCCTCGGCCAAGGTCTGGATGACGTTGCGGATCGACGCCTTGACGAACAACGTGGGGTCGTAGGCGATGCGGTGCGCAATGTCCTGCGGGAAGCCCTGCTGCAGCTTCGTCATCTCGGCCCGCACGGCGGCAGCCACCTCGACGGCGCTGGCGGCCGGGTCCTGCACGATCTGGATGCCGACAGCCGGCTTTCCGTCGAGCAGGCTGCGCAGCGAATACGAACTCGCACCGAGCTCCACACGCGCTACGTCCTTCAGCCGCAGCTGCTCGCCGGTGGGGCCGCTCTTCAGCACGATGTCGCCGAAGGCCTCGGGCGAACTCAGGCGCCCGGCCACCGTGATCGGCAGCTGATGCGCGCTGCGCGCGTCGGGCTGCTGGCCCACCGAGCCCGCGGCCACCTGCAGGTTCTGCGCGCGGATCGCGTCGACCACGTCGCCGGCGACCAGGCCGCGCGCGGCCATGCGGTCGGGGTCGAGCCAGACGCGCAGGCTGTAGTCGCCCGCGCCCCAGACCACCACCTTGCTGACGCCGGGCACGCGCAACAGAGCGTCGCGCACCTGCAGCTGGGCGAAATTCGACAGGTGCAGCAGGTCGTAACGGCCCTGC
>JAEUPB010000001.1 GCA_016789955.1 Rubrivivax sp. | reverse complement strand
ATGCCGTAGTCGGGCGCGAACACGCGGCCGATCTGCGTCGGCTCGATGTCGACGTGGATGAAGGTGCGGCCCTTGCAGTAGACCTCGGGGCTGCCGGTGTGGCGGTTGGCCCAGCGGTTGCCGATGCCCAGCACGAAGTCGCTCGCGAGCATCGTCGCGTTGCCGTAACGGTGGCTGGTCTGCAGCCCGCACATGCCGGCCATCAGCGGATGGTCGTCGGGGATCGCACCCCAGCCCATCAGCGTGGGGATGACCGGAATGCCGGCGATCTCGGCGAACTCGACGAGCAGGTCGGCCGCGTCGGCGTTGATGATGCCGCCGCCGGCCACGATCAGCGGGCGCTCCGCGGCGTCGAGCATCTGCAGCGCCTTCTCGATCTGCTTGCGCGAGGCCGCCGGCTTGTAGACCGACAGCGGCTCGTAGGTGTCGATGTCGAACTCGATCTCGGCCATCATCACGTCGAACGGCAGGTCGATCAGCACCGGGCCCGGGCGGCCCGAGCGCATCAGGTGGAAGGCCTGCTGGAAGGCGCGCGGCACCTGCGCCGGCTCGAGCACGGTGGTGGCCCACTTGGTGACCGGCTTGGCGATCGACGCGATGTCCACCGCCTGGAAGTCCTCCTTGTGCAGCCGCGCGCGCGGCGCCTGGCCGGTGATGCACAGGATCGGGATCGAGTCGGCGCTGGCCGAGTACAGGCCGGTGATCATGTCGGTGCCGGCCGGGCCCGACGTGCCGATGCACACGCCGATGTTGCCGGCCCGGGCGCGCGTATAGCCCTCGGCCATGTGCGACGCACCCTCGACGTGCCGCGCCAGCACGTGCGCGATGGTCTGCCGCTCGCGCAGCTGTGCGTACAGCGGGTTGATGGCGGCGCCGGGCACGCCGAAGGCCTGCGTCACGCCTTCCTTCTCCATCACCAGCACCGCGGCCATCGCGGCTTTCATCTTGGCCATCGGAAGACTCCTTGGGGGTTGGCCGCGATGATCGGCAGCAGGGTCGTTCCGGGGAACGCCAGCGCGGCCCATATCTCCTATTCCAGGATGGAATGCGGCGGCGGCGCTGCCTACACTGCGCCGCATGGACACCCTGGGCGCGATGCGCGTGTTCGTGCGCGTGGTCGAGACGGGCAGCTTCAGCCGTGCCGCGGCCGAGCTTGGCGCCACGCAACCCACCGCCACCAAGGCCGTGGCCGCCGCCGAGCGGCGCCTGGGCGCGCGGCTGCTGCACCGCTCCACGCGCGGCGTGACGCCCACCGAGGTGGGACAGCTCTACTACGAGCGCTGCAAGGGCATCCTGCGCGAGGTGGAGGAGGCCGACAAAGTCGCCTCGCTGGTGCAGGACGACGTGGCCGGCACGCTGCGCATCAGCAGCTCGGTGGCGTTCGGCCGCCGCGTGCTGGTGCCGCTGCTGTTGCGCTACCGGCGCGAGCACCCGCGGCTCACGCTGGACCTCTCGTGCGACGACCGCTACGTGAACCTCGTCGAGCAGGGCATCGACGTGGCGATCCGCATGGGCCGCCTGGCCGATTCGACGCTGGGCGCCAGCTACCTCGCGGTGAACCCGTGGCTGATGGCCGCCGCGCCGTCGTACCTCGCCGCCCGCGGCGCGCCGCAGCGGCCCGAGGATCTCGAGACGCACGACTGCATCGTCTACAGCAGCGTGCAGGGCGATGCCCGCTGGCACGTCGACGGGCCCGGCGGCGCCACCGCGATGGTGCCCGTGCAGGGGCCATTGCGCTCGAACAACCTGTCTGCCGTGCTCGCCGCCTGCCGCGACGGCCTGGGCCTGGCAATCCTGCCCGGCTACGTGGCGCGCGAGGCGCTGGCCGACGGCAGCATCGTGCCGGTGATGACCGACCACGCGCTGCCGTCGCAGGAGGTGCATGCGGTGTACCCGTCGCCGCGGCTGGTGCCGCGCAAGGTGACGGGCTTCATCGGCTGGCTGCGCGGGCAGATGGCCGGGGAGTGGTGGGCGCGGGCGCCGTAGCGGATGCGCAAAGGGTGCTTCAGCCGCCCTGCCCGCCACCCAGCGCCTCGGCCGGGCGGCGAAGCGCGCGGTCGAACGGGTTGATCTGCGCCGCGAGCGCGCTCGCCTCGCGCTGCAACAGCTCCACCACCACGGGCAGACGATCGCCTTCGAGCCGCTGCGTCAGCGTGCCCACGCTGAGGGCCGCGGCGATGCGGCCATTGCGGTCGAACACAGGTACTGCGGCGCCGGCCATGCCTTCGATGAGGCCCGAGTTCGTGCTGGCCCAACCCTGCCGCCGCACGCGCGCGACCTCGGTGCGCAGGTACACCTCGTCGAGCGCGCCGAGGTGGCGGATGCGCGGCACGTTGTAGCGCATCACCTCGTCGCGCTCGCCGCGTTCGAGGTGCGCGAGGATGACCATCGAGCCCTGCCCGATGCCCAGCGGCACGCGGCCGCCGACGTCGCCGGTGAAGCTGCGGATCGGGAACGGGCCTTCCCAGCGGTCCAGGCACATCGCGTCGAAGCCGCTGCGCACGAGCAGGAACACGCTGTCGCCCAGCGCCGCGCCCAGCCGCGCCAGCGCCGGCCGGCAGCACTCGCGCAGGCCGCTGGCATCGCCCGCGCGTGCGGCGAGCGCGTAGAACTCCAGGCTCAGTGCGTAGGCCTTGCCCTGCGCCTGCTGCTCGACGAGACCTTCGTCGACGAGCTGCTGCAGCAGCCGATGCGTGGTGGCCTGGGTGTAGCCCAGTTCGCGCGCCAGGTCGCTCACGCGGCGGCCGTCACGGGCTTGCGCGGCCAGCGCCTTCAGGATGCTCACCGCGCGGTGCAGGCTGGAGACTGCACGATCGTCGGAGGCTGCAGACACGTCATCCATCGGAATACTGTCGCATTCAGTTCCTGTTGAATTCCGATAGACGATACGTTGGTTTTGGTTCTTTCGTCTATCGGGTATCCATCGTTGACGGCGCCAACCCACGCACCCACACTGCACCTCCCGTTCGACAGGGGCTCGCATGGCGTTCCTGGTGCTCGACAAGCTCTGCAAGTACTACGGCTCGTTCGGCGCCGTGGTCGACGTGAGCCTGTCGGTGGAGCGCGGCGAGTTCGTCTGCCTGCTGGGCCCTTCGGGCTGCGGCAAGACCACCACGTTGCAGGCGCTGGCCGGCTTCGCGCCGCCCACCAGCGGCCGCATCCTGCTCGACGGCCAGGACATCACCACGTGGCCGGCCAACCGGCGCGGTCTGGGCATCGTGTTCCAGAGCTATGCCCTCTTCCCGCACATGACGGTGGCCGAGAACGTGCGCTTCGGCCTGGAGATGCGGCGCGTGCCCGCCGCCGAACGCGAGACGCGCGTGCAGCGCATGCTGGAGCTGGTGCAGCTGGACGCGCTGGCCGCGCGCTACCCGCGCGAGCTCTCGGGCGGGCAGCGGCAGCGCGTGGCGCTGGCGCGTGCGCTGGTGATCGAGCCGCCGGTGCTGCTGCTGGACGAGCCGCTGTCCAACCTCGACGCGCAATTGCGCGAGGCGATGCTGTTCGAGCTGCGCCGCATCCAGCGCAAGCTGGGCACCACGACCATCATGGTCACGCACGACCAGGCCGAGGCCCTCTCGATCGCCGATCGCGTGGTGGTGATGGAAGCCGGCCGCGCGACGCAGATCGACCGCCCCGAGCAGCTCTACGAGCACCCGGCCAGCCGCTTCATCTCGGGCTTCGTCGGCAAGACCAACTGGCTGGCCGCGCGCGTGCTGGGCCCGGGCCGCGCGCAGCTCGCCGACGGCACCGCGGTGGCGCTGCCGGAAGCCGGCGACGCGAGCGGTGGCACCGAGGCACTCGTGTGCCTGCGCCCGGAGAAGATCCGCCTCTTGCCGGCCGAGGCCGCCGGGCGCCTGGCAGGCACGGTCACCGAGCGCTTCTTCCTCGGCAGCCAGTGGCTGTACCGCGTGCACACGCCAGTGGGCGAACTGGAGGTGAGCTGCGCCAACGACGGCCGCGCGCCGTGGCCCGAGCAGGCCGCCGTGCGGCTGGACTGGAGCGACGACGTGGCCCGCGTGGTGCCGGCGTGACCACGACCCGCGCCACGCCGTACCTGCTGGGCGCGCCGGCCGCGGCGCTGTTCGCGCTGATGGTGCTGCTGCCGCTGGCGCTGACGGCGCTGCTGTCGGTGCAGCAGTTCAGTTACGAGCGCGGCGTGACGGGTGAACTCACGCTGGCCGCGTGGGCGCACCTGCTGGGCGACGCGTACTACCTCGAGATCTTCTGGCGCACCGCGTGGGTGGCCGGGCTCGTCACGCTGCTGTGCATGCTGATCGGCGCGCCCGAGGCCTACATCCTGTCGCGCATGCGCTCACCATGGCGCTCGCTGTTCCTGCTCGTCATCCTCGCGCCGCTGCTGGTGTCGGTGGTGGTTCGCGCGTTCGGCTGGAGCCTGGTGCTCGGGCCCAACGGCTTCGTCAACCAGGCCTTCGAGGCCCTGGGCATCGGCCGCCAGCGCATGCTGTACACGCCGATCGCCGTGATCGTGGCGCTGGTGCACGTGATGCTGCCGTTCATGGTGATCCCCGTGTGGACCTCGCTGCAGAAGCTCGACCCGATGGTCGAGAACGCCGCGCTGTCGCTGCAGGCCGGGCCGTTCACGGTGCTGCGCCGCATCGTGCTGCCGCAGATCACGCCGGGGCTGCTGTCGGGCGGGTTGATCGTGTTCGCGCTCAGCGCCAGCGCGCTGGCCATCCCCGGGCTGCTCGGCGGGCGGCGGCTGAAGATGGTGGCCACGCTGATCTACGACGAGTACCTGCACGAGCTGAACTGGCCGCTGGGCGCGGCGCTGGCGCTGGCGCTGCTGATCGTGAACCTCGCGGTGATGCTGGCGTATCACGGCGTGCTCGAAGGGCGCTATCGCAAGCGCGTGGGCGGGTAGTGACAGCATGAAGAACGGGCCCGTCGCGCTCGCCTTCCACTCGCTGGTGGTGGCTTTCATGCTCGCGCCGCTGGTCGTCGTGTGCCTGGTGGCGTTCACGCCCGAGAACACGTTGTCGGTGCCGTGGGGTGCCTACTCGCTGCGCTGGTTCCGCGCGATCTTCGAGCACGGCGACCTCGTGCAGTCGTTCTGGAACAGCCTCTTCGTGGCGCTGGCCGCCTCCACCGCGGCCGTGGCACTGGCCGTGCCGGCAGGCCTGGCGATCGCGCGGCACGAGTTCCCGGGGCGGCAGGCGCTCAACGCACTGCTGATGTCGCCGCTGATCGTGCCGCACCTGGTGCTGGGGGTCGCGATGCTGCGCCTCTTCTCGCTGGTGGGCGCGCGCGGCAGCGCCACGTGGCTGACGATCGCGCACGTCGTGGTGGTCACGCCGTACGCGCTGCGCCTCGTGGTGGCCGCGCTCGCGGGGCTCGATCGCAGCATCGAGCAGGCGGCGCTCTCGCTGGGCGCGAGCCGCGCCACGGTGTTCCGCCGCGTGACGCTGCCGATGATGCTGCCTGGCGTCACTGGCGGCTGGATGCTCGCCTTCATCAACAGCTTCGACGAGGTGACGATGTCGCTGTTCGTCACGTCGCCGCAGACGGTGACGCTGCCGGTGCGCATGTACACGATCGCCACCGAGTCGATCGACCCGATGATGGCCGCGGTGTCGGCACTGATCGTGGCGCTGACGGCCGTGGTGATGATCGTGCTCGACCGGCTGTACGGCCTCGACCGCGTGCTGGTGGGCAACCGGTGAGCAGCGAGGCGCGCCCGTTCCTGCGCCGCCTGCCAGAAGCGGGAACGGCGCCGCTCGACTTCACGGTCGACGGCCGCGCATGCACCGGCGTGCAGGGTGACACCGTGCTCACCGCGCTGCTGGCCGCGGGCGTGGTGCCGCGGCGCTCCGATTCGAGCGGCGAACCGCGCGCCGGTTTCTGCTGGATCGGCGCCTGCCAGGACTGCTGGCTGTGGGACGCCGCCGGCGCGCGCGTGCGCGCCTGCACCACGCCGCTGGCTGCGGGCTTGGTGTTGCGGACCAGCCCCGCATGACCTCCGCGCCCCGCTTCGTCATCGTCGGCGCCGGCCCGGCCGGGGTGCGTGCGGCCGAGCAGCTCGTGCGCGCGGGCCACCGGCCCGTGGTGATCGACGAGGCGCCCCGCTGTGGCGGGCAGATCTACCGCCAGCCGCCCGACGGCCGCCGGCGCCCCGCGCGCGAGCTGTACGGCTACGCCGCCGCGAAGGCCGAGGCGGTGCACCGCGCGTTCGAGTCGCTGCGCCCGTCGCTCGACCACCGCGCCGACACGCTCGCGTGGCACCTGGAGCCGGGCGTGCTGCACCTGCTCTCGGGCGGCGTGCCGTCGGTGCAGCCGTTCGACGCGCTGATTCTCGCCACCGGCGCCACCGACCGCGTGCTGCCGTTCGCCGGCTGGACGCTGCCGGGCGTGGTCACGCTCGGCGCGGCGCAGGTGGCGCTGAAGGCGCAGGCGGTGCTGCTGGGCCCGCGCATCGTGTTCGCCGGCAGCGGGCCGCTGCTGCCGCTGGTGGCGTGGCAGTACGCGAGCCATGGTGCCGACGTGGCCGCGGTGCTCGACGCGGCACCGCCCGGCACGCGCCGCCGGGCCGCGGCCAGGTTGCTCTCGCGCCCGGGGCTGGCGCTGCAGGGTGCTTTGCTGCTGGCGCGGTTGCGGGCTCGGGGCGTGCCGTATCTGCGCGGCGCCCGGCTGGTCCGGGCCCACGGGCACGGCCGTGTCGAGGCGGTCGAGTTCGAGGCGGCCGGCCGCGCGCGCCGCATCGACTGCGACGCGCTGGCCGTCAGCCATGGCCTGCGCTCGGAGTCGCAGCTCGCCGACCTCGCCGGCTGCGCGTTCGACTTCGACGACACCGACCAGGCCTGGCGCCCGCGCTGCACGCCGGCCGGCCGCAGCAGCGTGCGCGGCGTCTACCTCGCGGGCGACGGCGCCGGCATCCTCGGCGCCGACGCGGCGGAGGCCTCGGGCGCGCGCGCCGGGCTGTCCGCGCTCGAGGACTTCGGCAGCACCGTGCCCGGAGGCGACGCTCAGCGGCTCGAGGCCGAGCTGCAAGTGCACCGGCGCTTCCGGGCGGCCGTCGAGACGCTCTCGCCGCCGCCGGCCGACTGGGCGGCGCACACCGCCGACGACGTGGTGGTCTGCCGCTGCGAGGAGATCACCGCCGGCGAACTGCGCCGATGCGTGCGCGACGCCGGCGCGGCCGAGCTGAACCGCCTCAAGGCGCTCACGCGCGTCGGCATGGGCCGCTGCCAAGGCCGCATGTGTGGCGCCGCGGCGGCGCGCGTGCTGGCGCACGCGACGGGCCGCTCGCTGGCTGAGGTCGGCCGGCTGCGCGGGCAGCCGCCGGTGAAGCCGGTTCCGATCCATGCCATCGGCGCCGCAGCCCCCGCGGCCGCCGCGGTGCCCCAGGACCAGCGCGATGACTGACGCCATCGCCCCGGCGCTGCGCCGCGCCACCGAACGCGTCGAGGCCGACGTGGCCATCGTCGGCGGGGGCATCGTCGGCGGCAGCGCGGCGCTGTTCCTGCGCCGGCTGGGCCTGTCGGTGGTGCTGCTCGAGCGTGGGCTGTGCGGCGCCGCCGCCAGCGGCGTGAACTACGGCGGCGTGCGCGTGCAGGGCCGCCAGCCGGTGCAACTGCCGTTGGCGCTGCGCTCGCGGCACTGGTGGGAGCGGCTGCGCGAACTGATCGGCACCGACGGCGAGTACGTGCGCTCGGGCCACCTGAAGCTGGCGCGCAGCGAAGCCGACCTCGCCAGCCTGCGCGCCTACCGCGAGCGCACGCACGACCACGGCCTCGTGCTGCAGATGATCGAGGGCGAGGCCTTCCGCCGCGCCTTTCCGTGGCTGGGCCGGCAGGCGATCGGCGGCTCGTGGTGCGCCGAAGACGGGCACGCCAACCCGCGGCTGGTGTCGCCGGCGTTCGCGCGCGCCGCCCGCGCGGCCGGTGCCCGCGTGGTCGAGCACTGCGAGGTCACCCAGCTCGCGCACGACGGCGCGCGCTTCGAGCTCGCCGACGGCCACGGCCTCGAGGTGCGCTCGCGCTGGCTGCTGAACTGCGCCGGTGCCTGGGCGCTCGCGGTCGCGAACCGCTTCGGCGAGACGGTGCCGATGGAATCGATCCACCCCGGCATGGTGGTCACCGAGCCGGTGCAGCGCTTCATCGACGTCAACATCGGCGTCGAGGGCGGCGGCATCTACGGCCGCCAGACGGCGCGGGGCAACTGCGTGATGGGCGGCAGCCGCGGCACGCGGCGCGACGCGCTGCACGCGCAACCCGCCGCCCCGGCGATGGTCGAGCTGTGCGCGCGCATGGCCGAGCTGTTCCCGCCGCTGGCGCAGGCGCAGGTGATCCGCTTCTGGAGCGGCGTCGAAGGCTCGCTGCCCGACCACCAGCCGGTGATCGGCCCCAGCCGCACCACGCCGCAGCTACTGCACGCCTTCGGCTTCTGCGGGGCCGGCTTCCAGACCGGCCCCGCCGTCGGCGAGGCGCTGGCGAACTGGGTGCACCGGGGCGACCCGGGCGTGCCGCTGGACGCCTTCGCCATCGACCGCTACACGACCCCCGCTGCCGCCACGGCGGCACCGATTCTCCACCCCCACTGACGCCACGAAAGGCCGCCATGCATCCACGCACCCTCACCCCCACCCTGGCCGCGCTGGCGGCGCTGCTCGCCGCGGGCATCGCCGCCGCGCAGGACAAGACGATCTACATCGGCATGAACGGCGGCGACATGGAGCGCTCGTACACGAAGTACGTGTTCCCGGCCTTCGAGCGCATCCACGGCGCGAAGGTCGTCGTGGTGCCGGGCACGTCGTCGGACATCCTGGCCAAGGTGCAGGCGGCCAAGGAGAAGCCGCCGGTGCACGTCATGTTCCTCGACGACGGCGTGATGATGCGCGCCATCAAGATGGGCCTGTGCCAGAAGCTCGAGAACACCGTCGCGCTGAAGGACCTGTACCCCAGCGCCCGCATGCCCGGCGACATGGCCGCGGGCGTGAACGTCGGCATGACCGGCATCGCCTACAACAAGAAGCTGTTCGACGAGAAGAAGTGGCCCGCGCCGACCTCGTGGATGGACTTCGCCGACCCGAAGTTCAAGGGCAAGGTGGTGTTCCAGTCGCTGCCGTCGAGCACCTTCGGGCTGCACGGCTTCCTGATGTTCAATCGCATCCAGGGCGGCAACGACAAGAATGTCGACCCGGGCTTCTCGAAGTGGGCCTCGACCATCGGCCCCAACGTGCTCGAGTACATCCCGAGCTCGGCCAAGATAAGCGAGATGGTGCAGAACGGCGAGGCGGCGATCTTCCCGCTCACGCCCACCGGCGTGGCCACGCAGAAGGCGCGCGGCGTGCCGATGGAGTACGTGCAGCCCAAGGAAGGCTCGGTGCTGCTGACGGTGGCCGAGTGCGTCACGAGGAACAACGACAACCCGGCACTGGCCCAGAAGCTGGCCGAGTTCCTGCTCACGCCGCAGGCGCAGGCGGCGGCGCTGGAGTTCGGCAACCAGATCCCCAGCAACATGAAGACCGACCCCGCGTCGCCGGCGGCCAAGGCCACCGTGGAGCGCTTCAAGGGCTACATGAAGACCGTGGTGACGATCGACTGGGACACCGTCAACCAGCTGCGCCCCGAATGGAACACGCGCTGGAACAAGACCGTCGAGCGGTGACGGGCTGAGGCTGCGGTGAGCGCCGACGAGCCGCCGCACCGCCGCGCCTCGGCCGGACTGGCGCTCGGCGTGCTGGCGATGGCGCTGTTCGGCGCCACGCTGCCGGTGACGCGACTGGCCACCGGCACCGACGCGACGCCGGAGCTGTCGCCGTGGTTCGTCACCTTCGGCCGGCTGGTGGTGGCGGCCGTGCCGTCGGCGCTGCTGCTGTGGCTGACGCACAGCCCCTGGCCTGACCGTCGGCAGGCGCGCGCGCTCGTGATCGCGGCGGCGGGCAACGCGATCATCTATCCACTGTCCCTGGCGCTGGCGCTGCGCGTCGTGGGTGCGCCGCATGTCGCGGTGATCACCGCGGGGCTGCCGCTGGCCACGGCGGTCTGCGCCGCGCTGGCGCTGCGGCAGCCGCAACGGCGCACCTTCTGGGCCTGGGCTGCGGCCACGGCGGGGCTGCTCGCGGTGCACGCCGCGGGGCGGGCCGCTGGCGGTGCCGGTGATGCGCTCGTGCCGGCCTGGGCCGACGCGCTCGTGCTGATCGGCGTGCTCGGCGCCTCGCTGGGCTACGTGCAGGGTGCGGCCGCCACGCGCAGCCTGGGGGCCGAGCGCACGATCTGCTGGGTGGTGCTGTGCACGCTGCCGGTCGCCCTGCCGGTGGCGCTCTGGACATGGCCTGCCGGGCCGGTGTCGGGCACCGCATGGACGGCGTTCGGCTACGTCTCGCTGGTGTCGATGTGGGCGGCCTTCTTCGCGTGGTACCGCGCGCTGGACTGGGGCGGCCCGGTCCGCGTGAGCCAGGTGCAGGCGCTGCAGCCGTTCTTCGCCATCGCGCTGTCGGTGCCGCTGCTGGGCGATGTCGTCGATGCGTGGACGATGGGCTGCGCGGTGGTGGTGATCGCCTGCGTGGGCCTCGCGCAGCGCAGCGCGGGCACCGGCCGCTGACCTGCGTTTGTCGTCAGCCGGCCGGCTTCGCCGGCGGCCGCTGGCTCCACAGCACGCCGCCGGTGGCCCAGTTGCCGCGCGGCACGTCGACGAACAGCACGTCGACGCCGTCGGCGGAGCCGCCGAGCACCCGCACGCAGGCGTCGGTGACCTCCCGCGCCAGCGCGGCCTTCTGCTCGACCGTGCGGCCCTCGAAGAGTTCGATGTGGATGGTGGGCATGGGGTGCAGGTCCTCGGAAGGAAGGTCAGTCGCGAAAGCCGGGCGACAGCCGGTCGAGCCGCCGCAGCAGCGACGGCCACTCGACATCGCCGTCGCGCTCGGTGCCGTCGCCCACCCACTGGCGGTGCGTCAGTGCGGCAAGTGCGTCGCTCACCGGGCGCAGCCGGCCGCCGGTGGCGGCCATCGCGGCCAGCTGCGCCTTGGCGGCGCGGTCGAGCAGGTGCATCAGCAGGTAGGCCTCGGCCACCGTGCGGCCGACGGTCAGCACGCCGTGGTTCTCGAGGATCAGCCCGTCGAGGTCGCCGAGTGCGGCGACGATGCGCGCCTGCTCGTCGGCCCCCAGCGCCAGGCCCTCGTAGGCGTGGCGGCCCAGCCGCCCGTGCAACCGCATCGCCCACTGCGACAGCGGCAGCAGCCCCTCGGGCAGCATCGACAGCGCCACGCCGCTGATCGTGTGCAGGTGGATCACGCACACCGCGTCGGCGCGCGCCGCGTGCACCGCGCCGTGGATCGCGAAGCCGCTCGGGTTCACGCGCGCATCGCTGCCGTCGATCACGCGGCCGTGCACGTCGACCTTCACGAGGTTGCTCACGCACACCTCGTCGAAGCCGAGGCCGATGGCGTTGATCAGGTACGCGCCCGGCTGGCCGGGCACGGCCGCGGAGAGGTGCGTGTAGACGGTGTCGTCCCAGCCGTTCAGCGCCGCGAGCCGGTAGGCGGCGGCCAGGTCGATGCGGACCTGCAGTTCCTCGTAGGTCACCGGCGACTCAATTCACCGGCGCACCGGCCTCGTACCAGCGCTTGATCAACTCGCGTTCAGCGTCGGTGATCTGCGTGGCATTGTTCAGGGGCATCAGCTTCAGCACGGCGGCCTGCTGGTAGACCTGCTGCGCGTGCTGCTTGAGCAGCTCGGGCGTGTGCAGTGCCACGTTCTTCTGCTGCACGGCCGCGTTGTGGCACAGGCTGCAGCGCTGATCCAGCACCGCACGCACCTCGGCATAGCCGGCCGGCTTCGCGGCGGCGGCCTTGGCCGCGGCGATCTGCTCGGCGCTCGGCGGCTTGGGCGCCAGCCACAGCGCGAGGCCCACCAGCACCACCGTGCCCGCCACCGCGTGTTCCCACGGCGTGCGCCTGCCCTGCACGTGCGCCTTGTGCCGCGCCACGAAGCTGTGGCGGATCAGCGCGCCGGCCAGCATCAGCAGCACCAGCACCAGCCAATTGTTCGGCCCCTGGTACAGCCAACCGTAGTGGTTGGACAGCATCGCGATGATCACCGGCAGCGTGAAGTACGTGTTGTGCACGCTGCGCTGCTTGCCGCGCTGCCCGTGGATGGGATCGGGCGGCTGGCCGGCCCGCAGCTGCGCGATCACCGTGCGCTGCCCCGGGATGATCCAGAAGAACACGTTGGCGCTCATCGCAGTGGCCAGCATCGCGCCCACCATCAGGAACGCGGCGCGCCCCGCGAAGAGCTGGCAGGCCAGCCACGACGCGAACACCACGAACACCGTGACCAGCGCGCCGACGATGCGGTCGCCGCCCTCGCGCTGGCCGAGCGTGCGGCAGATCGCGTCGTAGACGAACCAGAACGCCACCAGGAACGCCAACGCCGCGGCGATGGCGGTGCCGGGCGCCCAGTCGTGCACGCTCTTGTCGACGAGGAAGCTGCCGGCGTTGAACAGGTACAGCACCGTGAACAGCGCGAAACCGGTGAGCCAGGTGGAGTAGCTCTCCCAGTACGACCAGTGCAGGTTCTCCGGCAGCGGCCGCCAGCGCGGCGCCACCATGTACTTGTTCGAGTGGTAGAAGCCGCCGCCGTGCACGGCCCACATCTCGCCGTCGACGCCCTTCTGCTTGAGGTCGTCGTGCTCGGGGGGCGAAAGGCTGTTGTCCAGCAGCACGAAGTAGAACGACGAGCCGATCCACGCGATGGCGGTGATCACGTGCGTCCAGCGCAGCAGCAGGTTGGCCCAGTCGAGGAGATAGCCTTCCATCGGCGGTGCTCCGGGTGGCGCGCGGCTACGCCGGCGCGTCAGCTGCCCACACCACGGCGGGCCCTGTGGGGCAGGGAGGTCGCGTCTGTCGCGTGGTGGCAGGTGCTGCTGCCGGTCCGCGGCCCCGCGGCGACCTGCTCAAAGTGTATACACGTTCGTGTGCGATAGCGCGTCGGGTAAACCCGAGTCGCCGCGTCGCAGGCCCGCGCGTCAGCGCCCGTTCCACCCGCCGGCCCAGCGCCCGTCGCCCCAGTTGCCGTTGCTCCAGCCGACGAAACGCGAGCCCTGCACCACCTGCCCCTCGGGGTAGTCGAAGGTGCGGGTCTGCCCGCCGGGGCCGCGCGCGAAGATGCGCAGCGTCTTCACGACGTTCGGGTGCGGGTCGTTGCCGAACAGGGTGTTGGCCACGCGGAAGGAGGCATCGCGCCGCGCCAGTTCGCGCAGCCGCGGCGTCACGTCGATGTTGCGCTCGGCGGTGCCATAGCGGGCGTGCAGGATCTGGAACTCGCCGCGGTCCTGGCCCGGCGTCGGCGTGCCCGGCCCGGGGCTGCCGCCCCAGCCGCCGTTCCAACCGCCCTGCCCCCAGTTGCCGGAGGCCCAGCCGATGAACTGCGAGCCCTGCACGAACTGCCCCTCGGGGTAGTCGAAGGTGCGGTTCTGCCCGTCGGGCCCGCGCGCGTGGATGCGCAGCGTCTTCACGACGTTCGGGTGCGGATCGGTGCCGAACAGGTCGTTGCTCACGCGGAAGCTGGCATCGCGCCGCGCCAGGTCGCGCAGGCGCGGCGTGACGTCGATGTTGCGCTCGGCGGTGCCGTAGCGGGCGTTCAGGATCGTGTAGCTGCCGCGGTCCTGCGCCGGGGCGGTGGGCGAACCCCAGCCGCCGCTCCAGGCGTCACGGCCCCAGTTGCCGGCGGCCCAGCCGACGAACTCCGCGCCCGGCACGTACTGGCCTTCGCCGTAGTCGAAGGTGCGCACCTGCCCGTCGGGCCCGCGCGCTTGGATGCGCAGCACCTTCACGACGTTCGGATGCGGGTCGGTGCCGAACACCTCGTTGCTGACGCGGAAGGTCATGTCGCGCGCCGCCAGTTCGCGCAGCCGCGGCGTGACGTCGACGTTGTGTTCGGCGGTGCCGTAGCGGGCGTGCAGGATGCGGTAGGTACCGCTGTCGCGCGGCGCGGGCGGCGGCATCCCCCCTTGCGGCTGCGACACCGCGAGATCGGCGCAACCCAGCGCCCATGCGGGCACGGCCACGAGCGCGACACGGCGGGCGATGCGGGACGGGCGAGCAGTCATCGGGGCGACCTTTCCGGAGTGCGCCCCGGCCCGAGGCGACCATCGCCGGGCCCCGGGGCATGCCGCGCACTGTACGCCGCGATGCGGCACCCACCGGAAGGCCCACCCGCGGCCCGCGCGCCCGCTCAAGGCTTGATGTCGGCCGCCTTGATCGCCGGGCCCCAGTCGGCCACCTGCTTGGCGATGAAGCCCGTGAACTCGCCGGAGCTCATCTTCACCGGCGTGATGCCCAGCTCCTCGAAGCGCTTGACGATGGCCGGGTCGGAGACGATGGCCGCCAGCGCCTTGCCGAGCTTGTCGGTGACCTCCGCCGGCAGCCCGGCGGGGCCGGACACGCCGAAGTAGTTCTCGGCCACGAGCTGCGGGTAGCCGGCTTCCACCACCGTCGGCACGTCGGGCAGCAGCGGCGAGCGCGTGCGCGTGGTGACGGCCAGCGCGCGGATCTGCCCGGTCTTGACCATCGGCACGAACGCGGTGATGACGTCGATGCCCACCGGGATCTGCCCGGCGATCAGGTCGGTGGTCATCGGCGCGCCGCCGCGGTAGGGCACGTGCGTCATCTGCACCTTCATCGCTGCCTTGGCCATCTCGCCGACGATGTGGCCGATCGAGCCCGGGCCGCCACTACCGAAGGTGTAGCCGGGAACTGCCGCGGCCTTGGGCAGTTCCTGCAGCGACACCGGGCCCGACTTCGGATTGGCCATGATCAGCACCGGCGCCACGCCCAGCATCGCCACGTGCGTGAACTGCTTGACCGGGTCGTACGGCAGCTTGGGCACGGTGTACGGGCCGATCGACGTGGGCGTGCTGTTGGACAGCATCAGCGTGTACCCGTCCGGTGCGGCACGCACCACTTCGGCGCCCCCGAGCGTGCCGCCGGCGCCCGGCTTGTTGTCGACCACCACCGGCTGCCCCAGCGCCTTGGCGAGCGGCTCGGAGATGGCGCGCGCCACGATGTCGCTGGCGCCCCCGGCGGCGAACGTCACGACGACACGAATGGGCTTCTCGGGCCAGGCAGCCCACGCGGGCTGCAACAGGGCGCCCGCGACGAACGCGGCAGCCAGCAACGGACGGATCATCGACATCTCCTCGGATCTGTTGAAGTGGCGGAATCGATGCCTGCATGCAACTCGCATGCCCTGCGGCCGACCCCGGAAAAGCGCGCACCGGCTTGATGCGGTCCACAGGAGTGTATACACTTTGCGCGCACACCGACAAGCCCGATGACCCGCAAGTCCGCCTCCTCGCTGCGCCTGGTCGACCGCCCGCAACCCGCGGCGCGCAGCACGGGCAGCAGCACCGACCAGATCGTCGAGTCGATCACCACAGCCATCGTCGAGCGCCGCCTGATGCCGGGCACCAAGCTGGCCGAGCAGCAGATCGCCGACATCTTCCAGGTCAGCCGCACCATCGTGCGCCAGGCGCTGAACCAGCTCTCGCGCGACCACCTCGTCACGCTCGAACCGGCGCGCGGCGCGTTCGTCGCGGCGCCGAGCGTCGAGGAGGCGCGCCAGGTGTTCCAGGTGCGCCAGATGCTCGAGGCGGCGATGGTGCGCCAGCTGTGTGCCGTGATCAGCGACGAGCAGGTGCGCGAGCTGCGGCAGCACCTGAAGCGCGAGGGCGACGCCGTGGCGCGCACCGACGTCACCGGCCGCACCCGGCTGCTGGCCGACTTCCACGTGGTGCTGGCGCAGATGCTGGGCAACCAGGTGCTGGCCGACCTGCTCACCGACCTGCTGTCGCGCTGCTCGCTGATCGCGCTGATGTACCAGTCGTCGCACTCGGCCGAGCATTCGGCCGACGAGCACGTGGCCATCGTCGACGCGCTGGCACGCCGCGACACGCGCGCCGCGGTGCGGCTGATGGAAAGCCACCTCGGCAACGTCGAGCGCAACCTGCAACGCCAGCCGCGCACCGGCGAGCTGGCCGAACTGCTGAAACCAGAGAGCCGCACATGACACTGCCGTACCCGAGAGACCTGCGCGGCCACGGCCGCAACCCGCCGCACGCGCGCTGGCCCGGCGGCGCGCGGGTCGCCGTGTCGTTCGTGCTGAACTACGAGGAAGGCGGCGAGAACAACCCGCTGCACGGCGACCCGACCACCGAGACCTTCCTGTCCGAGATGGTCACGGCGCAGGCCTACGAGAACCGCCACATGACCATGGAGTCGATGTACGAGTACGGCTCGCGCGTCGGCGTGTGGCGCATCCTGCGCGAGTTCGAGCAGCGCGGGTTGCCGCTGACCGTCTTCGGCGTCGTCTCGGCGCTCGAGCGCTACCCGGAACTGGTGCAGACCTTCCTGGCGCGCGGCGACGAGATCGCCAACCACGGCCTGCGCTGGATCCACCACCAGCACATGCCCGAGGCCACCGAGCGCAAGCACATCGCCACCGCCACCGCGCTGCTGAAGGAGCTGACCGGCGGCGCCTGGGCGCAGGGCTGGTACACGGGCCGCGACAGCCCGAACACGCGGCGCCTCGTTGTCGACCAGGGCGGCTACGAGTACGACAGCGACTACTACGGCGACGACCTGCCGTTCTGGCTGCAGGTGAAGAAGGCCGACGGCACGCTGGCGCCACACCTCGTGCTGCCCTACTCGCTGGACACCAACGACATGCGCTACGTGCAGGCGCAGGGCTTCAACACCGGCGACCACTTCTACACCTACCTGCGCGACTCCTTCGACGCGCTGTATGCCGAAGGCGACCCGGCCGGCGCCGACCGGCCGAAGATGATGTCGATCGGGATGCACTGCCGGCTGCTGGGCAAGCCCGGGCGCATCGGCTCGCTGCAGCGCTTCCTCGACCACGTGCAGCGGCACGAGGGCGTGTGGATCACGAGGCGCATCGACATCGCGCGGCACTGGCGCGCCACGCATCCGTTCGACCCCGCCACCGCCTTCGTCTGGGAGTGACCATGGCGCTCACGCTGCAGCAGATCAACGCCGCCGACCGCGCCGCCTTCACCGCGCTGCTCGAAGGCACCTACGAGCACTCGCCGTGGATCCCCGAGCGCGCCTGGGACGCACGGCCGTTCGCCACGCTCGCCGCGCTGAAGCGCGCGCTGGTCGACGTGGTGCGCGGCGCCGGGCGCGACGTGCAGCTCGCGCTGATCCGCGCCCACCCGGAGCTCGCCGGCAAGGCGATGGTGTCGCGCACGCTCACGGCCGAGAGCACGAACGAACAGGGCAGGGCCGGCCTCACCGACTGCACGCCCGAGGAGTTCGCGCGCATCCAGCAGCTCAACGCCGACTACAACGCCAAGTTCGGGTTCCCGTTCATCCTCGCCGTGCGCGGGCCGCGCGGCACGGGGCTGGACAAGGCCGAGATCATCGCCACGTTCGCGCGGCGGTTGGAGCACCACCCCGACTACGAGTTCGCCGAGGCGCTGCGCAACATCCACCGCATCGCCGAGATCCGACTGGCCGACAAGTTCGGCGAGCAGCCCGAGATCGGCAATCTCGTGTGGGACTGGGCCGAGCGGCTGGCCGCGCACTCCGACCCCGGCTACGCCGAGCGCGGGCAGCTCACCGTCACCTATCTCACCGATGCGCACCGCGCCGCCGCGCAGCGTCTGGCGCACTGGATGCGTGCCGACTGCGGCTTCGACGACGTCGAAATCGATGCGGTGGGCAATGTGGTGGGCGTCTACCACGGTAGCGACCGCGCCACGCCGCGGCTGCTGACGGGCAGCCACTACGACACCGTGCGCAACGGCGGCAAGTACGACGGGCGCCTGGGCATCTTCGTGCCGATGGCCTGCGTGCACGAGCTGCACCAGGCCGGCCGCCGGCTGCCCTACGGCATCGAGGTGGTCGGCTTCGCCGAGGAGGAAGGCCAGCGCTACAAGGCCGTGTTCCTCGGCTCGGGTGCGCTCACCGGCCACTTCGATCCGGCCTGGCTCGACCAGAAGGACGCCGATGGCGTGACGATGCGCGCGGCGATGGAACACGCGGGCTTGTGCATCGCCGACATCCCGAAGTTGAAGCGCGACCCCGCGCGCTACCTCGGCTTCGTCGAGGTACACATCGAGCAGGGGCCGGTGCTCAACGAGATGGACCTGCCGCTGGGCATCGTCACGTCGATCAACGGCAGCGTGCGGTTCCTCGGCGAGGTGATCGGCATGGCCAGCCACGCCGGCACCACGCCGATGGGCCGCCGGCGCGACGCCGCCGCTGCGGTGGCCGAGCTGGCGCTCTACCTGGAGCAGCGCGCCGCCGCCGAGCCCGACGTGGTCGGCACGATGGGCCTGCTCGACGTGCCCGGCGGCTCGATCAACGTGGTGCCGGGCCGCTGCCGCTTCAGCCTGGACATCCGCGCCACCACCAACGCCGCACGCGACCGCTGCACCGACGACGTGCTCGCCGAGCTGCGTGCGATCTGCGAACGCCGCGGCGTGCACCACACGCTGGAGGAGACGGTGCGCGCCGCCGCGGCCCCCAGCGCCCCGGCCTGGCAGCAGCGCTGGGAAGCCGCGGTGCAGGGCCTCGGCCTGCCGATCTTCCGCATGCCCAGCGGCGCCGGCCACGACGCGATGAAGCTGCACGAGGTGATGCCGCAGGCGATGCTGTTCGTGCGCGGGCAGAACGCCGGCATCAGCCACAACCCGCTCGAGTCCACCACCAACCACGACGCCGAGCTGAGCGTGCGCGCCTTCCAGGCGCTGCTGCAGAAGCTCGCGGCCGAATCCCGCTGACCACCCCGCCATGAGCCACTCCCAACTCGACGCCTGGATCGACGCGCACTTCGACGAGCAGGTGCGCTTCCTGCAGGAGCTGGTGCGCGTGCCCACCGACACGCCGCCCGGCAACAACGCGCCGCATGCGCAGCGCACCGCGCAGCTGCTGCGCGAGATGGACCTGCCGGTGGAGCAGCACCCGGTGCCCGAGGCGCTGGTGCGCGAGCACGGCCTCGAGTCGATCACCAACCTGATCGTGCGCCGGCCCTACGGCGGCGGCGGGCCGACCATCGCGCTGAACGCGCACGGCGACGTGGTGCCGCCCGGCGACGGCTGGACGCACCCGCCCTACGGCGGCGAGATCGACGGCGGACGCCTCTACGGCCGCGCGTCGGCGGTGAGCAAGAGCGACTTCGCCACCTACACCTACGCCGTGCGCGCGCTCGAGGCGCTGCGCGCCCCGCTCAAGGGCGGCGTGGAGCTGCACTTCACCTACGACGAGGAGTTCGGCGGCGAGCTCGGCCCCGGCTGGCTGCTCGACCAGGGACTGACGCGGCCCGACCTGCTGATCGCCGCCGGCTTCTCGTACCAGGTCGTCACCGCCCACAACGGTTGCCTGCAGCTCGAGGTGACGCTGCACGGCCTGGCCTCGCACGCCGCGTATCCGGAGACCGGCGTCGATGCCCTGCAGGGCGCCAACGCGCTGCTCACGGCGCTGTACGCCCACAACGGCGTGCTGCGCGGGCGGCGCTCGAAGGTCGAGGGCATCACGCACCCGTACCTCAATGTCGGCCGCATCGACGGCGGCAGCAACACCAACGTCGTGCCTGGCAAAGTGGTGCTGAAGCTCGACCGCCGCATGATCCCCGAGGAGAACGCCGCGGAGGTCGAGGCCGAGGTGCGCGAGCTGATCGCGCGCAGCGTGCAGGCGCACGACCCGCGCGTGAAGGTCGAGATCCGCCGCCTGCTGCTGGCCCACGCGCTGCAGCCCAGCCCGCGCAACGCGCCGCTGGTCGACGCGATCCGCCGCCACGGCGAAGCCGTGTTCGGCGAGGCCCTGCCGGTGGTGGGCACGCCGCTGTACACCGACGTGCGCCTTTACGGCGCCCGCGGCGTGCCGGCCGTCATCTACGGCGCCGGGCCGCGCACCGTGCTGGAGTCGAACGCGAAGCGGGCCGACGAGCACCTGGTGCTGGAGGACCTGCGCAAGGCGACGAAGGTGGTGGCGCGGGCGTTGTACGACCTGCTGGGGGGTTGAGCGGCGGCGGCCCATTTCCGCACGGGTGGAATGCGTCTTGAAGATGACACCCCGCGATGTCAGGATCGTGCACACCCATCGGCGTGAGCGGCGTGAACATCATGAAGGACGGCAAGGAGACGGCCTCGCACAACCCGCACAACACGCTGATGTACAGCATGACGCGCTACGACGAGCGGCTGCAGGCATCCATGAAGGACGTGGCCGACGAGGCCAACCGCATCCTGCCCGGCGGCATCGACACGCAGTTCCGCGATGTCTCCATCGTCGAGATCGGTTTCATGGGCAACGTGCTGCGCGAGTTCTACCGGATCACGCTCGGCGACGGGGCCGCGTGGGACACGACCAGCGGCAAGGCGGTGAAGCTGGGCGCGTAGCGCCGGCGCGTCAGCGCTCGCCGCCTCCGGGTGACCAGCGCGGTAGTTCCCAGCCGGTCCACAGCGCGGCCACGCGCAGCGCCGAGGTCACGGCCGCGCCGGCGCCGATGGCCAGCGGATGCGGCATCGCCAACGCGTAGCCGCCCACCACCACCCAGCCGCCGGCGAAGGCACACAGCGCGTACGGCCGGTGGTCGCTGAAGGCGCTGGGGATCTCGTTGCAGACGATGTCGCGCAGCACGCCACCGAAGGTGGCCGTGACCACGCCCATCAGCACCGCGACGATCGCCGGCATGCCCTGTTCCAGCGCCACCAGCGTTCCGCCGGCGGCGAACAGACCCAGCCCGAGCGCGTCGGGCCATTGCATCGCGCGCGCGGTGGGTGCGAAGTGGCGTGCCCGCATGAAGGCCATCGCCGCCGCGGCCAGCGCCAGCAGCGCCCACAGCCAGCCCGCATGCTCGACCCAGAAGAACGGCCGCCGGTCCAGCAGCACGTCGCGCAGCGTGCCGCCGCCGAAGGCCGCCAGGCCGGTGACCATGCACACGCCCACGGCGTCGAGGCGCTTGCGCGCGGCTTCCAGCAGGCCCGAGGCCGCGAAAGCGATCGTCGCGACGGCCTCAACGGCGGTGAGCAGCGCGGGCAGCAGCGGGGTGTCGGCGAGCGGCATGGCGTCAGCCCACTGTAGCGGCTCGACGGGTCCGTCTCGGTACGATGGTCGGGTACACCGATCTCCCCCGCAGGCTCCCGATGACCCTCGCCCCCGGCACGCGCGCAGGCACCGCATGACAGGCCGCGGCGGGCTGCGCCTGAGCGCGAAGGCGCTGCACGACATCGCCTCGATTGGCTACGGCGGCGGCGTCGCCGCAGGCCTCGTCATCAACCACACGGCCGACCGCACGGCGATGGCCGAGTTCGCCGTCGCGCGGCAGCTGTTCGCCGCGATCGCGCAATACGTGCTGCTGCCGTCGATGGCCGTGGTCGTGGTCAGCGGGCTCATCGCGCTGGCGGCGACGCGGGCCTACATGAACGCCGGCTGGGCGTGGCTGAAGGCGCTCCTGGGCTTCACCGTGTTCCAGGCCACGCTGATGCTGGTCAGCGCCGCCCGCGACCAGGCCGAGATGGCGGCGGCGGGCGCCGACGCCGCGGCGTTCGACGCGCTGCTGCGCGCCGAGCGCTACACGCTGTGGCTGCTGATCGCGATGGCCGTCGTGAACGTGCTGCTGGCGGTGTGGCGGCCGCGGCCGAGCTGGAAGGTGCGCTGAGCCGGGGCGTGCCGCCGGCCCCACGCCCTCAGGCCGCGACGGCCTCCTGCGAGAGCTCGCACAGGCGGGCCATGTCGTCGATGTCCAGCGCGCGATCGGGGTCGAGCAGGATGACGAAGCGGCCACCGATCTTGCCGATGCCGCGGATGAACTCGCGGCGCACCGAGGCGCCGAATCCGGGGGGCGGCTCGATGGCCTCGGCGGGGATGTCCACCACCTCGCTGACGGCATCCACCATCAACCCGAGCTCGGCACGTTCGCCGTCGCGCATCGCGTCGAAGATCACGACGCAGGTCTTCTTGCCCGGCAGCGACGCCAACCGGCCGAAACGGGCGTTCAGGTCGACGACCGGCACGACCGCACCGCGCAGGTTGATGACGCCTCGCACGAACCCGGGCATCAGCGGCACGGTCGTCATCGGGCCGTGCTGGATGATTTCGCGCACGTTGCGGATGTCCAGCGCGTACACCTCCGCGCCGAGTTGGAAGGTCAAGGCCTGCATGGCGGCTCCTGGTCAGTAGGGCCGGAAGTTGCTCGTGCCGGTGGCCAGGCGCGCGGGCACGCCCGCGGCCGCATGCGGCCGTGCCGGGCGCATCGGCGAATTCGGTGCGCGCCGCTCGACGAAGGCTTCCGCCGAGCCCGCGGAGAAGAAGGCCACCGACTGCTGCAGCTGCTCGGCCTGGCTCGACAGCTCCCCGGAGGTGGCGGCCAGCTCCTCGGAGGCCGACGCGTTCTGCTGCGTCACGCGCGGGAGCTGCCCCATCGCGCCGCCGATCTGCGTCACCGACTGGCTCTGCTCGGTGGATGCGGCCGTGATCTCCTGGACCAGCTCGCTGGTCTTCTGGATCGACGGCACGATCTCGCCGAGCAGCCCTCCACGAGCCGGCCGATCTGCTCGTTGGCCTCGATCAGCGGGGCCTGGCGCGTCTGGCGCGCCATCAGCGTGGCGCCGGCGCTGGCGATCACGAGCTCGCCCAGCAGGTTGATCACCGCATCGAGGCGGTCGGCCTGCACGCGGATGTAGCGCGTGCCGGCCCCGTCTCCCTCGCGAGCCCGGGCCGCGGCGTCGATCGCCGGCGTGTCGCGGGGCAGGGCGGCGGCCTGCTCGACGTCGGGCGAGGCCGGCGGCGCGTGCGAGCCTTCGAGCGGCGCGATCTCCAGCTTCACGTCCTCGCGCACGAAGCTGAACGCCTGCTCGATCTCGGGCCGTCCATGCGTCGTCTGCAGGACCATCGTGCAGGCGTAGTGGCAGGCCTCCGGGTCGAGCGACTCCAGTGGCGGCACCGTCCCGGCATCGCCTTCGACGCTGATCGCCTCGCCGAGTCCGCCCAGGTACTGCAGGATGGCCAGTGGGTCCATGCCGTTGCGGAAGGTGTCGATGCCGAAGCGGGCCGAGATGCGCCACTGCGCCGCGGCGGCGTCAGGGCCCGCGGAGGAACAGTCAGGCGGCGGTGCATCGGGGCGGGCGGGTGCCTCGTCGTCGTGGGGCAGCAGGCGGCCGAGCCGGGCCACCAGGGCGGCGCGGTCGGCGACGGCCGACCCGTCGTCCTCGTCGCCGGCGCGGTCGACGAGCCGCCGGATCTGGTCATTGCAGGCCAGCAGCAGCGTGGAGACCTCCGGCGTGAGCGCGACGTGGCCTTCCCGCAGATGGTCGAGCAGCGTCTCCACGTGGTGGGTGAAACCCACCACCGCATCGAGCCCGAAGATCCCGGCCGAGCCCTTGACCGTGTGGGCACAGCGGAAGAGCGCATCGAGCAGTTCGCGGTCGTCGGGGCGCGTTCGAGCTGCAGCAGCAGCTCTTCGATCGAGGCGATCTGCTCGTGGGCCTCGCAGACGAAGGCCGGCATCGCCTGCGCGATGTAGTCCCGCGCAGCAGACCGCACCGGTCGATCCTGCGATGATCGCGACGGGTCGCCGCGGATCCGGCGAGGCGGGCTCGACGGGCCCCGCGCGCGACCCTTGCGTACCGGAGGCTTCTGATGTCCAGCCTGGAGCGAGCCATCGCCATCGCCGCTGCCGCCCACGCCGGGCAGACAGACAAGGCCGCACAGCCGTACATCCTTCACCCGCTCCGCGTGATGCTGCGGGTCGCGCAACCGGAGGAGCGGATGGCCGCCGTGCTGCACGACGTCGTCGAGGACACCGACGTCACGCTCGCGCAACTGCGCGCCGAGGGGTTCCCCGAGTCGGTGGTCGAGGCCGTCGACGCCCTGACCAAGCGCCCGGGCGAGACGCGGCTCGAGGCAGCGGCCCGGGCGGCGGAACACCCCATCGCCCTGCGCGTCAAGCTGGCCGACAACGCCGAGAACATGGATCTCTCCCGCATCTCCGAGCCGACCGCCCGCGACCGCGAGCGGCTCCGGGAGTACGAGGCCGTGCGCGCCCTGCTGCTCGCCCGCGCTGCCGCCTGACGCCTCGGGGTCGGTCCGCATGCAGCCGCTCGTCGTGCGCCAGGCCGTGGTGGCGGATCTCGACGCCGCCGCAGTCCTCTTCGACCAGTGCCGGCAGTTCCAGGGCCAGCCTGCGGACCTGCCGGCCTGTCGCGGGTTCCTGCGCGAGCGCTTCGATCACGGGGAGTCGGTGATCTTCCTGGCGACGCTGGACGCGCGACCCGTGGGCTTCGCGCAGCTCTATCCGAGCTATTCGTCGACGGCGCTGGCCCGGGTGTTCATCCTGAACGATCTGTACGTCTCGGCGCAGGCCCGCCGGTCGGGTGCCGCGTCGGCGCTGCTGGGTGCGGTCGAACGCCATGCGTGGGCCTTCGGTGCCTGCCGCGTGAGCCTGAACGTGCTGCGGTCCAACGCCCAAGCACAGTCTCTCTACCACGCGCTTGGCTGGATCCTCGACGAAGAGTTCTTCATGTTCCACCGGCGCCCGCATGGTGGGAGCGGAGCACCTTGATCCCACCGGGCGCGGCTTGGAGGAAACGCTCTACACAACCGCGGGAAGTCGGCATATGCTGCACCGCACCATGAGTGATCCCCTGCCGCTCGCTCTCCGACGCGACCTCGAGGACGTGCTCGGCCACCTGCAGTACGCACGTCGCAACGACGACCTGGGCCGCCTGGCGCTGCTCACCTGCTGGGACGTGCGACGGTGGGCACGACGGGCGCACGAGGAGAGGCTCGCCCAACAGGCGTCGGACCTGTTCACGGCCCAGCCGCATCCGAGCCGGGCCGCGTTTCTCGATCAGGTCGACTCGATGATCGCGGAGCTGGAGCGCATCCGCACCCAGACGCACTGAGCGCTGACGGCACGACGAGGCCGGACAGAAGAACGGCCCAGGCGAAATGCCTGGGCCGTTGTCGTTTTGATTGGTGGCCTGGGGCGGAATCGAACCACCGACACGCGGATTTTCAATCCGCTGCTCTACCAACTGAGCTACCAGGCCGGAAAGCCCACCATTCTAGCCGAGCCGCTAAGGCTCTCCCGCAGGCGGTGCCCGAAGCGCCCGATCAGCCCGTCGCGCCGCCGCGCTTGTTGCGCGTGAGGTCCACGCCGAGCTGCTTGAGCTTGCGGTACAGGTGGGTGCGCTCCAGGCCGGTCTTCTCGGCCACGCGCGTCATCGAGCCGTTCTCCTTGGCGAGGTGGAACTCGAAGTAGTTCTTCTCGAAGGTGTCGCGCGCCTCGCGCAGCGGGCGGTCGAGGTCGAAGCTCTGCACGGCCTGCGGGCCGTCGGAGATGGCGGGCATCGCAGCCATCATCGGTGCGGCGGGCATCGACATCGGCACCGGACCGTCGAGCGCGCCGGGCATCGTGTGGCCGCCGCCGCGCGGCGGCGGCTTGGCCAGCGCCTGGTCCACTGCGCGCAGCAGTTTCTGCAGCGTGATCGGCTTCTCGAGGAACGCCATCGCGCCGTACTTGGTGGCTTCCACCGCGGTGTCGATGGTGCCGTGCCCGCTCATCATGATCACCGGCATCGTGAGCTGGCTGGAAGCGCCCCACTCCTTCAGCAGCGTGATGCCGTCGACGTCGGGCATCCAGATGTCCAGCAGCACGAGGTCGGGGCGCAGCATGTCGCGCACCTGGCGAGCCTGCGCGGCGTTCTCCGCCAGTTCGACCGTGTGGCCTTCGTCGCTCAGGATCTCCGAGAGCAGGGCGCGGATGCCGAGCTCGTCGTCTACGACCAGGATGGTTGCCATGCAGGATCAGGGGGTGGCGTCGGCGACGGTCTGCACCGCGGCTGCCGACGCGAGGTGCGGGAATGATAGCGAGACTCTCGCCCCGATCACCGGGGCGTCGGGGTCGTCGCGGGCGTGCAGGTTGGCCACGCGGAAACGCGCGCCGTGCTCGTCGGCGATCTTCTTCACCACCGCCAGGCCCAGGCCCGTGCCCTTGGCCTTGGTGGTGACGTACGGCTCGGCGGCCCGCTTGAGAATCTTCTCGGCGAAGCCGTGGCCGTTGTCGATGATGGTCAGCCGCACCTCGCGCGGCTCGCCCGACTCGCTGGTGGCCGCCGAGGTCACCACCTGCACGAGGCCGCCTTCGCGGTCGGCCACGGCGTCGAGGCTGTTCTGCACCAGGTTGTGGATCACCTGCCGCAGCTGCGTCGCGTCGCCGAGGATCGCCGGCACCGGATGCGCCGCGCGCGCCACCAGCTGCCCGTGCTCCTGCTTCTCGGCGTAGAGCGCGAGCACCTCCGTCACCAGCGCCGAAAGATCGAGTGGCTTCATCTCCGCCGCCGGCAGCCGCGCGTAGTCGCGGAACTCGTTGACCAGCGTCTGCATCGCCGCGACCTGCGCGACGATGGTGGCCACGCCGCGCAGCAGCAGCGCGCGGTCGGGGCCTTCGAGCCGGGATTCGAGCTTGTGCTGCAGGCGCTGCGCCGAGAGCTGGATCGGCGTGAGCGGGTTCTTGATCTCGTGCGCCAGCCGCCGCGCCACCTCGGCCCACGCGGCCGAGCGCTGCGCCGAGATCACCTCGCTGATGTCGTCGAACACCAGCAGCTTGGCGTCCTGCGCCGCGCCGACCCGGGCGGCCGCGGGCGTCCAGGTGTTCCCTTCGGTCGGCGGCGAAGCAGGCGAGCCGCCCGGCGTGCGCTCCGAAGGCAGCAGTGCTCCGCGCACCAGCAGCGTCAGCGGCGTGCCGTCGCCGCGCTTGAACTCGATCGACTCCTGCCAATGGTCGCGCTCGCCTTCCTCGGGGCTGGTGGCGAGCAGCTCGAAGCGCTCGCGCACGCTGGCGGCGAACGACTCCAGCTCGGGCAGCGCGTCGAGCCGCCGTCCGCGCCACGCCGAGAGCGGCAGCCGCAGGATGCGCGTGGCGCCCGGGTTCACGATGTCGATGTGGCCGTGGCGGTCGAGCACGATGACGCCCGCCGAGAGCGTGTCGAGGATGGTCTGCAGCCGCGTGCGCGCGCCCTCGAGCTGCAGCACGCCGCGCTGCACCTCCTCGCGCGCCTCGGCGAGCTGGCGCGTCATGTCGGCGAACGAGCGCGTCAGCCCGCCGAGCTCGTCGGCCGACGCGAACACCGGCTTGTCGGTGAGGTCGCCCGCCGCCACCTGGCTCACGCCGTCGGCCAGCAGCAGCAGCGGGCGCGCGATCTGCGTGCCCAGCAGGATGGCCAGCAGCACCGCGCCGAACACCGCCAGCACCAGCGCCAGCGTCAGCGTGCCGATGTACATGCGGCGCAGGCTGTCGCGCGCCAGCGCGCGCTGCTGGTAGTCGCTGTACGCGGCCTGCACCGCCAGCGCGTTCACCGCCATGCCGCGGGAGATCGGCTGCACGACCATCAGGAACTGGTCGTCGGAGGGCGCCAGCGCCACGTCGCGGCGCGGCACCTTGGCCAGCGCCCGCAGCCGCGCGCCGCCGCCGGCGCTCTGCGCGCGCGCCAAGGTCTCCTCGTCGAGCCCTTCGATGAGGCTGGTCACGCCGGTGGCCCGCGCCTGCCGCATCAGCGCCGCCGCCGGGCGCTCGGAGACGATGCCGGCCCCGGCCGCGCCGGCCGTCACGAGGATGTGCCCGTTGCTACCGACCAGCACCACCTCCTCGGCGCCGATCTGCTCGCGGATGCGTTCCAGCACGATGGGCGTCATCGCGAGGCTGCCCTCGGCGAAGCGCTCGGCGGCCAGCTTGGTCTTGGCGGCCAGGTCGGTCTGCATCGACTCCAGCGTGTCGCGGCCCAGGGCCAGGCCCGCATCCAGTGCACCGGCCACCTTGGCGTCGAACCACACCTCGAGCGAACGCGACACGAATTGGTACGACACCGTGTAGATCACGATGCCCGGCAGCAGCCCGACCAGCGCGAAGATGCCCGCGAGCTTCATCAGCAGCCGGCTGCCGAACTTGCGCCGCTGCACGCGCACCACCAGCCGCACCGCGACGAAGCCGACCACCATCGCCAGCAGCACCGCCACCGCGACGTTGAGCCAGAACAGCCACACGAAGTGGCGCTCGAGCGTGCCGTCCCCTTCCATCGCCAGCGAGAGCACGAAGGCGAGCACCAGCACCACGCCGGTGGTGGCCACCAGCGCCACGCTCCAGGCCCAGCGCGCCGCCTTGGTCATCGCGGTGTCGGCGTCATTCGACCCGTTGCGTGCGCTCCACGCCCATCGTCCAGCCGGTCTGCGCGCCCAGGCTGATCTGCATGGGGCTGGGCAGCTGGGTGTTGTCGAGCCGGAACGTGAACTCGACGTAGTAGCTGCTGCCGGGATCGAGCTGCGCCAGGTCGGCCAGCTTCCAGCCGCTGCTGCGCGACAGGGCCGTCAAGGCCTCGGCCTGCGTGGCGAAGGTCTGGTTCAGGCCGCCGAAGCTCACGCGCCAACTCGACGTGAGCGGCTGGAACGCCAGCCGCCAGGCCCGCGAGACGCGCGCCACGCGCTCGTCGCGCCAGTACCAGCGCGAGCGCAGCAGCTGCGCCTCGGCCACGAAGTACACCGGCACGCCGCGCTGCAGCGCATCCTCCACCGGGCGCGGCAGCACCAGGTGCGCTGCAAAGTCCAGCGTCAGCGCGCCGTCCTGGCGCTTGAGCTCGAAGGTCGGCAGCTCCACGCCCTGCGCCCGCGCCGGAGTGCCCGCCATGAGGCCCAGCAGCAGCGCCAGCAGGGCGAGCATCGCCGCAGCCATCCTCATCCATGCAGCTGGGACGATGGGGGGCGGCATGGGACGGCGCGACGGCGTTGGAAGGCGGGGTGCGGGCGGAGTGTCTACAGCGGGGCCTTGTGCAGCAGCGCGAGGTAGAAGCCGTCGTGCAGCGCGGCCGCCGAGGACGACGCGAGGCCCGCACCATTGTGGGCGAGCGGCAGCAGGTGGCCGGGGCTGGCCGGGTCGAGCCGGGCATCGGCGGCGCCCGCGCGTTGCAAAAACGCGTCGATCCGCTCCTGCCCCTCGCAGCGGAACACCGAGCAGGTGGCATAGACCATTCGCCCGCCGGGGGCGAGCAGCGGCCACAGCGCGTCGAGGATGCGGTCCTGCGTGCGGGCCAGCGCGTCGAGGTCGCCCGGCCGCCGCAGCCAGCGCACGTCGGGGTGGCGGCGCACGATGCCCGATGCGGTGCACGGCGCATCGACGAGGATCGCGTCGTAGGGGCGACCGTCCCACCAGCCGCGCGGATCGCCGGCATCGCCGGTGCGCACGTCGGCGCGCAAGCCCAGGCGCTGCAGCGTGCCCTGCACGCGCTCGAGCCGGCGCGCATCGACGTCCAGCGCCGTCACGTCGACATCGGCGAGCTCGAGCAGCTGCGCGGTCTTGCCGCCGGGCGCGGCGCAGGCGTCGAGCACGCGCGCGCCCCGCGCCAGCCCGTCTCCCAGCAGCAGCAGCGGCGCGGCGCGCTGCGTGGCGGCGTCCTGCACCGAGACATCGCCGTCGGCGAAACCGGGCAGCTGCTGCACCGGGCAGGGCTCGTCGAGCACCACGGCCAGGCCGCGCAGCAGCGGGTCGTCGAGCACGCGGGCGCCGCGGCCGGCGGGGCCGTGCGCGGCGAGCCGCTCGACCCAGGCTGCGCCGGTCAGCCGCCGCGCGTTGACGCGCAGCGTCATCGGCGGATGCTGCTGCGCTTGCGCAAGCACCTGCTGCCACAGCGCCGGCCAGTCGGCACGCACGCGGTCGATCCACCACGGCGGGTGGTTCCACGCCGCCAGCGGAACAGCGGACACGGCTGCCACCAGCGCCTCGCGCTCGCGCAGGAAGCGCCGTAGCACCGCATTGACGAAGCCGGCCGCCGCCGGCGTGCGCCGCCGCGCCGCGGCCACGGCCTGGTCGACGAGCGTGTGCTCGGCGTACGGCGGCGAGCCGGCCGGCCACAGCAGCGCAAGTGCCGTGCAGAGCAGCGCGTCCACTGGCGGCGGTGGGGTCTTGGACGCCAGCCGTTCGCGCAGCACGCGCGCGCTGCCCCACCAGCGCAGCACGTGGAAGGCCAGCGCCTGCACGCCCGGGCGGGCGGGCACGTCGACGCGGGCGAGCGCATCGTCGAGCGAGCGGCCGTCGGCCACGGCGCGCACTGCGTCGGCCGTGCCGAGCAGCAGCTGCGCCAGCGGCAGCGACGCCGCGGAGGCTGTGTCGGCAGGCATCGCATCAGTCTAGGGCACTGGCCAGCAAGGCTTTGCGGGTCCGTACACAATCCGCGTCCCTCCGCGAGCCCACCCGCCGATGGCCATGACTTCCACGTCCCCCCGCCTCTTCCGCAGCGAAGAGGAGCTCGCCGCGATGCCGGCGTCGGAGCGCATCCGCTACCGGCTGCTGTCGGCCGACTGCCGCTTCCACGCCAACGACAACATCGCGGGCCACATCCGCGACGGCGAGCTGGAGGAGCTGAAGGCCGAGGTGCAGGCCAAGATGCACGAGGTGCTGCGGGCGCTGGTCATCGACACCGAGAGCGACCACAACACCCAGGAGACGGCCAAGCGGGTGGCCAAGATGTTCGTCGAGGAGGTGTTCGCCGGCCGCTACCGGCCGATGCCCTCGGTCACCGAGTTCCCGAACGCCGAGCGCCTCAACGAGCTGATGATCGTCGGTCCGATCACCGTGCGCAGCGCCTGCTCGCACCACCTGTGCCCGATCCTCGGCAAGGTCTGGATCGGCCTGCTGCCCAACGAGCACTCCAACCTGATCGGCCTGTCGAAGTACACGCGCATCTGCGACTGGGTGATGAGCCGCCCGCAGATCCAGGAGGAGGCGGTGACGATGCTGGCCAACGAGCTGCAGCAGCGCGTGCGTCCCGACGGGCTGGCCATCGTGATGGAGGCCGACCACTTCTGCATGCACTGGCGCGGCGTGAAGGACAATGCCAGCGCGATGGTCAACAGCGTGATGCGCGGCGCCTTCCTGAAGGACGCCAACCTGCGCCGCGAATTCCTCTCGCTGCTGTCCCGCAAGAACGGTTGAACCCCCGATGCTCGTCAGATTGCTCTATGCCAGCCGCGCCGTCGAGGCCTTCGACGAGGTGGAGCTGGCCGCCATCCTCGGCAAGTCGCGCCACAACAACCCGGAGTGCGGCATCACCGGCGTGCTGTGCTATTCGCAGGGCGTGTTCCTGCAGGTGCTCGAAGGGGGCCGCAGCGCGGTGAACAAGCTCTACGGGCGCATCGTCGGCGACGTGCGCCACACCGACGTCGAGCTGCTGCGCTACGAGGAGATCGACGAACGCCGCTTCGCCGGCTGGGCGATGGGCCAGGTCGACGTGGCGCGGCTCAACCCGGCGCTGCTGCTGAAGTATTCCGAGCGCGCGGGCATCGACCCCTATGCGGTGTCGGGGCGCGTGTCGATGGCGCTGTTCGAGGAAGTCGTCGCCACGGCGTCGATCCTGCGGCATCCCTGATCCAGCGGCGCGGGCACGAGGGATCGCAACAAGCGTCGGGTGTCGGCAGGCTTGACACTCGCCGTTAGGCAACCGGCAGCGAGGCCTCCCGGAAGCCACGTCTGACACCTGGGGAGACATCGAATCGGGGGCGACGATGGCACGGGCATTGCTTGTAAGCAGGTGTTTGATCGGTTCGCCCCCCCACTTTCGAAAGAGGTCAACCCAATGAAGTTGCATACCCTGGTCGCCGCCGCCGTCGCCACGCTCGCCGCGGCCTCCTCGCAGGCCTCGCTGGTCACCAACGGCAGCTTCGAGTCCGGCCTGACCGGCTGGAGCTGTATCGCCAGCCCGGGCGGTTGTTTCGCGGGCGACCAGGGCCCGCCGGCCCAGGATGGCGTGGCCTACTTCTATGGCTTCGACAACAGCCCGCCGGCCGGGGTGCTGTCGCAAGCCCTGACCACCGAAGCTGGCGCCAGCTACACCATCTCGTTCTACTTCAACACGAACGGCAGCGTTCCGCCCAACGCGCTGTCGCTGGATGTCGGCGATCTGACGGGGCCCCTTGCGCTGGTGGAAGGCTCGTGGGAGCACTTTACCGGTACCTTCACCGCCGCCGGCGCCTCGACAGACCTGAAGCTGCTGTTCACGACGGTCGGAGGCACGGGCACGGTGTGGGTCGACAACGTCGTCGTCGATCGCATTCCCGAGCCGACCGGGGTTGCGCTCGCCGCGCTCGGCCTGCTGGGCCTGGCCGCAACACGCCGCTCGCGCCGCTGACCTCCCCCGGTCCACGGACGCCCCGCCGCGAACCGCGCCGGGGCGTTTTGCCGTCCGGCGGGTCGTCGGTGCCTACCCGCGCCAGGTGAACGGGAACGCCAGCTGCTTCCAGAACCCCGGTGGCACGTAGTCCCCGACCACGCCGTACTGGGCGGGCCACTCGCGGTCGCTCTGCACCGCAGTGCCGAACAGATGGTCGAGGAAGGCGAAGTGGGCGGCGTAGTTCTTGTCGATCGCCTCGTCGTCCTGCGAGTGGTGCCAGTGGTGGAAGTTGGGCGTGACGATCACGTAGCGCAGCGGCCCCAGGCGCACCGACACGTTGGCGTGGTTGAACACCGCCTGGAAGCCGACGACGACGATGTACGCGTCGATCACCTCCTTGGAAAAGCCCAGCACGTAGATCGGTGCCAGCACCAGCGTGCGCGTGAGGATCAGCTCCAGGATGTGCTGCCGCGAGCCGGCCATCCAGTCCATGCTCTTCACGCTGTGGTGCACCGCATGCAGCCGCCACAGCAGCGGCACCTCGTGGTACGCGCGGTGCGTCCAGTACTGCACGAGGTCGGCCACGAGGATGATGCCGAACAGCGCCACCGGGAACGGCAGCCCCTGCACCCAGCCCTGCACGCCGTCCTTGGCGGCCCAGCCGAACAGCTTGTGCACGAGCAGGTTGGTGGCCAGCAGCACGAAGCCGACGATCAGGTGGTTGACGATGAAGTGGTGGAAGTCGGTCTGCCACTCGGGGCGGAACACCGGCTGGTCCTTGCGCAGCGGGAACAGCTTCTCGACGAACACGAAGATCAGCGTCGAACCCAGCAGGTCCAGCACGAACCAGTCCAGGCCGATGTAGGGCGTGCCGTCGGGGAAGTTGGGGTCGACCTCGACGCGGTGCCCGCCCAGCGCCAGGCTGAGGCCGATCAGCACGAAGGTGCCCACCGAGAGCCAGCGCACCTTGGTGAACAGCACGTTGAAGAGCGCGATGCCGCCGCTGATCACCAGCGACCAGTACAGCAGCTGCCGCATCAGGTCGACGTTGTAGCTCTTGCGCAGCTGCGGCGTGGTGAGGTACTCGGGGAAGTGGAAGGCCAGCACGCCGAGGAAGCACAGGATCGCCAGCGACAGCGCGATGACGCCGCTGGCGAGGCCCCGCCCGGCGCGCAGTTCGCCGTGCGATTCGGAGAGGCGGTTCAGCTTGTCGAGGATCTCGGGCATGTTCTCGCTCGGCGGTGCGCGCCGCGGGCCGCGGCGGCGATGGTCGAAAATTATCGAACCCGACCGCTCCCTGCAGACGTTCCGATGGTTTCGATTGTTGCGGGCTACCGCTTCGTGGACCTGGCCGACCCGGCCGACGTGTGCGCACGGCTGCACGACCGCGCCCGCGCCGCCGGCCTGCGCGGCACGCTGCTGGTGGCCGCCGAGGGCCTGAACGCCACGCTGGCCGGCGAGCCCGCCGCGCTGCGAGGCTGGCTCGACGCGCTGGCGCAGGACGCGCGCTTCGCCGGCATGCCCTGGCACCGCCACGAGGCCGCGGCGATGCCGTTCGGCCGCCTGGTGGCCAAGGTCAAGCGCGAGATCATCCGCATGGACCGGCCGGCTGTGCGTCCCGCCGCCGCCCGCGCCCCCACCGTGGACGCCGCCACGCTGGCGCGCTGGCTCGACGCCGGCCGCTGCGACGAAGGCCGCGAGGTGCTGCTGCTGGACACGCGCAACGCCTTCGAGGTGGACGCCGGCGCGTTCCGCGGCGCGCTCGACTGGCGGCTGCAGCGTTTCGGCGAGTTTCCGCAGGCGCTGGAGCAACACCGCGCCGAGCTGGAGGGCAAGACCGTGGTGTCGTACTGCACCGGCGGCATCCGCTGCGAGAAGGCGGCGCTGTGGATGCGCGACGCCGGAGTCGACCACGTGCGGCAGCTCGACGGCGGCATCCTGGGCTACTTCGAGCGTTGCCCCGGCGCGCCGCACTGGCAAGGCGGCTGCTTCGTCTTCGACGGCCGCGAGCTGGTCCGGCCCGGCGGTGCCGCCGCGTGATCGCCAACCTGCTGCTCAAGATCGTCGGCATCCTGATGATGCTGACGGCGCTGGCCGTGGCGATGTCGCGCGCGCCCGATCGGCCGGTGGAGACGCTGGTGGCGCGCTGGGCGCCGCCGCCGTCGGACTTCGTGGAGGTGAAGGGCCAGATCGTGCACCTGCGCGACGAGGGGCCGCGCGCCGACCCCGCGCCGCTGGTGCTGCTGCACGGCACGTCGTCAAGCCTGCACACCTGGGAAGGCTGGGTGCGCGAGCTCAAGCGCGAGCACCGGGTGATCACGCTCGACGTGCCCGGCTTCGGCCTCACCGGTCCCTTCACCGGCCGCCACGCGCCCGACGACTACCGCGGCGACACGCTCGCGCGCTTCGTGCTGGACGTGCTCGACCAGCTCGGTGTGCAACGCTTCGGCGTGGGCGGCAACTCGATGGGCGGCGAGATCGCATGGCGCGTCGCGTCGCTGGCGCCGCAGCGCGTGCAGCGGCTGGTGCTGGTTGATGCGAGCGGCACGAAGTTCGAACCCGAGTCGTTGCCGCTGGGGTTCTGGCTGGTGCGCATCCCGGTGCTCAACCAGCTCGGCCAGTACCTGCTGCCGCGGGCGCTGGTGGCACAGGGCCTGGTGAACACCTATGGGCACCCCGAGCGCGTGACGGCCGAGCTGGTCGACCGCTACTACGAGCTGGCGCTGCGCGACGGCAACCGCCGCGCGCTGGGGCTGCGGGCGCAGCAGCTCGAGCGCGGTGACCACGTCGACCGCATCGCCGCGCTGCGGCTGCCGACGCTGATCATCTGGGGCGGGCGCGACCGGCTGATCCCGCCACCGGTGGCCGAGGAGTTCCACCGGATGATCCCGGGCTCGCAGCTGAAGATCTACCCCGACCTCGGCCACCTGCCGCACGAGGAAGACCCGGCGGCCACGCTGCCGGAGCTGCAGCGCTTCCTGGCCGGAACGGCGCCGGCGACGGCCGCACCGTAGGCCAAGCGGCCCGGCGCACGGTTCGTCGCAAGCCGCTGGACGGGCATCGCGGCGCGGCGAGAATCGCGCCCTTTCGCCCACCCGCACACGATGTCGTTCCGCCTCACCCTGCTCGCCGCGCTGCTGTGCGCGGCCACCGTCCCGCTGCACGCCCGGCCGGGCGCGATGACGCCCGCGCCCGATGCGACCGATCCGCGCTGGGCCTGGGACCTCACGCGCATCTACCCCAGCGACGCCGCCTGGAACGCCGAGCGGCTCGAGGTCGCAGGCGCCATTCCCGCGCTGGCCGCGGCGCGCGGCACGCTGGGCCGCGACGCCGCCGCGCTGCGCACCGCGCTGGACGCGCAATCGGCGGTCTGGCAGCGCCTGCAGCGGCTGTGGGTGTACGCCAGCACGCAGCAGTCCACCGACGCGCGCGCGCCCCGCAACCAGGAGCGCTCGCGGCTGATGAGCAGCCTGTGGGGCCAGATCGCGGCCGCGGTGGCGTGGACGGATCCGGAGATCCAGGCCCTCGGCGCCGCGAAGGTCGACGAGTACCTGCGTGCCGAGCCCGGCCTGAAGAAGCACGAGCGGCGGCTCCGCGACACGCTGCGGCTGGCGAAGCACACGCTGGCGCCGGAGACCGAGGCGGCGCTCGCCGCCCTGTCGCCGGTACTCGGATCGCCGACGCAGACGCGCTCGCAGCTCATCGACTCCGACGCCGCGTGGCCCTCCATCGAGATCGACGGCCGCAGCGTCAAGCTCAACGACACCGGCTACGAGATGGCCCGCCAGCATGCCGACCGCGACGTGCGCCGGCGCACCTTCGAGACCTTCTGGAAGGCCTACGGCCAGTACGAAGGCACGCTGGGCACGTTGCTGGCCGCGCGCGTGGAGAGCGGCAACGTGAACGCGAAGCTGCGCGGCCACCCGAGCGCCGCGGCGGCGTCGCTGGCGCAGTTCGACATCCCCGAGCAGGTGGTGCGCACGCTGGTGGCCGAGACCAACAAGGCGCTGCCCACGCTGCACCGCTACTTCAAGCTGCGGCAGAAGCTGCTGAAGCTGCCCGACCTGCACTATCACGACATCTACCCGAAGATGGTGCCGTCGGCGCGCAGCTACCCGGTGCAGGAGGCGGCGGCGATCACGCTCGAGGCGATGAAGCCGATGGGCGAGGAGTACATGGGGCACCTGCGCACCGCGCTGTCGATGCGCACGATGCACGTGCTGCCGGCCGACGGCAAGCGCTCGGGCGCGTATGCCACCGGGGTCTACGGCCTGGGCACCTTCGTGTTCCTGAACCACCAGGACACCTACGACAGCCTGACCACCTTCGCGCACGAGTGGGGACACGGCATCCACACCATCCTGGCGCAGCGCGCGCAGCCGTTCGAGACGGCGAGCTACTCGCTGTTCGTCGCCGAGACCGCGTCGATCACCAACGAGGCGCTGCTGACGCAGCACATGCTGCGCACGGCGCGCGACAAGTCCGAGCGCATGTTCGTGCTCGACCAGGCGCTGGAGCGGCTGCGCGCGAGCTTCTTCCGCCAGGCCATGTTCGCCGAGTTCGAACTGCAGGCCCACGACGCGCAGCAGCGCGGCGAGGCGCTCTCGGGGCGCAAGTTCACCGAGCTGTACTGCGGCCTGCTGCGCAAGTACCACGGCGCCGACCAGGGCGTGATGACGATCGACCCGCAGGTCTGCCGCGAGTGGGCCTACATCCCGCACTTCCACCGGCCGTTCTACGTGTACGTCTACGCCACTTCCACGGCTGCGGCGTCGCAGTTCGGGCAGGACATCGCGGCCGGCAAGCCGGGCGTGCAGCAGACCTTCGTCAACGTGCTGAAGGCCGGCAGCTCGGTGCCGCCCTACCAGCTGCTGAAGGAGGCCGGCATCGACCTGGCCACGCCCGCGCCGTACCAGACGCTGGTGCGGCACATGAACGATATTCTCGACGAGATGGAGCGGCTGGCGGCGTCGTGACCGACGGCCAGGGTGGCCGGGCTCAGTACCCTGCGGCGGCGGCCTGCGCCACCCATTCGTCGATCGTGCCGATATCCACCGGCACGCCGTTGTTCTCGGGCAGCAGGTAGTAGACCCGACCGAGCCGCGTGCCCAGGTAGGCGTTGGTCTTGGTGTACTGGCGGAAGTAGTAGCCGAAGCCGATCTGCGACACGTTCGTTGCCGGCGCGGCGTACTGCGGATAGACCGCCTCGAGATAGTTGAAGACCCGGTCGGACGCATTGGCGGTGGCGCCGACGGAGAGTTCGCGCACGCGCGGGCTGAGCACGAGCTGTTCGACGGTGAGCGCGGCACAACTCGTCGTGGACACCAGCACCGGCAGTTCCCCGTACGGCGACGTACAGGCCAGTCGCGGCAGCGCGGCGATCGCTTCGGCCACCGCGAGGCTGGGCGCGGTCAGCCGGCCGAACACCGTGAATCCGCCGTTGTTGGTCGGGCCCAGCGTGGTGGTGTTGTCGATCATGTTCACGAACCACTGGCTGGTCGCGCTGTTCGGATTGCCACCGAGCTTGGCCATCGCCACCGAGCCACGCACGTTCGGCCGGTCGGCGCTGTACTCGTTCTGGATCGCGGCGCGGGTCGTGATGGCCGTCAGCACGCCGGTGGTGGTGGGGACGTAGAAGCCGCCGCCCTGGATCACGAACGGAGAGGCGCCCGCCCGGGCGGAGCGGTGCACGATCGACCGGTCGTAGGCACGGTCGCGGACGTAGGTCAGGAAGTTGGCGACGGTGACGGGCGCCTGGGTGTCGTAGAGCTCGATGTCCAGCGGCCCCACGGGCGTCTCGACACGGACCATCGTCGCTGCGGCCCAACCGGGCAGCAGTGCCGCCGCCGCCACCAGCAGGACAGCCCGCAACGTCCGTTTCCACTCAGCGTTCATCGGCGTTCATCCCCTCGGTCGGCACGAACGCGGATTCTGCCCGAGGCACCACGGCTGCCCCTGTGCGGCCGGTCACACTACCATCGACGCCATGAGCCTCGACGCGCGACCGACCGACGACACGCTGCAGTGGGCCCGCCGGCTGGTGCAGTTCTCCACCATCAGCCACCAGAGCAACCTGCCGCTGATCGAGTGCATCGCCGACCACCTGCGCGCGCTGCACATCCCGCTGCGGCTCACCTGGGACGACGAGCGCCGCAAGGCCAACCTGTACGCGACCATCGGCGCCGGCAAGGGCGGCGGCGTGATCCTCTCCGGGCACACCGACACGGTGCCGTGGGACGGCCAGGCGTGGACGCTGGACCCGCTGGCGGCCGAGGTGAAGGACGGCCGCCTCTACGGCCGCGGCAGCGCCGACATGAAGGGCTACATCGCCTGCTGCGTCGCGAAGGCCCGCGCGCTGCAGGAAGCGAACCTCCCGCACGAGGTCCACTTTGCGTTCAGTTACGACGAGGAGGTCGGCGGCTTCGGCGTGCGCGCGATGGTGGCCGACCTGAAGGAGGCCGGTCTCGCCCCCGTGATGTGCCTGGTGGGCGAGCCCACCGGCATGGTGCCGGCGCTGGCGCACAAGGGCGTGTACCGCTGGCGCTGCTGCGTGAAGGGCAAGCCGGCGCACTCGTCGCTGACGCCGATGGCCGTCAATGCGATCGAGGCGGCGTCGCGCGTGATCGTCAAGCTCACCGACATGGCCGACCGCTGGCGCACCGAAGGCCCGTACCACGAGGGCTTCGACGTGCCCTACACCACGGCCGCTGTGGGCGTGATCAACGGCGGGATCGCCGACAACGTGGTGCCGGAAGACTGCCGCTTCCACTACGAGTTCCGCAACCTGCCCGGCGCCGATGCCGCTGCGATGCAAGCCGAACTGGCCGGGCATGCGCGGCGCCTGGAGCCGCCGATGCATGCCGTCCACGCCGCCACCGGCATTCGCTTCGAGCCGATCGGCGACATGCCGGCCTTCCTCTCACGGCCCGACGAGCCCGCTGCGAAGCTCGCCGCGAAGCTCGCGGGCCGTACCGACACGACGCTGGTGGCCTTCGGCACCGAGGCCGGCGTGTTCCAGGGCGCCGGCATCTCCACCGTGATCTGCGGCCCCGGCCACATCGCGCAGGCGCACCAGCCCGACGAGTACGTGTCGCTGGAACAGCTGGCGCTGGCCGAGCGCTACGTCGGGCGGTTGATCGCGCGCGACGATTGATCCGAACGGCCGCCGAGGGGCGGCCGGGAGATCAGGCCATCAGACCTATGTCGCGCGTGAAGTAGCGCAGTCTCGGCAGCACCTCGTCCGTCGTCGTCAGGTCGGCCCCGTACCAGCGCAGCAGTTCGCCGCTGACCTGATCGGTGGCCAGCGACGGGATCCACACGCCCTGACCGCCGGCATCGGTGGGGCCACCCAGCGCCATCTCGGGGAAGGCGCCGTACATGCGCGCGCCGCGCACCGAGCCGCCCACCACGAGATGGTGGTTGCCCCAGGCGTGGTCGGTGCCCTCGCCGTTGCTCGGGAAGTTGCGGCCGAAGTCGCTGCCGGTGAACAGCGTCACGTCGCGGCTGGTGCCGAGTTCGACCATCGCCGCCTGGAACGCCACCACGGCGCCGTTGATCTCGGTGAACAGCTCGTTCTGCCGTGCGAGCTGGTCGTCACCATGGGTGTCGAAGCCACCGATGCTGGCGAAGAAGCACTGCCTCGGCACGCCCAACGCGCCGCGCGCGGCGATCAGCAGCGCGATCATGCGCAGCTGCTGGCCCAGAGACGTGCTCGGGAACACCGTGGTCAGCGTTGTGCTGGCGAGCGCCGCGCTCAGTACGCGCTGCACCTCGATCGAGCGGCTCATCACGTTCAGCCACGTCTGCCGCATCGGGTCGGCGTGGCTCTCGCCCAGCAGCGACGTGATCGCGGTGGACATCGGGTCGGTGCCGCCCGGCGTGTAGAAGTCCAGCCCGAACCGGCCGCCGGGCGACACGCGGTACGGCGACAGGCCGCGGTCGCCGAGCTCCCACACGTTGCCGCCCACCACGCTGATGGCACCGAAGCCGCGGTTGGTCATGCCGTCCGGCAGCGCACGCTCGAGCAGCCGCCCGCCCCAGCCGTTGCGCGCCGGCTGGTCGACGATGGCGCTCTGCCACGCACCCTGCTGGTCGCTGTGCGAGTACAGGTTGGCCGGCAGCGGCACGCTGCGCGCGATGTACTGCGCCCGGGTCGTCGGCACCATCAGCGGGCCGACGTTGGCGAGCACCGCCGCCTGCCCGCTGTTGACGAGACCCGCGATGCCCGAGAGCGCCGGGTGCAGCCCGTAGTTGGCGGTGCCCAGCACCGGGACCAGCGACGACTGCGGCAGCGCCAGGTTGGGACGCACGCGCTGGTACTGCGTGTAGCGCGTGGTGTCCAGCGGCACGAGCAGGTTGTTGCCGTCGTTGCCGCCGAACATGAACAGGTTCACCAGCGCGCGGTAGCCGCCGCCGGTGACGGCCGCCAGCGCAGGCATCGCCGGCCAGGCCGACAGCGCGGCCATCGCGCCGGCACCGCCGGCCTGGAGGATGTGGCGTCGGGTGAGCTTGTTCATTTCTGGATCACGAAGTCGGGGGACATGGCGACGAGCGTCAGCGCGGACCGCACGCGGCGGTTGCGGTCGCTCACCGGGATGGCGTTGATCAGCGTGCGCAGGCGCGTCCGCGTGTTCGCCGACATCTGCGTGCAGAAGAACAGCTGGTCGAGCCGGTCGATCAGCGCATCGGGCGTGGGCGCCAGGTCGCGCAGCGGCGTCTGGTTCAGCCGCATGCGAGAGTCGCCGCTGCCGTAGCCGCCCGACTGGAACAGGCGGTTGAAGAAGTTCATGCCGCCCACGATCGAGGTCTCGCTCGTGATCTGGAACTCCGGTGCCACCATGCCGGCGGTGGTCACCGGCCCCGGCGGCCGGAAGCCCGGCGCGTAGAAGTTGAACACCGAAGGCGCCAGCATCGGGCTCTGCGCCAGCGCCTCCTCGGGGTCGTCGAGGTAGTGGATGTCGTTGCGGCCGTTGATGCTGGTGGCCCCCAGGCCGCGCAGGAAGGCGGCGAACCGTACCACCGGCTCGCGCAGCTTGCCGAAGCGCGGTTCGTCGGGGTAGGTCGTGCCGCGGGCCTCGGCGTCGAGCAGCACCTGCTTCACCACCGCGGCCAGGTCACCGCGCACGCCGGCGCCGTTGTTGTTGAACACCAGCGCCACGCGCTGGATGTAGCCCGGGCTCGGGTTGCTGGTCACCAGCCGCTGGATCAGCTGGCGTGCGATGAAGGGGCCGACGTTCGGGTGGCGGAAGATGCTGTCCAGCGCATCGGCCATGTCCTTCTCGGCGGTCTGGCCGGCGGGCAGCACGCGCCCGTTGAGCAGCGGCTTGGCGGCCGTGGAGTGCCACATGGCCCAGGCCTGCATCGACACGCGCCACAGACGCTCGTCGTTCTTGTCGTGGCCGTGGAAGGTGCTGCGCCGCGTGTTGTCCAGCAAGCCGAACGACCAGCCGCTGAAGGCCTTGGCGTAGCCGCGCACGACCTCCTCGTCGTAGGTCGGGATCGTGCGGCCGGCGGCGTCGAGCTGGGAGCTGCCGTCGGTGTTGAGCTTCAGCAGGCCGATCGAGAACAGCTGCAGCACCTCGCGGGCGTAGTTCTCGTTGGGGTGCGTGCCCTTGACGGGATCCTCCTTCTCGCTCTCGAGCATGTTGAGGTAGTAGCCCATCGTCGGGTGCAGCGTCACCTCGCGCAGCAGCGTGGCGAAGTTGCCGAACGCGTTGCGCGTGAGCACGTCCATGTAGCTGCTCATCGCCACCGGGCGGACGTCCGGCGCGATGTTGCTGACGACGAAGATCTGCGCCAGTGCCCAGGCCACGCGGGCGCGCAGCTGGTCGGCGCCGCGCAGCCAGTGCTGCCAGAACGCCTCGTAGCTGTACTCCTCGCGCAGCGTCTTGGGGTCGGCCGGCGCGTCGTCACGGCCGCGCTGGCTCTCGACGTAGGCGCTGTGGCTGAACGCCGGCAGCGCGATCTGCTCGTCGATCCACGGGCGCAGGCCCTTGGCCTGCAGGGCGATGACCTGGTCGACGCCGGTGATGCCGAAGGTGGCCTGGGTCAGGAAGCGCGCGGCGTCCTTGTAGGTCAACGGTGGCGCCGGCGGCGGCGGTGGCGGCGGGCCGCCGAAGACCAGGCCGGTGGCCTGCGCCGGCCGGGCCAGCATCGCGGCCGAGACCGCGACCGACCCGGTGACCGCGGCACCGCGCCGTGGGGAGCCTGCCCCGTCGATCGATGCCGGTGCCGGTGCCGCGCCGGGGTGCGGCTCGTCAACCACGCTGCCGTCGTCGGACAGCGCTCCGCTTGGGATGGATTCCATCCTCGCCTCCTCTCGGGCCCTCGTGGCCACTTGCAATGGAGGTGGACTCTGCCCGCGTCAACGTGTCGGGTTTGCTACGAGGCGTAAGTCAGCGCAACCGAAAGCGGATTCGGTATCACTCGCTGCCGGTGGATCCGAAGCCGCCGGTGCCGCGTTCCGAAGCGCCGAAGTGGTCGACGACGCGGAAGCGCGCATGCACCACCGGCACGATGACCATCTGCGCGATGCGCTCCATCGGCTGCACCGTGTAGGCCGCCGGGCCGCGGTTCCAGCAGCTCACCATCAGCGGGCCCTGGTAGTCGCTGTCGATCAGGCCCACGAGGTTGCCGAGCACGATGCCGTGCTTGTGCCCCAGGCCCGAGCGCGGCAGCAGCATCGCAGCGAGGTGCTTGTGGCCGATGTGCACCGCGATGCCCGTGGGGATCAGGTCGGCCTGCCCCGGCTGCAGCACCCGCGGCGCGTCGATGCAGGCGCGCAGGTCCAGCCCCGCGCTGCCCAGGGTGGCATATGCGGGCAGGCTGTCCGCCATGCGCGGGTCGAGCACTTTGAGGTCGATGTCGGTCATTTCTGGGAGATTTACGTCTGGCTACCGGCGAGCCGCGCGCCGAACTCCGCCACCAGGGCACGCGCCAGCACGAGCTTGGAGGCCGGCCCGAGCGGTCGCTCGCCCTGCGCGTCGACCAGCACCAGCGTGTTGTCGTCGCGGCCGAAGGTCGCCGGGCCGATGTTGCCGACGATCAGCGGCACGCCCTTGCGTTCGCGCTTGGCACGTGCATGCGCCACCAGATCGTGGCTCTCGGCGGCGAAGCCCACGCAGTACGGCCGCTGGCCCGCGGGCAGCCGTGCCACGGCCGCCAGGATGTCGGGGTTCTCGGTGAAGGCCAATGCCGGCGCGCGGCCGCTGCCGTCCTTCTTCAGCTTCTGGCCGGCCACCTCGGCCGGGCGCCAGTCGGCCACCGCTGCGGTGGCCACGAACAGGTCGTGCTGCGCCGCCGCCGGCAGCACGGCGTCGTGCATCTGCTGCGCGCTGACCACGTCGATGCGGCGCACGCCCGCCGGCGTGGGCAGGTGCACCGGGCCGGCCACCAGCGTCACCGCGGCACCCGCCTCGGCCGCCGCGCGCGCGATCGCGAAGCCCATCTTGCCGCTGGAGAGGTTGGTGATGCCACGCACGGGGTCGATTGCTTCGAAAGTCGGGCCGGCGGTGACGAGCACGCGCCGGCCGGCCAGCACCTTGGGCTGGAAGAACGCGACGATCGCGTCGCGCAATTCCACGGCCTCGAGCATGCGGCCGTCACCCACCTCGCCGCAGGCCTGCTCGCCGGCGGCCGGGCCGAGCAAGGTGGCGCCATCGGCCACGATCTGCCGCACGTTGCGTTGCGTGGCCGGGTGGGCCCACATTTCGCGGTTCATCGCCGGGGCCACCAGCAACGGGCATGGGCGGGCGCCGCCGATCGGCCGGGCCAGCGCGGTGAGCGACACGATCTCGTCGGCGCGGCCTTGCGCGAGCTTGGCGATCAGGTCGGCGCTGGCCGGCACGATCACCATCGCGTCGGCACCGCGCGTGAGGTTGATGTGCGGCATCGCGTTGGGCTCGCTCGCTTCCCACTGCGAGGCGACCACCGGTCGCCCGGTCAGCGCCTGCATCGTCAGCGGCGTGATGAAGCGGCAGGCCGCCTCGCTCATCACCACCTGCACCGTGGCGCCGGCGCGGCCCAGTTCGCGCGCCAGTTCGGCCGCCTTGAAGCAGGCCACGCCGCCCGACAGCGCGAGCAGCAGGTGGCGGCCGGAGAGGTCGAGGTCCGAGGCGTCCGACATGGCGCGCGACTCTACCGCGCCGGAGCCCGCCCAAGGGCTGCTACGCGCCTGCCTTGCCGTCCCGCCCGTGGCACTTCTTGAACTTGAGCCCGCTGCCGCAGGGGCACGGGTCGTTGCGGCCGGGCTGCGCCGCCACGCGGCGCGTGGCCGGCAGCGGGGCATGGTCCAGCCACCACAGGCGCAGGTCCTGCACGGCGTAGCAGGCCTCGTCCATCAGGTCGTCGCGGGTGGGCGCCACGCCCTGGTGGTGATGCTCGTCGATCCACGCGGCCAGCTCGGGGCTGGAGACCTCCAGGCCCAGCACCGCCACCTGCGACAGCATTTCGTCGTGCACCGCATCGGCGTCGTCGTCGCGGTGCGACGGCACCCACTCGCCCTCGAAGTCGCGGCAGGCCTGCAGGTAGCCGTCGGCCCAGGCCTGGCCACTCTGCAGCTCGCGAGCGTCCTCGGCCGCGAGCCCTTGCTCGCGCACCAGCCGCTCGCGATCCTCATCGCTCCACAGGTCCATCAGCGGGGCCAGGCGCAGCGCGTCGGGGTCGTCGAGCAGCATCTCGGGGTCGAGCTGGTCGACCAGCACCGAGGTCCGTGCCGCCAGCACCGCGCGGGCCTGCGCGTCGTCGTCGGGGTCGCCGAAGCAACGGCTCCAGGCGTCGCCGGCCATGCGCTCGACGGCGGTCTCCGGCGGCACTGCGTAGGGCGCCGCGGCCAGCGCCGTCAGGTAGCCGTCGACCCAGCCGAGACTCACCCGGTCATCGAATCCGCCCAGGCGCTCGCACAGCGCCGCGAGCGCGTCGATCTCCGCGTTGGTGCTGTCCCGTGGCGTGCGCGTGGCCATGCCCGAGCGTACCGCGTCGCGCTGCGGTCGCAGGTCGTCGCCGGCTCAGCGGCGGCGTGGCCGCAACACCCGCGGCCCGGCTCGAGGCGCTACCGGGCGAGTCGCGCCGCGAGGCGTTCCATGGCCCAGTCGACCAGCTCCGGGCCTCGCGTCGCCTCCATCGCGACCATCGCGTTGGCGCGCGCGAGGGCCGGCCCGCGCAGGTCGCAGACGGTCATGCCGCGCGTGTGGCGCCCGCTCAGCTCGATGTCCACGCGGCCCATGCGCAGCTCGAAGCGGCCGGGATGAGCCAGGTAGATCACCGGCGTCGGGTCGTACAGCGATTGCGCCGTGCGGCCCTGGCGGCGACCGATGTCGACGTAGCCGTCGAGGTAGTCGCCCATCACGCCGGCCTCGTCGGAGCCGGCAGCGCGCAACCGCTGCACGTGCGCGTCACCGACGCGCAGCTGCTTGCAGATGTTCAGGCCGAACATGCGCACCGTCGTGCCGCTGCCGAACACCTGTGCCGCCGCCTCGGGGTCGGCGTGGATGTTGAACTCGGCAGCCGCCGTGGCATTGCCGCCGACGGTCGAGCCGCCCATGATCACGAGCGACTTCAGCAGCCCCGGCAGGTCCGGGGCGAGCAGGAACGCGGTGGCCACGTTGGTCAGCGGGCCCACCGCGAGCAGCGTGATGCGCCCCGGGTTCGCGCGCACGGCGTCGATCAGCGCGGTGACGCCATGCCCGGCCGACACCGCCGCCGGTGGCACGTCGAGCCGACGCCCGGTCGACGCCATGCCGTCGATGCCGAGCACGTCCTGCGCGGTGACCTGGGGCTGCGCCAGCGGCCGGTCGCAGCCGGCGTACACCGGGGTCGCGAGGCCGTGCAGCGACTTGATGCGCAGGGCATTGCCGAGCGTCGTCTCCAGCGGTGCATTGCCGGCCACCACGCTGACGCCGTGCAGCCGCCAGCCCGGCACGGACTCCATCAGCAGCCACGCCATCCAGTCGTCGAAGCCAGGGTCGGTGTCGAGCCAGAGATCCATGGGTCGTGTCCTCGCCGAAGGGGCCAGCGCGCAAACGACTGCGGCCCCGGAGCGGGGCCGCAGGCAGCAGCTGTCGAGCTGAGGATATCAGTGGGACTTGCGGGCGCGCACCGACACCGGCATCAGCAGCAGGCCCAGCGCCAGCAGCGCCGCGGTCGGTGTCAGCGGCACCACGGCCGCCTCGATGCGGATCAGCCAGCTGTGGTCGCGGTAGTTGAGGTCACCGCCGCCGAAGAGGTCCTCGAAGGCGAGGTTGACGCCGGAAGGCACCAGGGCATCGCCGGCATAGACCGCCGAGTAGGTGTGGTTCACGCCGTCGGCGTTCATCGCCTCGTCGCTGTAGAAACGATCTCCGGTGTCCAGCACGTCGATGAAGAACACCAGGGCATCACCGGCATTGACGTTGCCGAAGACGAAGCGGTCACCGTAGGCCGAGGTCTTGTTGCTGAGGCCGATCGCGCCCACCGAGCCGTTGATCAGCGCGCCGGCGAGATTGGTGAAGCCGCCCGCCTCGCCGGTGTAGTAGCCGACCAGCACGCCGTCGATGCCGGCGGAGAAGGCCGTGGGCGGCGCCTCGGTACCCGGGTTCGGATACGACGCAGGCGCGGCCTGCGCGGCGCCTGCCAGTGCAGCGGCCATCCAGAGTGCCGCGAGCCGGCGCATCCATCGATTCAGCATGTCTTGCCCTCCCCGACTTCCCGAAGGGGATTCTGGCGTCGGAGCAGCATGCCTGGCCACCCCACGGGTGGATGCGGAGTGCATCAAGGTGTTGCAACCGCTGCGATGGCCACGGCGCGCGCCGGGTCCGGGCGCACGCCGACGATGTCGCCTTCGCGCCACGCCGCCTGCAGCCCGGCAACGGCCTTGAAGGGCCCGAGCGGCGTCTGCACCAGCAGTTCGAGGCGGTCGCCGCGGTAGCTGCGCGAGCGCACCGGGCCGCGCAACGGCGCGTCGGCGTCGGCGGCCACGTGCTCGGCGCGCCATGCGAGGTGCCCGTTGGCGGCGGCGCCGGGCCAGGGCCAGCGCGAGCGGCCGTCGGTGCCGACCAGCGCGCCGTCGTTCACCGCATACAGGTTGTCGAAGCCCATGAAGGTGGCGACGAAGGCCGTCGCGGGGCGCTCGTAGAGCTGTTCGGGCGGGCCGTCCTGCTCGATGCGCCCTTCGCGCAGGATCACCACGCGGTCGCTCATCGCCAGCGCCTCGTCCTGGTCGTGCGTGACGTACAGCATCGTGATGCCCAGCTCGCGCTGCAGCCGGCGCAGCTCGGCGCGCATCTCCACGCGCAGCCGGGCGTCGAGGTTCGAGAGCGGCTCGTCCAGCAGCAACAGGCGCGGCCGGATCACGATCGCACGCGCGAGCGCCACGCGCTGCTGCTGCCCGCCGGAGAGCTGCGCCGGCAGCCGCTGCGCGAACTCCGCCAGCCCCACCGACGCCAGCGCCGCCTGCGTGCGCTCGGCCACCTCGGCCGGCGGCCGCTTGCGCAGCCGCAGCCCGAAGGCCACGTTGTCGTGCGCCGACAGGTGCGGGAACAGCGCGTACGACTGGAACACGAGCCCGATGTCGCGCCGGTGGGCCGGCACGCGGGTGATGTCCTCGCCCGCCAGCTCGATGCGCCCGCGCTGCGGCGCCAGCAGCCCGGCCACGGCGCGCATCGTGGTCGTCTTGCCGCAGCCCGAAGGCCCGAGCAGGCTGATCAGCTGCCCCTGCGGCACCGTGAGGTTCAGCCCGTGCACGGCGGCGGCGGCTGCGCCGCGGTAGGCGATGTGCAGGTCGTGCAGCGCGAGGTAGTCGCTCTTCATCGTCGATGAGTCAGATGTACTTGCTGATGCCCAGCAGGCGCTCGGTAAGGGCCACCAGCGTCAGCGTGAACAGCACCAGCAGCGTCGACAGCGCGGCGATCGACGGGTCGTAGCTCGTTTCCATGTAGGCCATCATCTCGATCGGCAGCGTGCTGACGCCCGGACCGGTGAGGAACAGCGACACCGGCACCTGGTTGAACGACGTGATGAACGACAGCACGAAGGCCGCCGCGACGCCGCCGCGGATGTTGGGCAGCACCACGAGCCGGAACGCCTGCAGCCGCGTGGCGCCGAGCGTGACCGCGGCGTCGTCGATGTCGGCGCGCAGGTTCGCCAGGCTCCCCGACACCACGCGCACCGCGTACGGCACGAGCAGCGTCGTGTGGCCCACCAGCAGCGCCGGCGTCACCGGCCACTGCAGCGCCAGCACGCCGTGGTTCAACAGTGCCAGGCCGACGATGATGCCCGGCACCACCAGCGGCAGTGTCAGCGCCAGCCGCACGGCCTCCGCGCCGCGCAGCGTCGAACGCGCCAGCGCGTAGGCCACCGGCACGCCCAGCGCCAGCGCCGCCAGCGTGCTGCCGAAGGCGACGACGAGGCTCGTGACCAGGCTGCGCTGGAAGCTCTCGACGGTGAACACATGGGCGATCCATCGCCACGACCAGGTCTGCGGCGGGAATCGCAGCGTCTCGTCGCCGCTGAAGCCGGCCACGAAGATCACGACGAACGGCCCGAGCAGGAACAGCAGCACCAGCGCCAGCGCGCCGCGCGTGAGCCACGATCGCTCGTTCATCGCGCCACCCGCTTGAGCAACTGGTTCACCACCACCGTGATCGCCAGCAGCAGCACGGCGATGACGCTGGCACTCACCGGATCGGAGAGTTGGTTCACCTTCTGGTACAGCAGCGTCTCCAGCATCAGTACCTGCGGCCCGCCCAGCAGCGCCGGCGTGATGTAGGCGGTGACGCAGCCGGTGAAGACCAGCGTGCCGCCGACGATCAGCCCTTCCTGCGTCAGCGGCAGCACCACCTGCGTGAAGCGCTGCCAGCGGTTGGCGCCCAGCGTGGCGGCGGCGGCCAGCACGTCGGCCGGCAGGTTCTCCAGCGACGACACCAGCGACACCAGCATCAGCGGCAGCATCAGCTGCAGCAGCCCGACGAACACCGCGAACTCGGTGAACAGCAGCTGCATCGGCTCCTCGGCCAGGCCCAGCGACTTCAGCACCGCATTGACCGCGCCGCTGCGCCCCAGCAGCACGATCCAGGCGTAGGTGCGGGCGATCGGAGACACCATCAGCGGCAGGATCACGAGCCCGGTCAGCAGCCCGCGCCACGGCGGCCGCACGCGCACCATCGCCAGCGCCGCCGGGTAGCACAGCAGCGCGGCCACGATCGTCGCGAGGCCGGCGATGCGCAGCGTGCGCCAGGTCACGTCGCGGTGCAGCGGTTCGTCGAAGAAGGCGGCGAGGTGGGCGAGGCCGACCGATCCGTCGACCCGGAAGGCGCCCGACAGCAGCGCCGCCACCGGCGCCACGAAGAACAAGCCGATGAACAGCAGCGCCGGGGCCAGCAGCCAGGCGGCGACGCGCGGGGTCATCGGCGCGCAGGGTCGTCAGCGGGCCGCGATCATCCGGTTCCACTGGGTGATCCAGCCGGCGCGCTCGCGCACCACCATGTCCGGCTTCATGAACACCATCGAGTCGATCTGCTCGCGGCCGACGGTGAGCGCCGCCGCGGCCTCGGGCTTGGGCTTGGCACCGCGGTGGATCGGCGAATCGACGAGATCGTTGGCCAGCGCCGTCTGCACGTCGCGGCTGAGCCAGAAGTCGATCAGCTGGTGCGCCAGGTCGGCGTTGCGGCTGCCCTTGGGGACGGCCAGCACGTTGAGCATGCCGAGCTGCCCCTCCTTGGGCACCACCCACTTCAGCGGCTTGCCGGTCTTCTGCAGGTTCAGCCACGCGAAGCGGCCCACCGGCGCCACCCAGGCTTCATCTTGCGCGAACAGCGCCGTCATCTGCGCCGTCTGCGTGTAGAAGGTGACCGCGTTGCCCTTGATCTCGGCGATCTTGCCGATGCCGGTGGAGAGGTCGGTGGCCATCCCGCCCCAGGCCCGGTCGGCCATGTAGAGCGTGGCCAGGCCCTGGTTGCCGGTGATGTTGGCCAGCATCAGGTGACCCTTGAGGTCGGGCCGCCAGAGGTCCTTCCAGCTCGCAATGGTGACGGTGGGCTTGTCGCTGCGCACCACCAGGCCAACGGAATACACGGTGTAAGCGACCGCTTCGCCTGTGCGGATCGGGTCGCGGCCGAAGTCGTAGATGTCGGCGGCGTTCCTCAGCTTCGCGTAGTCGAGCTTCTCCAGCAGGCCCTTGCCCGAGGCCTCGAGCGCGGTGAAGTCGGGCATCTGGATCAGGTCGACGGTCGGGTTGGCGCGCCGCGCCTCGAGCTTGGCCATGCGCTCGGCGACGTTGCCGGTCTCGATGACCAGCTCGCAGCCGCAGCGCGCCTTGAAGGGGTCGTAGACGTGCTTCTTCAGCAGGTCGCCGTTCAGGCCGTAGGTGCTGACGACCAGCGTGCGGGCCTGGGCGGCGGCCGGTGCGGCGGCCGTGACGGAGAGCACGGCCAGCAGGGCCAGGGCGGCGGCGGGCAAGGTCTTCATGGCGGTCGACGATAGCAGTTGACCCTCGAAGGCCGCCCAGTTCGAGGCTTCGGCGACTCAAGGCAGGCTCCGGCCGTGCCGATACCCCGACGGAGTGGGAGTAGCCGCGCGCCGTGCGTCATGGCCGGCCGTGAACTATTCCCAGCAACGACACCGACGCCCCGACGAGTCACAAGGACCTTCCCCATGGCCACCATCATCACCTCGCTCAGCACCGAGCAGATCGCCTCGCTCACGTCCGCAGCGCTCGTGGCACTCACGACCGAGGACTGGGCGGCGTTCTCGTCGGCGCAGATGGGGGCGCTCACGGCCGCCCAGGCCCCGTTCATCTCGAGGGCCGGCATCGGGGTGTTCACCTCGGCACAGTTCAACTCGCTGGGCACCGCGCAGTTCGGGGCGTTGACGTCGTCGCAGGTCGGGGCGATCGCGTCGACGTTGGCCGACACGCTGGCCACCGACGACCTCGCCGCCATCTCCACCGGCTCCTTGCGCGGCCTGTCCACCGATGCGCTCGGGGCGCTCGACACGGCCCAGCTCGGCGCGCTGACGAACACGCAGGTGTCCGCGTTCACCACCGCGCAGCTGCAGGCGCTGGACGGCAGCGACCTGTCGGCCTTCAACAGCGCGCAGATCGGCTCGCTGACCTCCGCCCAGGTGGCCTCGCTGACCACCGCTCAGATCGACACGCTGGCCACCGACGACGTGGCCGCCATCGCAGCCACGGCTCTGCGGGGGCTGTCCACGGCCGCCGTTGCCGCGCTGGACACCGCCCAGTTCGATGCGCTGACCACCGCGCAGATCGGTGCCCTCACCTCGGGCCAGGCCGCCGCGCTGACCGCGACGCAGACCGACGTCATCGCCAGCGACGATCTGCGCGCCCTGTCCACGGCCGCCGTGCGCGCGCTCACGTCCGACGCGCTCGCCGCGCTCGACTCGGCACAGATCGGCAGCCTCACGAACACGCAGGTCGCGGCGCTGGCGACCGCCCAGCTCGCCACCCTCGCCACCGACGACCTCAACGCGCTGACCACGGCGCAGTTCGCCGTGCTGACCTCGGCCCAGGTGGCCGCGATCACCGCCACGCAGGCGGCGGCGCTGGCCACCGACGACCTCGCCGCGATCAACGTCACGGCGCTGAAGGGCCTGTCCACCGACGCGCTGGGCGCGCTCGACTCGGCGCAGATCGGCGCGCTGACCACCGCGCAGGTGGCCGGCCTCACGTCGCGGCAGATCGGCTCGCTGGCCGATGCCGACCTGGCCGCGCTCGGCAGCGCGCAGATCGGCGCGCTCAGTTCGGCACAGGTCGCCGCGCTGACCTCGACTCAGGTCGACGCGATGGCCACCGAGGACGTGGCGGCGATCAGCGCCGCGGCGATCCGCGGCCTCTCCACCGCCTCGGTCGCGGTGCTGGACACCGCCCAGTTCAACGCGCTGACCACCGCGCAGTTCGCCGCGCTCACGTCGGCCCAGGCCGCCGCGATCACCGCGACGCAGGCCGATGCGATCGCGACCGATGACCTCGCGGCGATGACCACCGCGGCCACGCGGGCGCTGACCTCCGACGCGCTCGGTGCGCTCGACTCGGCGCAGATCGTCACGCTGACCAACGCCCAGGTGGCCGCCCTCTCCACCGGCCAGGTCGCGAGCCTGGCCACCGACGACTTCAATGCGCTGACCACCGCGCAGGTGGCGGTGCTCACCTCGGCGCAGGCGGCCGCGATCACGGCCACGCAGGCCGACGCGATGGCCACCGACGATCTCGCCGCGCTGGC
>JAEUPB010000077.1 GCA_016789955.1 Rubrivivax sp. | reverse complement strand
GAGTTCACCAAGGGCGAGTTCCGCACGGTGATCGGCGCCAGCCGCGCCGAGGTGGAGCCCGACAAGGTCAAGCGCGTGATCGCCTGCTCGGGCAAGGTGGCTTACGACCTGATCCGCCGTCGCGACGAGAAGAAGGCCTGGGACGTGGCGATCCTGCGCGTCGAGCAGCTCTATCCGTTCCCGCACAAGGCCTTCGCCGCGGAGCTGAAGCGCTTCCCGAACGCGACCGAGGTGGTGTGGTGCCAGGACGAGCCGCAGAACCAGGGCGCCTGGTTCTACGTGCAGCACTACGTGCACGAGAACATGCTCGACGGGCAGAAGCTGGGCTATGCCGGCCGCCCGGCCTCGGCCTCTCCGGCGGTGGGCTATGCCCACCTGCACCAGGAGCAGCAGAAGGCGCTGCTCGACCAGGCCTTCGGCAAGCTGAAGGGCTTCGTCCTGTCCAAGTGAGGCGGCGGTGGCGCAGCGCGCCGCCGCAGCCCTGCTCGCGGGAGCCCAACGCCCTTAGGCTGCCCGCGTGCGACCCCAACAAACATTCCGAGTCAGACCATGTCAATTGTCGAAGTCAAGGTGCCGCAGCTGTCCGAATCCGTGGCCGAGGCCACCTTGCTGCAGTGGAAGAAGAAGCCCGGTGAAGCCGTGGCCATGGACGAGATCCTGATCGAGATCGAGACCGACAAGGTCGTTCTCGAAGTGCCGGCCCCGGCCGGCGGCGTGCTGGCCGAGCACGTGGTGGCTGATGGCGCCACCGTCACCGCCGAGCAGGTGATCGCGCGCATCGACACCGAGGCCAAGGCCGGTGCCGCCGCTCCGGCTGCGGCTCCCGCCGCTGCCGCTGCAGCAGCTGCGGCCCCGGCTGCCGCGCCGGCGCAGGGCAAGGGCGACGTGGCCATGCCGGCCGCCGCCAAGTTGCTGGCCGAAAACAAGATGTCGGCGGCCGACGTCGCCGGCAGCGGCCGCGACGGCCGCGTCACCAAGGGCGACGTGCTCGGCGCGCTGGCGGCACCCAAGCCTGCGCCCAAGGCCGCCGCTGCTCCAGCACCTGCTCTGGCCGCGCCGCTGCCGCCGGTGGCGGCGCCGGCTGCGCCGCTGCTGGGCGACCGGCCCGAGCAGCGCGTGCCGATGTCGCGGCTGCGGGCCCGCGTGGCCGAGCGGCTGCTGCAGTCGCAGTCCACCAACGCCATCCTGACCACCTTCAACGAGGTCAACATGGCGCCGGTAATGGAGATGCGCAAGCGCTTCCAGGAGCGCTTCGAGAAGGAGCACGGCGTCAAGATCGGCTTCATGAGCTTCTTCGTCAAGGCGGCGGTGGCCGCGCTGAAGAAGTTCCCGCTGCTCAATGCCAGTGTCGATGGCAACGACATCGTCTACCACGGCTACTTCGACATCGGCATCGCGGTGGGCTCGCCGCGCGGCCTGGTGGTGCCGATCCTGCGCAATGCCGACCAGATGTCGTTCGCCGACGTCGAGAAGAAGATCGCCGAGTACGGCAAGAAGGCCGCCGACGGCAAGCTGTCGATCGAGGAGCTCTCGGGCGGCACGTTCTCGATCAGCAACGGCGGCGTGTTCGGCTCGATGCTTTCCACGCCCATCATCAATCCGCCGCAGAGCGCGATCCTCGGCGTGCACGCCACGAAGGACCGTGCGGTGGTGGAGAACGGCCAGGTCGTCGTGCGGCCGATCAACTACCTGGCGATGAGCTACGACCACCGCATCATCGACGGACGCGAGGCCGTGCTAGGTCTCGTGGCGATGAAGGAGGCGCTGGAAGATCCCGCCCGCCTCCTGTTCGACATCTGAGGTCGCGGCCATGAGCAAACAATTCGACGTGGTCGTCATCGGCGGCGGCCCCGGCGGCTACATCGCCGCCATCCGCGCCGCGCAGCTGGGCCTGAACACGGCCTGCATCGACGAGTGGAAGAACGACAAGGGCGGTCCGGCACCCGGCGGCACGTGCACGAACGTGGGCTGCATCCCGAGCAAGGCGCTGCTGCAGTCCAGCGAGCACTACGCGCACGCGGCGCACCACTTCGCCGAGCACGGCATCGGGCTGAAGGACCTGAGCATCGACGTGAAGAAGATGCTCGGCCGCAAGGACGCCGTCGTGAAGCAGAACAACGACGGCATCCTGTACCTCTTCAAGAAGAACAAGGTGACGTTCTTCCACGGCAGGGGTTCGTTCGTGAAGGCCGCCGAGGCGGGCTACGAGATCGCCGTGGCGGGCGCCGCGAACGAGACGCTGCTCGCGAAGCAGGTGATCGTGGCCACCGGTTCGAACGCCCGTGCGCTGCCCGGCGTGCCGTTCGACGAGGACAGCATCCTCAGCAACGACGGCGCCCTGCGCATCGGCGCCGTGCCCAGGCGGCTCGGCCTGATCGGCAGCGGCGTCATCGGCCTGGAGATGGGTTCGGTGTGGCGGCGCCTGGGGGCCGAGGTCACGGTGCTGGAGGCGCTGCCGACCTTCCTCGGTGCCGTGGACGAGCAGATCGCCAAGGAAGCGCACAAGGCGTTCACGAAGCAGGGCCTGAAGATCGAACTCGGCGTGAAGGTCGGCGAGATCAAGACCGACAAGAAGGGCGTCACCGTGGCCTACGCCGACGCCAAGGGCGCGGCGCAGACGCTGGCCGTCGACAAGCTCATCGTCAGCATCGGCCGCGTGCCGAACACGACGGGCCTGAACGCCGATGGCGTCGGACTGAAGCTCGACGAGCGCGGTGCCATCGTCGTCGACGGAGACTGCCGCACCAACCTGCCCGGCGTCTGGGCGGTGGGCGACGTGGTGCGCGGGCCGATGCTCGCGCACAAGGCCGAGGAGGAAGGCGTGGCGGTGGCCGAGCGCATCGCCGGCCAGCATGGCCACGTCGACTTCAACACGATCCCGTGGGTGATCTACACCAGCCCCGAGATCGCGTGGGTCGGCCAGACCGAGCAGCAGCTCAAGGCCTCGGGGCGCGCCTACAAGGCCGGCACGTTCCCGTTCCTGGCCAACGGCCGTGCACGGGCACTGGGCGACACCACCGGCATGGTGAAGTTCCTGGCAGACGCCGCAACCGACGAGATCCTCGGCGTGCACATCGTCGGGCCGATGGCCAGTGAGCTGATCGCCGAGGCCGTGGTGGCGATGTCGTTCCGGGCCAGCAGCGAGGACATCGCGCGCATCTGCCACGCCCACCCGTCGCTGTCGGAGGCGACGAAGGAAGCGGCGCTGGCGGTCGACAGGCGCACGTTGAACTTCTGATTCAACCGGTGGGCGTCCGGGCGCTCTTCGACGCCACGCTGGCCGAGCGCGGCTACACCGCCGACGCGGCGCAGCGCCGGGCGATCGACTCGCTCGAGCGCTGCGAGGACGAGTGGATCGCCTACAAGTCGCGGCGCAGCAATGCCGTGACCAAGCTGCTGGTCCGGCCCCCGATCCCGCGCGGCGTCTACATGCACGGCGGCGTGGGCCGCGGGAAGAGCTTCCTGATGGACTGCTTCTTCCAGTCGGTGCCGCTGACGCGCAAGACGCGGCTGCACTTCCACGAGTTCATGCGCGAGGTGCACCGCGAACTGCAGGAGCTCAAGGGCACGGTCAACCCGCTCGACGAGCTCGGGCAACGCATCTCCCGCCGCTTCCGGCTGATCTGCTTCGACGAGTTCCACGTCGCCGACGTGACCGACGCGATGATCCTGCACCGCCTGCTGCAGGCGATGTTCGACAATCGCGTGAGCATCGTGACCACGTCGAACTTCCACCCCGATGCGCTGTACCCAAACGGGCTGCACCGCGATCGCATCCTGCCTGCCATCGAACTGCTGAAGGCGAAGCTGGAGGTGATCTCGGTGGATGCGGGCGTCGACTACCGCCAGCGCACGCTCGAGCAGTTGGCGATGTACCTGACGCCGGTGGACGAGGCCGCTGATCGTGCGATGACCGAGACCTTCGAGCGACTGGCCGAGGCGCAGGACGAGGACCCGGTGCTGCAGATCGAGCAGCGCACGATCCGCGCGATCCGCCGCGCCGGCGGGGTGGTGTGGTTCGACTTCCGCACGCTGTGCGGCGGGCCGCGCTCGCAGAACGACTACCTCGAGATCGCCACGCAGTTCCACACCGTGCTGCTGTCGGGCGTGCCGGCGATGCCGCCCAAGCTCGCCAGCGAGGCGCGCCGCTTCACGTGGCTGGTCGACGTGCTGTACGACCGCCGCGTGAAGCTCGTCGTCTCCGCCGCGGTGCCGGCCGAGCAGCTGTACACCGAGGGGCCGCTGGCGCACGAGTTCCCGCGCACCGTGTCGCGGCTGGCGGAGATGCGGACCGTGGAGTTCCTCGCGCTGCAGCGGCGCGTGGTCGACACGTCGCTGACATGACGGCAGCCTGCGCGCGCGCACTGTTCGCCGCCGCGATGGCCGCGCTGCAGGCCGCGCCTGTGCAGGCCGACGAGGCCGCCACCGAGCGCCAGCGCCTGGCCTCCCAACGCGCCGCGATCGAGAGCCGCTACCGCGTCGAGGAATCCGCCTGCCGCGAGCACTTCGTCGTCACGCCGTGCGTCGAAGCGGCCCGTGCCGAGCGCCGCCGGGCCCTGGCCGTGGTGCGCGAGCAGGAACTGAAGCTCGACGACGTGGAGCGGCGCGAACGCGCCCGGGTGCGTCGCGAGGCGATCGCCGACAAGCGGGCTCAGGCCGCTGCGCAGGCGGCGTCGGCGGCATCCGCCGCGCCGGTCTCCGGCGAAGGCCGTGCGCCGAAGCCGGCGCTGGCCGCCTCATCCGCCGGCCACTGGGCCCCGGCAGCCTCACGTGTGCCGCTGGACGCCGACGGGGCCACCGCCGCCGCGCGTGTCGCTCGATCGGCCGAACGGCGCCGGCAGGCGGCCGAGCGCAAGGCGCGCATCGAGCAGCGGCAGCGCGAGCGCGAGGCGCGTACGCAGGGGGGTGTGAAGGGCGCTCCGCTGCCTGCCGCCAGCGCTGCGAGCCGCTGAGTCAGCGGCTCCGTTCCATCGCTTGCGGCGGCCGCACGGGGCCGCTCGGGGAATCAGCCCAGTGGGTCGACGCGCACCATCGCCAGCGACAGGTTGTCGCCGCCGCCGCGCGCCCGCTGACGGGCCTTGCTGACCAGCATCTCCGCCGCTTCGCGCGGCGGCAGGGCATGCAGGATCGCGCCGATTTCCTTCGGGGTGAAGTAGTGCCACAACCCGTCGCTGCACGCGATCATCGTGTCGCCGAACTCGAGCCGGTCGATGTGGTGCAGGGCCACCGGGGGATCGGTCTGCGTGCCCAGGCACCCGGTGAGCAGGTTCGACTGCGGGTGCGTGTTGGCCTGCTCCTCGGTGATCTTGCCTTCCTCCACCAGGCGCTGCACGAAGCTGTGGTCGATCGTGCGCCACAGCATCTCGCCACCGCGGTAGTGGTAGACGCGCGAGTCGCCCGCGTGCACGACGTCGCAGCGCAGGTCGGGCTGCAGCAGGAACGCCGCCAGCGTGCTGTGCGGCTCCTCCTCCGCGGTGATCGCGGTGAGCTTGATCATGAGGTGCGACTCGTTGACGATCTGCCGCAGCAGTTCGCCCGCGTCCTCCTCGGCCGGCACGTAGCGGTCGTAGATCTGGCGCGACGTGAGCAGCACCTGGTCGGCGGCCTTGCGCCCGCCGCTCTTGCCGCCCATGCCGTCGGCCACCACCGCGAGCAGGCAGCCCTTCACGCGTTCATGCGCGATGAGCTCGACCTGGTCTTGCTGGTAGGCCCGGTCGCCACGGTGCAATCCCGTGGCGGCACTGAGCCGGAAAGCCGCTGTGGCGGAAGGCATCCGGACGAATATAAACTGGTCGCTCACGCCTGACGCGTGCAGCAATGGACAACAACCTGCACTCCCCGCAACGGCGGCTGATCGAGCTCCGCATGGAGCATGCGGACCTCGACGATCTCATCGACCGCGGCGTGCTCGACAGGCCCGTCGATGAACTCACCCTGAGACGACTCAAGAAGCGGCGCCTTGCGCTGCGCGACGAGATCTCGCGCCTCGAGGGCGCGATCGAGCCTCCGGAGCCCGCGTAGCTGTTGGCCCCCGCGCTCGCTCCAGTCGACACGTCGCTGCCCGGGCGCACCCGCGAGGCGCTGTCCGCGGGCGGGCCGCTCGCGCTGCGCGACGCGCGTTTCCAGGAGCGACAGGAGCAACAGGCCTTTGCCGCCGCCGTGGCCCAGGCGCTCGACGAGCGCGAGGCGCTGGTCGTCGAGGCCGGCACCGGTGTCGGCAAGACCTATGCGTACCTGGTGCCGCTGCTGCTGGCCGGGCGGCGTGCGCTCGTCAGCACAGCCACCAAGGCGCTGCAGGACCAGCTCTACCTGCGCGACCTGCCCGGCCTGGCGCAGGCGCTGGGCGTGCCGATGCGGCTGGCGCTGCTGAAGGGCCGGGCCAGCTACCTCTGCCGGCATCGCCTCGGGCTCGTGCGCGAGCAGGGCACGTTGCCCGATCGCTTTGCCGTGCGGCAGCTTGCGCGCGTCGAGGCCTGGGCCTCGGCCACGCGCACCGGCGACCTGGCCGAGATCGACGGCCTGGACGAGCGCTCGCCGCTGATCCCGCTGGTCACGTCGACGCGCGACAACTGCCTGGGCAGCGAGTGCCCGAAGTTCGCCGCCTGCCACGTGGTGGCCGCGCGGCGCGAGGCGATGCAGGCCGACCTCGTGGTGGTGAACCATCACCTGTTCTTCGCCGACATCGCGCTGCGAGACAGCGGCGTGGCCGAACTGCTGCCCACGGTCGACGCGGCGGTGTTCGACGAGGCGCACCAGCTCGTCGAGACCGGTGTGCAGTTCCTCGGGCGTCAGATCTCCACCGGGCAGTGCCTGGACCTCGCGCGCGACCTGCTCGCGCTCGGGCTGCAGCACGCCCGCGGCCTGCAGCCCTGGCACGACCTGGCGGCGGCCGTGGAGCGCGCCGCACGCGAGCTGCGCCTGGCCTGCGCCGGCCGGCTCACCGACGTGCGCGGCGTCATCAAGCTGCATTGGCGCGAGCGCGCCGCGGGCGGGGCGTTGCAGGCGCCGCTCGAGGCGCTCGCCGAGGCGCTGCAGGCCGCGGCGGAGGCCGCGGCCTTCATCGGCGAGTCGTCGCCCGACCTCGCGCAGGCGGCCGTGCGCGCGCAGGCGCTGCGGGCGCTGGCGCAAGGCTTCACCGAGGACGCGGAAGAAGGCCGCGTGCGGTGGATCGACCTGTCGCCGCAGCAGGCGCGGCTGGTCGACTCGCCGCTGGACATCCGCGAGATGCTGGGCGAACAGCGGCAGCGCGCCCCGAAAGCCTGGGTGTTCACGTCGGCCACGCTCGGCGACGACGCGGCGCTGAGCTGGTTCACTCGCGCCTGCGGCCTCGAGGATGCTCGCGTGCTCAAACTCGGCAGCCCGTTCGACTATCCGCGCCATGCGCGGCTGTGGGTGCCGCCGCGCTTCGCCAAGCCCGCCGATGCGGGGCACCCGGCCGCGGTGGGCGCGCTGGCGGCCCGCGTGGCGCAGGCGCTGAACGGACGCACCTTCGTGCTGACGACCACGCTGCGGGTGCTGCCGGCCATCGCCGAGGCGGTGCGTCGCTCGGCCGAAGGCGCCGGCCTGTCGGTGCTGGTGCAGGGCGAGCGGTCGCGGCGCGAGATGCTGGAGCGCTACGGCAACGGGCGCGGCGCCGTGCTGCTCGGGTCGCAGAGCTTCTGGGAAGGCATCGACATGCCCGGTGACGCGCTGCAGGCCGTGGTCATCGACAAGCTGCCCTTCCCGCCGCCGAACGACCCGCTGGTGCAGGCACGCTCGCGGGTCATCGAGTCACGCGGCGGCAGCGCCTTCGACGAGTACTTCCTCGCCGAGGCGGCGGTTTCGTTGAAGCAGGGCGGCGGGCGGCTGATCCGCAGCGAAACCGACCGGGGTGTCCTCGTGGTGTGCGACCCGCGGCTGGCGCAGATGGGCTACGGTGCGCGGCTGCTGCGCGCACTGCCGCCGATGGCCCGTTGCGGCGACGAGGCCGAGCTGTTCGAGTGGCTGGCCGTGCTCGCGGCCGATCACCGCGACTGAGTTGCCGCGGCTACCAGAGCTTCCACCAGGGCCGATTGATGGCGCCGATGTCGGCGCCGGCGAGGTAGCGGCTCGAAGGGTAGCTGGCCCGCAGCACGCGCTCGGCGTCGTCGCGCAGCTGCGCGAGCTGCAGGCGGTCGTAGCTGCGCACCATGATCGCGAGCGCTTCCTCGGCAGCCGGCGACTGCTGGAACTCGGTGACGGCCTGCTGCGCCCGGTTGGCGGCCGCCACGTAGGCGCCGCGCCGGAAGTAGTAGCGCGCCACGTGCACCTCGTAGCTGGCCAGCGCGTCGACGATGTAGCGCATGCGCGCCTGCGCGTCGGGCGTGTACTTCGAGTCGGGGAACTGGTCGACCAGCAGCTTGAACGCGGCGAACGAATCGCGCGCGGCGCGCTGGTCGCGCTCGCTCAGGTCCTGTCCGAACAGGCTGCCCAACAGGCCCAGGTCGTCGTTGAAGTTGACGATGCCGCGCAGGTACATCGCATAGTCGAGCGCCGGGCTCGACGGGTTCAGCTTGATGAAGCGCTCGATCGTCGTCAGCGCCTGCGCCCGCTCGTTGGTGCGCCAGTAAGCGTAGGCGAGGTCGAGTTGCGCCTGTTGCGCCAGCAGCGAGCCGGCACCCAGGCCTTCGACGCGCTCGAGGCCCTTGATCGCGCGCTCGTAGCTGCCCGACTGGAGGTCGTCCTTGGCCTCCCGATACAATTTTTCGGCGTTCTGGCCGGTGGGGGCATCGGGCGTGCTCGAGCATCCGGCCGTCACCAGCGCGGCCACCAGCAACGGCACCGCGAACCAGTTCGCCACACCGCGCTGCGGGTCTTTCGAACTCATCGGGAAGGGCTGGGGCGCTCCAGGGCACCCGTGCTTGAGGGAGACGGGCGATTATGAACCGCCAGCGCAAGCCCTCGGCCGAGGCCGAAGGCGCCCGACCGGCCGTCGTCGCCGAGCCGGAACCCGTCGATCCGGCTGTTGCCGAGTTCGATGGCGCGAGCGAATGGCGCACGGCGGTGGTCGATGCGGCCGGGCACACGCGCCGCCTCGATCTGCGCCTGGTGGCGATGGCGCCCGAGTTCTCGCGCAGCCACCTGCAGTCGTTGGTCGAGCGCGGGCATGTGCGCGTGGACGGTGTCGTGGCCTCGAAGCCGGCGCTGCGGGTGCGGGCCGGCCAGGCTGTGGCGGTCGAACTCGTCCCCACCGACGAAAGCCGTGCCTACACGCCGCAGCCGATGGCGCTGGCGGTGCTGCACGAGGACGAGCATGTGCTGGTGGTCGACAAGCCGGCCGGGCTCGTGGTCCATCCCGCTCCCGGCAACTGGTCGGGAACGCTGCTCAACGGTCTGCTCGCGCGCCACTCCGGGGCCGCCATGTTGCCGCGTGCCGGCATCGTCCACCGGCTGGACAAGGACACCTCGGGCGCGATGGTCGTCGGCAAGACGCTACCGGCCGTGGTGGCCCTGGTGCGAGCGATCGCCGCGCGAGAGGTGCACCGCGAGTACCTCGCGCTGGCGCACGGCGCGCTGGCCACCGACGAGGTGACGGTCGACAAGCCGATCGGCCGCGATCCGCAGTCCCGCGTGCGAATGGCCGTGGTGGCCGAGGCGCGCGGCGGCCGCCCGTCACGGACCGACGTGAGGCAGGTGGCGACAGGGCTCGATGCCTGTGCGCTGCAGTGCACGCTGCACAGCGGCCGCACGCACCAGATCCGCGTGCACCTCGCCTCGCTCGGGCACCCCTTGTTGGCCGATGCCACCTACGGCGGCCGCCCGGCGCTGGGGCTGCAGCGGCAGGCGCTGCATGCGTTGCGGCTGGGGCTGGCGCACCCGATCACCGGGGTCTGGCTGCAGGTGGAGGCCCCTGCGCCGGCGGACTTCGCTGCGGCCTGGCGACGGGTTTGCGGTCGGTCCGTGGCGTGGTCGGCGTGACGCGCCGGCCTGTCGGACATCGGCCGTTCGCGGGGCGGGATACAATGCCGCGCAGCGCCACGGTGGAAACCACCGTTGGCAGCATCAGGCCGAGATGCCCGGGCATCGCACGACACCCGTTGCGGGTTGCAGTCCCAGCCGGCAGTGGCCCCGACTCCCACGACCCGAGGTCCGCAGGCCGCCCGCGCGGCCACCACGACGATCAGCCGCCGCCCGATGCGGCAGGACACCCGGCATCGCCGCGGGCGATGCGTCTACCGCCGATGAACACTTCCGAGGCCAAACGTGTGCTCGAGACCGCGCTGATCTGCGCGAATGCGCCGCTGTCGCTGCGCGAGATGCGGACCCTGTTCGATGACCAGCTCGGCCCCGACACCATCCGCAGCCTGCTCGACGCGCTGACGCAGGACTGGCAGGAGCGCGGCGTCGAACTGGTCGCGCTGGCCAGCGGCTGGCGGCTGCAGAGCCGGCCCGAGATGCGCGCCTACCTGGACCGGCTGCACCCGGAGAAGCCGCCGCGCTACTCGCGTGCGGCGATGGAGCTGCTGGCCATCGTCGCCTACCGCCAGCCGGTGACGCGCGGCGACATCGAGGACATCCGCGGCGTCACGGTCAGCAGCCAGATGATCAAGCAGCTCGAGGACCGCGGCTGGATCGAGGCCATCGGCTATCGCGAGGCTCCCGGCCGCCCCGCGCTGTACGCGACGACCCGGCAGTTCCTCGACGATCTCGGGCTGGCCAGCCTCGACCAGCTGCCCCCGCTGGAGGCACCTGGGCAACCGGTGGCCGACGTCCCGCCGGCCTTGCTGGCGCAGGCATCGCTGCTGGGCGAGGCCGAAGCCGAAAACAGCGGCGGGGCGCCGGGCGCCCAGGCCGACCTGCCGCTCGATGCCGGGGACGCTGACGCATCCGATGCGGCCGAGCCGCCCGGCCTGCCCGCCGAGCCCAGAGACACCGAGCCCCCTTCCCCGGCCCTTACCGCCATCGAGCCCGCCATCGAATGAACGACCACGACACGGATCCCGCCGATCAGGACCTGCCGCCCCCCGCGGCGGACGCGGCCGCTGGCGACGCCGACGCGGCTGCGCCCAAGCGGCGGCGGGCCCCGCGCAAGAAGGTCGCTGCGGATGCGCCTGCCGCCACTCCGGACGTTGCCGCGGCGGCCGTCGCCGACGCCGCGCCCGCGCCGTTGCCGCCTGCCGAGACGACCGCCAGCGTCGGCGAGGACACCGCGGCGGCGCCGGCGCGCAAGCCGCGGCGGCGCCGTGCTGCTGCTGTGGAGGGCGAGGCGCCTGCGACCGACGCCGTGCAGGCGGCGCCGCCGTCACCCGCGGAGCCCACGACGCACGATGCGCCGCCTCCTGGGGAGCTGCATCGCGACGAGGCCGCCAGCGCGCCAGCCGCAACGGCCGGGGCCGATGCCGAAGCGGGCGACGGCACATCGGATGCAGGCTCCAGCGGAAGCGCCGCGCCGGCGGGCGAGGGCGCACCGCGTGAAGGCGGCCGACGCCGGGCCCGCCGGCGCCGTGGCCGCCGTGGTGGCGACCGCGACGCCCCGCCCGTGGCGGCGGTCGAAGGCGCAGCTGATGCCGACGAGGACGACGATGGCGAAGGTGACGGCGGCGAGCGCCAGCCCGACGCCCCGCTCGCCGAGGCCGAGCCGCCGGCGCAGGTGGGCGAGGTGTTCGCCGAGCTGGTGTCCGGCGCCTTCGACTCGGCGCGCGCCAACGACGACGGCACCGCCGGGACGCCCAAGCGCATCCTTCGCCCCGAACCCGACGCCCCCAAGCTGCACAAGGTGCTCGCGCAGGCCGGCATCGGCTCGCGCCGCGACATGGAACAGATGATCGTCGAGGGCCGCATCACGGTGAACGGCCAGCCGGCGCACATCGGGCAGCGCATCTCCTTCGGCGACCGCATCGCCGTCGGCGGCAAGCCGGTGCGCGTGCGCATCGCGCCGCCGCCGCCGCGCGTGGTGGCGTATCACAAGCCTGCCGGCGAGGTCGTCACGCACGACGATCCGCAGCAGCGCCCGACCGTCTTCCGTCGCCTGCCGCGGCTGCAGCACGGCAAGTGGCAGTCCGTGGGTCGGCTGGACATCAACACCGAGGGCCTGCTGCTGTTCACGAACTCGGGCGAACTGGCCAACCGGCTGATGCACCCGCGCTTCGGTGTCGAGCGCGAGTACGCCGTGCGGTCGCTGGGCATGCTCGACGACGACGCGAAGGCCAAGCTGCTCGAGGGCGTGGAGATCGACGGCCAGCGCTGCGCCTTCAAGAGCATCGAGGACGGTGGCGGCGAAGGGGCCAACCACTGGTACCGCTGCGTCATCACCGAAGGCCGCAACCGCGAGGTGCGCAAGCTGTTCGAGGCCGCGGGCCACGCCGTCAGCCGGCTCATCCGCGTGCGCTACGGCTGCGTGGTGCTGCCGCGCGGGCTCAAGCGCGGCATCTGGGTCGACCTGAGTCCGTACGACGTGACGGCGCTGCAGCGCATGACCATCGGCGACGGTGACCGCGAACGCGATCGCGAGCGGGACCGTGATGGGGGCGGCGAGCAGCGCCGCGGCCGGCGCGGCAGGCGCGGGCGCGGCGGAGATCGGGACCGAGATCGCTCGGCGGCACCGCCGGACCGGCGCGACCAGCCCCGGGTGCCGCACGACGACCGCGGCCCCGGCGATGACCACGACCGTGACGACCACCACGACATCGGCCACATCCCCAATCCCCTGCAGCAGACCTTCGACAAGCGCGCGATCCAGCAGGCGCGCACGCAGCGCCGCGAGATCAGCGAGGACGGCCCGATCCCCAACCCGCTGCAGCAGACCTTCGACAAGCGCGCGATGCAGCAGGCCCGTGCGCCGCGGCGCGAAGTCAGCGAGGACGGCCCGATCCCCAACCCGCTGCAGCAGACCTACGACAAGCGCTTCGTCCAGAAGAGCGGCACGCAGGGCAAGCCGGGAGGCCGCGGCGGGCGCCGTGGGGGAGGCGGAGGTGGCGGCGGCGGCGGTGGTGGTGGTGGTGGGCGCGAGCCCGATCCGATGCGCACGTCGGTGGGCTACATCGGTGCCGACGCGTTCACCCGCAAGTCCGGGGGTGGTGGCCGCGGCGGCCGCGGCGGCCGGGGCGGCCCTCGCCGGTAAACTCAAAGGCTTTGTCCGTACCTGGAGCGCCCGTCATGGCGATCGAACGCACCCTGTCCATCATCAAGCCCGATGCCGTCGCGAAGAACGTCATCGGCCAGATCTACGCCCGTTTCGAAGGCGCCGGCCTGAAGATCGCGGCGGCCCGCATGGCGCATCTGTCGCAGGCCGAGGCCGAGGCCTTCTACGCCGTGCACAAGGCGCGTCCGTTCTTCGGCGACCTCGTCAAGTTCATGATCTCGGGCCCGGTGATGATCCAGGTGCTCGAGGGCGAGGGTGCCATCGCGAAGAACCGCGAGCTGATGGGCGCCACCGACCCGAAGAAGGCCGCGCCGGGCACCATCCGCGCCGACTTCGCCGACAGCATCGACGCCAACGCGGTGCACGGTTCCGACGCGCCGGAAACGGCGGCCGTCGAAGTGGCGTTCTTCTTCCCCGCGATGGCGGTGTACAGCCGCTGAGCCTGCGGCGACATCCCACCCGGCCCCGGGCATGACCGACCTGCTCGACTTCGACCTGCCCGGCCTCGTCGCGCACGTCGAGGGGCTGGGCGAGAAGCGCTTCCGCGCCGTCCAGCTGTTCCGCTGGATCCACCAGCGCGGCGAGAGCGATTTCGAGCGCATGTCCGATCTGGCGAAGTCGCTGCGCGCCAAGCTGCACGGTGCGGCGACGGTGCGGCCGCTGCCGCTGCTGTCGGAGCAGGCCTCGGCCGACGGCACCATCAAGTGGCTCTTCGATGTCGGCGGCGCCAATGCGGTGGAGACGGTCTACATCCCCGAGACCGAACGCGGCACGCTGTGCGTGTCGTCGCAGGCCGGCTGCGCGGTGGGCTGCCGGTTCTGCTCCACCGGGCACCAGGGCTTCAGCCGCAACCTCACGACGGGCGAGATCGTCGCGCAGCTGTGGTTCGCGGAGCACCGGCTGCGCCAGCGCGCCGGGTCCGCCGAGCGCTGCATCGACAACGTGGTGATGATGGGCATGGGCGAGCCGCTGCAGAACTATGCCGCGCTGGTGCCGGCGCTGTCGGTGATGCTCGACGACCACGGTTATGGGCTGTCGCGGCGCCGCGTCACGGTGTCCACCTCCGGCGTCGTGCCGATGATCGACCGCCTGCGGGACGACCTGCCGGTGGCCCTGGCCGTCTCGCTGCATGCGCCCGACGATGAGCTGCGCGACCGGCTCGTGCCGCTGAACCGAAAGTACCCGCTGGCCGAGCTGCTGGCGGCGTGCCGCCGCTACCTCGACCGCGCGCCGCGCGACTTCGTCACCTTCGAGTACTGCATGCTCGACGGCGTCAACGACTCACCGGCACAGGCCGCGGAGCTGGTGCGGCTGGTGCGCGACGTGCCGTGCAAGCTGAACCTGATCCCGTTCAATCCGTTCCCGGCGTCGGGCCTGAAGCGCTCGCCGCGCGAGGCGGTGATGGCGTTCGCGCAGGTGCTGCAGGATGCAGGCATCGTGACCACCGTGCGCAAGACGCGCGGCGACGACATCGCCGCCGCGTGTGGGCAGCTGGCCGGTGAGGTGCAGGATCGCACCAACGCCCGCGAGCGGCTGTCGCGACAGCGGCGCGAGATCCCCATCCATCCCGTGGCCACCGAGGGAGCCCGCCCATGACCCCCCGGCTGCGGGTGGCAGGGGCCTGCGCGGCCGCGTGGCTCGTGCTGGCGGGCTGTGCCGGCGCGCCGCAGGCCACCCCGCCCGAGCCGACGCGCGACCTGCGAACCGCCTCCGACCAGACCGAAAGCGACCGCCGCGCGCAGGTGCGACTGGAGCTGGCCGCGGCCTACTTCGGCCGCGGGCAGAGCGCCACCGCGCTCGACGAGGTCAAGCAGGCGCTGGCCGCGCGGCCCGAGATGCACGAGGCCTACAACCTGCGCGGGCTGATCTACGCCAGCATGGGCGAGATCAAGCTGGCCGAGGAGAGCTTCCAGCGCGCCCTGCAGCTCAACCCGCGCGACATCGACACGCAGCACAACCTGGCCTGGTTCCATTGCCAGCAGGGGCGCTACGACGAGGCCGACCGCGCGTTCACGCAGCTGCTGGCGCAACCCCAGCTGCAGACCATGGTGCGTACGTTGTTCGCGCAGGGCGTGTGCCAGGCGCGCGCCGGCCGCTGGGCCGATGCCGAGCGCACGCTGTCGCGCAGCTACGAGCTGGACCCGGCCAACCCCGTCACCGCCTACAACCTCTCCGAGGTGCTGCTGCGCCGCGGCGAGTTCGAGCGGGCGCGCTTCTACGTCGGGCGCATCAACGCCAACCGCGAGCTGTCCAATGCGCAGTCGCTGTGGCTGGCCGCGCGCATCGAGCGCCGGCTCGGCAATGCCGAAGGCGTCCAGCAGTGGGGCCGGCAGCTGCGCGAGCGCTACCCGCAGTCGCCCGAGGCGCTGCAGTTCGACCGGGGCCGCTTCGATGACTGAGCGGGTGGAGACGGCCGGCGCGCTGCTGCGCGCGGCGCGGGAGAAGCAGGGCTTGCACATCGCGGCGCTGGCGGCGTCGATCAAGGTGCCGCCGCGCAAGCTCGAGGCGCTCGAAGCCGGCCGCTACGACGAGCTGTCGGGCGCGATCTTCACGCGCGCACTGGCGCAGTCGGTGTGCCGTGCGCTGCGCATCGATGCCGCACCGGTGCTCGCGCTGCTGCCGCAGGCCATGGCGACCGACCTGGACAATGTCACCGGATCGCTCAATGCGCCATTCCGCGACCGGGTCTCCCGCGACGACGGCGGCCTGGCGGTGGTGGCGCAGCGCTGGCTGATCGGCGGCAGCGTGGTGCTGCTGGCGGCGGCGGCCTTCACGTGGTTCCTGCCGACCCTGCGCACCTGGTGGACGGCGCCGCTCGGCGGCACGCCGGTCTCCGAGTCGACCGCACCGGCACCGGCCGCAGCGGTGCCGGCTTCGATGCCAGCTTCCGCCGTGCTGGCCGCGGCGCCCGGCGCTTCGGCGCCATCGGCTGCGCCGCCGGATGCGACCGCAGCCGCCGTGCCAGCCCCGGTCGCGAGCACCGCCGCCGGTGCCGCGCCCACCGCGGCTGCTCCGTCGGCGTCGACGGCCGTCGAGGTGACGCACCTCGCGCCGCCGCTGCAGCCGTCGTCGACGCCGCCGCCGGCCGGAGTGCTGCAGCTGAGCACCAGCGATTCGTCGTGGATCGAGGTGCGCGACGGCCAGGGCCGGCTGCTGCTGTCGCGCATCGTGCAGCGCGGCGAGGCGGTGGGCGTCGACGGCCTGATGCCGCTGCGGCTGACCATCGGCAACGCGCCGGCCACGCAGGTGCTGCTGCGCGGGCAGCCGGTGGACCTGGCCGCCTCCACGCGTGACAACGTCGCGCGCATCGAACTGCGCTGATCCCGATGTCCGACCTCGACGACGACACCCCCATCGCCGAAGCCGCGCCGAGGCCGCGGCGCAGCCGCCAGGCCACCGTGCGCTGGGGCAGCCGCGTGGTGACGATCGGCGGCGACGCGCCGGTGCGCGTGCAGTCGATGACCAACACCGACACCACCGACGCCATCGGCACCGCGATCCAGTGCAAGGAACTGGCGCAGGCGGGTTCGGAGATGGTGCGCATCACCGTCAACACGCCCGAGGCGGCGGCGGCCGTGCCGCACATCCGCGAGCAGCTCGACCGCATGGGCATCGACGTGCCCCTGATCGGCGACTTCCACTACAACGGGCACCGCCTGCTGACCGACTTCCCGGCCATGGCCGAGGCGCTGTCGAAGTACCGCATCAATCCGGGCAACGTCGGCAAGGGCGACAAGCACGACCGCCAGTTCGCGCAGATGGTCGAGGCCGCGCTGAAGCACGGCAAGCCGGTGCGCATCGGCGTGAACTGGGGCAGCCTCGACCAGGAACTGCTGGCCGAACTGATGGACGCCAACGCCGGCCGCGCCGAGCCGTGGAGCGCCAAGGCGGTGATGTACCAGGCGCTGGTGCAGTCGGCGACCGGCTCTGCGCGGCTGGCCACGCAGCTCGGCATGGACCCGGGGCAGGTGATCATCAGCTGCAAGGTCAGCGGCGTGCAGGACCTGATCGCCGTGTACCGCGCGCTGGCTGCCCGCTGCGACCACCCGCTGCACCTCGGGCTCACCGAGGCGGGCATGGCCACCAAGGGCACGGTGGCCTCGGCCACCGCCATCGGCGTGCTGCTGCAGGAAGGCATCGGCGACACCATCCGCGTGAGCCTCACGCCGCAACCCGGCGAGGCGCGCACGCAGGAGGTGGTGGTGGCGCTGGAGATCCTGCAGGCGCTCGGCCTGCGCACCTTCAACCCGAGCGTCACCGCGTGCCCGGGCTGCGGCCGCACCACCAGCACCGTGTTCCAGGAACTCGCCAAGCAGATCGACGACCACCTGCGCGCGATGATGCCGGTGTGGAAGAGCCGCTACCCGGGCGTCGAGAACCTGAAGGTGGCGGTGATGGGTTGCATCGTCAACGGCCCCGGCGAGAGCAAGCACGCCGACATCGGCATCAGCCTGCCAGGCACCGGCGAGGCGCCGGCCGCACCGGTCTTCATCGACGGCGAGAAGGCACTGACGCTGCGCGGCGAGGGCATCGTGACCGAGTTCCACCGCATCGTCGAGCAGTACATCGATCGCCGCTACGGCGCGGCCGCTGCACCGGCCGGAGGGGCGTGATGGCCGCGGCGATGCAGCCCCTGCAGGGCGTCAAGGGCATGAACGACATCCTGCCGCCGGAGTCGGCGGCGTGGGAATGGTTCGAGGACGTCGTGCGCCGGCTGATGCGGCGCTACGGCTACCGCAACGTGCGCACGCCGATCGTCGAGCCGACGGCGCTGTTCGTGCGCGGCCTGGGCGAGGTCACCGACATCGTCGAGAAGGAGATGTACTCCTTCGAGGACTCGATGAACGGCGATCGGCTGACGCTGCGGCCCGAGGGCACCGCCGGCATCGTGCGCGCGGTGATCGAGCACAACGCGCTCTACAACGGCCCGCTGCGCGTGTGGACGCTGGGCCCGATGTTCCGCCACGAGCGCCCGCAGAAGGGGCGCTACCGGCAGTTCCACCAGCTCGACGCCGAAGCGCTGGGCCATGCCGGGCCCGACGTCGATGCCGAGCTGATCCTGCTGCTGCGCGCGCTGTGGCGCGAGCTGGGGCTGGTCGAAGGGCGCGATGTCTCGCTCGAGATCAACAGCCTCGGCCAGCCCGACGAGCGCGCGCGCCATCGCGAGGCGCTGATCGCGCACTTCCAGGCCCACGAGGGCGTGCTCGACGCGGATGCGCGCCGGCGGCTGCACAGCAACCCGCTGCGCATCCTCGACAGCAAGAACCCGGCGATGCAGCCGCTGATCGAGGCGGCGCCGCGGCTGGCCGACTACCTCGGCGACGCGTCGCGTGCGCACTTCGACGCGCTGAAGGCGGCGCTCGACGCCGCCGGGCTGCCGTACCGCGTGAACCCGCGCCTCGTGCGCGGCATGGACTACTACACGCTGACGGTGTTCGAGTGGGTCACGCCGCACCTGGGCGCCCAGGGCACCGTGTGCGGCGGCGGCCGCTACGACCGGCTGATCGAACAGCTCGGCGGCAAGCCGGCGCCGGGTGTCGGCTTCGGCCTGGGCATCGAGCGGCTGCTGCTGCTGCTGCAGGAGCTGGGCCTGCGCCCGCCGGAGGATGCCCCGCACGCCTATGCCGTGGTGCCCGATGCGGCATCGCTGCCCCGCGTGCTGCCGGTGATCGAGACCTTGCGCGCCGCCGGGGTCGACGTGCTGATGCATGCCGGCGGCGGCAGCATGAAGTCGCAATTCAAGCGCGCCGATGCCAGCGGCGCGCGCCACGCACTGATCTTCGGCCCCGACGAGCTGGCCCGCGGCGAGGTGGCCGTCAAGGCCCTGCGCGATGCCGCCGCACCCCAGGCCGCGCGCCCCCTCGACGGCGCGGCGCAGTGGGCCGCCGAACTGCTCCGCACATAATCCGCGACCTTTTCGCACCCACCCCCCGATGGCCACACCGCTGGACCTGCAGGAGCAGGAACAACTCGACGACATCAAGGCGTTCTGGAAGACCTACGGCAACCTGATCACGTGGGTGCTGATCGCGGCGATGGCGGCCTACGGCGCGTGGAACGGCTGGCAGTGGTACCAGCGCGACCAGGGCCAGAAGGCGGCGGCGATGTTCGACGAACTCGATCGCGCCGTCTCCACCGGCGACGCCGAGCGTGCCGCGCGTGTGTTCGGCGACCTGCGCTCCCGCTACGCCGGCACCGCGTGGGCGGCGCAGGGCGGGCTCGCGACGGCGAAGCTGCAGTTCGAGAAGGGCCAGGCCGACGCGGCGCGCACCGCGCTGGCCTGGGTGGCCGAGCAGGCCGGACAGGACGAACTGCGGGCCATCGCCCGCTTGCGCCTGTCCGCGCTCGACCTCGAGGCCAGGAAGTACGCCGAGGCGCTGGCGCACCTCGACGCGATCAAGGTCGAGGCCTTCCAGGCGCTGGCGGCCGATCGTCGTGGCGACGTGCTGGCGGCGCAAGGCAAGCTGCCCGAGGCGAAGGCAGCGTACCAGTCGGCCTACACGGCGATGGGCGACAAGACCGACTTCCGCCGCATCGTCGAGGCCAAGCTCACCGCGCTCGGTGCGGCACCTGCGGCAGCCGCCGCGTCGGAGGCCGCCAAGTGAGCGTGTTCCGGATCGGGCTGGCGCTCGGTGCTGCGCTGGCCCTGGTGGCCTGTGGTTCCGACAAGCCCAAGCCCGCGGCGCTCGAGAGCTACACGCCCTCGCTGCAGCAGCGCGTGGCCTGGCAGGCGCGCGTGGACAGCGTGCGCTTCCCGATGTCGATGACGGTGCGCGACGGCCGCGTGCACGTGGCCGCCACCGACGGCACCGTGGTCGCCCTGCGGCTGGACACCGGCGCGGAGGTCTGGCGCGCCTCGGCCGGCACGGCGCTCTCGGCCGGCGTCGGCAGCGACGGGCGCCACACCAGCGTGGTCACCACCGGCAACGAGGTGGTGACCTTCGACGGCGCGCGCGAGGTCTGGCGTCAGCGCGTCGCGGCGCGCGTGCTGACGGCGCCCTTCGTGGCCGGCGAGCGCGTCTTCGTGATGAGCGTCGACCGCGTCGTGCACGCCTTCGATGCGCAGGACGGCCGCCGCCTGTGGACCCTGCAGCGTCCGGGGGACGCCTTGACGCTGGCCCAGGCCGGCGTGCTGATGTCGTTCCGCAACCTGCTGATCGTGGGACAGGGGCCGAGGCTGACCGCCGTGGACCCGCTGCGCGGCACCGTGCAGTGGGAAGTGCCGCTGGCGTCGCCGCGCGGCACCAACGAGGTCGAGCGGCTGGCCGACCTCATCGGCCCAGCGGTGCGTGTGGGCGACCGCATCTGCGCGCGGGCCTTCCAGTCGTCGGCGGGCTGTGCCGATGCGTCGCGCGGCACGCTGCTGTGGTCGCGCGGCAGCGGTGGTGCGCAGGCCCTGGGTGCCGACGCCGAGCGCGTGGTGGGCGCCGATGCCAGCGACCGCATCACCGCCTGGCGGGCCGCCAACGGCGACGTGCTGTGGAGCAACGAGAAGCTGCTGAACCGGGGGCTTTCCGGCGCGGTGATGAACGGCGGTACCGTCGTCTTCGGCGACGGCGAGGGCTACGTGCACTTCCTGTCGGCGGCCAGCGGCGACACGCTGCAGCGGTTGCCCACCGACGGCTCGCCGGTGACCGGTACGCCGGTGCTGGCCGACGGCACGATGGTGGTGGTCACCCGCAACGGCGGCATCTACGCCTTCAAACCCTAGCCGCACAACGGAACCCACGCGGTGAAACCCGTCATCGCGATCGTCGGCCGCGCCAACGTCGGCAAGTCGACCCTCTTCAACCGCATCACGAAGACGCGCGACGCGATCGTCGCCGACTTCGCCGGCCTCACCCGCGACCGCCACTACGGCGACGCCCGCTTGGGCCAGCGCGAGTTCATCGTCATCGACACCGGCGGCTTCGAGCCCGAGAAGCCCACCGGCATCGTGCTCGAGATGGCGCGGCAGACGAAGCAGGCGGTGGCGGAGGCCGACGTCGTGGTCTTCGTCGTCGACATCCGGGCGGGCCTCTCCGCGCAGGACCACGACATCGCGACCTTCCTGCGCACCGCACGCAAGAAGGTGATCCTGGCCGTCAACAAGGCAGAGGGCATGCGCGAATCCCCTGCGCTGGCCGAGTTCCACGAACTCGGCATCGGCGAGCCGATCCCGATCTCGTCGGCGCACGGGCAGGGCATCCGCAGCCTGCTCGAGGCGGCGCTCGAGGACGTGCTGCCGGAAGACGGCGAGGCTTCCGACGAGCCTGACGAGCTTGGCGAGCCGGCCGCAGCGGTCGAGGCCGGGGAGGCGGCAACGCCGGGCGCCTGGCGGCACGACGGCCCGATCCGGCTGGCGGTGGCTGGCCGCCCGAACGTCGGCAAGTCGACGCTGATCAACGCTTGGCTGGGCGAGGAACGCCTCGTGGCCTACGACCAGCCCGGCACCACGCGCGACGCGATCCACGTCCCGTTCGAACGCAACGGCCAGCAGTACGAGCTGATCGACACCGCCGGCCTGCGCCGCAAGGGCAAGGTGTTCGAGGCGATCGAGAAGTTCTCGGTGGTCAAGACGCTGCAGGCCATCGCCGATGCCAACGTGGTGCTGCTGCTGCTCGATGCGACCCAGGGCGTCACCGACCAGGACGCGCACATCGCCGGCTACATCCTCGAGTCGGGTCGGGCGGTGGTGGTGGCCGTCAACAAGTGGGACGCGGTCGATGCCTACCAGCGCCAGATGCTGCAGCGCTCGATCGAGACGCGCCTGGCCTTCCTGCGCTTCGCCGAGGTGCTGACCATCTCGGCCAAGCACCGGCAGGGGCTCACGGCGGTGTGGCGGGCGATCGGGCATGCGTGGGCCTCGGCCACCGCCAAGCTGCCCACGCCCAAGCTCACGCGGCTGGTGCTCGACGCCGCCACGCACCAGGCCCCGCGTCGGGAAGGGCGATTCCGGCCGAAGCTGCGCTATGCCCACCAGGGCGGCATGAACCCCCCGATCGTCGTGATCCACGGCACCTCGCTGGAGCACGTCACCGACGTCTACAAGCGCTACCTCGAAGGCCGCATCCGCGAGCACTTCAAGCTCGCCGGCACGCCGCTGCGGATCGAATTGCGGTCACCACGGAACCCTTTCGACGACAAAGGGTCCTGACGTTTCCGGCCCCTGTGATAAGGTGGGGAACATCGTCCATCACGGAGCATATCGTGAGCAACAAAGGTCAACTCCTCCAAGATCCTTTCCTGAACCTGCTGCGCAAGGAGCACGTCCCGGTTTCGATCTATCTCGTCAACGGCATCAAGCTGCAGGGTCAGATCGAATCGTTCGACCAATACGTCGTACTGCTGCGCAACACGGTCACGCAGATGGTCTACAAGCACGCCATCTCCACGGTCGTACCTGGCCGTGCGGTCAACTTCCATCCCGGCGAGGCCGAGCCGACCTGATCGGCGGTCGACCCTCCCGCTGACTCCCGCCCCCACGCCGCCCCCCAACACCGTCTTGAGCTCCGCTGCAACCTCGGTCTCGCCGCCCGACGGTGGCCTGACCCGTGCCGTGCTCGTGGGCGTCGACCTCGGGCAGGGCGCGTCATTCGATCCTTCGCTGGATGAACTGGCGTTGCTGGCCTCCACCGCCGGCGACGTCGCGGTCGCGCGCGTCACCGCGCGGCGCAAGGCGCCCGATCCGGCGCTGTTCGTCGGCAGCGGCAAGGCCGACGAGATCAGGCTGCTGGTGCAGGCGCACGAGGCCGCCGGTGTCATCTTCGATCAGGCGCTGTCGCCGGCGCAGCAGCGCAACCTCGAGCGCCACCTCGGCGTGCCGGTGGCCGATCGCACCGCGGTGATCCTCGACATCTTCGCGCAGCGAGCGCAGAGCCACGAGGGCAAGCTGCAGGTCGAACTCGCGCAGCTGCAGTACCTCGCCACGCGGCTGGTGCGCCGCTGGTCGCACCTGGAGCGCCAGCGCGGCGGCATCGGCACGCGTGGCGGCCCCGGCGAGGCGCAGATCGAGTTGGACCGGCGCATGATCGGCGAGCGCATCAAGTCGGTGAAGCAGCGGCTCGAGAAGGTCAAGCGCCAGCGCGGCACGCAACGCCGCGCGCGGCAGAAGAGCGGCTCGTTCCGCGTCTCGCTGGTGGGCTATACCAACGCCGGCAAGTCGACGCTGTTCAACGGTCTGGTGAAGGCGCGGGCCTATGCCGCCGACCAGCTCTTCGCCACGCTGGACACCACCACGCGCTCGATGTGGCTCGAACAGGCGGAGCGCAGCGTGGTGCTGTCCGACACGGTCGGCTTCATCCGCGACCTGCCGCACAAGCTCGTCGAAGCCTTCGAGGCCACGCTGCAGGAAGCCGCCGACGCCGACCTGCTGCTGCACGTCATCGATGCCGCCAGCCCTGCGCAGGCCGAGCAGCAGCAGGAGGTCGACCGCGTGCTGGAGGAGATCGGCGCCGGGGACATCCCGCAGATCCTCGTGCACAACAAGGTCGACCTGCTCGACGAGAGCGCACGGCCGCGCGAGGCGGTCGACTGGATCGAGGCGCACCCCGGCGTGCGCCGCCCGCGGGTGTTCCTCAGCGCAGCCCGAGGCGAGGGCCTCGATCCGCTGCGCCACTTGATTGCCCGCTACACCACCCCAACAACAGGGACTGCATGAACCCGATACGACGGCTGCTGCCGATGCTCCAGGGCCGCAACGACGGCCCGCCCGATCTCGACGAGCTCTGGCGCGACTTCAACCGCAAGCTCAGCGGCCTGTTCGGCGGCAAGGGCCAGCGACAGGACCGCCCGCCGGGCAATGGCGGCGGCGGGCCGTCGTTCCAGCCCGACATGAAGAGTGCCGGCATCGGCGCCGGGCTGATCGGCGGAGTGGTCGTGCTGGTCTGGCTGGGCAGCGGCTTCTTCATCGTGCAGGAAGGCCAGCAGGCGGTGGTGACGAGCTTCGGCAAGTTCAGCCACACCGTCGATGCCGGCTTCCAGTGGCGATTCCCGTACCCGTTCCAGGCGCACGAGACCGTCTCGGTGACGCAACTGCGCTCGGTGGAGGTAGGCCGCAACACGGTCGTGCAGGCCACCGGGCTGCGCGACTCGTCGATGCTCACGCAGGACGAGAACATCGTCGACATCCGCTTCACGGTGCAGTACCGGCTGAACGACCCGCGGGCCTACCTGTTCGAGAATCGCAACCCGGACGAGGCCGTGGTGCAGGCCGCCGAGTCGGCGGTGCGCGAGATCGTCGGCCGCAGCCGCGTCGACCTGGTGCTCTACGAACAGCGGGACGCCATCGCCATCGAACTCGGCAAGAGCGTGCAGACCCAGCTCGATCGCCTGCGCACCGGCATCCTGATCGCCAACGTGAACGTGCAGAACGTGCAGGTGCCCGACTCGGTGCAGGCCGCGTTCAACGACGCGGTGAAGGCGAGCGCCGACCGCGATCGTTTCAAGAACGAGGGTCAGGCCTACGCGAGCGACATCATCCCCAAGGCTCGCGGCACGGCCTCCCGACTGCGCGAGGAGGCCGAGGGCTACAGCTCGCGCGTGGTGGCGCAGGCGGAAGGTGACGCCGCCCGCTTCCGCTCGGTGCTGACCGAATACCAGAAGGCCCCGGCGGTCACGCGTGACCGCATGTACCTCGAGACCATGCAGCAGGTGTACGGCAACGTGACCAAGATGCTGATCGACAGCCGCGCCGGCTCCAACCTGCTGTACCTGCCGCTGGAGCGGCTGCTGCAGGGCGGCGGCACGGGACAGACCCCCGCCGCCGCGCCGGCGGCCCCGGAACCAGTGGTGCCCTCGGCGCCGTCGACCGACGTGCGCTCGCGCGACGGCGGGCGCTCGCGCGACCGCGAGGGGCGATGAGATGAATCGCATCGGACTCATCCTCGTCAGCGCGCTGATCGCGCTGATGGCCGTGGCCTCCACGCTGTTCGTGGTCGACCAGCGGCAGGTGGCCGTGATCTACGCGCTCGGCGAGATCAAGGAGGTCATCACCGAGCCGGGCCTGAAGTTCAAGCTGCCGCCGCCATTCCAGAACGTCGTGTTCCTGGACAAGCGCGTGCAGACGCTCGACAGCCCCGAGACCCGCCCCATCTTCACCGCGGAGAAGAAGAGCCTGGTCATCGACTGGCTCGTGAAGTGGCGCATCACCGAACCGCGCCAGTTCATCCGCAACAACGGCGCCGACTTCCGCAACCTCGAGAGCCGCCTGAGCCCCGTGGTGCAGGCCGCGTTCAACGAGGAGATCACCAAGCGCACGGTGCGCGGCGTGCTGGCGGTTGAGCGCGAGAAGGTGATGAACGACGTGCGCGCGCGGCTGGCCGACGAGGCCAAGGCCTTCGGCATCGACATCATCGACGTGCGCATCAAGAAGGTCGACTTCGTCGCCGACATCACCGACTCGGTCTACCGCCGCATGGAGTCGGAGCGCAAGCAGGTCGCCAACGAGCTGCGTGCGCAGGGTGCGGCCGAGGCCGAGCGCATCCGCGCCGATGCCGACAAGCAGCGCGAGGTGATCATCGCCGAGGCCTACCGCGAGGCGCAGAAGGTCAAGGGCGAGGGCGACGCGAAGGCATCGGCGATGTATGCCGAGGCGTTCGGGCGCGATCCGCAGTTCGCGCAGTTCTATCGCAGCCTCGAGGCCTATCGCGTCACCTTCCGCAGCCGCACCGACGTGATGGTTCTCGACCCGGGCAACGAGTTCTTCCGCGCGATGCGCAGCGGCGGGCCGGGTGCCGCGGCCGGCGCTGCGCCTGCAGCCACGGGTGCGCGCAAGTAGCCCGGTGTCGGACACGCTGCTGGGCGCGCTGGCGCTGATGCTGGTGTTCGAGGGGCTGCTGCCCCTGCTGAACCCCGGCGGCTGGCGGCGGATTTTCGCCCGCGTGATGCAGCTGAGCGACGGCCAGATCCGCTTCATCGGGCTGGCCTCGATCGGTCTCGGCGGGGTGCTCCTCCTGCTCTGGCGCTGAGGGCCGCGCGCAGGCCTGCAAAGGGGGGTCGCGCCCCTGGGCGGCGCCTACAATGCCGCCTTCAACTCCCGGTGCTTTTTGCATGATGTCTGCCTGGCTGCTGCCGGAGCACATCGCCGACGTGCTGCCCGCGCAGGCCCGCCGCATCGAGGCGATGCGGCGCCGGCTGCTCGATTGCGCACAGGGCTACGGCTATGAGCTGGTGATGCCTCCGCTGCTCGAGCATGTCGAGTCGCTGCTGTCGGGCACCGGCAGCGACCTCGACCTGCAGACCTTCAAGCTCGTCGACCAGATGAGCGGCCGCCAGCTCGGCCTGCGCGCAGACACCACGCCGCAGGCCGCGCGCATCGACGCGCACCTGCTGAACCACGACGGCGTGACGCGGCTGTGCTACTGCGGCCCGGTGCTGCACACGCGCGCCGCGGGGCTGCGCGCGTCGCGCGAGCCGCTGCAGTTCGGCGCCGAGCTGTTCGGCCACGCCGGCCTCGAGGCCGACCTCGAGGTGCAGGAGCTGGCGCTGGACTGCCTGCAGCTGGCCGGCTTCGATGCGCTCGTGATCGACCTGGCCGACGCGCGCGTGCTGCGCGGCGTGCTGGCCGGAGCCGCTCTCGATGCCGCGCGGCTCACCGAGCTGGCGCAGGCGCTGGCGCAGAAGGACGCCGCCACGGTGGCGGCGCTGTCAGCCGGCCTGGCCGAGCCGACGCGCAGCGCGCTGCAGGCGCTGCTGCGGCTGTACGGCGGCGCCGAGGTGCTCGCGGCCGCGCGCAAGGCCTTGCCCGCGCGCCCGCTGATCCACGACGCGCTGGACCAGCTCGACTGGCTGGCGCGCCACCTGTCGGCCGCCTATCCGTCGCTGTCGATCGGCTTCGACCTCTCGGACATGAGCGGCTACGCCTACTACAGTGGAGCGCGCTTCGCGATCTACGGTGCCGAATCCAGCGATGCCCTGGCCCGCGGTGGCCGCTACGACGAGGTCGGCGCGGTGTTCGGGCGCAACCGCCCGGCCGTCGGCTTCAGCCTCGACCTGAAGGCGCTGGCCGATGCCGCCGATACCGCGCGCGGCATCGCGCCGCCCGCGGCGGCGATCCGTGCGCCCTGGGGCGAGGACGCCGCGCTGCGCGCCGCGGTGCGGCGGCTGCGCGAGCGCGGCGAGACCGTGCTGGCAGTGCTGCCCGGACACGAGGTCGAGGCGCGGTCCATCCTTTGCGACCGCGAGCTCGCCGCGGTCGACGGCCAGTGGGTGCTCCGCGCGCTGCCGGCCCCTCCCGAAACGCTTTCCTGATGTCGAACATGCAATCCACCCTCGGGGCCCGCGTGGGCCGCAACGTCGTCGTCGTCGGCACGCAGTGGGGCGACGAAGGCAAGGGCAAGGTGGTCGACTGGCTGACCGACCATGCCCAGGGCGTCGTGCGCTTCCAGGGCGGCCACAACGCCGGCCACACGCTCGTCATCAACGGCCGCAAGACGGCGCTGCAGCTGATCCCGTCGGGCGTCATGCGGCCCGGCGTGGCGTGCTACATCGGCAACGGCGTGGTGGTCGACCCGGCGCACCTGCTCACCGAGATCGACCGCATCGAGGCGCTGGGCGTCGACGTGCGCTCGCGGCTCTTCCTCAGCGAGTCCTGCCCGCTGATCCTGCCGTTCCACGTCGAGACCGACCGTGCCCGCGAGCAGCGGCGCGAGAACAGCGGCAGCGGCAAGATCGGCACCACCGGCAAGGGCATCGGCCCGGCCTACGAGGACAAGGTGGCGCGCCGCGCGTTGCGCGTGCAGGACCTGAAGCACCCGGCGCGCTTCGAGGCCAAGCTGCGCGAGCTGCTGGAACTGCACAACGCCGAGCTGACCGGCGTGCTCGGCGCCGCGGCACTCGACCCGGCGCCCATCCTCGACGCCGCGCTGCGCGCCGCCGAGCGCATCCAGCCGCTGATGGCCGACGTGGGCTACCGCCTGCACCAGGCCCATGCCGCGGGCCACAACCTGCTGTTCGAAGGCGCGCAGGGCACGCTGCTGGACATCGACCACGGCACCTACCCGTACGTCACGTCGAGCAACTGCGTCGCCGGCAATGCGGCGGCCGGCTCGGGCGTCGGCCCGGGCATGCTGCACTACATCCTGGGCATCACCAAGGCCTACACCACGCGCGTGGGCGGCGGGCCGTTCCCCACCGAGCTGAACATCGACGAGCCGGGCAGCGTCGGCCACCACTTCTCCACTGTCGGCCAGGAGCGCGGCACCGTCACGGGCCGGGCGCGCCGATGCGGCTGGCTCGATGCCGCGGCGCTGAAGCGCTCGATCATCATCAACGGCGTCTCGGGCCTGTGCATCACCAAGCTCGACGTGCTCGACGGGCTCTCGGAGATCCGCATCTGCACCGGCTACACGCTGCACGGCCGCTCGATCGACGTGCTGCCGCTGGACGCCGACGACATTGCCGCCTGCGTGCCGCAGTACGAGGTGCTGCCGGGCTGGTCCGAGAGCACCGCCGGCCTCACCAACTGGGAGCAGCTGCCGGCCGACGCGCGCCGCTACCTGCAGCGCATCGAGCAGCTCATCGGCGCACCCATCGACATGGTGTCCACCGGCCCGGACCGCGTGCACACGATCCTGCTGCGCCATCCCTTCCGCCCCTGACGACGCATCGGGCCCACGACCGACGCGCGACATCCCTTCCGAGGAGATCCCCGACGATGCTCACCGACGACGGCAAACACCTGTATGTCTCCTGGGACGAGTACCACCGCCTGATCGAGCGGCTGGCGCTGAAGGTGCACAACTCGGGCTGGGAGTTCGACCAGATCCTGTGCCTGGCGCGCGGCGGCATGCGGCCGGGCGACGTGCTCTCGCGGGTGTTCGACAAGCCGCTGGCGATCATGTCCACCAGCTCGTACCGGGCCGAGGCGGGCACGATCCAGGGCCGGCTCGACCTGGCCAAGTACATCACCATGCCCAAGGGCGAACTGGCCGGCCGCGTGCTGCTGGTCGACGATCTCGCCGATACCGGCCACACGCTGCGCGCCGTGGTCGACCGCCTGCGCGGCATGCCGTCGATCCGCGAGCTGCGCGCCGCGGTGATCTGGGTCAAGGGTGTGTCGACCTACGTGCCCGACTACCACGTCGAGACGCTGCCCACGAGCCCGTGGATCCACCAGCCTTTCGAGGACTACGACACCTTGCGCCCCGACGGGTTGGCGCAGAAGTTCGAAGTCTGAGCGAGCCGAAAAGGGGAAAGGGCCGGCAGTGCCGGCCCTTTCGGATGTGGTGCCCAGAGGAGGACTCGGTCACGTTCCGAGACCCCGGCCCGGCTTGCAGGCCGGGCCTTTCGAGTCCTCTGCGGCGAGTCCACAATGGACTCGCCTTCCGGGCACCCCGAAATGGGAAAGGGCCGGCAGTGCCGGCCCTTTCGGATGTGGTGCCCAGAAGAGGACTCGAACCTCCACGCCGTTAAGCGCTAGTACCTGAAACTAGTGCGTCTACCAATTCCGCCATCTGGGCGCTTCAGGAACCAAGGAATATACCATCAAAGAACACGCGATCCCGGCCCTGCCGGCCGGCCACGGCACCGCCCTGATGGGCGAGTTCGAGGGCATCGTCGAGGGGCACCGTGACGGCCACGGCTTCGTGCTGCGTGAAGGAGGCGAGCCGTCGATCTACCTGGCGCCGCAGGAGATGCGCTCGGTGCTGCACCGCGACCGCGTGCAGGTGCGCATCCTGCGCTACGACCGCAAGGGCCGCCCGGAAGGCCGCGTGCTCGACATCCTCGAGCGCCGCAAGACGCCGATCATCGGCCGGCTGCTGCACGAAGGCGGGCAGTGGATCGTGGCGCCGGAAGACCGCCGCTTCGGCCAGGACATCCTGATCCCCAAGAACGCGACCGCCAGCGCCGCGGTGGGGCAGGTGGTGTCGGTGGAACTCACCGAGCCGCCGTCGCTGCATTCGCGGCCGGTGGGCCGCGTGGCCGAGGTGCTCGGCGAGATCGACGACCCCGGCATGGAGATCGAGATCGCGGTGCGCAAGTACGAGGTGCCGCACCGCTTCTCGCCCGAGACGCTGGCGCAGGCCGCGGCCTTGCCCGAGAAGCTGCGCCAGACCGACCGCCGCCACCGCGTCGACCTCACCGACGTGCCGCTGGTCACCATCGACGGCGAGGACGCGCGCGACTTCGACGATGCCGTGTATTGCGAGCCCCACGTGCCGCCGCGCAAGGGCCGCGGCAAGGCGCCCGCGCCGGACGGCTGGCGCCTCATCGTTGCCATCGCCGACGTGAGCCACTACGTGAAGCCCGGCGAGCCGCTCGATGAGGACGCCTACGAGCGCGCCACGTCGGTGTACTTCCCGCGCCGCGTGATCCCGATGCTGCCGGAGAAGCTCTCCAACGGCCTGTGCTCGCTGAACCCCGAGGTGGACCGCCTCGCGATGGTCTGCGACATGGTCGTCGACGCCGAGGGCGAGCTCACGGCGTACCAGTTCTACCCGGCGGTGATCTGCTCGCACGCGCGCTTCACCTACACCGAGGTGGCGGCGATACTGGCCAACACGCGCGGGCCCGAGGCCGTGCGGCGGGCCGAGCTGGTGCCGCACCTCGTGCACCTGCACGAGGTCTACCGCGCGCTTCTGAAGCAGCGCTCGCGCCGCGGCGCGGTGGACTTCGAGACCACCGAGACGCAGATCGTCTGCGACGACAACGGCCGCATCGAGAAGATCGTGCCGCGCACGCGCAACGACGCGCACCGCCTCATCGAGGAGGCGATGCTCGCGGCCAACGTCTGCGCCGCCGAGTTCATCGCGCAGGCCGAGCACCCGTCGCTGTACCGCGTGCACGAGGGGCCCACGCCCGAGAAGCGCATCGCGCTGCAGGCGTACCTGAAGGCGTTGGGCCTGGGCCTGCACATCAGCGACGAGCCCGCGCCCGGCGAGTTCCAGGCCATCGCGCAGGCCACGCAGGATCGCGTCGACGCCACGCAGATCCACACGATGCTGCTGCGCTCGATGCAGCAGGCCATCTACACCGCGATCAACTCGGGTCACTTCGGCCTGGCCTACCCGGCGTACACGCACTTCACGAGCCCGATCCGCCGCTACCCCGACCTGCTGGTGCATCGGGTGATCAAGGCGCTGATCGGCGGCAGACGCTACCACCTCACGCCCAGCGAGAAGACGCGCACGCCCGAACTGCGCCGCGGCGGCAAACCGGCCGCGCGCACGATGAAGCCCGCCTCGCAGGAGATCGCGTGGTGGGAAGCCGCCGGCGTGCACTGCAGCGTCAACGAACGCCGCGCCGACGACGCCTCGCGCGACGTCGAGGCCTGGCTCAAGTGCCGCTACATGCGCGAGCACCTGGGCGAGGAGTACAGCGGCACCGTCAGCGCGGCCACCAGTTTCGGCCTCTTCGTCACGCTGGACGCGCTCTACGTCGAGGGCCTCGTGCACATCACCGAGCTCGGTGGGGAGTACTACCGCTTCGACGAGGCACGCCAGGAGCTGCGTGGCGAACGCACCGGCGTGCGCTATGCCGTGGGCACCCGCGTGCGCGTGCAGGTGATGCGCGTCGATCTCGACGGCCGCCGCATCGACTTCCGCATGGTGCGCGAAGGCGAGGGCGAGCGGCTGCTCGAACGAGGCCGCAATGCCGGCACGCGCGCGCCGGCGGGCAGCGCCACCGAGGAGCTGGCCAACGTGCGCGAGACCGACCGCGCCGCCAAGGTCGCCGCACGCGCGGCCAAGTCGTCGCGCAGCCGCAAGCCGGCACCGCGCAAGACGCAGCCCCGGCCGCGGCGCTGAACGGCACGTGCGGCCCGGGGCGGCCCGGGGCGGCACGTGCCGCTCTACGCCGCCAGCCGGTGCTCGTAGTACGGCCGCTCGCGGTCGTCGAGGATCGCGTACTGCGCGGGCAGCGCCGAGGCATCGGGCTCCAGCCACGCGTCGATATGCTCGGGCTTGATCGGCACGATGCAGCGGTCGTGCCCGGCCGCCGCCACCTCGGGCGGCGGCTCGTCGGTGATCGCGGCGAACGAGAGCAGCTCCGCCTCGCCGGGTGCGCGCCATTGCGACCACAGGCAGGCCACCAGCATGTCCTGCTGCGGGCGCGGGCTGAACTCGAGCACGACGTTGGCGCCGTCGCGCTGCACGTTCTCGAAGAACGCATGCGCCACCATCAGCCCGTGCGTGCGGCCGAACTGTCCGCGCCAGTACCCCTCGAGGTTGTCGCGGCGCGCGTTGTAGGTGCCGGGGAACTGGCGGTCGTGCGAGGCCGGCTTGCCCGCCGGGCGGCACTGGTAGCGCATCGGCTTGATGATCCTCGCGCCGCCCTCGCGCACCATCACCGGCGCATACCAGCCGGGGTAGATGCGCTCGTCGTCGGCCACCGGCACGGTGCGCTTCAGCGCGGCGAGCTTGTCGAGGATCCACGCGACCTTGTCGGTGGCGATGCGGCGGCTCTCGGTGGCGGCCTTGGTGGTCTTCACCTGCAGCGCGCGCTCGGCGTCGGCCAGGCGGCGACGCTGCTTGAACAGCTCCTGCTCGAGCCGCGCCGCCTCCGAGGCCGACCAGGCCTCGATCAGCGGCGCGATCTGCGCATGGCCTTCGGTCTCGGGCTGCAGGAACAGCAGCTCGATCGCGCGCGGGACGCGGGCCGCCAGCCCTTCCTCGGCGCGGCGGCGGAACAGCTCATGGAAGTCGCGCACGCTCAGCACCGCGCCGAACTGGCGCACGAAGCGGTTGTAGGCCGCCTGGATCTGGGCCGAGTAGCACATCCGGTCATCGTATCCGGCACCGCCTTCGCCGGGCGTGCGCTGCACCAGAATCCACGTCGGCGCACACCTTCCCGCCCGCGCGCCCGGGCGATCCACCGGCGAAGGAACTCCCATGGCTGGCGATGTCATGATGAAGCACCCATGAGCTCGCTGTTCTCCCTCGAAGGCCGTGTCGCGCTGATCACCGGCGGGTCGCGCGGCATCGGCCGCATGATCGCCGAGGGCTTCCTGCGCCAAGGCGCGCGGGTCTGCATCTCGGCGCGCAAGGCCGAGGCCTGCGACCGCGCGGCGGCCGAGCTGTCGGCGATCGGGCCCTGCACGTCGCTGCCGGCCGACGTGTCCACGCTCGCCGGCGCGCAGGCGCTGGCAGCCGCCTTCACGGCGCGCGAACCGCGCCTGGACATCCTCGTCAACAACGCCGGCGCCGCGTGGGGTGCGCCGTTCGACGGGTTCCCCGAGCACGGCTGGGACAAGGTGGTCGACCTCAACCTGAAGGCCCCGTTCTTCCTGACCCAGGCGCTGCACGGCGCACTGAAGGCCGCCGCCAGCGCGGCCCGGCCGGCCAAGGTGATCCACGTCGCCTCGATCGACGGCATCGCGGTGAATCCGCTCGAGACCTACAGCTATGCCGCCAGCAAGGCCGGGCTGATCCACCTGACGCGGCGCATGTCGCTGCGCCTGATCGAGGATCGCATCGTCGTCAGCGCCATCGCGCCGGGGGCCTTCGCGTCCGACATGAACCGCGCCGCGCGCGACCATGGCGACGAAGTGGCCCGCCGCATCCCGGCGCAGCGCATCGGCACGGCGGAAGACATGGCCGGCGCGGCCATCTACCTGGCCTCGCGGGCCGGCGACTACGTGGTGGGCGAGACGCTGGTCGTCGATGGCGGGGTGTCGCTCAGCACGGTGAGCCGGCCCAGCTGAACAACCGCGGCGCCGATCACGCGCGTGCCGGCAGCGGCGCGTCGACCAGGAAGCGCTGCACCAGCTTCACCCAGTAGGTGGCGGCCAGCGGCAGCGCCGCGTCGTTGAAGTCGTAGCCGGGGTTGTGCACCGAGCAGCCGCCTTCGCCCTGCCCGTCACCGGTGCCGTTGCCCACGATCAGGTAGCTGCCGGGGCAGGCTTCGAGCATGAAGCTGAAGTCCTCGCTGCCGGTGAGCGGCTGCAGGCCGGGCATCAGGCCGGCCTCACCCAGCCAGTCGCGCGCCACGTCGCGGGCATAGGCGGTCCACGGGCCGTCGTTCACCAGCGCGGGGTAGCGCCAGTGGTAGTCGACGTCGGCGCGCACGCCCAGCGTGTGGGCCTGGGCCTGCACCAGCGTCGTGATGCGTTCGCGCAGCGCGGCGCGCACCTCCGGCCGGTAGGCACGCACGGTCAGCTTCATCTGCACGCGGTCGGGGATGACGTTGGGCGCCTCGCCGGCATGGATGGCGCCGACGCTGATCACCGCCATGTCGCGCGGGTCGGTCTGGCGGCTCACGATGGTCTGCAGCGCCACGATGATGTGCGCGGCCGCCACCACCGGGTCGCAGGTGAGGTGCGGCGTGGAGCCGTGGCCGCCGCGGCCCACCACGTCGATCACCACCGTGTCCGACGACGCGAGGAACGAGCCCTCGCGGAAGCCGAAGGTGCCCACCGGATGCCCCGGCATGTTGTGCAGCGCGAACACCGCGTCGCAGGGGAAGAGGCGGAACAGTCCGTCCTCCACCATCCTGCGGCCACCGCCCAGGCCTTCCTCCGCGGGCTGGAAGATCAGCTGCAGCGTGCCGTCGAACGCCACCGACTCGGCGATGTGGCGCGCTGCAGAAAGCAGGATCGCGGTGTGGCCATCATGGCCGCAGGCGTGCATGCGACCGGCATGACGGCTGGCGTACGGCAGCCCGGTGGCCTCGGTGATCGGCAGCGCGTCCATGTCGGCGCGCAGGCCCAGGCGCCGTGCGCCGCGGCCCCGCACGAGGCGGCCGACCACGCCGGTGCCGCCCAGCCCGCGGTGCACCTCGTAGCCCCACTGCGCCAGGCAGTCGGCCACGATCTGGCTGGTGGACTCTTCCTGGAACGCCAGCTCCGGGTGGGCATGCAGGTGGTGGCGCAAGGCCACCATCTCAGGCATCAGCGCCTGCACCTCCGCAGGCACCGCGGGATGGGCCGCAGGCAGTTCGCCGGCCGGCAGCGGGGGGAACAGGGCGGTCGGGCAGCAGCTGAGGCTCATGGGGTCGGCATTGTGCAAGCTGCGGCCCCGCCGGGCGTCGCCACCTACACTGTCGGACCTGATCGCTGCTCCCGCGCAGGTCGAAGCTCCTCGTGGTGATCGTGGCAGCCCGGCTGCTGCTGATCGGCTCGTCGGCGTCGTTCACCTACATCTCGATGGAGCGCTTCTGGGGCGGCACCCCCGAACGCAGAGTAGAAGCACGGGTCGCGCGCGGCGCACCCAGGCCAGCACAGGAAGATGGCGCACATGCATGAAGGTTCCTGTCACTGTGGCGCGGTCCGCCTGACGCTGCCGTCGACCCCGACCGTCGCCACGAGCTGCAACTGTTCCCTGTGTCGCCGCATCGGCGGACCTTGGGTCTACTTCGAGTTCGGCACGGTCCGGATCACGGGGCACCCGCAGGAGACGGCCGAGTACGTCTGGGGCGACAGGACGCTGCGCACGATCCACTGCAGGACCTGCGGATGCGTCACGCACTGGGAGCCGCTCGATCCGCAGCCGGGTGCCCGGCACGGGGTGCACCTCGGGAACTTCGATCGCGCGCTCATCGCGTCCGTGCGGGTGCGGCGATTCGATGGGGCCGACACCTGGACCTTCATCGACGAGTAGGGACATGGCGGTGCCGCGGACCGCATCGTCGCAGCGCACCGGGTGCTTCCGGCAACGCCGGGACACCCCCTTCCCGATAACCGCCGGTGATGGGCTTCACCACGGCGCCATGGCGGGCGCCGCGGGCGCGCCGTAGCATGACTCCAGCCCCTGATCCTGGCCGGAGACCGCCGCATGCCGCGCAGCGCCAAGAACGTGCTCTTCATCATGTGCGACCAGCTGCGCGCCGACCACCTGTCGTGCTACGGCCACCCGCGCCTGCACACGCCGCACCTGGATGCGCTGGCTGCCCGGGGCGTGCTGTTCGAGCAGGCCTACGTGCAGTCTCCCGTCTGCGGCCCGTCGCGCATGAGCTACTACACCGGCCGCTACATGCATGCGCACGGCGTGAGCTGGAACTTCGTGCCGCTGAAGGCGGGCGAGATGACGATCGGCGACCACCTGCGCCCGCTGGGCGTGCGCTCCGTGCTCATCGGCAAGACCCACATGCGCGCCGACACCTCGGGCCTCTCGCGCCTGGGCATCGACCCCGCGTCACCCATCGGCGTGCGCATCGCCGAGTGCGGTTTCGACCCCTACGAGCGCGACGACGGCATCCACCCGTACTCCGGCCACGACCCGGATCCCCACTACAACCGCTACCTGCGCGAGCACGGCTGCGACGGCGACAACCCGTGGGAGGCCTGGGCCAACACCGTGGTCGACGAGCACGGCGGCCTGCACTCCGGCTGGTACCTGAAGTACAGCCACCTGCCGGCGCGCGTGCCGGCCGAGCACAGCGAGACCGCCTACACCACGAATCGCGCGATGGACTTCATGCGTGACGCCGGCGAGCAGCCCTGGCTGGCACACCTGTCGTTCATCAAGCCCCACTGGCCCTACGTGGTGCCCGCGCCCTACGCCGGCATGTACACGGCCGACGACGCGCTGCCCGTCGTGCGCTCGGAGGCCGAGCGCGCGGACCCCCACCCGGTCTACGCGGCGATGACGCGGCACCGCGTCTCGCGCACCTTCGCCAGGCCCGGCATCCGCGACGCGGTGATGGTGGGCTACATGGGCCTGGTCAAGCAGATCGATGACGAGCTGGGGCGCCTCTTCGCGTTCATGGAAGCGCGCGGGCTGATGGAGAACACGATGATCGTGTTCTGCGCCGACCACGGCGACTTCCTCGGCGACCACTGGCTCGGCGACAAGGAGCTCTTCCACCAGCCGGTGATCCGCACGCCGCTGATCGTCTACGACCCCGATGCGCGGGCCGACGCGACGCGCGGCACTCGCTGCAAGGCGCTGGTCGAGGCGGTGGACCTGGCGCCCACGTTCCTCGACGTCCACGGCGGCAACCCGCTGCCGCACGTGATGGACGGGCGCTCGCTGCGGCCGTGGCTGTTCGGCGAGACGCCGGCCGACTGGCGGCGCATCGTCGTCAGCGAATGCGACTACGCCTTCCAGGACGCGCGCATCGAGCTGCAGCAGCCGCCCATCGAGTCGTGGATGCGCATGGCGTTCGACGGCCGCTGGAAGTACGTGCTGTGCGAGGGCTACCGACCGATGCTCTTCGACCTGCAGGCCGACCCGCACGAGTTCACCGACCTGGGCGCCTCGGCCGACCCCGTGCATGCGGCGCAGCGCGCGCGCCTGCACGAGGCGCTCTTCGAGTGGGCGCGGCGCCCGCGCCAGCGCGTCACGGTGTCCGACGAGGCCATCGAGTCCATCGAGGTGCAGGCGCGCATCGCCGAGGGCGGCATCCTGATCGGCTATGCCGACGAGGACGACCTCATCGCCCAGCGCAAGCTGTTCAAGCCGCGCTACGCCAGCCACAACCCGCTGGTCAAGCAGACGCTGGACCGCCTGACCACCGAACACCGCGCCCCGGTTGCCGACGGAGTGATCCGATGAGCGCGCTCCAGCTGCCCGACTGCGACCACTCACCCACCGGGCTGGACGGCGTGACCTGGAACATCATGGGCCAGGTCTACACGCCCAAGCGGTACGACGACGGCCAGTTCGTCTGGCACGCAACCTTTCCCGAAGAGACCTTCGTGCCGCCGCACACCCACCCGGACCAGGACGAGTACCTGTGCCCGCTGGACGGAGACATCGACGTCGTCATCGACGGCGTGCGTGGCCGCGTCACGGCCGGCCAGATCGGGCACCTGCCCAAGGGCCGGCCGCATGCCTTCTTCAACAACAGCGGCAAGGTGGTGCACGCCATCTTCTGGGCCGAGCCCGCGGGGCAGTTGCCGGCGCTGTACCGGCGCATCCACAACGTGGCCAATCCACGCCGCGTGACCGAGATCGCGCCGGCCTACGGCGTGGTGTTCGAGCCGCCGGTGTCGTCGGCGGCCTGACTCTGTGGGCGCGGGGCGCCGCGCGGGCGCCGCCAGGCGCCCTCGTTCACGTGGGCTTGAGCCCGCGCGTGCGCACGAAGCCGCCCCAGTGGTCCAGTTCGCGGCGGATCAGGCTGCCGAACTCTTCCGGGCGGTTGGGCTCGGCCACCGTCATGCCCAGCTCGCCCAGGCGGGCACGCACCTCCGGCTGCGCCAGCACCTGGAACACGTCCTGGTTCCAGCGCGCCACCACCGGCCGGGGCGTGCCGGCCGGCAGCACGAAGCCTTCCCACTCCTTCAGGTCCAGGCCCTGCAGGCCCGACTCCCGCACCGTGGGCACCGTGGCCATCGCCGCCAGCCGCTCGGGGCTGGTGACGGCGAGCGCACGCAGCTTGTCGGCCTTGATCAGCGGCGTGGCGGTGGAGACGGTGGCGAACATGGCGCTCACCTGGTCGCCGATCAGCGCCGTCACCGCCTCGGCCGGGCCGCGGAAGGGCACGTGCAGCATGCGGGTCTGCGTGGCCTGGCAGAACGACTCGGCCACCAGGTGCGCCGGTGATCCGTTGCCACCCGATGCGTAGGTGAGCGCGCCCGGCCGGGCGCGCGCGCGCTCCACCAGGTCCTGCAGCGACCGGATCGGCGAGCCCGCGGGCACCACCAGCACGTTGTACAGCCACACCGCGTTGGCCACCGGCTCGAGGTCGGTGGCGGTGTTGTACGGCAGCGGGGCCATCAGTTCGGCGATCACCGTGTGCGTGAGGAACAGGATGCCCGCGGTGTGCCCGTCGGCGGGCGAGCGCGCCAGCGCCTGCATGCCCACGCTGCCGGTTCCACCGGGGCGGTTCTCGACCACGACGGCTTGCTTCCACAACTTGGCCAGGCCCTCGCCGACGACGCGCGCCAGCACGTCCGGCGGGCTGCCCGGCGGCAGCGGGACGATGATCTTCACCGCCTTGTCCGGAAAGGCCTGCGCCGCGGCGAGGCCGACCCCGGCAGCGAACGGGGCGCCTGCCAGCGCCTGCACCAGTGTCCTGCGTGTGATCATCGCTGCGCCCGTGTCCGGAGGTTGGGGGTGAAGACGATGCTATCGAGGCACCCCTGGGCGGGCCAATCGCTGCCGGGCAAGGCCATTACCGCCGGTTATCGAGGGACTGAACCACCATGCGACTGCAGCACCTGCAGCTCCTGTTGACGCTGGCACGCACCGGCAGCCTGCGCGCCTCGGCCGAGGCGCTGAACGTCACGCAACCGGCGCTGACCAAGGCGCTGAAGCAGCTCGAGGCCGAGTTCGGCACCGCGCTGGTGGTGCGCACCCCCAAGGGCGTGCGGCTGGCCCCGGCCGGCGAGCTGCTGGCCGCGCGCGCCGCGACGGTGCTGCGCGAACTGGACCGCGCGCGCGAGGAAGTGGGCTGGTACGCGCGCAACGAGCGCGCCACGGTCACCGTGGGCGTCTCGCCGGCCGCGGCGCTGCTGATCGTCCCCGGCGCGCTGGCCCGCTTTCATGCGCGCTGGCCGCGCGTGACGGTGCGGCTGACCGATGCGCTGTACCCGAAGGCGCAGGAGCGCCTGCGCTCGCGCGAGCTGGACATGGCGCTCGGCCCGCTGCCCGCGGCCGGCCCCGGGCACGACCTGCGGGCCCAGGAGCTTCTGCACAGCGCCAGCGCGATCGTCGCGCCGCGCAGCCACCCGCTGCGCCGCGCCCGCCACCTGCGCGACCTGGCCGGTGCGACCTGGATCCTCACCGGCCCGCGGCTCGGCCCCGGCGACCCGGCCCACCTGGGCTTCGAGCCCATGGGGCTGCCGCCACCGCAGGTCGTGCTCGAGTGCGACTCGTTCTCCATCCTGCTGGCGCTGCTGCCGACCAGCGGCGCGCTGGCCGTGGTGCCGCGACACTTCTACGACACCCACGGCCCGCGTTCGGGGCTCGTCGCACTGGACATCGCGGATCCGCTGCCGCCCACCCCGATCCACCTCACCACGCGCGCCGAAGGCCCGCTGTCGCTGCCCGCGCAGCGCCTGCGCGATGCCTTCGAGCAGGAGGCCCGCGAGGTGCTGGCCGGCCGGGCGGCGGCATCGCAGGCGTGACCCCGCGCCGCCTCACTCCCGGCACTCGAAGCTCGCGGCGTCCTCGGGATCGCCGCTGCCCTTGTAGGCCGCATGGCGCGGCCAGGCGCACAGCGGGCGGCTGCGGCCCGGGAAGGCCGGCCCGGTGGCCACCACGTGGTCGGGTGCCTTGCCCTGCTCGACCCAGTCGACCACCGCCTGCAGCAGGTCGAAGGTCTCGAGGCCGGGACCGCTGCGGCAGTGGCCCATGCCCGGCACGAGGAAGGCGCGGCTGGAGTTCGCGCGCACCCGGGCCATGCCGCCGGAGCTCTCCGCCATGCGTTCGTAGTAGGCGATGGTGTCGTTGGCCGAGAACCACGGGTCGCTGACGCCATGGAAGAAGAGGATCTTGCCGCCGCGCTGGAAGTAGCTGTTGAGGTTGGTCCAGAACGCCGTGGCCTGGAGCCGGTCCATGCCGTCGGCGTTCACGCGGTCCTCGAACGCGTCGACGTCCAGCGACTCGTGGAAGGCCGGGGACACCGGGCTCTTCGCGCCGGTGACGAGGATGCCCGGGATCGCCACGCCCTCGGTGGCGACGCCGCTGTCCCAGGGGAAGGGCACGTAGGACGGCGTGCCGCGCGAGTTCCTCGGGCCGGCGAATCCGCGGCTGATTGCGTTGACCTGCTCGGGCGACAGGCAGGCCTCCGTCTTGGCACCCGTGCACGCCAGCGTGGCGGGGTCGAAGCGGCACTGCCGCGTGTTGAAGATCATCCCGTCCTTCAGGCCGTCCTGCGCGTCGCAGGCATTCACGATCGCGTCGGTCACCAGCTTGCGGTCGATGGGGGAGAAGACACGCGTCGGGTCCGGCTTGCCCTCGGCATTTCGGGGCGCGATCCGCGTGAACAGGTGGTTGGCCCAGGCGAGGCCGAGATTCGAGCGGCTGGTGCGCATGGCCGGCGCCCCAGCGACGATGCCGTCGAACTCGCCGGGATAGCGCTGCGAGGCCAGCATGCCCTCGCGCCCGCCGGTGGAGCAGCCGACGAAGTACGACCGCACGGGCGGCTGGCCGTAGTAGCGCGCGAGGATGGCCTTGGCCGCAGCCGTGACCTTGCCCACCGAACCCTGGGCGAAGTTGAGCGCGGCTTCCTGGTCTCGCATGAAGCTGCCATCGAAGACCGCGCCCTTGTGGCCGCTGTCGGTGGCGATCACGGCGTAGCCGCGTGCGAGCGCCGGCGTGCCGCCAACGGCCTGCGGGCCGAGCGGCGGCCGGATCGATCCATTGAGCCCGCCGCCGCCCTGGAACAGGAAGCGCCCGTTCCAGCGGTCCGGCAGCGCCAGCTCGAAGCCGATCGCGTAGTCCTTGCCGTCGCCGCCGACGCGCTTGTCGATCGTGCCGTGCGCGCGGCAGTTCGGCGGAAGCGCGACCTTCACGGTGTCGGGTGCGTCGGGAACGATCCGCACGGTGCCCGGTGCGGCCGCCGGCACGGCCACCGCACGTTCGACCCGCATCGTCGACCCGGGTGCGCTGAATCCGGCGAGCGCTTCGCACGGCAGGGCTGGCGAGAGCTCGGGGTCGGCGGCAGCGGCGGTGCCGGAAATCACCGCACAGCCGGCTAGCAGGGCGTGGATCGCGCGCATGGGCAACTCCCTCGTGTGGTTCGGGCTCCGAGCGGCTGCACCTCGACCTCCTGCTCCATGCGCACGGCGATGTGCACCGCGATGCCGCGGATGCTGCCTTCGCGATCGACACCGCCGCCCAGCAGCACGCCGCCGGTGTGGATGCCCACGCGCACGTCGAAGCCCGCGTGGCCGTGGGCGGCCTGCACGTCGGCACCCAAGACCCTGCCCAGTTCGAGCAACGCGAGGCCGCAATGCACGGAACGTTCGGCGGCGTCCTCGCGGGCCGCGTCGGCTCCGAAGTCCGCCAGGAGGTTGTCGCCGGCGTACTGCAGCACGCGTCGACGGTGCGGCGGCGAGCGCAGCCAGCATGGTGTCCACGACCTGGTCGCCGAGCAAAGGCCGTTGCGCCTCCAGGGCCGCGATCGCGGCTGGAGTTGATGATGCTGGGCCGACATGGTCGACGAGGATAGATTACCCGCATGGCATCCGACATCGAGACTGTGACGTTCATCGCCGACCAGAGCGGGCTGGGCTCCCGCCTGACCTGCAAGCGCATGTTCGGGGAGTACGCGCTCTACCTCGATGCCAAGGTCGTGGCGTTCGTGTGCGACAACAAGCTCTTCCTGAAGCCCACCGAAGAGGGCAGGGCCCTCCTGGGCTCACCGACCGAGGCGCCCGCGTATCCGGGTTCCAAGAACTACTTCCTGCTCCAGGAAGAGCTGGAGTCGCCGTCGCTGCTTCGCGCTGCACTGGAAGCGACCGAGGCGGCCCTTCCCATGCCCAAGCCCAAGCCCGCGGCGAAGGCCAAGACCAAGACCCCGAAGGCGCTACGCTAGCGTGCCGGTGCCTAGCGCGTGGCCTGGCCGGCCGAACATCCACAGACTCTGCAGGATCCCGCATGTCGTCCGTCAAGCACCTCCAGTTCAGCACCACGATCAACGCGCCGGCCGCCGTCGTCTGGCGACACATCACTTCCCCTGAAAGCTACGAGCACTGGACTTCGGCATTCGCGGAAGGCTCGCGCTTCGAAGGCTCCTGGGAACAGGGATCCAGGATCCGCTTCCTCTCCCCGAGCGGCGACGGCGTGGTCGCGGAGATCGCCGAGAGCCGGAAGGAGGCATTCATGTCGATCCGTCACCTGGGCTTCGTCGCCAATGGCACCGAAGACACCACGAGTGACGCGGTTCGCGCCTGGGCCCCCGCCTACGAGAACTACACGCTCCTCGCCGTGCCGGAAGGCACGCGGATGGTCGTGGATCAGGACGTGGCCGCCGAGTGGGAAGAGCACATGAACCAGGCGTGGCCCAAGGCGCTCGACCTGCTCAAGGGCCTGAGCGAAGCTTCGAGCGCGGCCTGACTCGTTCAACCAGGACCGGCGACGGCAGACCTGGCCGCTTGCCGGGGGGATCCTTCCTTGACCTTTGGATTCCATCGCGTATAAACTGTTTTAACCGTTTATACGAAAGACTCCATGGCCACCGTCCGACAGACACCCAGCCGATCGACGCCTGCGCGTCGCCGCACTCCAGCAGCGGTGCCGACCAGGTCGCCGTCTTCCGCAAAGGGGGCGATTGCTGCCCCGGTGGCCCCGGCTGCCGGCGCTGGCACAGGCGCCGAGGCGCCCCGCGCCGTCAAGAAACCCAAGCTCGTCCGCGACGGTTTCACGATGCCGGAGTCGGACTTCGGGCTGATCGCCGCGCTGAAGGCCCGCGCCGTGAAGGCGGGACGCGAGACCAAGAAGAGCGAGATCCTGCGCGCGGGGCTGCAACTGCTGGCCCGACAGGATGACGCGGCCTTGATGGAGGCCCTCGGCCGACTGCAGGCGATCAAGACCGGCCGTCCGCGCAAGGGCCACTGAAGCCGCACGCCGGAGGGCAGGGCCGTGAGTGACGAACTGCAATGGTGGACGTCGGCCCTGGCGGGGCTGGCGATCCTCAACGTCTCGCTGTGGGGTGCCTCCGCGCTGCGGCTGCTCCGCAACGGGCCGGGCACACGGGCGGACACGGAGTTCCGTCGCCTGCACCTGTGGCTCTCGGCCGGCTACGTCTTCGGCTGCGCGTGGCGCTCGTGGTTTCCGGTCTACGACGTGCCGAGGTTGGTCGTGGCGGACGGCTGGACGTCCAGCATCCTCGTCGGGCGCAGCGTGGCCACCATCGCCGAACTGTGCTTCGCGGCGCAGTGGGCGCTGCTGCTGCGCACGCTCGGCGCGACCTCGTCCGCGAGGGCGATCCTGCCGCTGATCGTCGTGGCCGAAGTCTGCTCGTGGCACGCGGTGCTCACCACCGGCAACCTCGGGCATGCGCTCGAGGAGTCGCTGTGGGCGGTGGCGGCGCTCGTCTTCGCCGTGGCGCTGGGCCGGTCGCGCGAACAGGTGGCGCCCGCGAGGCGCCCGTTGCTCGCCGGCGCCGCCCTGGTCGCGCTCGGGTACGTGGTCTACATGATCGGCGTGGACGTGCCGATGTACTGGGCCCGCCACGCGGCGGAGGTCGCCCGCGGGCATGTGCCGATCGACGTGCTGACCGGCATCGTCGACGCCGCCTCGCGGCGCGTCGTCTCGCACCGATGGGCCGACTGGCAGAGCGAATGGCTGTGGATGACGCTCTACTTCAGCGGCGCCGTGTGGCTGAGCTTGGCGCTGGTGCACACGCGGTGGAGCATCATGCCCGCACCGGCCCGGGAGCGCGGCTGAACGACGACGGCAGCCATGGCCAGCAGCGCGTCTCCGGTGTGAGCATCAGCTTTTCATCGACGGCTCGTCAGGCCGCCGGGCGGGTGCGCCGCAGCGCGTAGAGGGGGCGCGCCGGCAAGGCCTGGGCCGTGGCGTCGGCCAGGTGCTGCTCGAAGCGCGCGACCACGGCGTCCCATCCGAGCCCGAGGGCCGTCGCGCGGGCCTGCGCCGCGATCGCGGCCCGCAACGGGGCCCGCTCCGCGAGCTCGATGGCGGCCTCGATGAACCCGGCCGTGTCGCCAGGCGTACACAGCAGCCCGTTGGTGCCCGAGCGGATCAGCTGCCCGGCGGCCGCGTGGTCGTAGGCCACCACGGGCAGGCCGCTGGCCAGCGCCTCCACCGTGACGTTGCCGAAGGTCTCGGTGAGGCTCGGGAACAGGAACAGGTCCAGCGACGCGTAGTGCGCAGCCAGGTCGAGGCCGCTGCGGTTGCCCGTGAACACGGCGTCGGCGCAGCCGGCCTGTAGATCGGCCCGCAGCGGCCCGTCGCCGATGAACACCAGCCGCGCCGCGGCCACGGTGCGGCGAATCTCGCGGAACGCGTCGACCACCAGACCGAGGTTCTTCTCCGCCGCCAGCCGCCCAACGATCCCGACCACCACGTCGTCGGGGCCTGCACCCCAACCGCGGCGCAGCTCGTCGCTGCGTCGCGTGGGACCGTAGCGGTCGGTGTCCACGCCGCGCTGCACCACCTGCAGCCGCTCGAAGCCCGCCCGCTCGAGCTCGCGCTTGAGCGTCTCGGTGGGGACCATCGTGCAGGCGCAGCGGTTATGGAACTTGCGCAGGTAGGCCATGATGGGCCGGTGCAGCCAGCCGATGCCGTAGTGCCGGCTGTACGCATGGAAGTTGGTGCGGAAGTCCGACGTCACGGGGACCCGCAGGTGCGTGGCGGCCTGCAGCGCCGACCAGCCGAGGGGTCCTTCGGTGGCGACGTGCACCACGTCCGGTCGGCGCAGCGACCACAGCTTCACCAGCGCGCGCTTGGACGGCACGCCCATGCGCAGGTGCGGGTAGTTCGGGATCGGCAGCCCGCGCATCAGCACCTCGTGCAGCCGCGGCCCGGCGCCGGCTTCGTCGGCGCGCGTCTGGCGCGGCCGCACCAGCTGCACGTCGTGCTGCCGCCGGTGCAGCCCCTCGACGAACTTCGCCGTCGTGGTGGCCACGCCGTTCACTTCCGGCGGGTAGGTCTCCGTCACGTAGGCCACGCGCAGGGACCGGCGGCGCGCCGGGATCTCGTCGATCTGGAGGTCGGCAGGGGCGTCGAGGGTGTGCATGGCCCGCCATCGTCGTCGCGCTGTTCGACAAAGCGATGACAGCCGCCGTCACGGCACTTTCATGCATCACCGACACGATCGCGTCATGCGCTTCCCCACCCCGAGAGAGGACCGTCCGTGAACCGATACCTCGAGACCCTGAGCACGCAGCGCTGGGACGACCACCGCTACTACCACCAGAGCCGCATCAACCAGACGCTGCACCTGATCAGCGCGATCAGCTTCCTCGTGGCCTACGCGCTGCTGTTCGTCGATCCGGCGATCGCGGCCATCGTCGGCTGGTGCGTGTCGATGACGACGCGGCAGGCCGGCCACTTCTTCTTCGAGCCGCGCGGCTACGACCACGTCAACGGCGTGAGCGACGAGTACAAGGAGGAGGTGAAGGTCGGCTACAACATCCAGCGCAAGATCGTGCTGCTGTCCGTGTGGGCCGGCATCCCGCTCGTCCTGTGGCTGTCGCCGTCGCTGGGCGGCTTGATCGAGCCCGCGCGGGACCTGCCCGGCTTCGTGCACGACACCGGCATCGCGTGGCTGGCACTGGGCGTGTCGGGCCTCGCGTTCCGCGTCGGTCAGCTGTGGCTGCGCGACGGCGCGGTGCCGGCGCTGGCCTGGCTCGGCAAGATCCTCACCGACCCCGTGCACGACATCATCCTGTACCACAAGGCCCCGCTGGCGCTGCTGCGCGGCGAACGGCTGGACCCGATGCACCACGTGCAACGCCGCTGATCGGCACGCCGCGGCGCCGCAGCACGCGGCGCCGCCCAGGGGCGATGCTCAGCCCAGGCGGCGCAGCAGCATCTCCTTCAGCAGGCCGCGGCGGATCGATCGGTTGGAAGCCGCCGCGTCGTGCCACCACCAGCCGTCGGCCTGCATCTCCTGTCCCGCGGCGATGAACTTGCGCAGCACCGCGTCCATGTCGTCGTCGGTGTAGTTGAGGCTGAAGACGATGCGGCCGCTGCCCACCCACGACAGCGCCAGGCCATGCGCACGGAGGTAGAACTGCAGCATCCAGTTGTAGCGCGACGGCACGTCGAACAGCACCGTCCAGATGCTGGACAGGTGCGCGACGCGCAGCGGCACGCCGGCCTCGGCGAGCGCGGCGTTGAAGCGCCCGGCGCGCGCGTCCCAGCGCGCGTCGAGGCCTTGGTACAGCTCGCGCACGTACGGGCGCTCCAGCCGCTGCAGGAAGGCGTGCATCGACGCCATCACCGCCGGGTGCGCGTTGAAGGTGCCGCGCGCGAAGCAGATGTCGGCGGGGCGGTGCTCGCGGTAGCGCTTCATCAGCTCGCGCCGGCCGCACACCACGCCCACCGGCAGCCCGCCGGCCACCGTCTTGCCGTAGGTCACCATGTCGGCCTTCACGCCGAAGTACTCCTGCGCGCCGCCGCGCGCGATGCGGAAGCCGACGAAGATCTCGTCGAGGATCAGCACGATGCCGCGCTCGTCGCACACGTCGCGCAGCGCGCGCAGCCAGCGGCCGTAGGCGACGCGGTCGATGCCGGCTCGGCGGCTGCTGTCCACGAGCGCGGAGTCGCCCGGCGCGCTGATGTTCGGGTGCAGGGCCTGCAGCGGGTTGACGAGCACGCAGGCGATGTCGCGGCGCGTGCGCAGCACGTCCAGCGTGCGGTCGTCCATGTCCTTCAGCGTGTAGGTCTCGCGCGGCGGCACCGGGTTGCCGGGTCCGGGCTGCACGTCCTCCCACCAGCCGTGGTAGGCGCCGGCGAAGCGCACCACGTGCCGGCGGCCCGTGTGGTAGCGCGCCAGCCGCACCGCCTGCATGACGGCCTCGGTGCCGCTCATGTGGAACGACACCTCGTCCAGGCCCGAGATCGCCTTCAGCCGCTCGATGTTCGACGCCACGCACGGCAGGTAGCTGCCGAGGATGGGCCCGACGCGGCGGGCCTCGGCCCAGCCTTCGTCGATGCACTCCTTGTAGAAGTCCACGCCGAACACGTTGACGCCGTAGCTGCCGGTCAGGTCGTGCAACACGTTGCCGTCGAGGTCCTTGATCGTCACGCCGGAGGCCTCGGCGACGAAGCTGCCGATCTTCAGGTGCTCCTGCACCAGCGGGCTGAACTGGAACGGCACCCGGTAGCGCCCGGTGAACTGCAGGTCCGACAGTCCCTCGCGCGCCGCCGCGGTCAGCGCGATGGCCCGAGGGCTGCGCTGCTGCAGCCGCTCGGCGAGCCGGTGGAAGGCCTCGCGCCGGCGCTGCTGCACGTCGTCGGGCGCACCGTCGACGCCGAAGAAGCGGTCCTCGCCGTAGGCGTAGCCCGGGATCATGCGGGCGACGCGCTGCGCCAGCCGCGCATGGCCGGCCAGCGAGCGGTGCTTGGCGCGCGACAGCTGCACGCGGCGATGCGCCCTCGGCAAGCCCCACGCCAGCAGCCCGAGTGCCGCGGCCGACATCGCCAGACCCTGATCCATCTGTCCACCTCTCGCAAACATGCAACCCCGACGGTCTACCGCAGATGCTTGACACCCTCGTGAAAGCCGGCGCGCTGCGCCGCATCGCCCAGCAGGAGGACCTGAACTTCCTGCTCACCAACCGCATCCCCCGCATCGCGCTGACGCGTTTGATGGGACACTGGAGCCGCATCGAGAGCCCGTGGCTCACGCGGCTCTCGCTGGCCGTGTGGCGGCGCTTCGCCGACCTCGACCTTGGCGACGCGCGGCCGCGGCGCTGGCGCAGCCTGCACGAGGTGTTCACGCGCGAACTGGTCGAGGGCGCCCGGCCGGTGGACCCCGACCCGCGCGTGCTCGTGAGCCCGTGCGACGCCATCGTCGGCGCCTTCGGCACCGTGCAGCAGGACCGGGTGTTCCAGGCCAAGGGCATGCCCTACACGATGCGCGAGTTGTTCGGGCCCAGCCAGGACCCCGCGCCATTCGAGGGCGGCACCTACGTGACGCTGCGGCTCACGTCGACGATGTACCACCGCTTCCACGCGCCAGCTGACGCCCGGCTGGGCCACGTGACCTACCTCAGCGGCGACACCTGGAACGTCAACCCGATCGCGCTGGCGCGCGTGGAGCGGTTGTTCTGCCGCAATGAGCGCGCCGTGCTGCGCCTGGCGCTGGCCGACGGCACGCCGCTGGCGCTGGTGCCCGTGGCCGCGGTGCTGGTGGCCAGCATCCGGCTGCACGCGCTGGACGTGCGGCTGCACCTGCGCTGGAGGGGCCCGAACGAGATGCCGTGCGACGCGGCGCTGCAGCGCGGGCAGGAGATGGGCTGGTTCGAGCACGGCTCGACGATCCTGGTGTTCGCGCCGCCGGGCTTCGATCTGGCCCCGGGCATCGCTCCCGGCCACCGGCTGAAGATGGGCGAACCGCTGCTGCGGCGCGCCTGAGCGCGGCAGGCGGGGCCCAGGTTCTCAGGACACCAGATCGAGCGCCGCGGGCTGCGGCGCCACCGTGACGGGTCGCGCAGCCGCAGCCTGCGGGATGTCGGCGGAGCCGCTGCGGTCGATGATCTCCAGGCGTCCGTCGTGGTGCTCGACGAGGGCCGTGAGGCTCTCGACCCAGTCGCCGTCGTTGGCGTAGAGCACGCCGTCGATGGTGCGCAGCTCGGCGTGGTGGATGTGTCCGCACACCACGCCGTCGGCGCCGCGCCTGCGCGCCTCGTGCGCCACCGCGCGCTCGAAGTCGCTGACGTAGCTGACCGCGCGCTTGACCTTGAGCTTCAGATAGCGCGACAGGCTCCAGTACGGCAGGCCCATGCGCGCCCGCACACGGTTGAACCAGCGGTTGATCTTCAGCACGGTCTCGTACGCGACGTCGCCGGCGTAGGCCAGCCAGCGCGCGCACTGGATGACGCCGTCGAAGAGGTCGCCGTGCGTGATCCACAGCCGGCGCCCGTCGGCGGTGACATGCATGCACTCGTCGACGACGTCGACGCCGCCGAAGTTGTGCGTGACGTAGCGGCGCGCGAACTCGTCGTGATTGCCGGGCACGAACACCACCCGCGTGCCCTTGCGCGCCTTGCGCAGGATCTTCTGCACCACGTCGTTGTGCGCCTGCGGCCAGTACCAGCTGCGCCTGAGCTGCCAGCCGTCGATGATGTCGCCCACGAGGTAGAGCGTCTGGCACTCCACGTCGCGCAGGAACTCCAGCAGCGCGATCGCCTGGCAGCCGGGCGTGCCCAGGTGCAGGTCGGAGATCCACACGGTGCGCACGCGCAGCGTGCGGGGGTCCTGCGGGTCGGTGTCGCTCGACATCGGCGGACATGCTCGCATCGCTGCATGACGGTGCCGTGAAGCGCCGGTGCCCTGTGCCGGCCCTCGCGCGGCGCAACGCTGTCACGCGGCCGTCACGGGCGCTGCCTACCGTCCTTGCCATGATCGACGACACCGTCGTGCGCGTCCGCGGACTCACCAAGACCTATGGGTCGAGTGCCGCGCTGAAGGACCTGTCGCTGGACATCGCCCGCGGCGAATGCGTGGCGTTGCTGGGCGCCTCGGGCTCGGGCAAGTCGACGCTGCTGCGGTGCCTGTGCGGGCTCGAGACCGGAGACGCTTCCACCGACGTTATCGAGATCTCCGGGCACCGACTCCAGGGCGGCGGGCGGCTCGCGCCGGACATCCGCCGTCAACGGCGCGGCATCGGGGTCATCTTCCAGCAGTTCAACCTCGTCGGCCGGCTGTCGGTGCTGACCAATGTGCTGATGGGCCATGCCAGCGACGTGCCGCTGTGGCGCGCGCTGACCGGGCGCTTCACCCTCGAGCAGCGTGCCCGCGCGCTGGACGCGCTGAAGTCCATCGGTCTGGGGGAGCAGGCCTTCCAGCGTGCTTCCACGCTGTCGGGCGGGCAGCAGCAGCGGGCCGCGATCGCCCGTGTGCTCGTGCAGGGCGCGCGGCTGCTGCTGGCCGACGAGCCGGTGGCCTCGCTGGACCCGGAGTCGACGCGGCGCGTGATGGAGCAGCTCGCCGCGCTGAACCGCAGCGCCGGCCTCACGCTGGTCATCAGCCTGCACGACGTCGGCCTGGCGCGCCAGTACTGCCCGCGCGTCGTCGCGCTGCGCGACGGGGCGCTGGTGTACGACGGGCCGAGCGCACGCCTGACGCCCGAGTTCCTGCGCCAGCTCTACGGCGCGTCCGTCGAAGACCTCGCCGACGACCGCGGCCCGGACACGATCCCGCTGCCGACGCTGTCGCTGGCCGCCTGAACCCTCGATGCACCTCCAACTCCCGCCATGACACGCACGATCCGACTCGCCGCCCTCGTCCTGACCGCCTCGGCCGCCGTCGCCAACGCCCAGGAGATCAACTTCGGCGTCATCGCCACCGACTCCGCCTCCACCCAGCGCGAGCGCTGGGAGCCGTTCTTCCGCGACATGGAGAAGAAGACCGGCATCACGGTGAAATCGTTCTATGCGCCCGACTACGCGGGTGTCATCGAGGCGATGCGCTTCAACAAGGTGCAGGTCGCGTGGTACGGCAACAAGGCCGCGATGGAAGCCGTGGATCGCGCCAACGGCGAGGTCTTCGCGCAGGTCATGTTCGCCGACGGCACGTTCGGCTACCAGAGCGTGCTGATCACGCACAAGGACAGCCCGTACAGGACGCTCGCCGACGTGCTGGGCAATTCGAAGGCGATCACCTTCGGCATCGGCGATCCGAACTCGACGTCGGGCTTCCTGGTGCCCTCGTTCTACGTGTTCGCGAAGAACAAGGTCGACCACCGCACCGCGTTCAAGAGCGTGCGCAGCGCCAGCCACGGCGCCAACATCCAGGCCGTGCTCGCGAAGCAGGTGGACGTGGCCACCAACAACACGGAAGAGATCGAGAAGCTCAAGGCCAGCAAGCCGGAGCTGGCGAGCCAGATTCGCGTGATCTGGGAGAGCCCGCTGATCCCGAGCGATCCGTTCGTGTGGCGCAAGGACCTCGACCCGTCGGTGAAGTCGCGCCTGAAGGCCTTCGTGCTGGGCTACGCGAAGACCGACCCGCAGGAGAAGGCCATCCTGAAGAACATCTACAACTACGGCGGCTTCCGCGACTCGTCGAACGACCAGCTCATCCCGATCCGCCAGCTCGAGCTGTTCAAGGACCGCAGCAAGGTCGAGAACGACGCGGCGCTCGACGCGGCCGCCCGCGCAAAGGCGCTGGCGGACATCGACGCCAGGCTCGCCGCGCTGAAGCTGTGACGACCGCCAGCGCCGCGTCGCTGGCGCAGCTGCGCCAGCGCGCCGCGGCCGAACGGCCCGGCCTGCTGCACTACGCGGCGTGGGCGGCGGCGGTGCTGCTGCTCGCCTGGGCCTGGCAGGGCGCCGAGATCCGGCCGCTGGCGCTGTGGAAGGACGCCGTCAACATCGGCACCTATGCGCGCGAGTTCTTCCCGCCGGACTTCCGCGATTGGCGGATCTACGCGCGCGAGATGCTGGTCACGGTGCACATCGCGATCTGGGGCACGCTGCTCGCCGTGGTCGCCGCGGTGCCGGCGGGGCTGCTGTGCGCGTCCAACGTGGCGCCGCCGTGGCTGCACCAGCCGGTGCGGCGGCTGATGGACGCCTGCCGCGCCATCAACGAGATGGTGTTCGCGATGCTGTTCATCGTGGCCGTCGGCCTCGGCCCGTTCGCCGGCGTGCTGGCGCTGGCGGTGCACACCACCGGCACGCTGGCCAAGCTGTTCTCGGAAGCCGTGGAGGCGATCGACCCGCGCCCGGTGGAAGGTATCCGCGCCGCCGGCGCGCCGTCGCTCGTCGAGGTGCTGTACGGCATCGTGCCGCAGGTGCTGCCGCTGTGGCTGAGCTTCACGCTGTACCGCTTCGAGTCCAACGTGCGCTCGGCCTCGGTGGTGGGCATGGTCGGCGCCGGCGGCATCGGCGTCGTGCTCTACGAGGTGATCCGCGGCTTCCAGTACGCGCAGACCTGCGCGGTGCTGGTGATCCTTGCGGTCACGGTGACGCTGATCGACCTGGCATCGGCCTGGCTGCGCAAGCGCTACATCTGACTCAGAGCCTTCGCGGCCGCAGGCGCTTCACCACGCGCCACGCCACCAGCCCGGTGAGCGCGCCGATCAGCGCGACCATCCACCAGAAGCCGTGCGGCTGCTCGCCGAACGGGACGCCACCGACGTTCATGCCCATCAGCCCCGCGACGAGGTTGATCGGCAGCGCCAGCACCGTGACCATCGTCAGCATGTACAGGCTGCGGCTGTTCTCCTCCTGCACGCGCGTGGCCGCCTCGTCCTGCATGAGCTTGATGCGTTCCTGCAGCGCGCCGACGTCGCGCAGCACGAGGGCGAACTCCTCGCTGGCGCGCATCAGGTCCTGCAGCCCGTCGTCGGGCACCCACTTCGGCGGCTTGGCCAGCGTGCGCTGCAGCGCGCTCGGCTCGGGTGCGAGCAGCCGCCGCAGTCGCACCATCAGTCGGCGCAGCCGCGCGAGCTCGATGGTGTGGCGCACGTGGTGACCTGCGAGCACCTCGTCCTCGATGTCGTCGAGGCGGTCGGCCGCGCGCCGCACGATGCGCTGCAGCTCGTCGGCCTGGTCGCGCAGCAGGTGGTCGAGCAGTTCGATGCTCGAGCCCAGCGTGTCGCCGCGCCGGATCGCCGTGCGCAGGCGGTCCACCGCGCGCAGCGGCCGCGCGCGGGCGCTCACCACGCGATCGGCCTGCACGTAGAGCCACAGCGTGGCCACGTCGCTGGCGTCGAACGTGAAGTCGAAGGTCACGTCGTTGATGACCGCGAACAGCGCGTCGTCGAGCCGCTCGATGCGGGTGGAACGCGAGACGTCCTGCAGCGCCTCGAAGAACTCGTCGGGCAGGCCGCCGTGCGCGCGCAGCCAGTTCTCCGCACCGGCGTGGCTGAGGTTCAGGTGCAGCCACATGAAGCCCGGCGTGGCCTCGCTGCCGCCGGGCCGAGCGTCAGTGCCCAGTCGCTCAATCGGCTCCGCGCCGAGGCCGGGCACGAACCGGAACCCGCAGATCAGGCCGTGCTCGTCGGACCCGTAGGTGGGGGCGTTCGGGAGCGGGGTGCGCGCCGTCAACCTCAGGTACCGACCACGCCACCGTCGTTCTTGCGGATGGCGACCGTCGCGCTGCGCGGTCTTCCGTCGGGCCGGAAGTCGGGCCAGTTGCTGATGCGCCGCGGCTGCGCCGGATCACTGCGCTCGCTGGGGCTCTCGCCGGGATGCTGGATGTTGATGAACATCGTGCGGCCATCCGGCGTGGAGGTGGCGCCGGTGATCTCGCACCCCACGGGGCCGACCAGGAAACGCCGGATATCCCCGGTGCGCGGGTCGGCCGCGAGCATCGCGTTGTTGCCCAGGTTGCGCAGGTCGTCCTTGCCCATCGCGCTGGTCGACATGTCGGTCTGGATCCACAGCACACCGCGGGCATCGGTCCAGAGCCCGTCAGGGCACCCGAAGGCATCGCCTCTCACGTTGCCCCGGGCGTCCGGCCGGGCGAGCGACGCGTCCCCGGCCAGCACGAAGTGGTTCCACTCGAACGCGAGGCCGTCGTGGTCACCGGCCTCCTTCCAGCGGATGATGTGCCCCATCGTGTTGTTCGAGCGCGGATTGGCCGCGTCCGTACCCGGCTGGTTGGTGCCGCCGCGGTTGCTGTTGTTGGTCAGCGTGCAGTAGACCCAGCCCTGCTTGTCGATGGCGATCCATTCCGGACGGTCCATCTTCGTGCCGCCGAGCAGGTCGCTGGCCTGGCGGGTCTTGACGAGCACCTCGCCCTGATCGGCGAACCCGCGTGCCGTGGTCAGCAGGCCCTCCCCATGGATCAGCGGCAGCCAGCGGCCCTTGCCGTCGGCGTCGAAGCGGGCCACGTACAGCGTGCCGTGATCCAGCAGTTCGGCATTGGCCTTCGCGCCGCCCGGCCGGATGCGGTCGCGGCTGACGAACTTGTAGATGTACTCGAAGCGCGCATCCTCGCCCATGTAGACGACCGCGCGCTGGTCGCGCGTGACGGCGATCGTCGCCCCCTCGTGGGCCGCGCGGCCGAGCGCGGTGCGCTTGACGGGCGTGCTGCTCGCGTCGTACGGATCGATCTCCACCACCCACCCGAAACGGTTGATCTCGTTCGGGTGCTTGGTTGCGTCGAAGCGCTCGTCGTGCTCGTGCCAGCGGTAGCCCACCGGGTCGCCCTTGCGCAGACCCCAGCGGGCCTGGTGCGCGTCGGGCTGGTCGGGGCCCTTGAAATAGAAGATGAAGTTCTCTTCGCAGGTCAGGTAGGTGCCCCACGGCGTGATGCCGCTGGCGCAGTTGTTCAGCGTGCCGAGCACGCGCCGGCCGCCCGGGTCGGCCGCGGTCCGCAGCAGGGCGTGCCCCGCAGCCGGGCCGCTGACGGCGATGGGCGTGTAGGCCGTGATGCGCCGCGCCCACGGGCTCGGCTTGACGACCGACCACCGCCCGTTCTTCTCCTCGACCTCGATCACCGAGACGCCGTGCGCCGCCTGCGCCTTGCGCACCTTCTGCGCGTTCCAGGTGGCCATGCCGTCGGGGTGCAGCAGGCCGTCGTCGGCGTACTCGTGGTTCATCACCAGCAGGCCCGAGCCGGCAGGCATGTCGGGCTGGCGGAAGTAGTGGATGCCGTCGTGGTGCATGCCCATCTGGGTTTCCTGATGGGCGGCCGTATTGGAGGCATCGAAGCGGAAGGCGTGGTCCTCTCCCGAGAGGCCGACCGGGTCTCCCCACGGGGCGATGGCCTGCACGCTGTAGCCCTCGGGGACCACCACGGTGTCGGCGGTGCCGACCGGCACGCTCCTGAAGCCGAGCAGCGGCCCGGTCGCGGCGTTGCCCGGCCCGGCGCAGCCCGCCAACGGGGCCAGCAGGCCGCCGACGGCCAGCCCTAGGCCGCCGCGCAGCACCGTGCGCCGGTGGGCCGACACGTCATGAATGCTCGGGTTGGAGGAGCGGTTGCTGTCCTCCATGCGGGAGTAGTCCTTGGCCATCGGTGCGGGGTGCGGTCGTGATACCGCAGGATGCTGGTGCGATGCCGTGACAGCACCGTGACGCCCCGAATCCCCCGGCGCCGTCACACGGCTGACGCGCAATGCCGACAACCTCCCCGGATCCGCGGCACAGGCCGCGCCACTCAAGGAGAACCGGGACCATGAAGCACACGCACGCAACAAGGGCGCGTGGACTGGCGGCGCTGGCCGCCTTCACACTGATCGCCGCATCCGCCGCCATCACGACCGCCGCGGCGGCGGAGTCGAGCGCACGCCCGGCTGGCCCCCAGCGGCCGCTGGTCATCGGCCATCGCGGCACCAGCGGCTACCTGCCCGAGCACACCCTGGAGAGCTACGCGCTGGCGATCGAGCTCGGTGCCGACTACATCGAACCCGACCTCGTCGCCACCAAGGACGGCGTGCTGATCGCCCGCCACGAGCCCAACCTGATCGCCACCACCAACGTCAAGGACCTGCCGGCCTTCGCATCGCGCCGACGCACCGCCATCGTCGACGGCGTGGCGGAGGAAGGCTTCTTCGCCAGCGACTTCACCTACGCCGAGATCCGGCAGCTGCGTGCCGTGCAGGCCTTCGGCGAGCGCGACCAGGGCTTCAACGGGGCCTATCGCATCCCCACGTTCGACGAAGTCATCGAGCTGGCCAAGCGCAAGGCTGCCGACGAAGGCCGCGTGATCGGCGTCTACCCCGAGACCAAGCACCCGACCTATCACCGCAACCTCGGCCTGCCGCTGGAGGACCGCCTGCTGACGGTGCTGCAGCGCCACGGCTGGAACCACCGCAGCTCGCCGGTCTTCATCCAGAGCTTCGAGCAGGCCAACCTGAAGTACCTGCGCACGCGCACGTCGGTGAAGCTGGTGCAGCTCGTCGACGCCGACGACGTGGCGCCGGACGGCCGCATCACCTACGCGCCGCCGTTCGACCGTCCGTACGACTGGGCCGTGGCGGGCCGCGCCGGCACCTTCGGCGACCTGCTGACGCCGGCCGGACTGGCCGAGGTGCGCACCTACGCCGACGGCATCGGCCCGTGGAAGCCGTACCTCATCAGCTCGGCCTGCGTGCGCATGGCCGGCACCGGCTGCGCCGACGTCAACGGCGACGGGCTGGTCAACGACGCCGACCGCAAGCTGCTGCCGCCCACCGCGGTTGTGGCGAACGCGCACGCGCTCGGGCTCGTCGTGCACCCCTACACGTTCCGCAACGAGCAGCGCCGCCTGGCCAGCGACTTCAAGGGCGTGCCGGTGAACGAGTACCTCGCGTTCTACGAGCTGGGCGTGGACGGCCTGTTCAGCGATTTCGCCGACACCGCGGTGGTGGCGCGCTCGCTGTGGGCGCTGAAGAACGACCCCGACGCGGCGCGCTGCCTGGTTCAGGGTCGCGGCAGTTCGGGCGTGGTCTGCCGCGGCCTGCGCTGGCTGAACGGGAACTGAGGGGACCATGAACACGTCCGACAGGCGCGCCCGATTGAAGGCGCGCTGACGACACCCGGAGCCCCCATGGACCGACCATTCGACCCCGCCGACTCCGCCGCACTCGTCGCGCGCATCCGCGCCGATCTGCTCGACGGCTACGACGAGGAACTGGAGATGGAGATCGAGGACCGCTCGGTCGACGACGCGCTCTCCGGCACCGAGGAGGCCGGCGAGCGGGGCGCGCGCCTCTCCTACTTCCGCAACCTCTTCACGCTGCAGCGCGAGCTCGTCAAGCTGCAGGACTGGGTCGCCCACACGCGGCAGAAGGTGGTGATCCTGTTCGAGGGCCGCGATGCCGCCGGCAAGGGCGGCGCGATCAAGCGCATCACGCAGCGCCTGAACCCGCGCGTGTGCCGCGTCGTCGCGCTGCCGGCGCCCAACGACCGCGAGAAGACCCAGTGGTACTTCCAGCGCTACGTTCCGCACCTGCCCGCGGGCGGCGAGATCGTGCTGTTCGACCGCAGCTGGTACAACCGCGCCGGCGTCGAGCG
>JAEUPB010000065.1 GCA_016789955.1 Rubrivivax sp. | reverse complement strand
GACCCGCGCAAGCCCTTCGACGTGCGCGAGATCATCGCCCGCATCGTCGACGGCAGCGAGTTCGACGAGTTCAAGGCGCGCTACGGCGCGACGCTGGTCACCGGCTTCGCGCACATCGAGGGCATGCCGGTGGGCATCGTGGCCAACAACGGCGTTCTGTTCAGCGAGTCGGCGATGAAGGGCGCGCACTTCATCGAGCTGTGCTGCCAGCGCCGCGTGCCGCTGGTGTTCCTGCAGAACATCACCGGCTTCATGGTCGGCCGCAAGTACGAGAGCGAGGGCATCGCCAAGCACGGCGCGAAGATGGTCACCGCGGTGGCCACCGCGACGGTGCCCAAGTTCACGGTGATCATCGGCGGGAGCTTCGGCGCCGGCAACTACGGCATGTGCGGCCGCGCGTACAGCCCGCGCTTCCTGTGGATGTGGCCGAACGCGCGCATCAGCGTGATGGGCGGCGAGCAGGCGGCCTCGGTGCTGGCCACCGTGAAGCGCGACGGCATCGAGGCCAAGGGCGGGCACTGGAGCGCCGACGACGAGGCGTCGTTCAAGCGGCCGATCCTCGAGCAGTTCGAGCACCAGGCGCACCCGTACTACGCCAGCGCGCGCCTCTGGGACGACGGCGTCATCGACCCCGCCGACACCCGCCGCGTGCTGGCGCTGGCGCTGTCGGCGAGCCTGAACGCACCGATCCCCGAAAGCCCGCGCTTCGGCGTCTTCCGGATGTGATGTACGATGTGCTTGATATGCGTTCGTCGTACACATCATGCGCACCAACATCGACATCGACGAAGGCTTGATGGAGCAGGCGCTGAAGGCCGGCCCGTACAAGACCAAGAAGGACGCGGTGGAAGCCGGCCTGAAGCTGCTGGCACGCCAGGCGGCGTACCGCGAGATCCTGAAGTGGCGCGGCAAGCTGAAGTGGGAAGGCGACGAGTCGATCGACTGGACCCAGCCCGAGCGGGAACCGCAGGTTGCCGAATCCGGCGCCGGGCACCGCGCCAAGGCTCCGGCGAGGAAGCGACGTGCTGGTCGTTGACAGCAGCGTGTGGATCGACTTCTTCCGCGGCGCCGACGAGCCGGCGGCGGGCATGCTCGGGGAGTTGCTCGACCACGGCGAGGTGCGTCTCGTCGTGCCGGACCTGGTCCTCTTCGAGGTGCTGCGCGGCTTCCGCCATGAGCGCGATCATCGGCAGGCGCGGCAACTGATGGAGACGCTCGACGTCGAGGACACCGCGAGCCACGCGCTCGCGCTCGCCGCTGCTGCGCACTACCGCAGCCTGCGCGCCGAAGGCATCACGGTGCGCAGCGCCGTCGACGTGCTGGTGGCCGCGTTCTGCATCGAGAGAGACTACGCGCTGCTGCATCGCGATCGCGACTACGCCCATGTCGAGGATCGCCGCGGGCTGCGCTCGTGGCGCCATTGAGCGCCGCACCGATGGATACCGTCTACACCGGACACGAGCACGAACTGCTGCGCGAGCAGGTGTCGCGCTTCCTGGCGCGCGAGGTCGAGCCGCATGCCGATGCCTGGGAGCGGGACGGCTGCGTGCCGCGCGAGGTGTTGCGCCGCATGGGCGACGCGGGCCTGCTGGGCCTGATGTATCGCCCCGAGCACGGCGGCGGCGGTGCCGATGCGCTGGCCAACCTCGTTTTCGCCGAGGCGCTGTCGCAGAGCACCTACGGCGGCTTCATCGTCACCGTGCTCGTGCACACCGACATGGCCTCGCCGCACCTGCACCACGCCGGCACGCCCGAGCAGCAGGCGCGCTGGATGCCGGGCATCACCAGCGGCCGCACGGTGACGGCGGTGGCGATCACCGAACCCGGCGCGGGCTCGGACGTGGCCGGCATCCGCACCCGCGCCCGCCGCGAGGGTGACCACTGGGTGATCGACGGCAGCAAGCTGTTCATCACCAACGGCGTGCACGCCGACCTGCTGTTCGTGGCCGCCCGCACCGGCGAGGCCCGTCACGCGATCACGATCTTCGCCGTGGAGCGCGGCACGCCGGGGCTGCGCGTGGGGCGAGCGCTCGAGAAGACCGGCTGGCTGTGCTCCGACACCGCAGAGCTGTTCTTCGAAGGCTGCCGCATCCCCGACGCGAACCGCCTCGGGGAGGTCGACCGCGGCTTCGTCTCGGTGATGAAGAACTTCCAGACCGAGCGCATCGCGCTGGGCGCGATGGCGGTGGGCCATTGCGCGCGGGCGCTGAAGCTCACGCTGCAGCATGTGCGCGAGCGCCAGGCCTTCGGCGCGCCGCTGTGGGACAAGCAGGCCATCCGCCAGCGGCTGGCGATGTGCGATGCCCGCACGCGCGCGGCGCGGCACTACCTGTACCACTGCGCATGGAAGTTGACGATGGGGCAGGACGTGGTGCAGGACGTCTCGATGCTGAAGGCGCTGACGGGCGAGCTGGTCAACGAGGTCACGCAGACCTGCCAGCAGTTCCACGGCGGCATGGGCTACATGCGCGGCACGCCGGTCGAGCGTCTGTGGCGCGACGCACGCGTGCTGGCCATCGGCGGGGGCGCCACCGAGGTCATGCTCGACGAGGCGGCCAAGCGGTACTGAACGGGCGGATACTGGCCCTGCGCGACGCCCCGGGAGATCCGTGATGAACCTGGACACCACACACCTGATCGCATTGGCCGCCGCGCTGGGCTGGGCCAGCGGGCTGCGGCTGTATGCGGTGGTCTTCCTCACCGGCCTGGCGGGGTGGCTGGGCTGGGTGCCGCTGCCGTCCGGGCTGCAAGTGCTGCAGCACCCGGTGGTGCTCGCCGCCAGCGGCGTGATGCTCGCCGTCGAGTTCCTCGCCGACAAGGTGCCGGGCCTCGACAGCCTGTGGGACGTGCTGCACACCTTCATCCGCATCCCCGCCGGTGCCGCGCTGGCGGCCGGCGTGTTCGGCGGGGATTCGGCCGCGTGGGCGATGGTGGCCGCGCTGATGGGCGGCACGCTCGCGGCCACCGCGCACACGGCCAAGGCCACCACCCGTGCCGCGGCCAACACCTCGCCGGAGCCGTTCTCGAACATCGGCTTGTCGCTGCTGGGCGATGTGGCCGTGCCGGGCCTGCTGTGGCTGGCCTGGACGCAGCCCTGGGTCTTCTTCGGCGCGCTGGCGGCCGGCATCGTCGTCGCGGTGGCGCTGATCTGGATCTTCTTCAGCTTCCTGCGCGAGCTGTGGCGGCGGCTGGGCGGGCGCGGGCCTGCGCAGCCGGCCCGCGCCTGACGGGCAGCCCGGGCATGCACAGAGGCATGGGCCTGCGCCTGGGCGCGTGGCTCGCCGCCGCGCTGCTGGCGGCGTGTGCGCCCCTGCAGGCGCAGCAGCCGGCGCCTGCGACGGCGGTGGCGGTGGCCGCCGACCTGCGCGAGCAGCAACACAGCCTGCCGGTGACGGTGCCCGGCCCCGGCGGGGAGGCGAGCGGCGCCATCACCATCACCTCGTTCCGCCCGCGCGGCGACGGCCCGTTCCCGCTCGCGGTGGTGAACCACGGCCGCGCGATCGCCGAGCGGCGGGCGCAGCAAGGCCGGCAGCGCTTCGAGCCGCTGGCGCGCTACCTCGTCGACAAGGGCTTCGCGGTGCTGGTGCCCACGCGGCTGGGCTACGGCGACACCTACGGCCAGGCCGACCCCGAGAACGCCGGACGGTGCGACGCGCTGCAGCCGGCGTCGATGGCGCGCGCGGCCAGCGAGCAGGTGCTGGCCGTCGTGGGATGGGCGCGCACGCAACCGTGGATCGACGCGTCTCGCTGGGTGGTGATCGGGCAGTCGGTGGGCGGCCTCGCGGTGACGGCGGTGGTCGCGCGACGGCCGCCCGGCCTGGCGGCGGCGATCAACTTCGCCGGCGGCACCGGCGGCAACCCGGACCTGCGCCCCGGCGATCCCTGCTCGCCGCAGGCCACCGAGCGCCTCTGGCGCAGCCAGGCCGCGCCCGAGCCGACGATGCTGTGGCTGTACTGGCGCAACGACCTCTACTGGGGCGAGCGCTGGCCGGCGCGCTGGGCCGAGGCCTGGCGCGAGGGCGGCGGGCGCGTCGAGTTCCACACCCTCGACCCGGTGGGCCGCGACGGCCACAACGGCATGGGCATCGACATGGACCACTGGGTGCCGCTGGTGGAGGACTACCTCGCACGCGCCGGCTACACGCGGCCGGGCCTGCCGAAGCGGCCGCCGCCGTCCGGCTACGCCGGGCTCGACGACGCGTCGCGTCTGCCCGCGGGGCCGGTGGCGCGCGACCTCTACACCCGCAAGTTCCTGGCCGCGCCGTCGCCGCGTGCCTTCGCGCTCGGCCCCACCGGCTCCAGCGGCTGGGCCACCGGCGACTGGGCGATCGGCCGCGCGCTCGGCTACTGTCAGGCGCGCCGCGGCGACCCGTGCAAGCTCTACGCCGTCGACGACGACGTCGTCTGGACCCCATGACCCCGATGCGGCCGGCGGCCGCCTGCGCAGAACGAGGACCCTCATGTTCAGAAAGATCCTGATCGCCAACCGGGGAGAGATCGCTTGCCGGGTGGCTGCCACCGCGCGCCGGCTGGGCGTGCGCACCGTGGCCGTGTACTCCGACGCCGACGCCGACGCCCGCCACGTGCGCGACTGCGACGAGGCGGTGCACATCGGCGGTGCGTCGCCGCGCGACAGCTACCTGCGCTGGGAGCGCATCCTCGAGGCCGCGCGCGCCACCGGCGCGGAAGGCGTGCACCCGGGCTACGGCTTCCTCAGCGAGAACGAGGACTTCGCGAAGGCCTGCGCCGACGCCGGGCTCGTGTTCATCGGGCCGCCGGCCTCGGCCATCGCGGCGATGGGCAGCAAGTCGGCGGCCAAGGCGCTGATGGAGCGGGCGGGCGTGCCGCTGGTGCCCGGCTACCACGGCCGCGACAACGCGCCCGATCTGCTGCAGCGCGAGGCCGGGCGCATCGGCTACCCGGTGCTGATCAAGGCCAGTGCCGGCGGCGGCGGCAAGGGCATGCGGCGCGTCGACCGTGAGGAGGACTTCGCCGCCGCGCTGGCCTCGTGCCAGCGCGAGGCCAAGGCCAGCTTCGGCGACGACCACGTGCTCGTCGAGCGCTACGTCACGCGGCCGCGGCACATCGAGATCCAGGTCTTCGGCGACAGCCACGGCCAGTGCGTCTACCTGTTCGAGCGCGACTGCTCGGTGCAGCGGCGGCACCAGAAGGTGCTGGAGGAAGCGCCGGCACCGGGGCTCAGCGCCGCGCGCCGCTCCGAGATGGGTGCCGCCGCCGTGGCCGCCGCGCGCGCGGTGGGCTACGTGGGCGCCGGCACGGTGGAGTTCATCGCCGAGGAGCGCGACGACGGCGACCTGCGCTTCTACTTCATGGAGATGAACACGCGGCTGCAGGTGGAGCACCCGGTGACCGAGGCGATCACGGGGCTCGACCTGGTGGAGTGGCAGCTGCGCGTGGCCGCCGGCGAGCGGCTGCCGCTGGCGCAGGAGCAGCTCGTGATGCACGGCCATGCGATCGAGGCGCGGCTGTGTGCCGAGAACCCCGATGCCAACTTCCTGCCCGCCACGGGCCGGCTGGACGTGCTGCACTGGCCCGCCGGCCACGTGGCCTTCGAGCGCTCGGCGGCACAGCCGCGCGTGGACAGCGGCGTGCGCGAGGGCGATGCCATCACGCCGTACTACGACTCGATGATCGCCAAGCTGATCGTCTGGGGCGAAGACCGCGCGCAGGCGCTGGCCCGGCTGGACGCTGCGCTGGCGCAGACGCACATCCTCGGCCCGGCCACCAACGTCGCCTTCCTGCGCCGGGTCGTCACGAGCCGAGCGTTCTCCACCGCCGACCTCGACACCGCGCTGATCGAGCGCGAACGCGAGGCGCTGTTCGAGGCGCCGCCGCTGCCGGTGGCGACCGTGGCCGCGGCCGTTCTGGCGCATCGCCTCGCGCACGAGACCACGCTCGAGGGCGCCGACCCGTGGAGCCGGCGCGACGGCTGGCGGCTCTTCGGCGGCGCGCGGCGGCGGGTGGATCTGGAGATCGGCGGCCAGCCGCAGACGCTGGTGGTCGAACGGCTGCACGACGGCGCCACCGCGATCGAGGTGGCCGGCGAGCGGCTCACCTACGCCTCGCGTCCGCTGGGTGACAACCGCTACGACGTGACGCTGGCCGGGCGGCGGCTGACGCTGGCGGTGTACCGCCAGGGCGAGCGCTACGCGGTCTTCGCCGCCGAGGGCAGCGCGATCGTCACCGAGATCGACGCCATCGCGCACGCCGGCGACCACGCCGGCGAAGGCGGGCGGCTGACGGCGCCGATGCCGGGCAAGGTGGTGAGCATGCTCGCCCGCGTGGGCGACGCGGTGAAGAAGGGCCAGCCGCTGGCGGTGATGGAGGCCATGAAGATGGAACACACCATCACGGCGCCGCACGACGGCGTGGTGCAGGAACTGCTGTACGCGGCCGGCGACCAGGTCGCCGAAGGGGGCGAGTTACTTCGGCTTGCCGCTGCGTGAGTTGCGGAACCAGGTGCGCGGCCAGCGCGAGAGCGACCCGGCCAGCGCCCCGGCGCGCGACTCCGGCCACAGCGAGCCCGATTCGCTGGGCGGCGAGCTGAGTTCGGCTTCGGCGGCGGCCTCCGCGGCGGCGGCGTCACGGTACTGCTGCGCCAGCCGCGCGAGCTCGCTGCCGCGCATCGCGTCGCACACCAGCAGCACGTCGCGCGCGTAGAGCGGCTGCGCGAGCATGCGGCGCACCTCGACGCCGGTGCCGATCTCGATCTGCAGCAACTGCGACATGCGCTGCGCGATGCGCTGACGGGTGGCCAGCGGCACGGCCGGCGACACGCCCGCACGCACCGGAGCCGGTGTGGCCTTGGGGCTGGAATCGCGAGGTGGCTTGGCCATGAACATGGAAGTGTGCGCGCGCCCTCCCATGATGACCACCCCTACCTCACGACTGTCGACCGATATAGTGGGTGTTTCGATGCCAGCACAAGTGACAGACCCCACCACCGGCACTGCCATGACAGCCCCCGCCGCCGGGCCCGACGAGGCCCGGCCCGAGGGCTACATGCGGGTGTCCCAGGCCTTGGCCGCCGCAGGCCACCCGCACCCGCCGGTGTGGCTGGACGTGGCCGCCCGCACCTCGCAGGAAGCCGCTGATGCGCTCGGGGTGGCCGTGGGGCAGATCGCCAAGAGCGTCATCTTCCGCCGCAAGGCCGACGAGGTCGCGGTGCTCGTCGTCACCTCGGGGGATCGGCGCGTGGACGAACGCCGCGTCGCGGCGCACACCGGTCCGCTAGGCCGCGCCGATGCGGCCTTCGTCAAGGCGCGCACCGGCTTCTCGATCGGCGGCGTGGCGCCGATCGCACACGCCGAACTGCCGGTGACGCTGATCGACCGTGAGCTGTTCCGCTTCGACGTGATCTGGGCCGCTGCCGGCCATCCGAACGGCGTGTTCCGGCTGTCGCCGCAACAGCTGCAGCAGCTCACCGGCGCGCCGGTGATGGACGTGGTGCAGGTATGAGTGCGCCGGGCCGCTCCCTAGCGCTCATCCCGGAGCACGCAGTGCAGAGGGTAGCCCAATGACGCGGGAACCGGTGCCGTCACCCTGCATCAGCGTCTGCCGCATGAACGATGCGCTGGGCTTCTGCGAGGGCTGCCTGCGCACGCTCGACGAGATCGCCGCGTGGTCGGTGCTGGATGACGACGGCAAGCGGGCTGTCTGGATCCGCCTCGGCGAACGTCGTGCGGCACTCGTGGCGCCTTCGCGGCAGGCCTCGCCGTCCCCCTCGCAGGAGTCGCCCCGATGAATGTCGTCACCTTCTGGTTCGATCCCATTTCGCCGTACGCCTACCTCGCCTTCGAGCGGCTGCCTCAGGTGCTCGAAGGCGTCAGCCACGAGGTGGTCTATCGCCCGGTGCTGCTGGGCGCGCTGCTGCAGCACCATGGCACCAAGGGGCCGGCCGAGGTGGAGGCCAAGCGGCAGTGGACCTTCCGCCAGGTGCACTGGCTGGCGGCGCAGTCGGGCATCACGATGTGCACGCCGCGCAGCCATCCCTTCAACCCGCTGCCGCTGCTGCGCCTGGCGCTGGCCGCCGGTGACGAGGGCGCTTGCAACCGCCGCGTGGCCGACGCCCTGTTCGGTCATGTCTGGCGTGGTGCAGAAGGCGACGACGCGCTCGACCCGGCGCGCCTGGCTGCGCTGGAGCAGCAGATCGCGCCGGCCCGCGAGCCGGGCAGCGATGCGGTGAAGGCCGAGCTGCGCGCCAACACCGAGCGGGCGATCGCGCAGGGCGTCTTCGGCGTGCCGTCGTTCACCGTGAGCGGCCGCGTCCACTTCGGCCTCGACAGCCTGCCGATGGTGCGCGCGGCGCTGCTGGGCGATGCGTGGTTCGACGGCCCGACATGGGACCGCGAAGGCGCCCCGCGCCCGGGCCTGCGGCGCAACGCCTGATCGTCGCGGCGCGTCAGCGCCGGCGCATCCGCGCCCAGGCCAATCGCAGCGCCAGGCGCAGCGTGCGGCTGCCGTGCAGGCCGATGCGGCGGCGCTTGTCGATGACGAGCGCGGCCTCGTCGAACCGGCCGGCGTCGATCAGCGCGCGGCACAGGTCCACCGCTTCCTTCGTGCGCGTCAGCCCCGGCGGCAGGTCGCGCAGGAAGTCGAGCAGCTCGGCCGCGTCCAGCTCGCGGTGCAGGTTGTGCGCACCGTGGAAGCCGAAGGTCCGCCCCGGCGGGCGCGTGCGCTCGTAGGCGAAGCGCTCGGCCACCTCGAGCGGCGCGATGCGGATGCCGTGGTGCTGCTCGAGCCGCCGGCGGTGCGTGACGCAGATCGACACGTCCTCCGGGTGCTCAGGGCGGATCTCCGGGTCCAGCAGCGCCTGCAGCAGCCGCCGCGAGCGCAGCGAGAAGCCGCCGTTGCCCACCGCGCGCGCCGGGTCGGCGCCGGGCCACGGCGCGCCGATGTAGTCCCACTGCAGGAATGACGGGTCCCAGGCCTCCGGGTGGGCGATCAGCCCGTCCCACTGCACCACCAGGGCATGCGACGTGGGCACGTGGGCCGCCAGGCCGTGGTGCATGAAGGTGGAGTACTCGGCGATCGAGGCGATGCGCGCGGGCACCACGCGGAACCGGCCCTCGCCCTGCAGGCGGTCGACATGCGCCGGGTCGGTGACGAGCACGGCCTCGGCCACGTCGGCGCGGGCCCGTGCGTGGGCCAGCGCCCAGGCGGCCAGCTGCGGATGGCGCGTGTCCACGCAGCACAGCGTCACGTCGGGCAGCGGCAGCCGCAGCGCGGCGGCGACACCGTCGGTCACGGGAGGAGCAGTCGCCGGTACAGCGCGAGGTAGCCGTCGATGCAGCGGTCCCAGGTGAAGGTCTGCGCGTGGGCGCGCAGCCTCTCGGCAGCGCCGGGCTCGGCGGCGGCGCGCAGACCGGCTTCCACCACCGCGCGCATGGATGCCGGAGCCCAGTCGTCGAAGTAGTGCGCCACCTCGCCGCCGACCTCGGGCAGCGAAGTCAGCCGCGACAGGAACACGGGCTTGCCGAAGTACATCGCCTCGATCGGCGGCAGACCGAAGCCTTCGTCCAGCGACGGGAACAGGAAGCCGATGCAGTGCGCGTAGAGCCACGTGCGCGTCTCGTCGTCAACGTCGAAGAGCAGCGTGGCATTGGCCAGCCCGCGCCGTGCGATCGCCTGCTGCACGCCCACCGTGTGCGCGTTGCGCTGCCCGGCGAAAACGAAGGCCTGCTCGGGCCAGGCCTCGGCCAGGTCGAGCAGCGTGCCGACGTTCTTGTTCGGCGACATGCGGCTGATGTGGAGCAGGAACCGCGTGCCATCGAGCTCGGCGACCTCGCGCCGCGGCGCGGCCGCTGCGTCGAGCACGCCGTTGTGCACCACCGAGACGGGCGCGTGCAGCGGCGCCAGTGCGCGCTGCATCTCCGCGGCCACGTGGTGGCTGATCGCCACCGCGGCGTCGGCCACCTGCAGCCGGCGCCGCGCGAACCAGCGGCGCTGAGCCAGCTGCAGCCGGCCGCGCGCCGCGTGCAGGAAGATCAGGTCGTGCACCGTCTCCACGCGGCGGCGCGCCGACCAGGGCGTCGCCACGCGGCTGCGCAGGTGCACGTTGTGCCAGAGGTCGAAGGTCTCGGGCTGGCGGTGCAGCCAGCGGTGGCGGTCGTGCACGTCGAGGTAGCGCACGTCGTCGCCGAACAGGCCGTGCCAGCGGCGCGGCAGGTGGTAGGTGAACTGCCAGCCTTCGCGCTCGCGCAGCATCGGCGCGCGCGCGGCCAGCGTCTGCGCGTAGCGGCGCACGAATTCGCCGATGCCGTCGTGCCACTGGCCGATGCGGCCCAGGCCGATGCCGATGCTGCGGGGAGGACTCATGTCGGGATTAACCCTGCATGCTAAGGCAGCGCTCCTGGGCGTGTCAGGCTGTGTTGGCTGCGCGTCAGAGGGCGGTCAGTGCCGGCGCAGACCATCGCGCCCAAGTTGCCGTCCGGCAGCGACCGAGGAGACATTCGTGGCACCCGATCTCACCCAGCGCATCGCAGCGCACCCACGCTACCTGGAGCTGAAGACCAAGCGTTCGCGCCTGGGCTGGTGGCTCACGGCGGCGATGCTCGTCGTCTATTACGGCTTCATCCTGCTCGTCGCCTTCGACAAGCCCTTGCTGGCCTCGCGCATCGGCGCGGGCGTCACCACGCTGGGCATGCCGATCGGCCTGGCGGTGATCCTGTTCACCATCGTCATCACCACCTACTACGTGGTGCGCGCGAACCGCGAGTTCGACGAGATGTCCGACGCCGTCAAGCGCGAGGTGCAGCGATGAGAACCTCCGCACGGATCGCCATCGGCGCCGCGGCGCTGGCCGCCGGCACCACGATCGCCTACGCCGCCGGGGCCGACCTCGGCCAGGCGCAGAAGCAGGCCACCAACTGGACGGCCATCGCGATGTTCGGCATCTTCGTGCTGTTCACGCTGTGGATCACGAAGTGGGCCGCGGGGCGCACCAAGAGCGCGGCCGACTTCTACACGGCCGGCGGCGGCATCACCGGCTTCCAGAACGGCCTGGCGATCGCCGGCGACTACATGTCGGCGGCGTCCTTCCTCGGCATCTCGGCCGCGGTGATGGCCAGCGGCTTCGACGGGCTGATCTACTCGATCGGCTTCCTGGTCGGCTGGCCGGTGGTGACCTTCCTGCTCGCCGAGCGGCTGCGCAACCTGGGCAAGTTCACCTTCGCCGACGTGGCCGCGTTCCGCTTCCAGCAGACCCCGGTGCGGCTCTTCGCCGCGTCGGGCACGCTGGTGGTGGTGGCCTTCTACCTGATCGCGCAGATGGTCGGTGCGGGCCAGCTCATCAAGCTGCTGTTCGGGCTGGACTACTGGATCGCGGTGGTGATCGTCGGCGCGCTGATGATGGTCTACGTGCTGTTCGGCGGCATGACCGCCACGACGTGGGTGCAGATCATCAAGGCCATCATGCTGCTGTGCGGCGCGACCTTCATGGCGTTCATGGTGCTGCTGCAGTTCGGCTTCAGCCCCGAGGCGATGTTCGCCAAGGCGGTGGAGATCAAGACCGGCATCGCCGCGTCCGCAGGCAAGGCGCCCGACGTGGCGGCCAAGGAGGGCTTCTCGATCATGGGGCCGGGCGGCTTCGTGAAGGACCCGATCTCGGCGATCAGCTTCGGCATGGCGCTGATGTTCGGCACCGCCGGCCTGCCGCACATCCTGATGCGCTTCTTCACGGTGCCCAACGCCCGCGAGGCGCGCAAGTCGGTGGCCTGGGCGACGACCTGGATCGGCTACTTCTACATCCTGACCTTCATCATCGGCTTCGGCGCCATCACCTTCGTGCTGACCAACCCGTCGTTCCTCGACGCCAAGGGCGGCCTGCTGGGCGGCAGCAACATGGCGGCCGTGCACCTGGCCAACGCGGTGGGCGGCAACGTCTTCCTCGGCTTCATCTCGGCGGTGGCCTTCGCGACCATCCTCGCGGTGGTGGCGGGCCTGACGCTGTCGGGCGCCTCGGCGGTCTCGCACGACCTCTACGGCACGGTGATCAAGAAGGGCCAGGCCGACAGCGCGTCGGAACTGCGCGTCTCCAAGATCACGACGATCGTGCTGGGCATCGTCGCGGTGGTGCTGGGCATCGCGTTCGAGAAGCAGAACATCGCCTTCATGGTGTCGCTGGCCTTCGCGATCGCGGCGTCGGCCAACTTCCCGGTGCTGCTGATGAGCGTGCGGGGGACGGGCTGCACCACGCGCGGCGCGGTGATCGGCGGCTTCATCGGCCTGGTGTCGTCGGTGGCGCTGACCGTGGTGTCGCCGGCGGTGTGGGAAGCCACGCTGGGCAACCCCAAGGGCTCGGCACTGTTCCCGTACACGTCGCCGGCGCTGTTCTCGATGACGCTGGCCTTCGTGGGCATCTGGCTGTTCTCGATCCTCGACGGCAGCCGCCGCGCGCAGGAGGACAAGGCCGGCTTCCTGGCGCAGCAGGTGCGCTCGGAAACAGGCCTGGGTGCCTCGGAAGCGTCGGCTCACTGAGCGTCTGACCCCAGAATGGGCGCCGGATGAACTCCGGCGCCCTTTTCCTTTTCCTGCAGTCGCTGGTGATCGGCTTCTCGATCGCCGCGCCGGTCGGCCCGATCGGGCTGCTCGTGATCCAGCGCACCGTGCAGCGCGGGCGCGCCATCGGGCTCGTCACCGGCCTGGGGGCGGCGGTGGCCGATGCGCTGTACGGCGCGATCGGCGCCTATGGCGTCACCGGGCTCATCGCCTGGCTGCAGGCCATGCGCGTGCCGCTGGCCGTGGGCGGGGCGGCGTTCCTGCTGTGGCTGGCCTGGCGCAGCTGGACGGCGCCGGTGGCCACCGAGGCGGCGCGCACGGCCGACAGCCGCGACGCGCTGCAGGCCTTCGCCGGCACCTTCGTGCTGACGATGTCGAACCCGGCGACGATCTTCTCGTTCATCGCGATCTTCGGTTCGCTCGCCGCGAGCGGGCCGGTGTCGTCGCCGTCGCTGATGGTGGCCGGGGTGCTGGTGGGCTCGGCTTTGTGGTGGTTCGCGCTGTCGGCCGGCATCGGGCACTGGCGCGATCGTTTCGACGCACGCTGGCAGCAGCGCGTGAACCGCGGCTCGGCGCTGCTGCTGGCCGCGTTCGCGCTGTGGGCGCTGGGCGGCCTGGTGCGATGACCGCGGGCGCCGGAGGCCTTCGGTAGGATCGGCCCATGGCCTCAGGCGACAGCGTCAGTCCCCCCGCCGCGCCGCGCACGCCGCCGCTCACCGATCGCCCCGAGCTGGCGGCACGCACCGTCGCGCTGCTGCGCACGAAGAGCGCGCTGTTCGACCTCGACGAGGCCGAGGCCCGCTGCATCGTGGACTACATGCGCGTGGTGAACCTGCCGCGCGGCGCCACGGTGTTCCGCGAAGGCGACGCCGCGCGCACCGATCACCTGCTGCTGATCCTCGCCGGCGACGTGTCGGTGGACATGAGCGACGGCGACCGCGTCGACGGCCTGCCGGTCTCGGTGCTCGGCCCCGGCAGCGTGGTGGGCGAGATGGCGCTGCTCGACGGCGGCCCGCGCTCGGCCACCTGCACCGCGATGAACGACGTCATCGCGGCGGGCATCTCGCGCGCCGGGCTGCAGCGGCTGGCGCACGAGCACCCGCAGGTGGCGCTGCGGCTGATGGTGGCCATCGCGCAGCGCGTGGGCGACCGGCTGCGTGCGCTGGGCGAGCAGCTGCGCCTGTACGCACGGCTCAACGCCGAGCAGGCGGCCCGGCTCGCGGAACTCGAGCGGCGCTGAACGCGCCGGGGCGGAGCGTGCCGCGGCCGCGGCGACAATCCCCGGTTCGCCGCGGGTCCGCCCGTCGGCCCGTTCACCCGACCGAGTCCACCATGTCCCACATCCTGCAATCCCTGCCCGCCGGCGAGCGCGTCGGCATCGCGTTCTCCGGCGGCCTGGACACCAGCGCCGCCGTGCACTGGATGCGCGCCAAGGGCGCCATCCCCTGCGCCTACACCGCCAACCTCGGGCAGCCCGACGAGAGCGACTACGACGAGATCCCGCGCAAGGCGCTGGCCTACGGCGCCGAGAAGGCGCGCCTCGTCGAGTGCCGCCACCAGCTGGTGGCCGAGGGCATCGCGGCGATCCAGAGCTGCGCCTTCCACATCTCCACCGGCGGCGCCACGTACTTCAACACCACGCCGTTGGGCCGTGCGGTGACCGGCACGTCGCTGGTGGTGGCGATGCGCGAGGACGACGTGAACATCTGGGGCGACGGCAGCACCTACAAGGGCAACGACATCGAGCGCTTCCTGCGCTACGGCCTGCTGGCCAACCCGAACCTGCGCATCTACAAGCCGTGGCTCGACCAGCGCTTCATCGACGAGCTGGGCGGGCGCACCGAGATGAGCGAGTACCTGATCGCCGCCGGCTTTGACTACAAGATGAGCGTCGAGAAGGCCTACTCGACCGACAGCAACCTGCTCGGCGCCACGCACGAGGCCAAGGACCTGGAGTTCCTCGACAAGGGCATCCGCATCGTCAACCCGATCATGGGCGTCGCCTTCTGGCGCGACGACGTGGCGGTGCAGGCCGAGGAGGTCTCGGTGCGCTTCGAGGACGGCGTGCCGGTGGCGCTGAACGGCCGCACCTTCGACAGTGCGCTGGCGCTGTTCGAGGAGGCCAACCGCATCGGCGGCCGCCACGGCCTGGGCATGTGCGACCAGATCGAGAACCGCATCATCGAGGCCAAGAGCCGCGGCATCTACGAGGCCCCGGGCATGGCGCTGCTGCACATCGCCTACGAGC
>JAEUPB010000064.1 GCA_016789955.1 Rubrivivax sp. | reverse complement strand
TAGCTGACCTTGCCCAGCGCCGCCTTGAAGTCGGTCTTCAGCAGCCCGTCCTTGTGGCGCGCGACGAGATATTCGAAGGGGTCGAACATCGCCTCCTTGACGAGCTGCACGTCGGCGTCGTCGGGGAACATCAGCGGCAGCTCCTGCTTGAACATCAGCGTGCAGCTGGGGATCGCCGAGACGATCGCGTAGCCCTCGCGGGCGTAGCGCGCCAGCACCGGGATGTTCTCGTTCTTGGCGCGCTCCACCGACTCGAGGTCGCCCAGCTCGAGCTTGGGCATGCCGCAGCACTGCTCCTTCTCGACGATCTCGTACGGGATGCCGTTGTGGTCGAGCACCTTCAGCAGGTCCTCGCCGATGCCCGGCTCGTTGTAGTTCACGTAGCAGGTGGCGTACACGGCCACCTTGCCCGGCGTGCGCTGGCCGTTCGTGGCCACGCGCGCCGCGCCGCTCATCGCACGGCCCCAGCGGAAGCGCTGGCCGGCCAGCGCGGGCATCCACGCGGTCTCGTGCACGCCGAGCGCCGACTTCAGCACCCCGCGCATGGCCTTCGTGCGGTTCACCGCGTTGACCACGTCGACGACGATCGGGATGCCGGCGAACTGCCCGTGGCGGTCGGTGCTGGCGAGGAACTTCTCGGCGCCGCCCACCTGGCCCTTGCGGTGCTTGATCGCCTTGGCGCGCAGCATCAGGTGCGGGAAATCGAGGTTCCACGGGTGCGGTGGCGTGTACGGGCACTTGGTCATGTAGCAGAGGTCGCACAGGTAGCACTGGTCGACCACGCTCCAATAGGCCTCCTTCTTCACGCCGTGCACCTCGCCGTCTTCCGTGGCGTCGACGAGGTCGAAGAGCGTCGGGAAGCTCTGGCACAGGCTCACGCAGCGGCGGCAGCCGTGGCAGATGTCGAACACGCGCTCCATCTCCTTCAGCGCCTCGCCCTCGTCGTAGAAGGCCGGGTTCTTCCAGTCGATGGGGTGGCGGGTCGGGGCTTCGAGGTTGCCTTCGCGCATGTCGGGTCTCGGTGGGTGGCGGGGAGCCTCAACGAACAAGGGGCGCGAGGCCCCTTGCAGAAACGGGGCGCGCCGCCCGCCTCGCGGGGCCGGCGCGCGTGGGCGCTCGATCAGTCGACGAGCGCGTCCAGGGCCTTCTGGTAGCGGTTGGCATGCGAGCGCTCGGCCTTGGCCAGCGTCTCGAACCAGTCGGCAATCTCGTCGAAGCCTTCGTCGCGGGCGGTCTTGGCCATGCCCGGGTACATGTCGGTGTACTCGTGCGTCTCGCCGGCCACGGCGGCGGCCAGGTTCTGACGGCTGCTGCCGATCGGCAGGCCGGTGGCTGGGTCGCCCACCTGCTCCAGGAACTCGAGGTGGCCGTGCGCGTGACCCGTCTCGCCTTCGGCGGTGGAGCGGAACAGCGCAGCGACATCGTTCTGGCCTTCGACGTCGGCCTTGTTCGCGAAGTACAGGTAGCGGCGGTTGGCCTGCGATTCGCCGGCGAAGGCGTCCTTCAGGTTCTGCTCGGTCTTCGATCCTTTCAAGCCCATCGTGGTCTCCAGTTCAGGGTGAGGGAACCGGGAAGGCTATAGCAGCCTCGCGAGCACGGGCAATTCAAATGCTCAATTTGACCGATAGGGGCCGCGCCGGGGCAGTGACGAGGTGCCGGCGCGAGGGGCAGGCCGATGCCAGAATGCGCAGCCTCATGGTGCCTCATCTCGTCACCGCCCTCACCGGGCCGATCAACGAACTCGAAAACCGCGTGCTGGAGTCGATGCCGGCCACCGAGCGCTGGTTCCGGCTCGAGTGGATGGAACACACGCCGCCGTTCTACACCGCGGTGGACCTGCGCAACGCCGGCTTCAAGCTGGCGCCGGTGGACACCAACCTGTTCCCGGGCGGCTACAACAACCTGACGCCCGAGATGCTGCCGCTGGCGGTGCAGGCGGCGATGGCGGCGATCGAGAAGATCTGCCCCGAGGCGCGCAACCTGCTGATCATCCCGCGGCCGCGCACCGCCGACCCGTTCTACCTGGGCAGCCTGCAGCGGCTGATGCAGGTGTTCCGACAGGCCGGCCTGAACGTGCGGCTGGGGTCGATCGACGCCAGCCTGAAGCAGCCGCTGCGCCTGCAGGCGCCCGACGGTGCCGAACTCTCGATCGAGCCGGTGGTGAAGGCGCGCGGCCGGCTGGGGCTGAAGGACTTCGACCCCTGCACGATCCTCGTCAATGGCGACTTCCCCGAAGGCGCGCCGCCGCTGCTGGAGGGGCTGCACCAGCAGTACCTGCTGCCGCCGCTGCACGCCGGCTGGGCGATGCGGCGCAAGTCGGCCCACTTCCAGAGCTACGAGGAGGTGGCCAAGAAGTTCGCCAAGCTGCTGGGCATGGACCCGTGGCTGATCCACCCGCTGTTCGGCCGTTGCGGCGAGGTGAACCTGGCGGAACCCAGCGGGCTCGACTGTGTGCAGACCACCGTCGATGCGCTGCTCACGAAGGTGCGCCGCAAGTACAAGGAATACGGCATCAACGAGCGGCCGTTCGTCGTCGTGAAGTCCGATGCCGGCCGCAGCGGCAGCGGCTACATGAGCGTGCGCGACGCGCGCGAGGTGTCCGACAAGGCGCGCGCACTGGCGGCCGACGGAAGCTCGCCGACGCTGGGCGGCATCTCGGAGGTCATCGTGCAGGAAGGCGTGCCGACCTACGAGCGCGTCAACGACGCCGTGGCCGAGCCGGTCGTCTACATGATGGACCGCTACGTGATCGGCGGCTTCTACCGCGTGCACGCGGGCCGCGGCGTCGACGAGAGCCTGGCCGCGCCCGGTTCGATGTACGTGCCGCTGGCCTTCGCCGACAGCCACCAGCTGCCCAGGCCCGGGGCCAAGCCCGGCGCCAGCGCGCCGAACCGGTTCTACATGTACGGCGTGGTCGGCCGCCTGGCGATGCTCGCGGCGGCGTACGAGCTGGAAGCCACCGACCCCGAGGCTGAGCGCTTCGAGTAGCTTGGATACGCACGCGCCGAACTCACCGAAGGCGCTCGCCGGACTGACGCTCGGCGCGATCGGCGTCGTCTATGGCGACATCGGCACCAGCGTCCTGTACGCGCTGAAGGAGGTGTTCGCGAACGGTCACGTGCCGCTGACGCCGCAGAACGTGCTGGGCATTCTCTCGCTGGTGTTCTGGACGCTCACGGTGATCGTGTCGCTGAAGTACGTCGTGCTCATCCTGCGCGCCGACAACAACGGCGAAGGCGGGCTGATCGCCATGCTGGCGCTGGCCACCACTGCAGTGAAGGACCGCCCGCCGGTGCGCCGCCGGCTCTTGGTGCTGGGGCTGTTCGGCACGGCGATCTTCTTCGGCGATGGCGTCATCACGCCGGCGATCTCGGTGCTGTCGGCGGTGGAAGGACTGGACGTGGCCGCGCCCGGCCTGTCGCACTACGTGGTGCCGCTGACGCTCGTCGTGCTGACCGTGCTGTTCATCGTGCAGCGGCACGGGACCGGCGGCATCGGCCGCTTCTTCGGCCCGGTGACTGCGGCGTGGTTCATCGCCATCGCGCTGCTGGGCATCATGCACCTGGTGCGCAACCCGTCGGTGTTGCAGGCACTGCTGCCGCACCATGCGGTGGGCTTCGTGTTGCGCCAGCCCGGCACGGCGTTCGTCGCGCTGGGCGCCGTCGTGCTGTGCGTCACCGGCGCGGAGGCGCTGTATGCCGACCTCGGGCATTTCGGCAAGCTGCCGATCCGGCTGGCGTGGTTCGGCATGGTGTGGCCGGCCTTGGTCCTGAACTACTTCGGCCAGGGGGCGCTGCTGCTGACCGACCCGACGACGGTGAAGAACCCGTTCTACGAGATGGCGCCGCCGTGGGCGCTGTATCCGCTCATCGTGCTGGCCACGCTGGCCACCGTGATCGCGTCGCAGGCGCTCATCACCGCCGCGTTCTCGGTCACCAAGCAGGCGATGCAGCTCGGTTTCGTGCCGCGGCTGCGGGTTCTCCACACGTCCATCCGTGCCGCCGGGCAGATCTACGTGCCGTTCGTCAACTGGGCGCTGTACGTCTGCATCGTGGTCGCCGTGCTGGCGTTCAAGTCCAGCAGCGCGCTGGCCTCCGCCTACGGCATCGCGGTGACGATCGACATGACGATCACGACGGTCATGACCTTCTTCGTCATCCGCTACGGCTGGAAGCTTCCGCTGCCGCTGTGCGTGGCGGCCACCGGTGTGTTCTTTGCCGTCGACTTCGTGTTCTTCGCGGCCAACGCCGTGAAGCTGCTCGAAGGCGGCTGGTTCCCGCTGCTCATCGGCGCGGCGATGTTCCTGCTGATGATGACGTGGAAGCAGGGCCGAGCGCTGATGACGGCCCGCGTGCGCGAGGAGTCCATCGAGCTGAAGGTGTTTCTCGAATCGATCTTCATCAGCCCGCCGCAGCGGGTGTCCGGCACAGCGGTGTTCATGAACAACGAGAAGGACTCGACGCCCTTCGCGCTGCTGCACAACCTGAAGCACAACAAGGTGCTGCACGAGCAGAACCTGTTCGTCACCGTGCGTCACCACGAGGTGCCCTGGATCGGCTTCGACCGCCGCTGCGAGGTGGAGCCGCTGGGCCACGACTGCTGGCAGGTCGTGCTGCACTTCGGTTTCAAGAACGATCCCGACGTGCCCGAGGCGCTGGAGTTGCTGGGCGGCCGCGGCATCCAGCTCGACCCGATGGAGACGAGCTACTTCCTGTCGCGGGACATCGTCGTGCCGTCGCTGGGCGGCGGCATGGCGCTGTGGCGCGAGAAGTTGTTCGCCGGGCTGCACCGCAACGCCTCGGGGGCGGCCGACTTCCTGAACCTGCCGGCCAACCGCATCGTGGAGCTCGGTTCGAAAGTGGTGATCTGACGTCGCGCGCGATCCGTGGCCAAGCTCTACTTCCGCTACGCGGCGATGAATGCCGGCAAGAGCACGGTGCTGCTGCAGGCGGCCTACAACTACGAGGAACGCGGGATGGCCGTGCTGCTGTTCACGGCCGCGCTGGACGACCGCAGCGGGCAGGGCGTGATCAGCTCGCGGCTGGGCCTGACGCGTCAGGCGCGCACCTTCGGCCCGGACACGCGCTTCGACCGCGAGCTGATCGACCCCGGCGTGGCCTGCCTGCTGATCGACGAGGCGCAGTTCCTCACGTCGGAGCAGGTGCGGCAGCTGCACCGGCTTGCGCACGTGGGCGGCGTGCCGGTGCTGTGCTGGGGTCTGCGCAGCGACTTCCGCGGCGAGGCCTTCCCCGGTTCGGCCGCGCTGCTGACGCTGGCCGACGAGCTAGAGGAGATGAAGTCGATCTGCGCCTGCGGCCGCAAGGCGTCGATCAACATGCGCATCGACGCCGGCGGCCGCCGCGTCACCGAGGGCGAGCAGGTGCTGATCGGCGGCAACGACCGCTACCGTGCCGTGTGCCCGAGCTGCTTTTACAGCGACGACGACGCCGACCACCGGCGTGCGCCCGGGCTCTTCGGCTGAGCCTGCACGTGCAGGATGCCGTGCCGGCCACACCATCGAGGGATGGACCGCCGGCGCCGGGCATCGCATCATGCGAAGTCGGATAAGCTACAAATGACATGACGGCCATCCCGCAGGGCGTTCGACACGACGACGATGAGGATGCGACGCGCCCGGGCTCGGAGACGTCGCCGCTGCGCCGTGCCGCCGACGATGACCGCACGCTCATCGCGCCGGTCGAGACGGCGCACGACGACCGCACGCTGATCGCACCGATGGGTCCCGCGCAAGACGACCGCACCGTCATCGCTCCGGCCCAAGCCCACGACGACCACACGCTGATCGCGCCGGCGCGCGACGCCACCCATGCGCCCACGATGCTCCTCAGCTCGGAGCAGCTTGAGGAGGTGCGGCGCCAGCACGAGGCCTCGGGTGGCAGCGGCGTGAAGCCGCTGACGACGCCGGCGCCGCCCACGCTGCCCAAGCCGGTGGCCCCGATCTCCACGCTGCCCGGCGCGGCGGCGGACGACGGCGAGCTGAAGGTCACCCAGGTCGGCCGCTACCAGGTGCACGAGCGGCTGGGTCGCGGCGGCATGGCCTCGGTGTTCCGTGCGCACGATCCGCAGATCGGCCGCGACGTGGCGATCAAGTTCCTGCACTCGACGCTGTCGCAGGATGCCGACTGCCGCATGCGCTTCCTGCGCGAGGCGCGCGCCGCCGGCGGCCTGTCGCACCCGAACATCGCCGTGGTGCACGATGTCGGCGAGATCGAGGGCCGCCCGTACATGGCGATGGAGCTGCTGTCGGGCACCACGCTGTCGCTCGAGCTCGAGCAGCGCAAGACGCTGCCGGTGCGCGAGGCGGTGACGGTGGCCATGCAGCTCGCCAAGGCGCTGGACTACGCGCACAAGCGCGGCATCGTGCACCGCGACATCAAGCCCGGCAACATCATGCGCGACGCCGGCAGCGGCGCGGTGAAGGTCACCGACTTCGGCATCGCGCACATCGAGAACACCGCTACCGAGATGCGCACGCGCGTCGGCGACATCATCGGCACGCCGCAGTACATGTCGCCCGAGCAGGCGCGCGGCGAGAAGCTCGACGGCCGCAGCGACCTGTTCTCGGTGGGCATCGTGCTGTACCAGATGGTCACCGGCGTGCGCCCGTTCCGCGGCGAGAGCGTGGTGGCGGTGGCCACCAAGATCGTCAACGAGGAAGCGCCGCCGATCGACAAGACGCGCACCGACATCACGCCGGCGCTGCGCCGCGTGATCGACCGCTGCCTGGCCAAGCAGCCGGCGATGCGCTTCCAGAGCGGCAAGGAGCTGCTGGAGGCGCTGGGGCGCGTGCGCACCGAGATCGACGAGGCGGCGCGCGAGGCCAGCCGCCCGCGCATCGTGCCGCTGCGCGTGAAATGGGCGCTGGCGATGGCGCTGATCGTCGCGGTGGTGATGGGCGCCACTGCGTTCCTGATCACGCAGCGCCAGCAGGCGGCCATGATGGCGCAGGTCACCGACAACGGCGCTTCGCTGGCCGGCTTCATCGCCAAGCAGCATGCCGCCGCGGCGCTGGCCGAGGATTGGGAGGCCGTCGACATCGCGGTGCAGGAGATGATGAAGACCGGCACCTTCGAACGCCTCGCGGTGGTCGACCTGGGCGGCATCGTGCGCGCGTCCAGCGATGCCGCCACCGTCGGGCAGCCGTATCGGCCGCCGGCAGCCGAGGTGCTGGGCACGCTGCCGCGGGGAGTCACCGCGTCGCGCTTCGCCGGCACCGGCAGCCAGCCCGTGCTCGGGTTCGATGCGCCGATCACGTTCCAGGACAAGCGCGTCGGGCAGGTCTACCTCGGCATCCACGAGGCGCCGTTGACGCAGGTGGCGCGGCTGTCGATCACGCTGATGGTGGTGCTGGTGCTCGTCACCATCGCCGCCGTGGCGGTGGCGATGTTCTTCCTCGCGCAGTGGTTCGCCAAGCCGGTGCAGGTGCTCAGCGAGTCGATGGGCGAGATGACCAAGGGCCACCTGTCGCACCGCATCGGCGAACGCCGCAACGACGAGTTCGGGCTGCTGTACGCCGACTTCGATGCGATGGCGCAGGCGCTGCAGGACCGCTTCGCCGCGGGCGATGCGTCGCGGCCGTCGATGAACACGGTGTTGCCGGCCACGCAGACTGCGCGATCCCCGGCGCCGCCGGCGCACTGACCGGCCGATGGTGCACGACGCGCCGGCAACGGCTGCGCACGAATTGCCCGCACCAGTGATGTGCCGGCGCCGCCTCGGCGCCGGCGGTTGGCTGGCCGCCCTGCTGGTGCTGGCCGGGTGCGCCTCGCCGCCTCCCGCGGTGGTGCCCGCGCCCCCGCCGCCCTCGCCGCCTCGGGCCGAGGCACCACCGCCGACACCGGCGCGCGCGCCCTACGACGAAGCCGGTGGCCAGATCCTGGCCCGCGGCGCGCGGCAGCTCGTGTACCTGCCGGTGGCCGGCGACAGCTGGCGAGGCATCGCCCGCCGCCTGCTGGGCGACCCCGGGCTCGACTGGTCGATCGCCGAGGCCAACCGCGTGGCCGACATGGCGCCGCCGGCGCCCGGCGTGGCGGTGCTGGTGCCGCTGGTGCCGCGCAACCCCGCCGGCATCCATCCCGAGTGGTTCCAGACGGTGCCGATCCTGTGCTACCACCGCTTCGGCCCGGTCGCCACGAAGATGACGATCACGCCCCAGGCCTTCGCGCAGCAGCTCGAGCACCTGGCGAAGAACGGCTGGCGCGTGATTCCGCTGGCCGAACTTCGCGGCTTCCTCGACGCACGCAAGCCGCTGCCGCCGCGCACCGTGGTGATCACCATGGACGATGGCTACGAGTCGGTGCACCGCCACGCCTTCCCGCTGCTGAAGAAGCACGGTTTCCCGGCGACGCTGTTCGTCTACACCGACTTCATCGGCGCGCCCGATGCGCTCTCGTGGAGCCAGCTGCAGGAGATGCAGCGCTCGGGGCTGGTGGACGTGCAGTCGCACTCGAAGTCGCACCGAAACCTGATCGAGCGCGGCGCCGCCGAGACCGACGCACGCTACCGGCTGGCCATCGACGCCGAGATGCGTGTGCCGCGCGAACTGCTGGCGCGGCGCATCGAAGGCACCACGGTGCAGCACATCGCCTGGCCCTTCGGCGACGCCAACGCCACGGTGCTCGAGGCCGCGGCCCGCAACGGGTTCGAACTCGGCGCCACGGTGATGCCCGGAGGGAATGCGTTCTACGCGCAGCCGCTGATGCTGCGCCGGACGATGATCTTCGGCGACATGGACCTCGACGCTTTCCGCGCCCGGCTGCAGACCATGCGCAGCTGGGGATCGCCGTGACCGCAGGCGCTGTGGCCGAGGGCCGGCGGGCTGGGCCCCTGACAGTTCTCGTGACGGCACTGGCCGTGCTGGCCGGCTGTGCCGGTACGTCGCCGCCCGTGCTCCCGGCGGCCGACCCGCCGGCGCCTCCGCCCGTCGTGCCCGCCGCCCCTGTTCCGCACGATCCGCTGGGCCCGTTCGTGCAGCGCTGGCAGCGCGAAGCCGAAGCGGCCGAGCAGCAGGGGCGGCTGGCCGATGCGCTGTGGGCTCGCGAGGCGCTGGCGCTGGCCGTGCCGGCGGACGACCGGCCGGCAGCCCAGGCCGATGTCGCGCGGTTGCGCGGCCTGATCGACACGCGCGTGCAGGACGCGCTGGCCCGGGCTCGAGAAGCCCAGCGGCGCGGCGACAACGACCGCGCCCAGCGGGCCTGGCTGCAGGCGCTGCTGTTCAACCCCGGGCAGACGGCCGCGGCCGACGCGTTGCGCGCGATGGAGCGCGAGCGCAACGAGCGCCAGTGGCTCGGGCGCTTCTCGCGCAACGTGCTGCGCGCGCCGGCGGCGGCAGACAGGCCCGGCGAGCGGTTGGCCGGCGAGCACGCCGCGCTGCTGGCCGGCCAGGGCGATGTCGACGGCGCGATCCAGCTGCTGTCCCGGGCGGTGCAGGCGCCACGCGCCGACCCTGCGCTGCGCCTGCAGCTGGCTGATCTGCACGTGCGGCGCGCCCGCGCATTGCCGCCCGAGCGGCGCGCCGAGGCCGTGGCCGCGTTGCGTGAGGCGTTGCGGCTCGAGCCGCGGCATGAGGGCGCCCGCGAGGCACTGGCCCAGATCGCGCCGGAAGCGGCGGGCGCGTCGACGGTGCCGGCCGCTCGAGCACCATCGCCCCGCGGGACACGGTCGGCGCCCTGACGTCCTGCACGCGAAGGATGTGCCGGCCGCTCCGAGCCTCCGGCATCAGGACGATCGATCGAACAACGACAGCCCGAGGATCGCCACCAGCGCCGCCGGCGGCCCGGCGAGCGGGTTCAGCAGCGCGGCGACGATCGGTGCCAGCAGGATCAGTTGCCGCAGCCCCCAGCTGTACAGCAGCCCGGCGCGGCGCACGTGCACCACGCCCAGTGCGGCCCACCGGGTGCGCGCGTCGCTGCCCACCGGCATCGCGGCGATGAAGCTGACGTGGTTGTAGAAGCGCACCGCCATCGCCGACGCCACCAGCGATCCGAACAGCAGCAGCATCAGCAGCAGCTCGAGCAGCAGCCGGGGCGTGAAGGTCGTCGGGGCGTCCAACGTCGCGTGCAGCGACGGCGCGGCCAGCGCCACGCTGCCCATCAGGCCGAGCGCGGCGGTGGAGGCCGTCATCGTGGCCGACATCAGCGCGTTGCGCAGCGTCTGCACCGCCAGCACCTCGCTGCCCGGGTGGGCTCCCACCGCGAGGAACCACTCCTCGCGCAGCCGCGCATGCGTGCCCCGCGCGGTGCGCTCGGGCTGGTCCCTCGACTGCAGCGCCAGCCGGACTTCGTACCCCAACAGCAGCGCCAGCGTCATCCCGACGCCGGCCCAGGCCCAGGCCAGGGTCATCAGCGCATGCGGCCGAGCTTGTCGCGCAGGTCCACCGCCTTCTGGCGTTCGAGCTTGGCGGTGGCGTTGTCAGGATCGATCTCCAGAACCCTGTCCCACTGCTGGATGGCGGTGTTCAGGTCCTGCCGCGCGAAGGCGGCGCGCGCGGCGCGCGTGAGCCGGTTGATCGAGTCGCGCCGCTCGCGTTCGGCGCGTTCGCGCTCCACACGGGCCGCGTCGGCCGGGTTCGGCGCCGGTGCGGCCGACGCCGCGGCGGGCGCCGGGGCCGGTGCCGGCGGGGGCGTGACGGCGGACGGTGGTGGTGCCTTGCCGGGTATGCGGATCAGCTGCCCGCCGGCGAGTTGCTTGGGCACCTTGATGTCGTTGTAGCGTGCCAGCAGGTAGAACTGGTACACGTCGCCGAGGAAGCGGCCGGCGATGCGTGACAGCGATTCCCCGGCCTGCACGCGGTAAGGGAACGACTCGCGGCCGAGCGTGGCCATGGGGTCGGCCGTGATCTGGCGCATCAGGTTCTGCGCCAGCCGGTGGTTGGGGTCGACCTGCAGTGCGCGCTGCAGTTCGATGGTGGCCTGCTCCTCGTTGCCGGCTTCCAGCAGCTCGATGGCCATCTGCACCAGCCGTGGCACGTTCAACGTGGTCGGCGGCGGCGGCTCGGGCGGCGGTGGCGGCGGCGGCGGCGGGGGCGGCGCCACGGGCGGGGGCGCCGGGGCCGCCGTTGGGGCCTTGGCGGGTGGCGGATCGGCGGGGGGCGGTGTCTGGCAGGCGGCCAGCACGGCCAGCATCAGCGTCGCCAGCGCCGCGGGGGGGTGACGTGGAGTCAAGGGTGGCCTGCCGTCATGCTGACCCGCATTATGGGCGTGCCCGCGCCCGGTGGCTCCGCGGGGTCAGGGTCCACGGGCCCGGTTCGCGTGGAAGTCGGCGCGCCAGGCGTCCAGCGTGCCGGCGTCCAGCGCCTCGCGCATCTCGCGCATCAGGTTCAGGTAGTAGTGCAGGTTGTGCAGCGTGGCCAGCATCGGCCCCAGCATCTCGCCGCATCGATCGAGGTGGTGCAGGTAGGCGCGGCTGAAGTGCAGGCAGGTGTGGCAGCGGCAGGTCTCGTCGATCGGCCGCGGGTCCTGACGGTAGCGGGCATTGCGCAGCCGCAGGTCGCCATGGCGCGTGAACAAATGCCCGTTGCGGGCGTTGCGCGTGGGCATCACGCAGTCGAACAGGTCCACGCCGCAGGCCACGCCGTGCACCAGATCCTCCGGCGTGCCCACGCCCATCAGGTAGCGCGGCTTGCCCGCGGGCAGCCGCTGCGGCGTGTGCTCCACGATGCGCCGCATGTCGTCCTTCGGCTCGCCGACGCTCACGCCGCCGATCGCGTAGCCCGGCAGGTCGAGGGCCACCAGCGCCTCCAGCGACGCCTCGCGCAGCGTCTCGTACATGCCGCCCTGCACGATGCCGAACAGCACGTTCGGGTTGCCGAGCCGCTGGAACTCATCGCGGCTCCGGCGCGCCCAGCGCAGGCTCAGCTCCATCGAGGCCCGCGCGTCGCGCTCGCTGGTGGGCACGCCGCCGGTCTCGTAGGGCGTGCACTCGTCGAACTGCATCACGATGTCGGAGTTCAGCACCGTCTGGATCTGCATGCTGACCTCGGGCGTGAGGAACAGCTTGTCCCCGTTGACGGGCGAGGCGAAGCGCACGCCCTCCTCGCTGATCTTGCGCATCTCGCCCAGGCTCCACACCTGGAAGCCGCCGCTGTCGGTGAGGATGGGCCGATTCCAGCCCTCGAAGCGGTGCAGCCCGCCGAATGCCTTCAGCACTTCGAGCCCGGGCCGCAGCCACAGGTGGAAGGTGTTGCCCAGGATGATCTGCGCGCCCATCTCCTCGAGCGACGCCGGCATCACGCCCTTGACGGTGCCATAGGTGCCCACCGGCATGAAGATCGGCGTCTCGACGACGCCGTGCGCGAGGGTCAGCCGCCCGCGGCGGGCCAGCCCCTCGGTCTTGATCAGTTCGAATCCCGGCATCGGCGGGATTCTCCCAGCCCCGGCACGGGCGCGATTCGCCCAGCCGGTCGGCGCAGGCTGGGTGCCGCCGCCCGGCCCGGCCGCTCAGGCCGCCCGCTTCACGCCCACGCGGGACGCGAAATCCGTCTCGCGGATCTCCAGGTAGTCCTCGGTCGTGAAGCCGTCGTGGTCGTGCATCAGCATCTGCATCGCCTCCTGCACCTCGGGGAACAGGTGCAGCGGGTACAGGCGGACCGCCTCGGTGCGCGGCGTCGGCACCCAGCCGCGCACGGCGTTTGCCGGCAGGGTGACACCGGAAGCCACCTTCACGCAGTACTCCCCGGCGTGGAAGGCGTCGCGCACGGAGTGGAACTCGCTGATCTCCTGGCCGTCGACCACGAGCACCTCGTAGTCGTCGACGGTCTTGACGGCGTCGATCTTGCACAGCGTGACGAGCTTGTCGGAGTTCATGGCGGTTCCCTGGCGGCGGTTGCAAAGGAGCGCCTTGTAGCCCGAGTCGCTTCCGGCCCACGCGGCGTAGGGCTACCGCGCCGACCCGTTCACGGGCGGGCGGCGTGCATGCGGGCTTTCCTGCCCCTGCACGCACCAGGATTGTGCTGACATCACCGGCCGTGTCACCGAACCGGGGAGCAGTGATGGATGCCTCGACCGACGCCCTGCGGACCGAACGCTGCCAGGAGGTGCTGGACCTGGCGCATCCGCGCCTGCCGGCCGACCGCCACGGTGCCTTCGACACCTATGCCCGCGAGTGCTTCGACCAGTTCGATGGGGAGGACCTGACCGAGCGGCGCGTCGAGGACCTGGCCGGCGCGCTGCTGTCGCACTGGCAGTTCGGCAGCCAGCGCCAGCCGGGCGCGGCCAAGGTGCGGGTGCTGTCGCCGACGGTGGCCGAGGACGGCTGGACCTCGCGGCACACCGTCGTGCAGATCGTCAACGACGACATGCCGTTCCTCGTGGACTCGACGACGGTGGAGATCAACCGGCTGGGGCTGACCATCCAGCTGCTGGTGCACCCGGTGTTCGCCGCGGTGCGCGACGCCGCTGGCGTGCTGCAGTCGATGAGCGCAGCGGCAGCCGCTGCCCCGGGCGCGAGGCGGGAGTCGTGGATGCACGTGGAAGTCGATCGCCTGGTCGACCCCGGGCAGCGCGCCGAGGTCGTGCGCGGCATCGAGAAGGTGCTGGCCGACGTGCGCGCCTCGGTGGAGGACTGGCCGTCGATGGTGCAACGGCTCGAGCAGGCCATCGCCGAGTGCAGCGCGGTGCCCGCGACGGCGGTGGCCGCCGCCGAGGTGGCCGAGAATCGCGCCTTCCTGCAGTGGCTGGCGCAGGACCACCTCGTGCTGCTGGGCTACCGCCAGCACGACCTGGTCGCGGTCGACGGTGGCGACGCGCTGCGGCTGGTGCCGGGCACCGGCCTGGGCGTGCTGCGCGAGCGCCCGGGCGAAGGCGGGCAGACGGGCCTGCACGGCCTGCCGCCGGCCGCCCGCGCGCTGGCCCGGGCGCCGCGGCCGATGCTGGTGGTGACCAAGGCCAACACGCGCTCGACCATCCACCGGCCCGGGTACACCGACTACATCGGCGTCAAGCGCTACGACGCCGCGGGCGCGGTGATCGGCGAGCACCGGTTCCTGGGCCTGTTCACGTCGACGGCGTATGCGTCGCGCGTGTCGGAGACGCCGCTGCTGCGCGGCAGGGTCGAGGCGATCGCCGCCCGCGCCGGACTGCCGCGCGGGGGCCACCGCGCCAAGGCGCTGGCGCACATCCTCGAAACCTACCCGCGCGACGAGCTGTTCCAGATCTCCGACGACGACCTGTACGAGGCCGCGCTGGGCATCCTCGCGCTGGGCGACCGCCAGCGGTTGCGCCTGTTCGTGCGGCGCGATCCGTTCGAGCGCTTCGTCTCGTGCCTGCTGTACGTGCCGCGGGAGAGCTTCTCCACCGACCTGCGCGTGCGCTGCCAGCAGATCCTCGCGGCCGCCTTCGGCGGCAGTGCCACCGACTTCGACGTGCTGCTGGGCGAAGGTGCGCTGGCGCGCATCCACGTGGTCGTGCGGGCCGAGCAGGGCGCGTGCCGCGATGTCGACCTGCGCGAACTCGAGTCCCGGCTGGCCCTGGCCGCTCGGCGCTGGAGCGACCAGCTGCGCGATGCGTTGGTCGATGCCGAGGGCGAGGCGCGCGGCCTGGAGCTCTACAAGCGCTGGCATCAGGCCTTCCCCAGTGACTACCGCGCGCGCGTCGACGCGCGCGCCGCGGTGGCCGACGTCAACAAGGTCGCGCAGACCAGCGACTCGCAGCCGCTGGCGCTGGCGCTGTACAAGCCGCTGGGGGCCGAGGCGTCGACCTGGGGCTTCAAGGTCTATCGCCGCGGGGGTGCGGTGGTGCTGTCGGACAGCCTGCCGATGCTCGAGCGCATGGGCGTGCGCGTGATGGGCGAGCACAACCACCGCATCGGCGCCGATGGGGACGCGGTGGTCTCGCTGCACGACTTCGACATCCGCGCGCCGATCGCCGAGCACGAGTCGCCGCAGGAGGTGGCGCGGTTGTTCGAGGATGCATTCGCCAGGGTCTTCCGCGGCGAGGTGGAGAACGACGACTTCAACCGCCTCGTGCTGCGCGCCGGGTTGCCGGCCGATGAGGTGGTGATCCTGCGCGCCTATGCGCGCTACTGCCGGCAGATCGGCTTCGCGCTGTCGCAGGCGACGATCGAGGCCACGCTGGCGGCGCAGCCGCACATCGCGCACATGCTGGTGCGCCTGTTCAAGCTGAGGCTCTCGCCCGACGAGCGCGACGATGCCGGCGCGCAGAGTCAGGTGCACGCGATCGAGCTCGCGCTGGAGAAGGTGAGCAACCTCACCGAGGACCGCGTGCTGCGGCAACTGCTCGCCCTCGTGCAGGCGACGCTGCGCACCAACTATTGGCGCACCGGCACCGGCCACTCGGGCGATGCCGGGCCGCGGCGCCCGTTCGTCAGCTTCAAGTTCGACTGCGCCGCCGTGCCCGGGCTGCCCGAGCCGCGGCCGCTGTTCGAGATCTTCGTCTACTCGCCGCGTTTCGAGGGCGTGCACCTGCGCGGCGGCAAGGTCGCGCGCGGCGGGCTGCGCTGGAGCGACCGGCCCGACGACTTCCGCACCGAGGTGCTCGGCCTCGTGAAGGCGCAGATGGTGAAGAACACCGTCATCGTGCCGGTGGGCAGCAAGGGGGGCTTCGTGCTGAAGAAGGCGCCGCCCGCGTCCGACCGCGACGCCTACCTCAAGGAAGGCGTCGCCTGCTACCAGGACTACCTGCGCGGGCTGCTCGACGTCACGGACAACCTGGTCGGTGGCCGCGTGGTGGCGCCGCCGAGGGTGGTGCGACATGACGCCGACGACCCTTACCTCGTGGTGGCGGCCGACAAGGGCACCGCCACGTTCAGCGACTACGCGAATGCGGTCAGCGCCGAGTATGGCCACTGGCTCGGCGACGCCTTCGCATCCGGCGGCAGCGCCGGCTACGACCACAAGGTGATGGGCATCACCGCGCGGGGCGCGTGGGAGAGCGTGAAGCGCCTGTTCCGCGAACGCGGGCTGGACACACAGACCACGCCGTTCACCGTGGCCGGCGTCGGCGACATGTCGGGCGACGTGTTCGGCAACGGCATGCTGCTGTCCCGGCAGATCCGGCTGGTCGCGGCGTTCGACCACCGCCATGTGTTCCTCGACCCCGATCCCGACACGGCCGCATCGTTCGCCGAGCGCGAGCGGCTCTTCAAGCTGCCGCGCTCGTCATGGGCCGACTACGAAACGAGCCTGATCAGCCCCGGCGGCGGCGTGTGGAGCCGCTCGGAGAAGAGCGTACCGGTGTCGCCGCAGGCGCGCGCCGTGCTGGGCATCGAGGCCGAGCGGCTCACGCCCACCGAGCTGATCAGCGCGATCCTGAAGGCGCCGGTGGACCTGCTCTACAACGGCGGCATCGGCACCTACGTCAAGGCCTCGACCGAGCAGCATGCCGACGCCGGCGACCGCGCCAACGACGTGCTGCGCGTGGACGGGCGCGATCTGCGCTGCCGCGTGGTGGGCGAGGGCGGCAACCTCGGCTTCACGCAGCGCGGCCGCGTCGAGGCGGCGCTGCAGGGCCGCGGCGGCCAGGGCGTGGGCATCAACACCGACGCGATCGACAACAGCGCCGGCGTCGACACCTCCGACCACGAGGTGAACATCAAGATCCTGCTCGGCATGGCCATCGCCGACGGCGAGATGACGCTGAAGCAGCGCAACGCGCTGCTGGTGCAGATGACCGACGAGGTGGCGGCGCTGGTGCTGCGCGACAACACCTTCCAGACGCAATGCCTGTCGATCACCAACCGGCTCGGCCGCCGGCTGCTCGACCAGGAAGGCCGCTTCATGCGCTTCCTCGAGAAGGCCGGACGGCTGAACCGGGCGATCGAGTACCTGCCCGACGACGACCAGCTCGCCGAGCGCAAGGGCGCCGGCAGCGCGCTGACCACGCCAGAGCGCGCCGTGCTGCTGGCTTACTGCAAGATGTGGCTTTTCGACGAGATCCTCGGCTCCGAGCTGCCCGAGGACCCGTGGATCGCCACCGCGCTGCAGCGCTACTTCCCGGCCACGCTGCGCGAGCGCATGGCGGCCTACATCCCGCGCCACCCGCTGCAGCGCGAGATCATCGCCACCCACGTGCTCAACAGCATGGTCAACCGCGTCGGCGCGACCTTCACGCACCGCATCGCCGAGATGTCCGGCGCCCGCCCGCCGCAGGTGGTGCGCGCCTACCTGCTGACGCGCGAGGTGTTCGGCCTCGTCGAGCTGTGGCAGCAGGTGGAGACGCTGGACAACCGCGTGCCCGATGCGCTGCAGGCCGAGATGCTGATCGACGAGGGCTGGCTCACGTCGCGCGCGACGACGTGGTTCCTGCGCTCGCGCCGGCTGAACGAGCCGATGGCGCCGACCATTGCGCGGCTGGCACCCGCCGTGGCGCGTCTGGCGGCGCGGCTGGCGCCGGCCGCGAGCAAGTCCGCGCGGGCCGTGCAGTGGATGGCGCAGGGCGTGCCGGCGGAACTCGCCACGCGCATCGCCAGCGCCGAGGGCCTGCTCGATGCGCTGGACATCGCCGAGGTCGCCGAGAGCACGGCGCGCGACTTCGATGCGGTGTGCGAGGTGCACGCCGGCATCGGCGAGCGGCTGGCGCTGGCGCGCTTGCGTTCGCAGGTCGATGCGCTGCCCAGCGACACCTACTGGCAGAGCCGCGCCAAGACCGCACTGGGCGACGACCTCGGCGGGCTGCAGCGGGCGTTGGCGCAGCAGGTGCTGGCGGGCGGCACCGGTGAGCCCGCCGCGCTGATCGCGCAGTGGGAGGCGGCCAATGCCGTGTCGCTCGAGCGGGCGAGGCGGCTGCTGGCCGACCTGTCGGAGACCAAGCAGGCCGACCTGGCGATGCTCTCGGTGGCGATGCGCGAACTGCGCAACCTGGCCTGACGTCCGGCCGGGCCGCGCAGCCCACGGATCAGAGCCGATTCACGCCCGGCAGGTAGGCCACCAGCACGCCGTCGACGTACAGCGCGCCTTCGGGGGCGCCGGCTTCGGCGTGGAACTCCAGCAGCGCTTCCAGGCCTTCGCGCACGGCGCGGGCTTCGCGCTCCGCGGCGCGCGCCTCGGCGGCGGCCAGCGCGGCGGCGTAGCGGTCGAGCAGGCTGCTGGCGGCGCGCAGCAACTCGGCGGCGAGGCGGCGCGAGCCGCGGCGGGTGGCGGTGGCGGGGCGCGTGGCGCGCTCGTAGCGGGGACTCGTGTGCATCGGGGTCTCCTCGGCCCGGCAGGCGGGCGGCGGTGGGGTCGTCTCAGGGGCTGTGCGTGGGGAGTGCGGACAGCTCGCGGCGCAGTTCGCGCCGGGCTTGCTGGCGGCGTGCGCTGGCGCTGCAGCCATGGGCGCCGGCGTGCCGCAGCGCGGCGGCGCGCGCCAGCGGATTGCGCGGCTTGCGCATCGGGACGGACAGGGCGATCGGCTTCATGCGGGCTCCTTTCGGGGGGGCTGGAAACGAGAACGGCTCGGGGTGCCGAAGCCTCCCGAGCCGGTCCGCGAGGAGCCGATGCAGCCGCATCAGCGCAAGGCGAACTCCCGTTCGGGACGACAGGCGGTGGCACCGCCTTGGAGGGACAACAGGAACACGGGGGTCATCGGAAGCACAGGCAACAATGATAATGAAACTTTTATCTTGCGCAAGTGATGCACATCACATGATGGCGGTTCGTCGTGCAGGCACGCCACGGCATCCGGCGTCGGCGCGGCGGCGCGGCCTGGGACCAGAGCCCTGGTGGGCCCGGATCAGCGCTTGCGCTTGAGCGGCTGCACGCCGCGCTGCATCTGCTGCCACAGCGACGTGGCCTCCGGGCTGCCCGGGGGCGACGGAGGCGCCGGCGGGGGCGGTGCGGGGGCCAGCACCTCGGACAGCAGGTCCAGCAGGCGCGTCCGCGCGCGTTGCGGGTGGCGCCGGTAGTAGCTCAGCACCAGGCCGACGATGAAGCGCTCGTCGTCGTCCTGCGGCGTGCTCGGCGACCCCGGCGGCTCGGGCAAGGCCTCGGCGGTGGGGAGCACGGTGGGGGCGCCGTCGTGCGGCTGGTCCATCCAGCCGACGGGCTTGCGGCAGCGCTGCTCGAACTGCCGCGCCAGCCGTTCGCCGATCTGCCGCGTGCGCGCCTTGATCTGGCTCCAGTAGCTGGGCTGGATCAGCAACTGCTCGGCAAAGCGCCGCTCGAGCCCGCGCAGGGCGGCGGCATCGGGGTGCCGCACGGTGGCGTGGACGAACTCGTCGAACAGGAGCATCGCGTTGTCGTAGCGACGTTGCGCGATCTCGGCCGGTGCCGGCCCTTCGGAAACCATGGACCCCGATGATAAAGCTGCCTCGGGCGGGCGATGGACGACCCTTGACCGGCCCGAGCCCTACGCCTGCGCGCCGTCCGACGCGCAGGCGATGCGGATGCGCTGCGCCTGTGCGGCGATGGCCTCGCGCTCGGCCGGTGCGATGCGGCCGAGGTTGCGCACCTGCTGCGCCAACCTCGGGTGGGCCTTGTAGCGGGCCTCGTGGCGCATCAGGAAGTCCCAGTACAGCGTGGTGTACGGGCAGGCGTCGTCGCCGGTACGTCGGTCGGGCCGGTAGCGGCAGCCGCGGCAGTAGCCGCTCATGCGGTCGATGTACTGGCCGCTGGCGATGTAGGGCTTGCTGCCCATCAGCCCGCCGTCGGCGTGCTGGCTCATGCCCAGCGTGTTCGGCCGCTCCACCCAGTCGACCGCGTCGACGTACACCGCGCCGTACCACCGGTGCACGGCATCGGGGTCCACGCCCAGCAGCAGCGGGAACAGGCCTGTCACCATCAGCCGCTGGATGTGGTGGGCGTAGCCCAGCCGCAGCGTCTGCCCGATGGCGTCGTGCAGGCAGGCCATGTCGGTCTCGCCGGTCCAGTACCACGCCGGCAGCGCCGCGGTGGCGCCCAGTTCGTTGCGGCTGGTGTAGCCCGGCATCTGCGTCCAGTAGATGCCGCGCACGTATTCGCGCCAGCCGAGGATCTGGCGGATGAAGCCCTCCACCGCTGCCAGCGGCGCGCGCCCGGCGCGATACGCCGCCTCGGCCGCCTGCACCGCATCGCGCGGGTCGAGCAGCTTGAGGTTCAGCGCCGCCGAGAGGTGGGCGTGCCACAGCCACGGCTGCCCGGGCCACATCGCGTCCTGCCAGTGGCCGAAGTCGGGCAGTCGCTCGGCGACGAAACGGTCGAGCGCGTCGCGGGCCTGCGCCGGCGTCACCGGCCAGGCGAAGTCGTCGAGCGAGCCGGGATGGCCCGCGTAGCGTTGCCGCACGAGCGCGATGACCTCGCGCGTGATGGCGTCGGGCTCGTAGCGGGCCGGCAGTGGCACCGGCGGCGGGCCCTCGCGGGGGAAGCCCTGGCGGTTGTCGGCGTCGAAGTTCCAGCGACCCCCGGCCGGGGCGCCGTCGTCCATCAGCACGCCGTGCCGCACCCGCATCTCGCGGTAGTAGGTCTCCAGGCGCAGCTGCCGACGGACGCGCGCGTGCTCGGCGAACCCGCGTACGGTGTCGTAGAAGTGGCGGTCGTCGCGCAGGTCCAGCGGTACGTCGTGCGCCGCGGCCACCGCGCGCAGGGCCTGCAGCACGCGCCAGTCGCCCGGGGCGGCCAGCACCAGCCGTTCGGGCCGGTGGCGGCGCAGCGCGGCCGCCAGCGCATCGGCCAGCGTCGATACGCCGTCCTCGAGCCGCGTGTAATCGAGCGCCAGGCCTTCGTCGCGCAGCGCCTGCGCGTGGTGCCGCATCGCCGAGAGGAACAGGGCCGTGCGGGGCTGGCTCGACCACACGACGGTCGACTCCTCCGCCACCTCGGCCATCCAGACGCCGTCGCGCGTGGCATCGTGGCCGTCGAACGCCGCGCTGTCGCGGTTGAGCTGGTCGCCCAGCACAAGGACGAAGTCGCGCATCGCGCCAGTATCGGCGTGCGCGCTTGCCCCCGCGGCGCGCCGGGGCGCGTCAGCTCGACGGGACGACCAGCCGGTTGTCGACGCGGATCACGCCCTGCGGCGCGCTGGCCAGCATCTCGGCGCGCTCGCGCGAGCGGCTGTCGGGGGCCGGGCCGTCGAGCCGGACGACGCCGTCGGTGGTGGTGACGTCGATCTTCACCGCCGACAACGCCGGGTCGGTGGCCAGTGCCGTCTTCACCGCGGCCGTGATGGCCGCGTCGCCCATCGCGGCGGCGGCCGATGCGGCGGCGTCGCCGGCGGCGTTCGCCGTGTTGCTGGCGGCTGATTGAGCGGCATCGCGGGCCGAGGCCAGCCCGGCGTCGATGCGCTCGCCGATGGGCCGCGCGTCGTACCAGCTCGAGACCGCGGCCGCGGCCAGGCCTGCGCCGAGCAGGCCGGCGGCCACGAAGCCCGGCCAGCGTCGCCGCGGCGGGCGAAAGTCGCGCGCGCGGAGATCGCTGCCCAGCGGCGTCGGCGGGTGCAGCGGCCTCACGCCCGACGGAACGGTGTCGTCGTTCATGGCCGGCTCCGTCAGCGCACGATGATGTCGTTGCGCACGGCGACCACGCCCGACGTGTTGCGGGCCAGCCGCTCCGCGGTGTAGCGCTCGTCGCCCGACTTCGCGAAGCCCGAGAGCTGCACCGTGCCCTTCAGCGTCTCCACGTTGATGGCCATCGCGCTGACCACCGGGTCCTCGGCGAACTTGGCCTTCACGCGGGTGGTGAGCGTGGCGTCGTCGATGTACGAGCCGACGGTCTGCTGGTCGCGGGCCACCGCGCAGCCGGTGATGCCGCTGACGGCGGCGGCCGCCGCGGCGACGATGGCGAGCACGCGCATCGGGCGCAAGGCGATGTGAAGGTGGTTCATCGTGGGTCTCCTGTGAGGGCCCCGGAGGGCGTTGAACATGGAAACCACGATAGGCATCGACTGCTGCCTGCCCCATCGTCCGCAGCCGCATGGCGGTGTAGGAGCTGTCCGATCGGCCCGCTGCCGCCCCTGTAGGAAGAGTCCTACAGGCGATCGAGCCCCCGAGCGGTGACACTCGCGGGGCTGGATGCCGATACTGCGGGGTGCACGCAGCCCCATCCGCCCGAACGCCTGCCATGTCGGTCGTCAACACCTTCATCGTCGAAGACAGCCCCATCATTCGCGACAACCTGATCTCGGCGCTCGAGGAGATGGCGCCCGTGGAGGTGGTCGGGCACGCGGCCGACGAGTCGTCGGCGCTGGGCTGGCTGCGGGCCGGCGAGCAGCCCTGTGACCTGGTCATCATCGACGTGTTCCTGAAGAGCGGAAGCGGCCTGGGCGTGCTGCGCGCCCTGGCGCAGTCCGGGCATCGGTCGCGGCGCGTGGTGCTGACCAACTACGCCACGTCGGAGATGCGGCGCCAGTGCGCGGCACTCGGCGCCGACCGCGTGTTCGACAAGTCCACCGAGCTCGACGACCTGATCGCCTACTGCGCACGGATGGCCGAAGCCGACGCCGGCTCCGACTCCGGTCCCGTGCCGTCGTGATCAGGCTGTCGGCTTCCGGTCTGGCCGGGCGCGGCGCCTGGGCGGTGTCCGCGGCGCTGGTGGCGGCGGTGCTGCTGGTGGCGATCAGCGAGCTGGCCTACCGCCGTTCGACGCAATCGCTGCACAGCCTGGGCGAACGCGCCGTCGCCCGCGCGCAGCTCAACACGCTGCTGCGCGGTCTCTCCGACGCCGAGACCGGGCAGCGCGGTTACCTGCTCACCGGCCGGGCCGAGTACCTGCGCCCGTACGACCGCGCCGTGGAGGAGGTCGGCAGCGTGATCGGCACCCTGCGGGCGCGCTACGGCGATGACCCCGAGGCCGGGCCGATCGTGCGCCGCATCGCTGCGCTGTCCGAGGAGAAGCTCAGCGAGCTGGCGACCACGCTGAAGCTCTTCGGCGAAGGCCGGCTGGAGGCGTCGCGCGAGCTGATCCTCACCGACATCGGCCGCGAGAAGATGGACGCCGCGCGCCACGAGGGCGAGCGGCTGCTGGACATCGAGAGCCGCCTCGTCGCGCAGGAACGGCAGCTCGTGTTCGACACCTTGCAGGTGGGGCGCGTGGGCGTCGGCGCGATGGCGGCGCTGAGCCTGCTGGCGATCGTGCTGTTCGTGCGCCAGACCGCGCGGCTGATGCACGAGCGCGCCGAGCGGGCGCGTGCCACGCGCGAGGAGCGCGACCAGCTCGAAGGCGAAGTGATCCGCCGCACCGCCGAGCTGACCGAGCTGGCGCAGCACCTGCAGACCGCACGCGAGGATGAGCGCGCGCGCCTGGCGCGCGAGCTGCACGACGAGCTGGGCGCGCTGCTCACGGCGGCCAAGCTCGACACCGCACGCATGCGCCGCACCGTCGGTACCTCCACCGAGCTGCGCTCACGGCTCGATCACCTCGTGGCCACCATCGACGAGGGCATCGCGCTGAAGCGCCGCATCATCGAGGACCTGCACCCGTCGTCGCTGGCCAACCTCGGGCTGGCGGCGGCGCTGCAGATCCTGGCGCGCGAGTTCGCGGCCCGCGCCGAGATCGAGCTGCAGGCCGAGGTGGCCGAGCTGCTGCTGCCCGAGGACGGCCGGATCACCGCCTACCGGCTGGTGCAGGAGGCGTTCACCAACATCGCCAAGTACGCCCGTGCACGCACGGTGCAGCTGACGATGGTGGCCGACGGCCCTGTGGCGCGGCTGGCGGTGGTCGACGACGGCTGTGGGTTCGATCCGGTGCGCACGCGCGGCAGCACCCACGGCCTGCTGGGCATGCGTTACCGCGTCGAGGCCGTGGGCGGCGTGCTGAGCGTGTCGTCCGCGCCGGGCCAGGGTACGCGCATCGAGGCGCGGCTGCCGCTGTCCGCGGCGTGACGGCGGTGGCGGTGTTGGGCGTCAGCCCTTCACGATGAGCTGGTTGTCCACGCTCTTCACGCCGTCGACACCCGACGCGAGCCGCGCGGCGCGGTCGCGGGCATCGCGGTTGGGCGCCGAGCCGCGGAGCGCGACGCGCCCGTCGCTGGTGTCGACATCGATCTTCAGCGCGCTCAGTTCGCTGTCGCGCGCGAGCTGGGCGTTCACCGACGCGGTGATCGCCGCGTCGGCGACCGTGCCCTTCACCTCCGCGCCGGCGCGCTCGGCGGAACGTTCGACCTGGGCGATGCCGGCGTCGATCTTCTGCCCGGCGGTGCGCTCGTCACGGCGGTCGCAGCCGGTGACGGCGGCCAGCGCGGCCAGCGCGGCCGCGGCGATGGGAAGGCTCAACGTGCGGTTCATGAGGAACTCCTTGCTGCTGGGACGCCCGGCGGGCGGGCGATCGTTCGGGACCAGGCAGGCTCGGCGGGTGCCGGCCTGCGGGTCACTCTAGGCAGCGCGTTGGCGGATCTGCGTCGGCCTGGCCCGCATGCCGCTGTAGGACGGCGCGCAGGAACGCGGCAGACCTGCTCCCTGTAGGACGGCGCCGACATCGAGGCGGCGCCGGCACCGTCAGACGGCGGGCGCGGCGTTGCGCCACACTCGGTGCACACCAGGAGCACACCATGATCCGAGTCGGCATCGTCGACGACCACGCCATCGTGCGCAACGGCCTGCGCCAGCTCATCTCCGACGAGGTGGACCTGCGCGTCACCGGCGAGGCGGCCAACGGCCGCGAGGCGCTGGAGCTGGCGCGGGGCGGCGAGGTCGACGTGCTGCTGATGGACCTGTCGATGCCGGGCGACGGCGGTGTCGATGCGCTGCAGGCGATCAAGGCGCGCTACGCCGAGCTGCCCATCATCATCCTCAGCGGATTCCCGGAGGAGCACTACGCGCTGACGCTGCTCAAGCAGGGCGCCAGCGGCTACCTGAACAAGGAGTGCGACCCGAGCGAGATCGCCACCGCCATCCGCACGGTGGCGCGCGGGCGGCGCTACGTCAGCGCGGCGGTGGCCGAACTGCTGGCCGATTCGCTCGACGGCGGCCAGCAGGCGCCGCACGAGAGGCTGTCCGAGCGCGAACTGCAGGTGTTCCTGCGCCTGGCCAAGGGCGAGACGGTCGGCGCCATCGCGCAGAGCATGTTCCTCAGCGTGAAGACCGTGAGCACGTATCGGACGCGGGTGCTGGAGAAGCTCAGGCTGTCGAGCAACAGCGACCTCACGTACTACGCGTTGAAGAACGGGCTGATGCAGTAGCGGCGGCGCGGGCCGCGTGAGGCGCGCGCCGCCCGTTGCGGGGAACGGTCAGCCCTGCGCGCCGCCGCGCACCCAGTGCACGGTCTGGCCGCCGCGGCCGATCGTCACCTCGCGCTGCTCCATGCGGCCGCCGAAGTCGCCGCGCAGCGTGTAGCGGCCGGGCGGCAGGTCCACGAGCAGCCAGGGGCCGGCGTCGGGGACTTCGGCCACGCGTTCGCCGCCGCGCATCACCTGCAGGCTGTCGGCCACCTCGTAGTCACCATTGCGCTGGCTGAAGACGATGCGCAGCGGGTAGTGGCCGGCCATGCGCTTGATGGCGGCCGCCTCGTCGAGGCCGGCGCCGCCGTTCACGACGGTGGCCGCGCCGAACTGCTGCGGCAGCAGCGGCTCGTCGTCCTGCGCGTGGGCGGCGGTGGCCAGCGCGGCGCAGAGCGCCACGGCGGCAGTCAGCGGGGCCAGCGGGGTCAGGGGGTGCAGTCGCTTCATGGCATCTCCGATCAGAGGGGAGTCTGTGGAGGCTTCAGCGTAGGCCGTACCCCGGCCGCTGTCGGTCGGCCACGAGCCGGTCGTCGTGTCGGACGTGTCCGTCAGCCGCCCGCAGGCCGCTACTCCGGCTCGATGCCCGCCGCCTTGATGAGCTGCCCCCAGCGCCCGGTGTCGCGCTCGACCAGCCGGCGCAGCGACTCGGGGTCGCCCGGGAACGGATCGGCGTGCAGCCGTGCGAGGTGCTCGAGCATGCCGGGGCTGCGCACCACGGCGTTGGTCAGCTCGGCCAGCCGCCGCACGACTTCCGGCGGCGTGCGCGTCGGGAGGAACAACGCCAGCCACGCGTTGAACTCGTAGCCGGGCAGCCCCGCCTCGGCGATGGTCGGCAGATCGGGCGCGCTGGCCACGCGCCGCGCCGAGGTGATGCCCAGCGCCTGCACGCGGCCGCCCTGCGACTGCGCGATGCCCAGCGCGGCGTCGGTGACGAGGAAGTGCAGCTGTCCGCTGATGAGGTCCGTCACAGCCTGCGCCGAGGTCTTGTACGGCACGTGCACGGCGTCGATGCCGGCAGCCTGCCGGAACGCCTCGCTGGCCACGCGGCCCGTGGCGCTGGAACTGCCGTAGTTGAACTGCCCCGGCCGGCTGCGCGCCAGCGCGATGAACTCGCGCAGGTCGCGCACCTTCAGCGTGGGCGACACCACCAGCACCTGCGGGATGGTGGCCAGCGTGGTGACCGGCGCGAAGTCGGCCACCGGGTCGTAGGCCAGCTTGCGGAACAGGTGCACGTTGGCGGCATGCGTCGAGTTGGCGCCGAAGAGGATGGTGTGGCCGTCAGCCGGTGCGCGCGCCACGAACGAGGCCGCGATGCCGCCCAGCGCTCCCTGCTTCGCCTCGACGATGAACGGCTGGCCGGTCGCCTCCTGCAGCCGCTCGGCGAGATAACGGACCATCAGGTCGTAGGCGTTGCCACCGCCGAAGGGGACGATGATGGACACCGTCTTCGACGGGTAGGCCTGCGCGTGCGCAGCGCCGGGCAGGCCGACGGCGGCCAGCAGGCCGGCGCCGATCACGGCGCGGCGGGCTGGACCGGGCGGATGGTTCTCGCTCATGAGGGTCACTCCAGGTGGCCGTGTTCGCGGTAGTAGCGCGCCGCACCGGGGTGCAGGGGCAGCCCGATGTCGCGGCACATCGCCTGCGGCACGATGGGATAGCTCAGCGGGCTGTGCTGGGCCGGGATGTGGCGGAAGCGCCCTTCGAGTTCGGCGCGCTCCTCGACCATGATCGCGGTGATCGCGTAGGCCAGCTCGTCGGGCATGTCGTCGCGCACGATCGTCGCCCAGTGCGACCAGTCCAGGCATGGCACCGCCTCGGCGTTCAGCACGCGGCCGGCTTCCACCACCGCGGGCTTCAGGCCGTAGTCGCCTTCGAGCACGCGCATGGCGTCGGCCTCGATCGGCAGGAACACCAGCGGCCGGCTGCGCGCCCAGTCCTGCCACAGCGTGAGCATGATCGCCTCGTTGAACACCGCGTCGACGCGGCCGTCGAGGGCCGCCTGCAGGCAGACGCGCGGGCTGTCGTGGTCCACCCAGGTACCGCCCCAGCGCTCGATGTCGCCGGGGGCGACGCCGTGCGCTTCGAGCACGCGGTCGATGACCCAGCTGCACAGGTTGTTCTCGTCGCGCAGCGGCGTGGCGATGCGCAGCGCCGGGCGCCGCTCGCGCAGCTCGGCGAACGAGCGGATGCCCAGCGACGCCGGCACGGCGAAGGCCAGCCGGTCGTCCTGCGGCAGCCGGCCCAGCGTGCGCAGTTGCGGCCGCGGCAGCCCGGCGTAGAAGTGCCGCCCCTCGGCGGCCCAGCGCACGCCGATGTGCGAGGGCGTTGTGATCGCCAGGTCGGCCTCGCCGCACGACACCAGCTCGATGCTCTCCCGGTACGCGCTGCCGGTGCGCACCACGAAGCGCGATCGCGGTGCGCTGCGCCAGCGCAGGTGCGCGGCGATCCAGCCGAGCACGGTGTGGAAGTTCGCCGTGCCCCAGTCCCCGACCATCGTCAGGTTCACGCGGGGCAGCACGGGGGTGGGGGCCATGGGGCGGTCCTTCCTATTCGAGCTTGATGCCGGCGGCCTTCACGATCGGGCCGTAGTTGGCCAGGTCGGTGCGCATCTGCTCGCGGAACTGCTCCGGCGTGCCGGGCGTGGCCTCGATGCCCAGCGTGGCGAGCCGCTCGCGCAGCGCGGGATCGCTCAGCACCGTATTCAGCTCGGCGTTGAGCCGCGCCGTGATCGCCGGCGGCGTCTTCGCCGGTGCCAGGATGCCGACCCACGACTCGGCCACGAAGTCGGGGAAGCCGCTCTCGATGAAGGTGGGCACGTCGGGCAGCGCGCCGTTGCGACGGGCGCTGGAGACCGCGATGGCGCGGAGCTTGCCCGACTTCACGTGCCCCTGCGCGCCGGCCACTGCGGTGTAGACCAGCGGGATGCTGCCGCCGATGGTGTCGGCGATGGCCTGCCCGCCGCCCTTGTACGGCACGTGCTCGAGCTTGGCCCCGCTGCGCTGGGCGAGCTGCTCGCCGGCGATGTGCGGCGTGCCCCCGATGCCAGAGGTGCCGTAGGACAGGCCGCCGGGGCGGCTCTTCGACAGCGCCAGCACCTCGCCCAGCGTGCGCGCGGGCAGCTCGGGGTTGGCGGCCAGCACGAGCGTGGCGGTGCCGATGCGGCCCACCGACGCGAAATCGCGCATGGTGTCGAACGGCACCTTGGCGAACACGTGAGGGTTGATGACCATCGTGCCGTCGAAGGCCAGCAGCAGCGTGTAGCCGTCGGGCGCCGCGCCGGCCACCTGCGCGGTGCCGATGTTGCCCGAGGCCCCCGGCCGGTTGTCCACGATCACCTGCTGCGCGAGCCGCCGGCCCAGGTACTCGGCGACGACGCGCGCGCTGGTGTCGGTCACGCCGCCGGGCACGAACGGCACGACCAGGCGGACCGAGCGGCTCGGATAGGCGTCCTGTGCGGTGGTGGGTGTGGCTGCCGGCAGCAGCAGGGCGGCCAGCAGCGCCAGCACGGCGCGACGGGGGCCGCGTGGGGAGGGGTGGGTCATCGTTCGTCTCCTCTTGGTTGATCGGGCGCCGGTTCGGCCCAGCGTCGTTCGAAGGCATGCACGTCGGGGAATCCCATCAGCGCGGTGAGATCGTCGAAGGGCATCAGCTCGGCGTCCAGCCCGACCGAAGAGCCGTGCGTGCGCAACGTGCGGTAGGCGCGCTGCATCGCGTGCGTGGCGGCCAGCAGCGCCGTCACCGGATGGATGGCGATGCGGTAGCCCAGCCGTTCGAGCGTGGCGCGGTCCACCACCGGCGTGCGGCCGCCTTCGACCATGTTGGCCACCAGCGGCAGGTCGAAGGCCTCGCCGATGCGGCGCATCTCCTCCACGCTCTCGGGCGACTCGATGAACAGCACGTCGGCGCCGGCGCGGGCGCAGGCCTCGCCGCGGCGCAACGCCTCGTCGAGGCCGAGCGTGGTGCGCGCGTCGGTGCGGGCGATGACGAGGAAGTCGCGCGACCGGCGCGAGGCCACTGCCACCTCGATGCGCCGCACCATGTCGGCCACGGGCACCACGCGACGGCCCGGCGTGTGGCCGCACTTCTTGGGCATCTGCTGGTCTTCGAGCTGGATGGCGGCGGCACCGGCTGCCTCGTAGCCCTGCACCGTGTGGGCGATGTTCAGCAGCCCGCCGTACCCGGTATCGCCATCGGCGATCAGCGGCGTGCGTGCCATCGAGGCCATCTGGCGCACGCGGCCGACCATGTCGGTGTAGGTGGCCAGGCCCGCGTCGGGCAGGCCCAGGTGCGAAGCGACCGTGCCGAAGCCGGTCATGTACAGCGCCTCGAAGCCCAGCGCATCGGCCATGCGCAGCGACACCATGTCGTGCACGCCCGGCGCCACCACGAGGCCGGGCTGCTGCAGCCGCGCTCGCAGCGGCTGCGGGGTCTGATCCTGCATGCGGGTCTCCACCAGCGGCGGAGTCGAGGCGCCGCGTCGCGGGGCCAGTGTGCCACCGGCCCGGGGGTGGGCTCGGTGTCAGGCGTCGGTGTCGGGCCTGCCTGTGCCGCGACCCGCCCAGCGGCGTGCGCTGCGGCTGAAGTTGGACACGCTGCGATAGCCCAGGCGGCGGGCCACTTCGGCCATCGGCACGTCGCCGCGATCGAGCAGTTCCTTGCCGTGGCGCTTGCGCCAGTTCTCCAGCAAGGTCTGGAAGCTCAGCCCGGCTCGGGCCAGCCGGCGCGACAGCGTGCGCGGCGCGATGCCCAGGGCGTGCGCGATGCGCTCGATGTCGCCGCCATGATCGGTCTCGCCGAGCAGCTCCTCGACGCGTGCCGCCAGACTCGCGGCGGCGTGCGGCAGGTCGTCCTCGGGCCAGGCGGCGTCGAAGGCGGCGGCCGGGCCGTTGGGGCGTACCCGATCGAGTCGGTCGTCGTCGATGTGCCAGGCCACGCTGCCCGGGCCGATGTCTCGCGGTTCGGGCACCGTGCCCAGCGCATGCGCGAGAAGCCGGGTGCAGCAGCCGGTGAGGCCTTCGAGCAGGAAGCGCCGCAACTCGCCCGCAGGCGCCTGCATGTGCAGCGACCAGACCAGGCCGCCTTCGGCGACCTCCAGGCGGCTGTCGACGGTGGGCCAGCGCTCGCCGACGTGCTGGTGCAACGTCGCCAGGGCGTCGCGGCCGCGGGGCGCGGCGGCCAGCGAGCTGGCCAGCGTGCCGAAATGCTGCATCGGCAGGTCGGCCCAGGCTCGGCGCAGCGCGGCCGGGGTCAGGCCGTGGCGCTGCAGACCCAGCACGATCCAGTGCAGCGGCAGCTCGCAGATCCAGTCGCGGTCGGCACACAGCGTGTGCCAGTCGCAATCCGCCCACTCCAGTGCCGCCGAGACGTCGATGCCCTGCGACTCGAGCTGTTCGCACAGCCCGCGCAGCAAGCCGACGTGGATCATCGGCGCGGAGCCCCGTGCTTCGTCGGGGCCGGCGCGCAGGGACGGCTTTGCGCAGCCTGCGCATCCGCCAGGCCGCCGGGGGCCCCGGAGGAGCGTACGGTGCTGCAGTTCATGCAGCCACTCTAGGCAGCAGGGGCCGTGCGCGCTGTCGGAGCCTCCTGACGGCGCGTGTAGGGGATTCTTGTCTTCAGCCGTCGCAGGGGTCGATCAACCCCGTGCGCACGGCCAGGCGCACCAGCCCGGTGATGTCGGTGACGCCCAGCTTGGCCATCAGGCGGCTGCGATAGGTGTCCACCGTCTTCGGGGACAGGTGCAGCTGCTGCGCGATGGCCGGGCTGGTGTGGCCCTTGACCACCAGCGCGATGATCTGCCGCTCGCGGGGCGAGAGCTGCGCCAGCGGGTCTTCCTCGTCCGGCGCGGCCAGGCCTTGGACGGCCAGGTCGGCCACCTCGGCGGCCAGGTAGCGGCGGCCCTGGGAGACCTCGGACACCGCCCGCACCAGCTCGGTACGCGCCGAGCCCTTCAACACGTAGCCCGAGGCCCCTTCGCGCAGCGCCTCGGCCACGTGGCGCGGCTGCGCCGACGCCGTGACGACGATCGCACGCACCGGCAGTTCGCGGCGGCGCAGGTCGCGCAGCAGTTCGAACCCCGAGCGGGTGTCGAGCCCCAGGTCGACCAGCACCACGTCCGGGCGCAGGCGCACGATCTCGCCGATCGCCCCGGTGGGCTCGGCGGACTCGCCGATCACGAGATGGCCAGCCGCTTCGACCAGCGCTCGCAGGCCCTCGCGCACGACCGGATGGTCGTCGACGAGGTAGATGCGGCTCATCCAGGCTCCTCCCTGCTCATCGCCGATCGCGGAAACGACCCGCCTGCGGCTGTCGGGCGGGGGTACTCGCCCCCTCCCAGACGCGATGATGCACCGCACCCAGCGTGGGGCGATGCTCCGGGCCCTCGTCTGTCGGCGGCCCGCAACGCGTTTCGATGAGCAACCGCATGGTGGAACGACCAGACGCGTTGTCACGCCGGCGCGAGGATCTCTTGCAGCGCCTGCCGCAGCGGCGGCGGCAGCTCGACGGGGCGCCGTGTGGTCCGGTCGACGTGCACGTGCACGAAATGCCCCTGCGCCGAGGCCAGCGTGTCGTCGCCGCGGAACAGCGCCACCTCGTAGCGCACGCTGGTGCGCCCGAGGCTGCGCACGCGCAGCGCACCACCCACGGGGTCGGGGAAGGCGATCGGCGAGAAGTACTGGCAGCCGGTTTCCACCACCAGGCCGAACGACGGGCTGCGCTCGATGTCCAGCAGCCCGCGCTCGATCAGCCAGGCGTTGACCACCGTGTCGAACCAGCTGTAGTAGACGACGTTGTTGACGTGCGCATAGGCGTCGTTGTCCATCCAGCGCGTGGTGATCAGCCGCTCGTGCCGGTAGTCCTCGCGCCGGTGCGGCGCGGGCCGAGCCGTCACCGGCGGACGCGGGCCACGTGGGCCGCGATGCCCAACAGCGCGCCCAGCGGCACCAGCAACGCCAGCGCCTGGGCCTGCGCGAGGTAGTCGCCGCCCTGCTGCAGCGCCTGCTGGCCGAACGTGGAGCCGGTCATGTAGCGCGCTGCATAGGCCATGCTCGCGGCCACCACGATGCCGGCGGCCGGCCATTGCCGCGCGGTGAGGAAGGCCAGCCCGCCGGCCACCAGCGCCGACAGCGCGTGCACGATGGCGAGGTCGCGCGGCGGCGGGAGGGACGCGCCGGAGGCCAGCGCCTGTCCGGCGGCCAGCGCCAGCAGCGCGGCAAGCGCTGCACGGGCAGCCAGCCGGTGGAACGGGTGATCGGGTGGGGTGTGCATGTCGGCTCTTCTCCTTGCGCACCGTGGCGCGTCCGGAGCTTGCCACGACGCCGGGGCCGCGTGCCAGTGCGGTAGCGTGTCACCGTTCACCGACAATCGCCGCCCGATGAATCCGACTCCCACTCCTCAGGAGCTGCCGGTGCTGATCGCCGGCGGCGGCATCGCCGGCATGGCGCTGGCGTTGACGCTGCACCAGATCGGCGTGCCCTGCATCGTCCACGAGGCGGTGGCCGACCTGCAGCCGCTCGGCGTGGGCATCAACCTTCAGCCCAACGCCGTGCGCGAGCTGCACGACCTCGGGTTCACGAACGACGTGCTGGACACGATCGGCATCCAGGCGCGCGAGTGGGCGCTGGTGGGCCGCAACGGCAACGACGTGTACGCCGAGCCGCGCGGGCTGCTCGCCGGCTACCGCTGGCCGCAGTACTCCGTGCACCGGGGCCAGCTGCAGATGCTGATGCTGCGCGCGGTGCAGGACCGGCTCGGGCCGCAGGCCGTGCGGCTGGGCCATCGCGTGGTGGGCTACCGCAACGACGAACACGGCGCCACCGCGCTCATCGAGACACGTGACGGCGCCCGCACCGAGGCGCGGGGCGCGCTGGTGGTGGCCTGCGACGGGCTGCACTCGGCGGTGCGCGCGCAGATGCACCCCACGCAGCCGCCGATCCAGTGGGGCGGCGCCATCATGTGGCGCGGTACCACGCCGGGCGTGCCGATCCGCAGCGGCGCCAGCTTCGTCGGGGTGGGCAGCCTGCGCCACCGCGTCGTGCTGTACCCGATCTCGCGGCCCGACCCGGCCACCGGCCTGTCGACGATCAACTGGATCGCCGAGATCACCGTCGACAACTCCCAGGGCTGGCGGCAGGGCGACTGGAACCGCCGCGTGGCGCTGTCGGAGTTCAGCCACCACTTCGACGGCTGGAACTACGGCTGGCTCGACGTGCCGGCGATGCTGCGCGGCGCCAGCGAGATCTTCGAGTACCCGATGATCGACCGCGACCCGGTGCCGACGTGGGTCGACGGGCGCGTGGCGCTGCTGGGCGATGCCGCGCACGTGATGTATCCGGTGGGCAGCAACGGCGCCAGCCAGGCCATCGTCGATGCCCGCATGCTGGGCGCGGCGATGGTCGAGCATGGTGTCGGGCCGGCGGCGCTGGCCGTCTACGACCGCAAGCTCTGCGGGCCGGTCTCGGCGCTGGTGCTGCGCAACCGCGGCGCCGGGCCGTTCGGCATCCTCGGCCTCGTCGACGAGCGCTGCGGCGGGGTGTTCGACCACATCGACGACGTGATCCCCGCCGCCGAGCGCGACGCGTTCATGGCCGGCTACAAGCAGGCCGCGGGGTTCGCGATCGAGACGCTGAACGCCGCGCCGCCGACCCTGGCACCCGGCGCGCGCGTGGTCCGCGGCTGAGCGCCACCGCGCCGCCGCCCCTGTTTCCTCAGGCCCGCTTCGGGCGGTTCGCTGGCGCCTTGCCGGCGCTGCGCAGGAAGGCCTTGCGACCCTCGGCGCGGCGTTCGAGCTGGCGCGCGATGTTGCCGCACACCAGATCGCACAGCGCGTAGACCGAGTCGTCGGCGATGCGGTAGTACACCGACGTGCCGCGCGCCTCGCGCTCGACGAGGCCGTGCTGCATCAGCAGCGACAGGTGGCGCGACACGTTGGCCGACGTGTATCCGCAGGCCTGCGCCAGCTCGCCGACGTTGTGCTCGCCCTGCCGCAGCAGGTTGAGGATCTGCAGCCGCGTCGGTTCCGACAGCGCCTGGAAGTAGGACGCAACCTCGTCGAGTGCTTCTGGGGGCAGGCCATCCATCGTCGGACACGCGCGTCGTGCAGGGAGGCGCCGATCATGCCTGAGTTCTTGACCATCCAGGGACATGCTCATGTACGCACTTGACTGTTTAACTGATTGCCTAAATAATAGCTCAACGACATCGATGATGGAACCCCCGCTGGAGATGAGCACCGTGTCCCACCTTGCGTACCCTACCCGGGCCTGGCCGCTGGCGCTCGCGGCCGTGGTCGCCGCGGCGCTCGTGGCCGGCTCGCCGGCACGGGCGCAGGCGTCCGCCCCGGCCCTGGCCCCGGCGCTAGCCACGCAGCTCGTGTCGGCCGGCCCCGCAGCGGCGGCCGCGGGCTACGACGGCACCGTCGAGGCCCTGCGGCAGACCGTGCTGGCGGCGCAGGTCGCCGGCGCCGTGGTGGCGCTGCACGTGCGCGCCGGCGACCGCGTGAAGGCCGGGCAGCTGATGGTGCGGCTGGATGCCCGGGCCGCCGAACAGCAGGCCGGCGCCGCCGCAGCGCAGGTGCTGGCCGCGCGTGCAGCCCAGGAGGTCGCCACCAGCGAGCTGCAGCGGCAGCGCCAGCTCCATCAGCAGAACTACATCAGCCTGGCGGCGCTGGAGCGCGCCGAGGCGCAGCACAAGACGGCGGCCGCGCAATCCCAGGCCCAGCTCGCCGCGGCCCAGGCGGCGCGCACCGAGAGCGGCTGGTACGTGGTGCGGGCGCCGTACGACGGCATCGTCGCCGACGTGCCGGTGGTGCAGGGCGACCTGGCGATGCCGGGTCGCGCGCTGCTGACGCTGTACGACCCGGCGGCCCTGCGCGTGGCCGCCACGGTGCCCGAGACGGCGGCGCAGCGCCTGCGCGCGTCGCCGGCGGAGCGGCCCGCGGTCGAGCTGCCGGGCGTCGCGGCGCGACTCGCGCCAACCCGCGTCGACGTGCTCCCGGCCGTCGATCCGGCCACCCACACCGTCACCGTGCGGCTGGACCTGCCGGTGGGCACGGCGGCCGCGCCGGGTGCGTTCGCACGCGTATGGCTGCCGGCCGGTGCCGCCACGGGCGAGCCGGCCCGGGCCTGGGTGCCGGCGCGCTCGCTGGTGCTGCGCGGGGAACTGAAGGCTGTCTACGTGGTCGGCGCCGATGGCCGGCCGCTGCTGCGCCAGGTGCGCGTGGGCCCGGCGCGGGGAGACCAGGTCGAGATCCTGGCCGGCGTGGCCGCGGGTGAGCGCGTCGCGCTGGATCCGCAGGCCGCAGCGAGGGTGCGATGAGTCCGGCACCCGATCGAGCGGGCGCCGCACCCCTGGGCGTCTCCGGCCGCATCGCGCGCTACTTCCAGTCGGCGCAGATCACACCGTTGCTGGCGCTGGTGGCGCTGCTGCTCGGGCTGTACGCCGTGGCGGTGACGCCCCGCGAGGAGGAGCCGCAGATCAACGTGACGATGGCCAACGTGCTGATCCCTTTCCCGGGGGCGTCGGCGCGCGACGTGGAGCAGATGGTGGCCACGCCGGCCGAGCAGGTGCTGTCGCAGATCGCCGGCGTCGAGCACGTGACGAGCGTCTCGCGGCCCGGTCTGGCGGTGGTGACGGTGCAGTTCAAGGTCGGCGTGCCGCGCACCGAGGCGCTGGTGCGCCTGTACGACACGGTGCATGCCAACGCCGACTGGCTGCCCGCCGGTCTCGGCGCCGGGCCGTCGCTGGTCAAGCCCAAGGGCATCGACGACGTGCCGATCGTGACGCTGACGCTGCACGCACGCGATGCGCAGCGCGGCGCCTCCGACCTCGAGCGCGTGGCGCACACGCTGGAAGCCGAGTTGAAGCGGGTGCCCGGCACGCGCACGGTCACGACGATCGGGGGCCCCGGCCGCGCGGTGCGCGTCGAGATCGACCCGGCCCGCCTGGCCGGGGCCGGCGTCACTGTGGCCGACCTCCGCCAGGCACTGCAGTCGGCGCACGGCAACGCGCCGGTGGGCCAGCTGCTGGCCGGCGACCGCGCCATCGACCTCGAGGCCGGCCCGTGGCTGCGCGACGCACGCGATGTCGCCGAGCTGGTGGTGGGCGTTCGCAACAGCCGCCCCGTGTTCCTGCAGGACGTGGCCGACGTCGTCGACGGTCCGCTGCCGCCGCAGCAGTACGTCTGGCACGGCACGGCCGGCAAGGACGCGGCCGAATGGCCCGCGGTGACGATCGCCGTGACCAAGAAGCCCGGCGAGAACGCGATCGATGTCGCCGACGCCGTGCTGCGGCGCGTGCAGGCGGTGCGCAACACGCTGATCCCCGAGGACGTGGTCGTGGCCGAGACGCGCAACTACGGCGCGTCGGCCAACGACAAGGCGATCAAGCTGATCCAGAAGCTGCTGTTCGCCACCGCCTCGGTGGTGGCGCTGGTGTTCATCGCCCTCGGCCGGCGCGAGGCCGCGATCGTCGGCAGCGCGGTGATCCTGACTCTCACCGTCACGCTGTTCGCCTCGTGGGCCTGGGGCTTCACGCTGAACCGGGTGTCGCTGTTCGCGCTGATCTTCTCGATCGGCATCCTCGTGGACGACGCGATCGTTGTCGTGGAAAACATCCATCGCCACATGGCGCTGCACGCCGACCGGTCGCTGGCCCGGTTGATCCCTGGGGCCGTGGATGAGGTCGGCGGCCCGACCATCCTGGCCACGCTCACGGTCATCGCCGCGCTGCTGCCGATGGCCTTCGTCAGCGGGCTGATGGGCCCGTACATGAGCCCGATCCCGATCAACGCGAGCATGGGCATGCTGCTGTCGCTGGCGATCGCCTTCGTCGTGACGCCATGGCTCGCGCGGCTGTGGCTCAAGCACGACGGCGGCGCGGCGCACGGAGGCGCGCCGCATGGCCTCGCGGCGCGGCTGGGCCCGCTGTTCGAGCGCCTCTTCCGCCCGCTGCTGGATGCGCACCGCGGCGGCCGCAACCGCACGCTGCTGGGCGTGGGCATCGCGCTGCTGATCGGTGTGTCGCTGGTGCTGCCGGCGGTGGGCCTGGTCGTGCTGAAGATGCTGCCCTTCGACAACAAGTCGGAGTTCCAGGTGATCGTCGACATGCCGGCGGGCACGCCGGTGGAGCGCACCGCGGCCGTGCTGCGCGAACTCGGCGCCCACCTCGCGCGGCAGCCCGAGGTCGTCGACTACCAGGCCTACGCGGGCACCGCAGCGCCGATCAACTTCAACGGGCTCGTGCGCCAGTACGACGGGCGCGCCGGCGGCGAAGTGGGCGACCTGCAGGTGAACCTCGTCGACAAGCACCTGCGCCACGAGCAGAGCCACGCCATCGCCACGCGGTTGCGGCCGGAGCTGCAGCGCATCGGGCAGCGCCACGGCGCCAACGTGAAGGTGGTCGAGGTGCCGCCGGGGCCGCCGGTGCTCTCGCCGATCGTGGCTGAGGTGTACGGGCCCGAAGCGGAGGGTCGCCGTGCCGTGGCGCAGGCGGTGCGGCGCGTGTTCGAGGGCACACCCGGGGTGGTGGACGTCGACGACAGCGGGATCGCACCGGCCCGGCGCACGGTGCTGCTGGTCGACCGGCGCAAGGCGGCACAGCTCGGCATCCCGGCGTCGGCGATCGTCTCGACCCTGCGTGCGGGCCTGGCCGGCGAGGCGGCCGTCTACCTGCACGACGGCAGCAAGTTCCCGGCCGCGGCGATGCTGCAGCTGCCGGCCGAGCGCCATGGCGACCTGGAGGCGCTGCTGCAACTCACCGTGCGCTCGGCCGCCGGGCGGCTGGTGCCGATCCGCGAGCTGGTGCAGCAGAGCGACACGCTGCGCGAGCAGCCCATCCACCACAAGGACGGCCTGCCGGTGCAGTACGTGGTGGGCGACATGGCCGGTGCCGTCGACAGCCCGCTGTACGGCATGTTCACGATGCGCCCGACGCTGCAGGCGCTGGCCACGCCGGGCGGCGGCACGCTCGGCGAGACCTTCATCCGCCAGCCCGCCGACCCCTGGCGCGACTACGCGATCAAGTGGGACGGCGAGTGGCAGATCACCTACGAGACCTTCCGCGACATGGGGGCCGCCTACGCCGTGGGGCTGGTGCTGATCTACCTGCTGGTGGTGGCGCAGTTCGGCTCGTACCTGACGCCGCTGATCATCATGGCGCCGATCCCGCTGACGATCATCGGCGTGATGCCGGGTCACGCACTGCTCGGTGCGCAGTTCACGGCCACCAGCATGATCGGGATGATCGCGCTGGCCGGCATCATCGTGCGCAACTCGATCCTGCTGGTGGACTTCATCCGGCTGGAGGTGGGGCGCGGCATGCCGCTGGAGCAGGCCGTGATGCACTCGGCCGCCACGCGCGCGCAGCCCATCGTGCTGACCGGCCTGGCCGCGATGCTGGGCGCGTTCTTCATCCTCGACGACCCGATCTTCAACGGGCTGGCGATCTCGCTGATCTTCGGCATCTTCGTGAGCACGCTGCTCACGCTGGTGGTGATCCCGCTTCTCTACTACGTGGCCACCCGGCGCAAGGCAGCGCCGGTGGCCGCCCCTTCCCCCCCTGCAGGAGCATCCGCATGACCTCTTGGCAACTCGTCCGCCTGTTCGCAGGCACCTTCATCCTCGTGTCGCTGGCGCTCGGCGTGCCGGGCAGCCCGCTGTTCGTGAGCCCCTGGTGGCTGGCCTTCACGGCCTTCGTGGGCGCGAACCTGCTGCAGAGCGCGCTGACCCGCTGGTGCCTGATGGAGACGATCCTGCGCAAGCTCGGCGTGCGTGCGGGCTCGTAGAGTCGCGGGCGCAACCACCTCGCGCTTCCGCGCAGCATCACCATGAGCACGCCGCCTGCCGGCTTCGATGACGCCGCCGTCGTCTGGAACCGCCGCTACGCGGCTGAAGGCTACCTGTTCGGCACCGAACCCAATGGGTGGTTGCAGCAGCAGGCGCACCGGTTCCCGGCGCGCGGGCGCATCCTCTGCGTGGCCGACGGCGAAGGCCGCAACAGCGTGTGGCTCGCGCAACAGGGGCACGCGGTGGAGTCCTTCGACATCGCCGAGGTGGCCGTGGGCAAGGCCCGCGCGCTGGCGGCGCAGGCCGGCGTGGACGTGGCGTACCAGGTCGCGTCGTGCGACGACTACGCCTGGCCCGAGGCCGCCTACGACGGCGTGGCGGCCATCTTCGTGCAGTTCGCGCCGCCCGCGCTGCGAGAGCGCATGTTCGCCCACATGGTCCGCAGCCTGCGCCCCGGCGGCGTGCTGGTGCTGCAGGGCTACACGCCCAGGCAGCTCGAGTACCGCACCGGCGGCCCGCCGCATGTCGAACACCTCTACACCGCCGAGCTGCTGCGCGATGCGTTCCGCGAGCTGACGCTGCTGGAGCTGACCGAGTACGAGGCCGAGGTCCACGAGGGCAGCGGACACCACGGTCGTTCTGCGCTGATCGGCCTCGTCGGCCGACGCTGAAGTGGAGCCCCCAAGCTCCCGATCGGTCGCTGCCCCCGTCTCAGGGACGGCCGGGTGTTTCGGTCCACGCTCCGGCGCGCTTCCCGTGGACAATGGGCCAACAGGGAGGTAGGTGCGGATGAGTCCGTTCCGCCACGGCCCGCCACCGGCAGGGCCTGATTCGGTCGACCCCGGGAGGCTGCTGGCCGGCTTGCCAGAGGCACTGCCGTGCATGATGTCCTACTGGGGCCTGGATCTGCGCTGCCGCTACGCCAACCAGGCCTATCTCGACTGGTTCGGCCTGACCGTCGAGCAGGCCGTCGGCAGCACGGTGGCGGAGATCCTGGGCCCGGTCGCCGAGGAGTCCGTGCGGGCAGGGATCGACGCGGCCGAGGCCGGTCGGCCGCAGATCGTCGAACGTCGTACGACCGGGCCCGGCGGCCGGCCGCTGGTCCACGAAGTCCACTTCATCGCGGATCGGTCTGGCAATCGCACGCGCGGTGTCTATGTGCTGGTTTTCGAGACGACGCGGTTGAAGGATGCGGAACAGCGGCTTGGTGAGGCCAACCAGGAGCTCGAGCGCATGCGCGCGCGCCTCGAAGAGATCGAGGCTGCAGCCCCCCACCTGCCGCACGTCGCTCCAGGACGGGAGCGAGTTGCCGACCACCCGCAGCGCTTCGAGCCACCCGCTGCGGAAGAACCAGGGTCCGACGCTGCCGGACTCGCGCGGCAGCCGTCCGACGAGAAGGAGGCGCTGCTGCGGCTGCACCACCAGGGGCAGCGCATCCTGCTGGCCGAGGACAACCCGGTGAACCAGGAGGTGGCCGTGGCGCTGCTGGAGGGCACCGGGCTGGAGATCGATGTGGCCGACCATGGCGCCCATGCCGTGGAACTGGCGATGACCCATCGCCATGACGTGGTGCTGATGGACATCCAGATGCCGGTGATGGACGGCCTGCAGGCGACCCGCGAGCTGCGCCGGCGGCTCGGCCCCGGGGTGCCGATCATCGCGATGACCGCCAACATCTACGACGACGAGCGGCAGGCCTGCCTGGATGCGGGCATGGATGATCACCTGGCCAAGCCAGTCACGCCCGATGCGCTGTTCGACGCACTGCTGCGCTGGTTGCCGCGGCGCGATCCAGCTGCGGCCGACCCGGCATCGGAGTGGCTGGCACGCGCGCAGTGCATCGACGGTCTCGATACCGGGGAAGGCCTGGCCAACGCCGCGGGTGCGGCCTCGCTGTACCAGCGCATGCTGCGCCGCTATGCCGACATCTACACGGCCGGCCTGCCGGCGCTGCGCGGCGTGGCCACGGCGGCGGAACGCGAGAAGGCGATGGTGGCCTGCCATTCGGCACGCGGCGCCTGCTCGTTGATCGGCGCGACCGCGCTGTCGGCGCGGCTGAAGGGCCACGAGGAGGAGCTGGCGCGGTCCGACATCGCCGCACCGGTCCTCGCGAGCGCGGGACTGGGCCTCGAAGGCGAGCTGCAGGCGCTGGCGCGGAGCCTCATCGCGGTCCTGCGCTGAGCGGCGTTCAGGAGCCGGTCTTGTTCGGGTTGCGCCAGGCGCGCTCGAACGGCAGCCGCCAGGCGTGCGGCGCGATCAGCTGGTGGATGGACTTCGGGCCCCACGAGCCCGGCTCATAGAGCCGCACCGGCGGCGGCGACTCCAGCAGCGGCATCGACACCTGCCACAGCCGCTCGATGCCCTCGGCGGTGGTGAACAGCGTGTGGTCGCCGCGCATGGCGTCGAGGATCAGCCGCTCGTAGGCTTCGAGCACCTCGCCCAGCAGCCCGGTGTCGTTCATCGCGAACTGCAGGCTCAGCTTGTCCAGCCGCATGCCTGGGCCGGGGCGCTTGCCGTAGAACGACAGGCTCATCTTCGACGCGTCGGCGAGGTCGAACGTGAGGTGGTCCGGCCCCTGCGCGCCGACGCCGCTGCCGGGCGGGAACATGCTCTTGGGCGGCTCGCGGAACGCGATGCTGATGATGCGCTGGCCCTCGGCCAGGCGCTTGCCGGTGCGCAGGAAGAAGGGCACGCCCGCCCAGCGCCAGTTGTCGATGTAGCACTTCAGCGCGATGAAGGTCTCGGTCTCGCTCTGCGGGTCGACCCCGGGCTCGTCGCGATAGCCGTTGTACTGGCCGCGCACCACGTCGCTGGGCTGGATCGCCAGCATGCTGCGGAAGACCTTGTTCTTCTCCTCGCTGATGGGCTGCGGCTCCAGCGACGTGGGCGGCTCCATCGCCATGAAGCCGAGGATCTGGAACAGGTGCGTGACCACCATGTCGCGGTAGGCCCCGGTCTGCTCGTAGAAGGCGCTGCGCTTGCCCAGGCCCAGCGTCTCGGGCACGTCGATCTGCACGTGGTCGATGAACATCCGGTTCCAGATCGGCTCGAAGAGGCCGTTGGCGAAGCGGAACGCGAGGATGTTCTGCGCCGGCTCCTTGCCCAGGAAGTGGTCGATGCGGAAGATCTGTTCCTCGGCGAAGACCTCGTGCAGCTTGCTGTTCAGCGCCACCGAGCTGGCCAGGTCGGTGCCGAAGGGCTTCTCCATCACGATGCGGCTGCGCTCGACGAGCTGCGCCTCGCCCAGCATGCGCACCGCCGCCAGCGCCGACGACGGCGGCACGCTCAGGTAGTGCAGCCGGCGGCTCTCGCCGCTGAACGTGGCCTCGGCCCGCTCGGCTGCGGCCCTCAGTGCCGCCGGGCCGGCGGCCAGCGGCACGTAGTCCAGGCTCTGCGCGAAGGCGGCCCAGTCGCGGTCGGTGACCTTGCGCTGGAAGAACTCGTCCAGCGCGCCGCGCGTCAGCGTGCGGAAGGCGTCGGCGGTGATCTCGTCGAGCGACACGCCGATGATGCGGCAGCCCGGGATGAAGCCGGCGCTGACCAGGTGGTACAGCCCGGGCAGCAGCTTGCGCCGGGCCAGGTCGCCGGTGGCACCGAACAGCAGCACCACCTGAGGGAAGCGCGGTCCGACGCCGGGCGGGATCTTGGCCATGGGCAGCCTCCTGGATGCGTGGGGTGATGCGCTTGCGCTAAGCAAGCTTCGGGCCGATGCCCGTCACTCGACGGTCACCGACTTCGCCAGGTTTCGCGGCTTGTCCACGTCCGTCCCCCGTGCGCAGGCGGTGTGGTAAGCCAGCAGCTGCAGTGGCACCACGTGCAGGATCGGGCTCAGCGCACCGTAGTGCTCGGGCATGCGGATCACGTGCACACCGGGGCTGTTCTCGATGTGGCTGTCGGCGTCGGCGAACACGTACAGCTGGCCGCCGCGGGCGCGCACCTCCTGCATGTTGCTCTTGAGCTTCTCGAGCAGCGCGTCGTTGGGGGCGACCGTGACCACCGGCATCTGCTCCGTGACGAGTGCCAGCGGCCCATGCTTCAGCTCGCCGGCCGGATAGGCCTCGGCGTGGATGTAGCTGATCTCCTTGAGCTTGAGCGCGCCTTCCAGCGCGATCGGGTAGTGCAGCCCGCGGCCGAGGAAGAGCGCGTGCTCGCGGCGCGCGAAGTCCTCGCTCCACGCGATCACCTGCGGCTCCAGCGCCAGCACCGCCTGCACCGCTACCGGCAGGTGGCGCAGCGCCTTCAGGTGTTCGGCCTCCTGCGCGTCGGTGAGCCGGCCGCGCGACTGCGCCAGCGCGAGCGTCAGCAGGTACAGGCCGACCAGCTGCGTCGTGAAGGCCTTCGTGCTCGCCACGCCGATCTCCACGCCGGCGCGCGTGATGTAGGCCATCGCGCACTCGCGCACCATCGCACTGGTGGCCACGTTGCAGATGGTCAGCGTGTGCGCCATGCCGAGGCCGCGGGCGTGCTTCAGCGCGGCGATGGTGTCGGCGGTCTCGCCGCTCTGGCTGATCGTGACGACCAGCGTCCTCGGGTCGGGCACGCTGTCGCGGTAGCGGTACTCGCTGGCGATCTCCACGGTGGTCGGGATGCCGGCGATCGACTCCAGCCAGTAGCGCGCCGTGCTGCCGCTGTAGTAGCTGGTGCCGCAGGCGAGGATCAGCACCCGGTCCACGGCCTTGAAGGCGCGGTAGGCGCCGTCGCCGAACAGCTCCGGGCTGACGCCGGCCACCGCGTCGAGCGTGTCGGCGATGGCGCGCGGCTGCTCGAAGATCTCCTTCTGCATGTAGTGCCGGTACGGGCCCAGCTCGGCCGCGCCGCTGTGGGCGTGCACGGTGCGCACCGGCCGCTGCACGGCCCCGTAGCGGCCGTTCGCGTCGCGCGCGGTGATCCAGGTCTTGCCGAGCTGCAGGTCGACGACGTCGCCTTCCTCCAGGTACACGATCTGGTCGGTCACGCCCGCCAGCGCCATCGCGTCGCTGGCGAGGAAGTTCTCGCCCTTGCCGACGCCCAGCACCAGCGGCGAGCCTGCGCGCGCGCCGACGACGCGCTGCGGCTCGTCGCGGCAGAACACCGCGATCGCGTAGGCGCCGCGCAGCCGCGGCAGCGCGCGCTGCACGGCGTCGAGCAGGTCGCCGTCGTAGAGGTGGTGCACGAGGTGCGCGATGACCTCGGTGTCGGTCTGGCTCGCGAAGGTGTAGCCCTTGGCCTGCAGTTCGGCGCGCAGCTCGTCGTGGTTCTCGATGATGCCGTTGTGCACGAGGCCGATGCGGGCGCGCGCGGCGCTGCTGGCCGCGCCGTCGAGCTCGCCGAAGCCGGTGTGCTCCGGGTGGCCCCCGGGGCCCGCGGAGAAGTGCGGGTGGGCGTTGTGCACCTCCGGCGCGCCATGCGTGGCCCAGCGCGTGTGCGCGATGCCGGTGGCGGCGGCGATGCCGTCGGCGCGGATGTTGGCGTCGAGGTCGGCCACCCGGCTGGTGCTGCGGGCGCGCTTGAGCTCGCCGGTCTGGTGCACGGCCACGCCGCACGAGTCGTAGCCGCGGTACTCGAGCCGCTTGAGACCCTCGACGAGGATCGGGACGATGTTGCGCTGGCTGACCGCGCCGACGATGCCGCACATGGGTGCTTGCTCCGGGAGAGTGAAGGCGACGATGCTAGGAAGACTGCGACGCACTGTTCGTGCAGATTTCGCCGCCGGTCGATCAATTTCGTCGAATCGCACGTGTCTCGATGAAATTGCTCGAAAATCTAGTTCACATGAGCAATTCGATCGTGGCGCTTGACGATGTCGATCGCCGCTTGCTGCGGCTGCTGCAGGTAGACTGCTCGCGTTCGAACCTCGAACTCGCCGCGGCCGCCCATGTGTCCCCGGCCACCGGGCTGCGGCGCGTCAAGCGGCTCGTCGACGAGGGCGTGATCGAGCGCCGGGTGGCGGTACTGGATCCGGAGCGTATCGGCGCAGGGCTCACCGTGCTCGCCGAGGTCACGCTCGATCGGCAGGGCGACGAGCACTTGGTCGCGTTCGAGGCCCGGGCGGTGGCCGAGGCCGGCGTGCAGCAGTGCTACCGCGTCTCGCCCGGCCCGGACTTCGTGCTGGTGCTGTGGGTGCCCGACATGGCCGGCTACCAGGCGCTCGTCCAGCGCCTCTTCACGGAAGACGCCAATGTGCGAAATGTGAAGGCCTACTTCTCGATCAAGCGAGGCAAGTTCGAGCCGGCCATCGCGGTGTGAGGAGGGATCAGGCCTTCAGGATCGCCAGCCCCTTCAGGTACTCGCCTTCGGGAAACGTGAGCGTGGTCGGGTGGTCCGGCGCGCCTTCCAGTCGTTGCAGCAGCGCGCCATCGGCAGCCGCATCGATCGCCGCCCCGGCGACGATCTTGTGGAACAGGTCGGCACCGATGCCGCCCGAGCACGAGAACGTCAGCAGCAGCCCGCCGGGCTCCAGCAGCTTGAGCGCGAGGCGGTTGATGTCCTTGTAGGCGCGGGCGGCACGGTCGGCGTGCGCGGCGCTGGGGGCGAACTTCGGCGGGTCGAGCACGATCGCGTCGTAGCGGCGACCGTCCTTCAGGGCGTCGCGCAGGAACCGGTTGACGTCGGCGTCCACCGCGCGGTGGCGGGCCGGGTCGTGGCCGTTCAGCGCCACGTGGCGCTCGGCCCGCTCCAGCGCCGGCGCCGAGGAGTCGACGCTGGTCACGTCGTCGGCGCCGCCGGCCAACGCCGCGACGCTGAAGCCGCCGGTGTAGGCGTAGCAGTTCAGCACGCGGCGGCAGCCGAACTGCCGCACCCACTGCGCGAAGTGCGCGCGGTTCTCTCGCTGGTCGAGGTAGTAGCCGGTCTTGTGGCCTTGCGCCACGTCCAGCGTCAGCTTCCAGCCATGCTCGTCGATGGTCACCTCGGTGTCGCCGTCGCCGCGCAGCCAGCCGCTCGCGGCCGGCAGGCCTTCGAGGCCGCGCACGCCGGAGTCGGAACGCTCGTACAGGCGCGTTGCGCCGGAGGCGCCCAGCAGCGCGTCGGCGATCGTCGCCTTCCAGCGCTCGGTGCCGGCGGCCAGGAACTGCGCGCTCAGCGTGTCGCCATAGCGGTCTACGATCAGCCCGGGCAGGCCGTCGGCCTCGCCGTGGACCAGGCGCACGCCCGTGCTGGCGATCTGCATCCGGCCGCGCAGCGCCACGGCGGCGTGGATGCGGCGTTCGAACAGCTCCGCGTCGACGCGTTCGGCCTCGTCGAAGCTCCAGGCACGCACGCGGATCATCGAGGTCGGGCTGTAGGCGCCCCAAGCCAGGAAGCGGCCGTCGTGGGCCTCGACGCGCACGGTCTCGCCGGCGTCGGCCTTGCCCCTTGCGATGCTGCCGGCGTACACCCAGGGGTGGCGGCGCAGCAGCGAGCGCTCCTTGCCTTCGTTCAGGCGGATGGATTTCATGCGTCGATTGTCGGAGCGGCCGAGCCCGGGCCGGCTGACCGGCGACCCATCACCCGGGCTTGCGGCGTGCGCGCGGGTGCGCCTGGTCGTAGGCCCTGGCCAGATGCTGGTGGTCCAGCGCGGTGTAGACCTGCGTGGTGGCGATGCTGGCGTGGCCCAGCAGTTCCTGCACCGCGCGCAGGTCGCCGCTGCTCTGCAGCAGGTGGCTCGCGTAGCTGTGGCGCAGCATGTGCGGGTGCACGGTGGTGGGCAGCCCCAGGCGCAAGGCCTGGCGCTTCAGCCGCGAGCGCAGCTGGTTCGGGGTGAGCCGCGTGCCCAGGCGGCTGACGAACAGCGCCGGCTCGCCTGGGTGGGCCAGGGTCTCGCGCCGCGCCAGCCACGCGCGCAGCGCGGCCAGTGCGGGGCCGCCCACCGGCACGCTGCGGCGCTTGCTGCCCTTGCCGATCACGTGCACGGTGGCGTCGGCCAGGTCGGCCCAACCGCGCGCGTGGGCACCCGGGGCGACGTCCAGCGCCAGCAGTTCGCCGCTGCGCAGCCCGCAGCCGTAGAGCAGCTCGGCGATCGCGTGGTCACGTGCGGCCAATGCGGGCGAGGGTTCGTCGTGCTCGTGCGCGGCCAGGGCCACCGCCTGCTCGATCGGCAGCGCCTTGGGTAGCAGCCGCGCGGCCTTCGGCGGGCGCAAGCCGTCGACCGGATTGGCCGTGACCAGCGCGCGGCGGCCCCACCAGCGGTACAGGCCGCGCCACGCGGCCAGCGCGATGGCGATGCTGCGCGGCGCGAGGCCGCGGTGGCGCAGCTGCATCATCCAGCCGCGCAGGTGGTGTGGCTGCGCAGCCCGCAACGGGACCCCCTCTGCCACCGCGCTGGCTTCGAGACGCAGCAGTGCCTCGCGGTACATCGCCACCGTGCGTGCGGCCAGGCGCCGCTCGATGGTCAGGTGCTCGAGGAACGCGACCACCTCGGGGCCTGGTGCCGCAGGCTCCGGGACGGCGGGGCCGCCGGCACCCATGGCCGCGCGACTCAGCCGGCGGCCAGCAGGCGCGACAGCGCCGCCGCCGAGACCTCGCCGATGCGCATCAGGAACTCGGTGCCCATGTCGGCCGCGTAGCGCGTGGGGTCGGGCGAACCGAGCACGAGCAGCCCGAACACCTCCTGCGCGCGCAGCGGGATCAGCGCCAGCGACATCACGGTGGCGGGGTCGGGCAGCCAGCGGGAAGCCTCGAAGCCGTTGTTCACGCCGCAGTACGGCAGCGTGAGGCTGGAGGCGAAGCTGCGCGCGTCGTCGCTGACGCCGCTGGCGAACGGCAGGCCGTCGTAGGCGGCGTCGATGCCCCACAGCCGCACGCCCACCTGCGGGATCATGAACTCGTGCTGCAGCGCCTGCACCAGTCGCTCGGGCAGCGCTGCCGCCTGCGGCGTGAGCAGCAGCGCGCGGATCACGCGGTGCAGGCGATCGGCGATGGCCATGTTCTCCTGGCCGTGCCGGATCATCTCGACGATCTTCAGCTCCAGGCCCTTGATGCGGTCGCGCAGCATTTCCATCTGCCGCTCCTGCAGCGAGACGGCGCGGTGCCCATGCGGGCTGGTCAGCTGGACGCTCGCGAGCAGCTCGGCATGGCGCTCGAAGAACCCGGGGTTGTTGGCCAGGTAGTGGGCGATGTCGTTCTCTGTGATGCCGCCCTGGATGGTCGCTGTCATGTGGGTTCCTGAGTCGCTGGGCCTCGCCATGGCGGCGCGGCACTCAAATCTCGATCTCGCCTTCGAACACGGTGGTCGCAGGCCCGGTCATCAGCACGGTGGCATCGCCGCCGACCCATTCGATGCGCAGGTCGCCACCGCGCGTGTGCACCTCCACGGCCGCGTCGAGCCAGCCATGGCGGATTCCCGCCACCACCGCGGCGCAGGCGCCGGTGCCGCAGGCCAGCGTCTCGCCGGCGCCGCGCTCGAACACGCGCAGCTTCGCCTCGCCACGCGAGACCACCTGCAGGTAGCCCGCGTTGACCTTGCGTGGAAAGCGCGGATGGGTCTCGACCTGGGGGCCCTGCTGCAGCACCGGTGCCGCGTCGACGTCGTCGACGCGCTGCACCGCATGCGGGTTGCCCATCGACAGCACCGACACGAGCACGGTCTGCCCATCGGGCAGCGCGAGCGGCCAGCGCTCGAACCCGCCTTCGCGCTGCGGCTCCAGGCCGGCGGCATCGAACGGCACGAGCGGCAGCTCGAACACAGGGCGGTTCATGTCGACGGTCACGCGGCCGTCGTCCTGCAAGGCGAGTTCGAGCACGTTGTTGACGGTCTCGACGGTGACTCGGCGCTTCCTGGTGAAGCCCTGTTCGTGCACGTAGCGCAGGAAGCAGCGCGCGCCGTTGCCGCAGTGCTCGACTTCCTCGCCGCTGTTGTTGAAGATGCGGTAGCGGAAGTCCACACCCGGGGTGCGCGTGCGTTCGACCAGCAGGATCTGGTCGGCACCGACCCCGAAGCGCCGGTCGCCGAGCCGGCGCAGCTGCGCCCCGGTGAGCGAGACCGGGTCACGGGTGCCGTCGAGCACGACGAAGTCGTTGCCCGCGCCCTGCATCTTGGTGAACTTCAACCGCATGACGCGCGGATTATCCGGCGTCGTCGGTCTCGTCGATGTCGTCGGGGACCTGCGGGCCGTAGACGCTGCGCTCGCCCGGCGGGCGGGTCTTGAAGCGCTTGTGCACCCACAGGTACTGCGCCGGGTTGCGCCGGATCTCGCCTTCGATCCACGTGTTCATGCGGTGTGCGTCAGCCAGCGGATCGTCGGTGGGCCAGTCGCTCCACGGCTCGAGGAAGCGCACGCGCCAGCCGCGGCCGCCGGGCAGCGCCTCGGCCACGATGGGTTGCACCACCATGTTCAGCGAGCGTGCCATGCGCGACGGCGCCAGCAGCGTGGCCGCCGGCACGCCGAAGAACGGCACGAAGGCGGCGTCGCGAGGGCCGAAGTCCATGTCGGGCAGGTTGAAGAACACGTAGCCGCGCTTGATCGCGCGCACCAGCGGCAGCGCGCCGTCGTGCCGCGAGAAGATTTCGCCGCCCTTGAATCGCAGCCGGCCGCTGCGCATCGCGGCGTCGAGCACCGGGTTGCTCTGCGCCTGGTAGATCGAGCCGACCCGCCGCTGCTGGTGGACCTGCGTGGCCACGCCGGCCACGTCCAGAGCCACGAAGTGCGGCACCAGCCACATCACCGGCCGCTCCGTGCGCTCGGCGTAGTGCACGTCGCCGTCGACGTGGATCAGCCGCTTCAGCCGCGTCGGGCTGGCGTACCACAGCAGTGCGCGTTCGAGCAGGCTGCGCCCGAGCCAGCGGAAGTGGTCCCGCGCCAGCGACTCGCGGACCGCGGGCTGCAAATCCGGCAGGCAAAGCTCCAGGTTGCGCAGCGCCACCTCGCGGCGGCCGCGGGCATGGCGCCACAGCACCGAGCCGAGCAGGTAGCCCAGCTCCGCCAGCAGGCCCAGCGGCAGCCAGTGCAGCAGCCACAGCAGCGCCACCAGCAGCCGACCGCCGAGCTTCTTCACGGGGCGGACCTCGGCTGCTTGTACCGGTGGTAGCTCCACAGGTACTGGCCCGGGCACTCGCGGATCGTCTCCTCCATCCAGCGGTTGATCGCCGTGGCATCGGCCACGTCGTCCACGCCCGCAGGCGACGTGGGCAGTGCCGGCAGCGCGCGTGCGTGCACCCGGTATCCGCGGCCGTGCGGCAAGCGTTCGGCCCACAGCATGACCACGGCCGCGCCGGTCTGGCGCACGAGGCGGGCGGCCAGCGTCATCGTGTAGGCCGCGCGGCCGAAGAACGGCGCCCACACGCCCATGCCGTCGGGCGGCACCTGGTCGGGAAGCAGGCCCACGGTCTCGCCACGCTTCAGGGCCCGCAGCATCTGCCGCACGCCGGCCAGCGTGGCCGGGGCGGTGGCCAGATGGGCCCGGGCGCGGGCCGTCTCCTCCAGCTCACGCACCCAGGCCTTGCGGGCCGGGCGGTACAGCACCGTCAACGGCTGGCGTGCGCCCCAGCGCTGCGCATACGACTGCGCGGCGATCTCGAAGCACCCCATGTGCGGCGTCAGCAGCACCAGCCCGCGTGCCTCGTCGACCAGCCGATCGACGGCGGCCGTGTCCACCCACGCGGCGGTGCCGTCGAGGGAGGCGCCGGCCGGCCGCAGCCACACCCAGGGCAGTTCGGCCACCAGGCGGCCGCTCTGGCGCACCGACTCGTGCAGATCGGCGCGCGACACGCCGGCGGCGGCGGCGTTCTCGATCGAGCGTCGGCGCCACGTCGGCGACAGCCACCACGTGGCCCAGCCGAGCGCGGTGCCCAGGGCGTGCAAAAACCACAGCGGGCAGCCCGCGAGGCAGCGCAGCAGGAACAGCATGCTCCGTATAATTTTTCGAACCGTCGCCGAGTTATGGAACTACTTGCGGGGCGACGGGGTGCCGGAGGATACCGGCCACCGAACCCGACCGAGCCCGCAAGGCCCGGCCTGGAAATGCCGCTAAAGCGTTCGCCGCGTGTCCAGATCCATCGACCGGCGATCGCCGATCGATGTAATTACCGGAGCAACTGCACGTGGCCAGCGACTTCCTCTTCACCTCCGAATCCGTTTCCGAGGGCCATCCCGACAAGGTGGCCGACCAGGTCTCGGACGCGATCCTCGACGCGATCTTCACGCAGGACCCCAAGAGCCGCGTCGCGGCCGAGACGCTGTGCAACACCGGCCTCGTGGTGCTGGCCGGCGAGATCACGACCAACGCGCACGTCGACTACATCCAGGTCGCGCGCGACACCATCAAGCGCATCGGCTACGACAACACCGAGTACGGCATCGACTACAAGGGCTGCGCGGTGCTCGTGGCCTACGACAAGCAGTCCAACGACATCGCGCAGGGTGTCGACCACGCGAGCGACGACTACCTGAACACCGGCGCCGGCGACCAGGGCCTGATGTTCGGCTACGCCTGCGACGAGACTCCGGTGTTGATGCCGGCGCCCATCTACTACGCGCATCGCCTCGTCGAACGCCAGGCGCAGCTGCGCAAGGACGGCCGGCTGCCGTTCCTGCGCCCCGACGCCAAGAGCCAGGTGACGATGCGCTACGTCGACGGCAAGCCGCATTCGATCGACACCGTCGTGCTGTCGACGCAGCACGCGCCGGAGATGTCGCTGGGCACGAAGATGACCGACTCCTTCTACGAGGCGGTGCGCGAGGAGATCATCAAGCCGGTGCTGCCCAAGGAGTGGCTGACCAAGGACACGAAGTACCTGATCAACCCGACCGGCCGCTTCGTCATCGGCGGCCCGCAGGGCGACTGCGGCCTGACCGGCCGCAAGATCATCGTCGACACCTACGGCGGCGCCTGCCCGCACGGCGGCGGCGCCTTCAGCGGCAAGGACCCGAGCAAGGTCGACCGCTCGGCTGCCTATGCCGCGCGCTACGTGGCCAAGAACATCGTCGCTGCCGGGCTGGCCCGGCAATGCCAGATCCAGGTCGCCTACGCGATCGGCGTGGCCCGGCCGATGAACGTGACGGTCTACACCGAAGGCACGGGCAAGCTCTCGGACGAGCAGCTCGCCCAGCTCGTCAACGAGCACTTCGACCTGCGTCCCAAGGGCATCATCCAGATGCTCGACCTGCTGCGCCCGATCTACACGAAGACGGCGGCTTACGGGCATTTCGGCCGCGAGGAGCCGGAGTTTGCCTGGGAGCGGACCGACAAGGCCGCGGCACTGCGGGCCGCTGCGGGCCTGTAAGCCGCCGAGCGCGGCGGCCCAGCCTTCAGTCCACCACCACCACCGCCAGCACCCAGCGCGACGCCCGCGCCGACCCCGGCAGGGCGCCGCTTTCCACCGCCCGGCTGACGATGCGGGTCCCGAACACCCGCACCGGCCCGAAGCTGGCCGACAGGCCGGCGCTGCCGTAGCCGTAGCTCGGCGAGCCTATGCCGCTGCGATCGATCGCGCCGATGCCCACGTTCAGCGACCAGCGGTCGGCGAAGGGTTGCCGCCAGGCGGCCTCGGCCAGCACCGTCCAGCCTCGGCGGCTGCCGGTGCGGGTGTCCGGCGACGCCGTCATCAGCAGGCTGCCGCGGCCGCGCCAGTCGGCGCTCACCGTCAGGTCGGTGTAGTCGGCGTCAATGGTGCGCCGACCGCCGGCGTTCTGGTAGCGAGCAGCGCCGAGCTGCAGCGTCCAGTCGGCGTCCAATGGAAGGCCGACGCCGCCCGAGGCGACCCACTCGAACCGGCCGCTGGCGGAGCCCGGGCGCCGGTCGGTGACACCGAGGCCGACGAACCAGCCGCTGTCGCCGTGGTACTGGCCATCGACTTCCCAGGTGGCGCGCCCCTGCGACTTGCTGAAGCCCCGCGTCACCTTGTCGCTGAGCAGGCCGACGGCCAGATCCAACCCCTCGGCTCGCGACGCCGTCGAGGACAGCGCGAGCGTGGCCAATGCCCCGGCAGGCACCGCACGGCACCACCTTCGCAGGCATCGGCCGCGTGTGACCTGGGTTACAACCATCGGCGGCCATTCTGGCACTCAGAGCATGGTGACCGCATCGATGCCGCCGGACGAGCAGGACCTGCTGTGGTTGCGCGCGACCGCGCAGGGCGACCGTGCCGCGTTCGCCAGCCTGTATCGGCGCCACCACGGTCGCCTCGCCCGCTTCCTGTGGCGCATGACGCGCCGGCGCGATCTCATCGACGACACCATCAATGACACGATGTGGATCGTCTGGCGCAAGGCCGAGGGCTTTCGCGGCGACTCCAAGGTCAGCACCTGGATCACGGGCATCGCCTACCGCTGCATGCTCAAGGCCCTGCGCGAGGCCGGCGACAGCGGCGAAGGCAACGTCGACGCCGCCGCGCTCGAGCTGGCCGAAGGCAGTGGCGAAGGCGCCTCCGATGCGGCCCGCGCGCTGGTGTCCGAAGCCGCCGACCTCGAGTTGCGCGACTGGCTGGCCGAAGGCCTCAAGCGGCTGCCGCGCGACCAGCGCGTGACGCTCGAATTGCTGTACTACATGGGCGAGTCGTGCGAGGCGATCGCCGCGATCATGGATTGCGCCGTGGGCACCGTGAAGGCTCGCCTGTTCCACGCCCGCATGCGCTTGCGCAACCTGCTGCCTGCGCTGGCCGAGCCCGGCTCGCAGCTGCCGCCGGTGCAGGCCGGCACTTCGCGTCGGCGCCCCCCGTCTGGAGACTCGTGATGACGACGATGCAGCCCCGTGTCGACCACGCCGAAGCGTGGGCGGCGATCCCGTGGTGCGTGGCCGGTACCGCCGGCGACCTCGAACAGGCCCGCGTGCGGCAGCACCTGCAGGGCTGCCCGGCCTGCCGCGAGGAGTGGGCGCAGCAGGAGCGCATCCGCGACGGCCTGCAGCTGCAGGGCGCCCCGGAGATCGACGCCGAGGCCGGCCTCGCGCGGCTGCTGGCCCGCATCGAAGCCGATCCGCTCGAACAGCAGCCGCGACCGGCAGCCGCGGCCGACGGGCGGCGGGCGCAGGCCTCCTGGGTGCGCGTGCTGGCCGTGGCCTCGGTGCTGCAGGCCGTGGCTCTGGGTGTGCTGGCCTCGCTGTGGTGGCAGCGCGCCGACGAGGCCGGCTACGCGACGCTGTCGCAGGCCGAGGCGAGGCCTGCGGCGCCGTGGGGCCAGCTCGTCGTGCAGCCCGAGACGCCGATGGTCGAGCTGCAGGCGCTGCTGGCCGACAACGGGTTGCGCGTGTCCGGCCTGAGGGGCGGTTCGCGCGTGATCGCGCTGGAGTCCGAGCCAGGCCGCGAGGCTGCCGATGCGGCCGTGCTGCAGCGCCTGCGCGCGCATCCCCGCGTGCTGTTCGCCGAGCGCACCGGGGCCAGCCGATGACGGGTCCGCGGGTCAGCACCGCATGGCCGCGGCTCGCGCGCCTGATGCGGCGCTGGGGCGCCGGCGTGCTCGCCGTGGCCGTGCTGGGCCTGGCCGGTTGTGGGTCGATCCCACCGCCGCTGCCGGCGGCGGCCGGCGCGCAGGCCGAGGGCGACGACCTGATCGTCGTGGCCGTGGCCGAGCATCACGTCGTGCACGCCGGTGTCGGCGCCAGCGCGCGCGCCGACTACAAGCGCAGCACCTACGCCGGCTCGGAGGAAGCACGGGCCGAGGCGCGCCACGTTGCGGCGGCGCACGGGCTCGTCGAGGTGGCGGCGTGGACCATCCTGCCGCTCGAATTGCGCTGCATGCTGTATCGGCTGCCGCCCGGCGCCGACCGTGGCGCCGTTCTCGCGGCGCTGCAGCGCGACCCGCGCGTGCGGATCGCGCAGGCGTCGAACCGCTTCGACACGCTGGCCGTGCCGTCCGCGGGCGCCGCGCTGCCGTACAACGACCCCTACCTCGGACTGCAGCACGGCCTGCTGGACACCGGTGCGCTTTTGGCCCAGCGGGTGACGATGGGCGAACCGGTCACCGTCGCCGTGATCGACGGGGCCGTCGATCGCCGCCATCCCGACCTCGCCGAGCGGGTGCGCACGCAGGCGGACTACGTCGGCGCATCGCAGCCCGAGTCCGCTGGCATCGACCCGCATGGCACCGCGGTGGCCGGCATCATCGCGGCCACCGCGAACAACGGGCAGGGCATCGTGGGCGTGGCGCCGCGCACCAAGCTGCTCGCGTTGCGGGCGTGCTGGCCCTCAGCGTCGCCGGGCGCGGCGCGCTGCAACACCTTCACGCTGGCCCAGGCGCTGGTGGCGGCCATCTCGGCGGGCGCCGACGTGATCAACCTGAGCCTCGGTGGCCCGCGCGATCCGCTGCTCGAACAGCTCGTGCAGTACGCCACCACGCGCGGCGCGGTGACGGTGGCGGCGCTGCCGGCGAGCGGCCGCATCGAGGGCTTCCCCGCGGCGGTGCAGAGCGTGCTGGTGGCGGCGATGGCCGAAGACCTGGCTGCCCGCACGTCGTCGGTGCCGGGGCTGCTGGCGGCGCCCGGTCGCGACGTGCTGAGCCTGCAGCCCGGAGGCGGCTACGGCTACAGCTCGGGCAGCTCGATGGCGGCCGCCCATGTGAGCGGCGCGGTGGCCCTGTTGAAGTCGCTGGACCGGCGCCTGAAGCCCGCCGACGCCGCGCGGCTGCTGACCCCCGCCACGGGCGCGCCGCGGCTGGACATCTGCGGCGCCGTGCGCGCGCTGCGGCAGGACGCCGGCGGCGACTGCTGAGGGTGGGTCGGGCGCAGCCCGGCCCTGGGGCCGTTCAGGAGTCGAGCTTGACGCCCGCGTCCTTCACGACGCGCGTCCACTTGGCGATCTCGCTGCCGATGAACTGGGTGAACTTCTCCGGGCTGCCGCCGCCGTCCTCGGCGCCCGAGGCATCGAGCCGCTCCTGCACGTCGGGCATGGCGAGCACCTTGTTGACGTCCTCGTTGATGCGCCGCACCACCGCCGGCGGCAGCTTCGCCGGCCCCGCCAGGCCGTACCACGTGCTCGCGTCGAATCCGGGGAACCCCAGCTCGTGCATCGTCGGCACGGTCGGGTGGCCCTTGGCCCGCGTGGCGCGGGTCTGGGCGATGGCCAGCACCTTGCCGTTGCTCACGTGCGGCGTCGCGGCCGTCATCGTCTCGAAGCTGTACTGGATCTGCCCGCCGATCAGGTCCACCAGCAGCGGCGCGCTGCCCTTGTAGGGCACGTGCAGCGCATCGACCTTCGCCTGCAGCTTGAAGAGTTCCAGCGCCATGTGCTGCGCCGAGCCGAGGCCGGCCGAGCCGAAGGTCACCTTGCCGGGCTGCGCCTTGCACAGCGCGACGATGTCCGGCACGGTCTTCGCGGCCTGCGCGGTGCCGGCCACCAGCAGGTTGGGCGTGACGCCGACCAGCACGATCGGCGTGAAGTCGCGCTCGACGCTGTAGCGCAGCTTGGGCTGCAGCCCGGGTGCGAGGCCGTGGCTGTTGATGTGCGCCATCAACAGCACGCTGCCGTCCCCCGGTTGCTGCGCGGTGTACTCCGCGGCCAGCACACCGGCGGCGCCGGCGCGCGTCTCGACGATCACCTGCTGGCCCCACATCGGCGTGAGCTTGGCGGCGATGGCGCGGGCCAGGATGTCGGTGCCGCCGCCGGGCGGGAAGCCGACGACGATCTTCACCGGCCCGGCGGGCCAGGCCTGCGCGCGGGTGGTGCCGGGCAGGCCCAGGCTGGCGGCCGAGGTGGCCAGGAGCAGGTGTCGGCGCTTCATCGGGTGTCTCCAGGGTTCGTTCGGTAGTGGTCCATCGCGGCCTGCACGCCGCTGCCGGCGATCTTCACGCCGGCCTGCACGAGGCCCATCTCGACGCCGGCCACGGCGGCCAGCAGCGTCAGGTCGTTGCTGTCGCCGAGGTGGCCGATGCGGAACATGCGGCCCTTGACCTTGCCCAGGCCCGTGCCGAGCGACAGGTCGTAGCGCTCGTGGATCAGCCGCCGCAACGCATCGGCGTCCACGCCCGGCGGCGTGACCACGCCGGTCAGCACCGGTGAGTGACGCGCCGGGTCGGCACACTGGATCGGCAGGCCCCAGGCCGCCACCGCGGCGCGCACGCCGGCGGCCCAACGCTGGTGGCGCTCGAACACGCGCGGCAGGCCTTGCTCGAGCAGCATGTCCAGCGATTCCGACAGGCCGTAGAGCAGGTTGGTGTTCGGCGTGTAGGGGAAGTAGCCGTCGCGGCCCATCGCGACCATCTCGTCCCAGGCCCAGTAGCTCTTCGGCAGCCTGGCCCGCTGGCTCACCTCGAGCGCCTTGGGCGACAGCGCGTTGAACGAGATCCCCGGCGGCAGCATCAGCCCCTTCTGCGAACCGCTGACCGACACGTCGATGCCCCACTCGTCGTGGCGGTAGTCGGCGCTGGCCAGGCCCGAGATCGTGTCGACCAACAGCAGCGCCGGATGACCGGCGCCGTCGATCGCCCGGCGCACGGCGGCGATGTCGGACGTGACGCCGGTGGAGGTTTCGTTGTGCACCACGCACACCGCGCGGATCCGGTGCTCGCGGTCGGCCGCCAGCCGCTCGGCGATGCGGTCGGCCGGCACGCCGTTCCGCCACGACACGGGCAGTCCGGTGGCGGCATCCATGCCCGGCAGCGAGATCAGCTCCACCTGGACGCCCAGGCGCGTGGCCAGCTTGTGCCACAGCGAGGCGAAGTGGCCGGTCTCGACCATCAGCACCGCGTCGCCCCCGGACAGCGTGTTGACCAGCGCCGCCTCCCACGCGCCGGTGCCCGACGACGGATAGATGACGACCGGATGCACCGTCTGGAACACCTGCGCGATGCCCTGCAGCACCTGGCGCCCCAGCGCGCCGAACTCCGGCCCGCGGTGGTCGATGGTCGGCAGGCTCATCGCCCGCAGGATCCGGTCGGGCACGGGGCTGGGTCCGGGAATCTGCAGGAAATGGCGGCCGCTGGGGTGCTGGTCGAGCGCGATCACGAAAGATCTCCTGGAAGCCGGCCGATCTTGCCTGTAAAACGGCTCCCGTCCACCCCGATCGATCCCGCATGAACCTCGAAGAACGACTGCGCAGCGAGACCCAGGGCGAGGTGATGTTCGACGCCGCCTCGCGCGGCCGCTACGCCACCGACGCCTCGATCTACCAGCAGATGCCGCTGGGCGTGTTCGTGCCGCGCACCGACGCCGACGTCGACGTGGCGCTGGCGCTGGCCCGGGAGGCCGGCGTCTCGGTGGTACCGCGCGGCGCCGGTTCCAGCCAGTGCGGCCAGACCGTCGGCGAAGGTCTCGTCATCGACACCAGCAAGCACCTGCGCGAGGTGGTGTCGATCGACGCCGAGCGGGGCGTTGCCGTGGTGCAGGGCGGCCTGGTGCTCGACGAGCTGAACGCCCGGCTGAAGCCGCATGGCCTGTGGTTTCCGGTGGATGTGTCGACCAGCGCGCAGGCCACGCTCGGCGGCATGGCCGGCAACAACTCGTGCGGCTCCCGCTCGATCGCCTACGGCAACATGGTGCACAACGTGCTGGGCGCCGAGATCGCGCTGGCCGACGGCACGTCCCACGCCTTCGGCCTGTACCGCGGGGCGCAGGGTCGCCCGTTGGAGATCGGGCAGTTCGTCCGTGAACTCGTCGTCGCGAACCGCGACCAGATCGACGAGCACTGGCCCCGCGTGCAGCGGCGCGTCGGCGGCTACAACATCGACGTCTTCCGTTGCCGCAACGAACGGCCTTACTCGACCGACGGCAGCGTCAACCTCGCCCACCTGTTCGTCGGCGCCGAAGGCACGCTGGGCTTCACGAAGGCGCTCACGCTCAAGCTCGCGCCGCTGCCCACGCACCGCGTGCTGGGCGTGGCCAACTTCCGCAGCTTCCAGACCGCGATGGACGCGGCGCAGCACATCGTGGTGCTCGGCCCCACCGCGGTGGAACTGGTCGACCGCACCATGATCGAGCTGGCGCGCTCCAACCCCGCGTTCCGCCCGGTGATCGAGTCGGCGCTCGTGATGTCCCAGGGCAAGCTGCCGGAGGCGATCCTGCTGGTGGAGTTCTCCGGCGAGGAACGTGCGCCGTTGCTGGGCAAGCTCGCCGACCTCGACGGCCTGGTGGCCCACCTGAACGGCGCGGGATCGCTCGTGAAGATGCCCGATGCGGCGGCGCAGAAGGCGCTGTGGGAGGTGCGCAAGGCAGGCCTGAACATCATGATGAGCCTGCGCGGCGACGGCAAGCCGGTCTCGTTCATCGAGGACTGCGCGGTGCCGCTGAAGCACCTGTCGGCCTACACCGCCGCGCTCACCGAGGTCTTCGCCCGCCACGGCACGCGCGGCACCTGGTACGCGCACGCGTCGGTGGGCACGCTGCACGTGCGGCCCATCCTGGACATGCGGCGCGACGGCGCGAAGAAGATGCGCGCGATCGCCGAGGAGGCGTCGGCGCTGGTGCGCAAGTTCAAGGGCGCCTACAGCGGCGAGCATGGCGACGGCCTGTGCCGCGGCGAGTGGATCCGCTGGCAGTTCGGCCCGGCCCTCGACGACGCCTTCCGGGCCCTGAAGCGCGAGCTCGACCCGCACAACCTCTTCTGCCCGAAGCGCATCATCGACCCGCCGAAGATGGACGATGCGTCGCTGTTCCGCTACCCGCCCGGCTACAAGACGATCGCGCTGAAGCCGGCGCTGGACTGGTCGCCATGGAATGTGCAGAACGACGCACGCACCGAGCGCCTCACCGTGCCCGGCAGCGGCGGCGACAACACCGGCGGCCTGGCCAAGCACGCCGAGATGTGCAACAACAACGGCCACTGTCGCAAGTTCGACGCCGGCACGATGTGCCCGAGCTATCGCATCACGCGCGACGAGCGGCACGTCACGCGCGGCCGCGCCAACACGTTGCGGCTGGCGCTCGCCGGCCAATTCGGGCCCGAAGGCCTGAACCACGACGCGGTGCGCGAGGCGCTGGACCTCTGCGTCAGCTGCAAGGGCTGCAAGCGCGACTGCCCCACTGGCGTCGACATGGCGCGCGTGAAGATCGAGGTGCTGCATGCCGACCGGCGCAAGCGTGGCCTCTCCGAGCGCGACCGCGTGATCGCCGAGCTGCCCGAGCGGGCCTGGCGCGCGTCGCGCTGGCCGCTGGTGCCTGCGGTGCTGAACCGCCTCGCGCAGAGCGAGCGCGGCCGTGCCTGGGGCGAGCAGCGCTACGGCATTTCGACGCGCCGTTCGCTGCCGCGGCTGCGCCGCGACACGCTGTGGCGTCGTGCCGCGTCGCTGAAGCTCGCCTCGCGCGAGCAGGTGCTCGCGTCCGAGAAGGGCGTGGTGCTGTTCGTCGACAGTTTCAACGGCCTGTTCGAGAGCGAGAACGCGGTGGCGGCGTTGCGCGTGATGCAGGCGGCCGGCTACGCCGTGCACGTGCCGACCACGCCCGAGCGCACGCCGCTGTGCTGCGGCCGCACCTACCTCGCCACCGGGCAGGTGGAGGAAGCCAAGAAGCGCGCCAGCGAACTGCTCAAGGCCCTGCTGCCGTTCACGCAGGGCGAGCGCCCGGTGCCCATCGTCGGCCTGGAGCCGAGCTGCCTGTACTCGCTGCGCGACGAGGTGCTGGCGATGGACCTGGGTGCCGGCGCGCAGGGCGTGGCGCGGCAGGCGGTGATGTTCGAGGCGTGGGCGGCTGCCGAGGCCAAGGCGGGCCGCTTCGCGCCTCCGCTGCGCGCGCCCGGCAAGCCGGTGGTCGTGCACGGCCACTGCCACCAGAAGGCCTTCGGCGAGATGCAGCCGGTGCTCGATGTGCTCGCACTGCTGCCGGGTGTGCAGCCGACGCTGATCGAGAGCAGCTGCTGCGGCATGGCCGGCAGCTTCGGCTACGAGGTCGAGCACGTCGACGTGTCGATGCAGATGGCCGAGCTGTCGCTGCTGCCAGCCTTGCGCGCGGCGCCCGCCGACGCCATCGTCGTGGCCGACGGCACCAGCTGCCGCCACCAGATCGCCGACGGGCTGCAGGGCGCGCGCCGCGCCCGCCACGTCGCCGACGTGCTGGCGGAGTACCTCGAGGCGGCGTCGAAGGGCTGACGCCGTCAGGCGTCGCGGACCGTCTGGCCGTCGACGGTCACCGCGCCGGAGCGCGCGAGGTCGGCCACGAGCTGCGCGGCCCAGGCCTGCGGCGACTCCGCGCCCGGTGGTGCGTGGCGCTCCCACAGGCCGCGCATCATCGGCGTGGCCGAGGCCCAGTCGCACAGCGCGGCCAGCGGCTGCTCGCGCTCTTCCATCAGCCGGTACTTGATGAACACCTTGGCGGCGTGGCGCGCGTGCCGGGCCGGATCGCCGCGCCACGCGGCCAGCCGCGAGCGTGCGCGCGCGAGCGCTTCGGCCACGTCGGCGAACGGCGCGCCGTGGCCGGGGATCACGACGCGCACCGGCAGCGTGTCGATCAGGTCGAGCACCGCGCCCACGTCGTCGAAGCCGGGTTCGCCCACCGTCTCGGGGAACACCACGCCGAAGCCGTCGCGCCAGAGCGCGTCGCCGGAGATCAGCACGCCGTCGCGTGGATCGAACAGCATCACCGCGTGCGGATCGTGGCCGGGGGCGGCCAGCACCTGCCAGGCTCGCCCGCCGGCCGCGAGCACGCTGCCGGGTTCGAGCACGCCGTCGATCGTGAAGCGGTCGCAGCGCTGGCCGGTCTGCTCGTGGCTGAGCGAGGCCCGATCCCACGCGCGCACCGCGTCGGCCTGGCCCGGCGGGATCCACACCGGCACGTCGAACGCCGCCTGCACGGCAGCATTGCCGCCGCAATGATCCGAATGCAGGTGCGTGTTGACGACACGCACGAGCCGCTCGCCGCGGCGCGACAGCGCGTGCCGCACCAGGGCCACGGTCTGCTGCGCGTGGTTGACGTGGCTCGTGTCGACGAGCGTCGCGCCGGCCTCGCTGGCGGAGGCGTGGAGGATCACGTTGTTCGACGACAGCCAGCCGCGCTCGAGCACGGTGAGGTCGTCGGGCAGCCGCGCTGCGGGGGAAGGCGTCGAGGTCACGCGCCATTGTCGCGGCGGCGCCGCTGGCATCATGGCCGCATGCCCGCCCCGCTCACGATCGACGACCTGCGCCGCCATGCGATCGGCCGCTCGCTGTTCACGCCGACCACGCTGCCGCGCGCCATCGAGCGCCTCGGCTTCGTGCAGGCCGACCCCATCCGCGCGCCGGCCCGCGCGCAGGACCTGACGCTGCGCCACCGCGTTGCCGGCTATCGCGCCGGTGACCTGGAACGGCGCTACGCACGCCTGCCGATCGAGGAGGACTTCTTCGTCAACTACGGCTTCGTGCCGCGCGCGCTGCACCACCTGATGCACCCGCGGACGCCGCGCGCGGTGTGGTCCAGGTCGCGCTGGCGGCAGGCCCACGAGGTGCTGGCCTTCGTGCGCGACCGTGGCGTCGTGCATCCGCGCGACGTCGACGCGGCCTTCAACCATGGCAAGGTGCGCAACTGGTTCGGCGGGTCGAGCAACGCCAGTACGCAGCTGCTGGACGGCATGCACTACCGCGGCCTGCTGCGCGTGGCGCGGCGTGAGGGCGGCATACGCCTGTATGCGGCGCGCGAGCCGAACCCGCCGCCGGCCGATCCGGCGGCGACCTTCGATGCGCTGGTCGACGCCGCGGTGCACAAGTACGCGCCGCTGCCCGCGCCCACGCTCGGCTGGCTGCTGAGCGGCTTGTGCGGTGGGGCACCGCAGTGGCGTGGCGACCGCGCGGCCGCGCTGAACCGGGCCAAGCGCCGGCTCACCTCGATGACGGTGGATGGTGTCGTCTGGTACGGCCTGCCCGGCGAGCGGCTCGTGCGTCGCGAGGTCGGCGACGCCGTCCGGTTGCTCGCGCCCTTCGACCCCGTCGTATGGGACCGCCGCCGCTTCGAGCTGTTCTGGGGCTGGGCCTATCGCTTCGAGGCCTACACCCCGGCGCCCAAGCGCCAGCTCGGCTACTACGCGCTGCCGCTGCTGTGGCGCGACCGCGTCATCGGCTGGGGCAACGTGTCGGTGGGGGAGGGCAGGCTGCAGCCCGAGGTGGGCTACGTGTCGGGCCGCGCGCCGCGCGAGGCGGCGTATCGCGCGGCGCTCGACGACGAGCTCGGCCGCATGGAGGCGTTCCTGGGGGTGTCGGCGGAGCCCGTCAAGACGCGGTGAGCGGTCGCTGGCGCCACGCGAACACCGCCCCCAGCGCCAGCAGCGCCGCCGACAACGCGAAGCCGCGCAGCAGCCCGCCGCTGCCGTCGGCCACGAGACCCACGAGGCTCGGGCCGACGATCTGGCCGCCCGCGAACACGATCGTGAAGCGCGTGATGCCCGAGGCCCAGGCCGCCTCCGGCAGGTTGTGCCGCACCAGCGCCGTGGTCGACGCCACCACCGAGAGGAACACGCTGCCGAACAGCAACCCCGAGGCCGCCACCACGGCCGGATGCGCGCTCAGCACCGGCATCAGCGTGGCCAGCGCGAGCAGCGCATTCAGCAGCGCCAGCGTCTGCCCGCCGCGCCAGCGCTGCAGCAGCCCCGACCACAGCCACGACGACGCCACCACGCCCGCGCCCAGCAGCACGTAGAACGCGTGGATGGCGCCTGCCGCGAGCCCCTGCTCCCGCAGCAACCCGATCACGAAGGTCATGTAGCCGATGTAGCCCAGCCCGAACATCGCGTACCCGGCCAGCGCCCAGGCGAAGGGCCGCGCCGTGGCCTGCTGCGGCTGGGCGGCCGCGGCGGCCGGTGCTGCCCAGCCGCGCTGCGTGACGGCGGTGGCGACCGTGGCGACGGCGCACGCGGCACCCAGGGCCGACCAGCCTGCGCGCCATGGCAGCGGCGCGGCGACCAGCGTCGACACGATGATGCCGAGCCCCGTACCGCCGTAGTACAGGCCGAGCACGAGGCCACTGCCGATCGGCTGCGGCTGCAGCGCGGCCGCGTGGCCGGCCAGGCGCGCCGCCAGCAGCCCTCCGGCGACGAAGCTGGCCGCCGAGGCAATGCCAGTGGCCAGCCGCAGCGCACCGATCAGCAGATCAGCGCTGGCCGTGGCGTGCAGTGCCAGCAACAGCGCGGATCCGGCGCCGCCGCCGAGCATCAGCCAGCGCGCATCGATGCGGCGCAGCAGCGCCGGCATCGCCAGCGCGCCCAGGAGATACCCGGCGGCGTTGGCGGTGTTCATCGCGCCGGCCGTGAACCAGCTCCATCCCAGTTCGTTGCGCATCGGCGGCAGCAGCAGCGCATAGGCGAAGCGGGCCAGGCCCAGCGAGACGGCCGCGGCCAGCGCCAGCCCCAGCGCCGCGAGCAGCACCCGCCGCCGTGTCGGCACGGTGCCGTTCACGCCGCGCCGCGCGCGGCCAGCAGCCGCCGTGCCACTTCGGCGAACCCGGCGCCGCGCTCGCCCTCGGCGATGTACGCCGGCCAGGTCTGCAGCCGATCGGCGAAGCGCCGAAGGTTGGCCACGCCCACCGACATCGGGAAGGCGGCGAACATCACCTGGTCGTTGGTCGAGTCACCGACGTAGACCCAGCGGTCGATCTCGGTGTCCAGGTCGCGGCCCCACAGGCATCGCACCATCCAGCGCGCGCCGCTCAGCTTGTCGTGCGTGCCGATCCAGCCGTTGACGTGGATCGAGCTGACCGTGGCGTGCAGGCCGTGCGCCCGCATCACCGCCAGCACGCGGGCGATGCCGGCCTCGTCGAGGTGGGCATGCTCGGAGTGGTCGATCGCGATGTCGGTCTCGCGGCCGATGCTGTCGCGCGACAGCACCGCACCGGGGACCTCGCGGCACACCGCCGCTGCGCAGGCGCGCAGGCGACGCGCGTGGTCGCGGCGCACCGCATGCGGCTGCGCGTACAGGGTCTGCCACCCGGTGCCCACTGGCCGCAGCGCCGTGGCGCCGTTCTCGGCCACCAATGCGGCGAAGGCATCGGCTTGGGGCCATGTTGCGGCGACCTCGCGGCACCAGCGCAGCGAGCGACCGGTGACCGCCACCACCGGCACCCGCGCCGCTTGCAGCGCCGCCAGCGCCGCGGCGGCCGGGGCATCGAGGGTTCCCTCGCGCGTGAGCGTGTCGTCGATGTCGGTCAGGACCCCGACCAGCGTTGCCCAGCGTTCGTCGTCGCACTGGGCGAGGCGCTGCGGCCGGGACGTAAGCGTGTGCGGTGGGGGGGCGCGAGCAGGGCAGAGGTCCACGCGGCGAGTCTAGAAGGCCGGCCGCCCCCGAGGCCGGTCAACCTCCGGGCAGCACGCCCAGCCGTTCGGCGGTGCGCCGCGGATGGATGAGGCGGACCCGCCCACGCTGGTCCGCGCACTGCAGGATCGCCTCGCGCACCTCGGCGACGGTCAACGCCGGCTTCAGCGCGTACAGCTTGGCCGCCAGGTTCGCCACCTGGGGGCTGGCCATGCTGGTGCCGCTGAACTTCTGGCGGTCGCCCCCGGGCAGCAGGCTCTCGACCTCGAATCCGTTGGCATGCACCACCACCGTCCGGCCGAAGGTCGAGAAGCTGGTCTCGTCGCCGGCGCGATCGACGGCACCGACCGTGATCAGGTTGGGCAGTTCCAGGCCGGCGGGGATGTACTCCTCGAAGTCGGCGCTGTTGTCCTCGTTGCCCGCACCGGCGACGAACAGGATCTCCGGCGCCGAGGCGATCGCCTCGCGCAGCGCGTCGCGCTCGATCCCGAACAGGTGCCGCGCAAGGGCCTTGCGCTCGTCCGGCGTGGCGCCGACGTTGTGCCACGCCAGGGCCTCCTCGTAGCCGCCGGCCCCGTAGCGCCAGCTCATGTTGACCACGCGCAGCCGCTCCGCGCGGAACGCCCGCACCACGTTCCGGTAGGCCTCCGCGAGGCGGTGCGACAGAGTTTCGTCGGGCTTCACCGGTTCGATGCGGTGCTCCCAGAGCATCGTGGCCGTGTAGATGCTGGCGTACGGGTTGCCGTCCACTGCGACGCCGGCCACGTGGGTGCCGTGCGTGTAGACGCTCGCCAGGCTCAGGTCCTCCTGGTAGGCCTGCACCTGCTCGGGCCGCAGCGCCGACACGGCCTGCCTGAGCCGCCGCGCATCCTCGGTGTCCAGCGCCGCGCGCAGGTCCATGGCACCCTGGAGGTACTGCCGGATCTGCGGCCAGCGCGCCTGCGGCCCAGCGGGCGCAGCAGGTGCTGGGACGGGCGCGCTTCGCGATCGAATGCGATGCCGCGGCCGGGCGTGGTGCGGAACAGCGCGAGGTCGACGCCGGAATCCCAGATGCCCACGCCGACTTCCGTGGCGCGCGCGCCGGCCGGGATCGCGAACAGGCGTGGCGTCCACACGTCGGGCTTGGCGGCCGCCGCCGCGGCATGCCGGTCGACCACCGCCTGCAGGCCCGCGACGACCTCGTCGCGCACCGGCGCGACCAGGTCGAGCTGCACGCGCGCCGAGACGATCGACCCGACGACGCTCTCGGGCACGACGAGGTTCAGGTTGCGGGCCATCACGTCGGCCTGCTGCTGGAACGTGCCGAGCACGACAGCAGGATTCAGCAGCTCGAGCTGCCCCTTGGCCGCCTTGATCGTGTCGCCCGCGTCGGCCCAGTCCAGCGCGCCGTATCGCCGCTCGACCTCGGCGCGCAGCCCCTCCGCGGCGCGACCGTGCTCCTGCTGCTCGGCGACGATCTGCGCGAGCAGGCCGCTGGCGGCCCGCGGGCCGGGCTTGTCCTGCAGGGCGCGCAGCCGCTCGACCAGCGCTGGCACGGCGGCCCAGTCGCCGCGGAACTGCGCCAGCGCGAGCAGCGTGGACTGGCAGGTCCGCAGCGTCGCGGCGTCCTGGATGTCGTAGCGCTCGAGGTCGCCGCGCAGCCGGCCTTCCAGCTCGTCGGCCAGCGGCTCCAGCTGTTCGCGAGAGGCGGCCAGGTATTCGCTCGGCAGCCGCTCGAGCGTCATCGTGCGCCGCGGCAGTTGCTCGGCGGAGGTGACGGTCGTCCGGCCTTGCGCGTCGGCGGATGTGCAGACCGGGGCGGCGTTCAGGGTGAGGACGGACGTCATGGCGGCGGAGATGGAGCGTGACGCGGGCATCCGGAGGGCGACGTGGCGACGAGGACCCGAGTGTCGGATGTCGCCGCCGTGAAACCCGCACGCCCCCGCGTTCGCGGGATGTTCTACACTGCGCGCCGCTGCCGAGGAGCGTTGCAACCTTCGCCATGAAGGCCAGGCTCGGAGCATCCCCCTGCAACCGCGCTCACCTGCACGAGTGGTCTCGTCGGTGAGCGGATCCCGCCCTCCCGTCGCCGCCCGCGCAGGCCCATCAACGATGCCCGTTGGAGCCTGTCCATGAATGCCGTCTTGAAGCCCCTGCACAACGACCAGTACGCCGTCGCCGACCTGAGCCTGGCCGCCTGGGGGCGCAAGGAACTGACCATCGCCGAGCACGAGATGCCCGCGCTGATGGAGATCCGCCGCGAATACGCCGCCGCGCAGCCGCTGAAGGGCGCGCGCGTCACCGGCAGCCTGCACATGACGATCCAGACCGCCGTGCTGGTGGAGACGCTGCAGGCGCTGGGCGCCCAGGTGCGTTGGGCCTCGTGCAACATCTTCAGCACGCAGGACCATGCCGCCGCCGCGCTGGTGGAAGCCGGCACGCCGGTGTTCGCCTACAAGGGCGAGACGCTGAAGGACTACTGGGACTACACGCACCGCATCTTCGAGTTCGGCCCCAAGGGCAGCGACGCCGAAGGCCCCAACATGATCCTCGACGACGGCGGCGACGCGACGCTGCTGATGCACCTGGGCAAGCGCGCCGAGAAGGATGCGTCGGTGCTGGCGAACCCGGGCAGCGAGGAGGAGCGCGAGCTGTACGCCGCGATCAAGGCCAAGCTCGCCACCGACCCCACCTGGTACAGCCGCAAGAGCGCGAAGATCATCGGCGTCACCGAGGAGACCACGACGGGCGTGCACCGGCTGAAGGAGATGAGCGCCAAGGGCACGCTGATGTTCCGCGCCATCAACGTCAACGACTCGGTGACCAAGAGCAAGTTCGACAACCTCTACGGCTGCCGCGAGAGCCTGGTCGACGGCATCAAGCGTGCCACCGACGTGATGATCGCCGGCAAGATCGCCGTGGTCGCCGGCTACGGCGACGTGGGCAAGGGCAGCGCACAGGCGTTGCGGGCGCTCTCCGCGCAGGTGTGGGTGACCGAGATCGACCCCATCAACGCGCTGCAGGCCGCGATGGAGGGCTTCCGCGTCGTGACGATGGACTGGGCCGCGGACAAGGCCGACATCTTCGTCACCGCCACGGGCAACAAGGGCGTGATCACGCGCGCGCACATGCAGGCGATGAAGCACAACGCCATCGTCTGCAACATCGGCCACTTCGACAACGAGATCGACATCGCCGCCGTCGAAGACCTGCAGTGGGAGGAGATCAAGCCGCAGGTCGACCACGTGATCTTCCCCGACGGCAAGCGCATCATCATGCTGGCCAAGGGGCGCCTGGTGAACCTGGGCTGCGCCACCGGCCACCCCAGCTACGTGATGAGCTCGAGCTTCGCCAACCAGAC
>JAEUPB010000025.1 GCA_016789955.1 Rubrivivax sp. | reverse complement strand
AGTTCCGACACGAGCGTGAATCGGTCGGTGAAGGCGAAGCGCTGGTTGCGCAGCGCGCCTTCCTCGTTGATGCGGACTTGAATCTGCATGGTGGTTCTCCGGTACGGCGGGTGCCCCCGAAGGGACGCCCGCCTTTGGGGTAGATGAGTCAACCGCGCGGCGAGTCGAACTCGATCGGCGCGGTGAAGAGCTGGCCGGCATGCAAGGCCTCCAGCAGCGGGTGGTCGAGGAACTCGAACAGCAGCAGTTGCTGCACGTGCAGCGCGCGGCCGCGGCTGTCGAGCCGCTCGACCTGGAAGCCGAGCGGATGCCACTGCAGCCGGTAGGCAAGGCGGTCGGCGCCGGCGGTCACGAAGGTGCGGCCGGGCCGGCCGGTGACGATCTCGCTCTCCTTGACGAGGTACTCGAGATCCTCCGGCGCGCGCACGGGCAGCAGCAGCGCCGCGGCACGCCCGTGATGGGCAACGATGTGCATGGCGGCTCCTCAGCGGACCGGCGCGGCGGCAGGCAGGCGGCGCTCTTCGGCGCGCGAGGGCGCCGAAGGGGAGTCGATGGCGTCCAGGTGGGCGCCGAGTGCGTGCAATGCGAGAACGGCCAGCACGCCGGCCGCGCGATGGAAGCGGGACATGGTGTGTTCCTTGAGGTGGTGGTCGCCGCGCTGCGGCGGCGGCCGTTAATGGCTCAGGCGAACAGGTCGCCTTGCAGGGCGACCGCGCGGACCTGCTGGTTGATCCACTGCGGATTGCGGGCGAGTTGCAGCTCGACCCACTCCGGGTTGCGCGCAACGGCCTCGCGCACCCACTCGGGGTAGCGCGTCAGCGTGGCTTCCAGCCACTGCTTCACGCCATGCCGGATGCGGCTGCGGATCTCGTCGGCATCGACGAGGCCGCAGTAGGCAATCGGCGACAGCGGGCTGCAGCCGACGACGCGCAGGCAGTTCACGAACGAGAACGGCCGCGAGTCCTTCTCGCGCTCGGTGAACACCCAGCGCAGCGTGTCGAGCTTCGCTTCGAGCGGCGTCTCGGGGTCCGACAGCGCCTCGACTTCCTGCAGCAAGCGCCAGTGCAGGAACACCACGTCCTGCTCGGTCCAGTCGATGGCCTCGGCGCCACCTTGGGCGATGTCGTCGTCCTCGGTCGGGACGTCGTCAAACGAATCACGGTAGGTGCCCGCCGTGAAGAGGGGTGCGCGGGAACGTTCGAGCGATGCTCGGGGGTGTGGCATGTTGGCCTCCATGGAGAACGCGGAGGCCATGACCGCCTGTGGGGCGATGGCCCCACGGGGTGACGAATGCCGGCTGAGAGCCGGCGGCAAACTTCAAGGGCTGGATGGACGCGACGCATGCCGCGTGATCGGGATGCCAGCGACCGATCGAAGCGCGCGTTGCAGCCGTTGGCCACACGAGGCCCGTGCAATCAACGGCTCGAAAGCGCGCTCAGGGTGCGAAGCGGTCGAAGCGTTCGAGACGCCCGCATGCGCACGAGGATCAACAGGGCTTGCCAAGGTGGACGCAGGGCCAGCTGCTGCGTGTGCGAAAGGTAGCGACGCGATCGGCGGCGGTCAACGGGGCTGGCGCCGTGCGGCGCGGGCTGATGGCGAAACCACCGCCGCCGCGCGGCCGTTTCGCGTGGCGATGGGTGCGGGCCGCGGCAAACACTGGCCGCCAGCGCGTCCTCAGTGTGATTGTTGCGGGAGAGGCCCATGCACAACGATGTCCTGCCGACCGCCACCAGCCTGCAGATCGTGCGGGTGGACCAGGGTGGCGTGAACGAGCGCATCCTCGCGCGCGAGGCCAAGGTCGACTACCGGCGTGTCGAGGCGGCGAGCGTGAAGATGCCGGCCTGCTTCACCAGCGCCGAGGGCAAGCGCCTGTTCGTGCGCATGTTCGCGACGCTGCAGCTCAACGCGCACTTCATCTCGGTGATCGCACGCACGCGCCTGGACCCCGAGGACGTTGCGCGCGTCGAGACCGCGCTGCGCGAGCGCCTGGATGCTGTTTCCGCCGCGCTGGACCGCGCCATCGACGGCGCCGAAGCGCTCTTCAGGGCGCACGGGATCACGCGGGTGGCGACCTACGACACCCGAGCGCTGGAGATCGAGGTGGGCGTGCTGTCGTCGAGCGGCCGGCGTTATCTGGAGCTGCTCGGCAAGCTCGACCAGCTGATGCCCTTGCTGCAGACGCTGGAGATCCACGAGGTCATCACGACGCGCGAGGTCGACAAGCAACGTGCGCTGGTGAAGCGCCAGGTGCGCGGCGTGGCCACGGCGGCACGCAACTTCGCGTCGGGCCTGCGGCGGCGCATGAACGCACCGGAGGTCGAGATCGAGGGGCAGGGTGGTTCAGTCGAAGATGCGACACGCGACGATGCGAGTGCCCTGGCCGGCCAAGACGCGGCGATTTCCGCCTTGCCGACCGCCGAGCCGGTGGCCGAGGCTGGCGCGTCTGGCGAGGGCGAGAACGATGAAACCCCGGCGCCGCGAGTCGCCACCGCGTAGCGCCCGCGCAAGGCCGCCGTTTCGCAGGCGCGTGCTTTGCTCGACGTGCGTTCACTGCTCGCCGGCGCTACGGTCTCACCCAGGCGCATGGCGGCTCCACGGGTCGCGGCGCTTCCCCCATCGAAGGTCGATGGCGTCGCAGTCGACACCTGCCTTGATTGCGCTTGGGGCGACCAGCGGCAACGCTGGCATCCCGCCATCAGCAACCACCCCTTTCAGGGCCGGGAATCAGCGCCGGTCCGCACGAACCGCCAGTTGGGAACGCACCGGCGGTTGACCTGGAGTCTTCGCGTTCCTTTCCGCAGCGATCCGACCGTGACCCTTCGCTGCCGCAACGAGCTGGTCATGCCTTCCGGCGGAGCCGTCCGCCGCGGAGACCGAACATGCCCATGCGAACATCCTTGCCCGGCAGCGCCGCCGCTGCCACGCCCTTGCGCGCGACCGAGTCCGGCGCGGCCACCAACCCCTCACCCTGCTTGCCCGACACGGGCTTCCTGCGCCAACGTCAGGTGCTCGCGTTCGTGCCGATCTCGAAGTCCACGCTGTGGCGTCAGGTCCGTGCGCGCTCGTTTCCGAGCCCGGTGAAGCTGTCGGCAGGGGTCACGGCCTGGCGTGCCGAGGATGTGCGGCGCTGGATCACCGAGCAGGGCGGCAGCTAGACGGCGGGCCGCGCCGAGGGGCGCGGCGGTGCCGAAATCGACGCCAGCACCTTCAGTGCCTGCTGTGAATGACGGGTCGGCACGAACAGATGATCGTGGTGGTAGCCCGCGACGACGTTGCAGGGGATGTCGGCGTCGGCCAGCCGGCCGGCCAGCGTCGCGATGAAACCCACGGCGTCGAGTGCCGAATGCACCGTGAGGGTGATGAGGTGCGACTCGAAGACGTAGGGCACGGCCGAGTCTTCGGCCTGGGCTTTCTCGACGATCGCGGTCACCCCCTCGGCCTCGCGAAAGGTGCAGATCGGCTCCAGGCCAGGTGGGATGCGGAAGTCCGGAAAGCTGCAGTAGACGAAGGTCTCGGGGTGCAACTGCGGGGCCATCTCGCGCCGCAGGGTATCGAGGTCGCGTTCGCCACTCATCCGGGGCTCTCCTTGCGTGTGTGGGAAGGCTGGTTTCTGTAACTGATTATGAGGACTCGGCGAGGTATCTCGCGGCTCGACGTTGCGGTTTAGCGAAGCTCACCTAGGGCCAAAGTTGCTAAACACCGCCTGAGCAGCGCGGCGCGCTGCTAGCGTCGATACCCGGGCCGTTGCAAAGGCGTTTCCACTGGCGCGAAGCCGGTGGGGCGCGCGATGCGTTGCCGCCCGGGGAAGGAGTTTCCGGACATGTTGACGCATTCGGAAGTCCTCGGGGACCAGTCGCAACTGCGCACGCAGTTGCAGCGAGACGGCGGCGCGCACCGCGAACTGCTGCGGCTGAACTGGGCGCGGCCACTCGGCGACGTAGCCTTCGATTGGGTCGCCATACTGGCTGCGACGGCGGCGGTGGCTTGGATCGGGCTGGAGACACTGCCGCTGGCGCTGATCGTCGTCGCCAATCGGCAGCGCGCCTTGGGAAACATCCTGCATGACGCGGGGCATCGCAATCTCTGCCGAACGCTGCGCGTGAACGATGCCATCGCGGGGCTGCTCGTCGCGCCGCCGGTGTTCGCATCGCTGGAAAGCTATCGGGCGGACCACTTCAGGCACCACATGCAACTGGGTGCGGCAGGCGGCGATCCCGACCTGATCGAGCCGCCGGCGACACCGCCGCGCCATTGGCTGGCGAGCTACCTGCGGCAGGTCTTCTCGCTGCGTGCTTGGTGGGGCAACTTCCTCGGGCACCTTGGGGTCGCGGGCGTGTCGTGGACAGGTCGATGCGGCATCGTGGCCTGGTGGCTCGGGGCGCTGGTACTGCTGCTCGAGTTCACTGGCGCGGATTTCACGCTGACGTTCATCGGGCTGTGGCTGCTGGCGCGGGCGACAGCCTTTCACCTGATCACGACACTGCGCGAGATGTGCGACCACTTCGGGCTGCGGCCGGGCGGCATCCTCAGCTTCACACGCGACATGGCCGTGCGCGGCCCGGCTCGCTGGCTGATCCACCCGCGCAACAACGGCTACCACCTGACCCATCACCTGCTGCCGGC
>JAEUPB010000011.1 GCA_016789955.1 Rubrivivax sp. | reverse complement strand
GGCGCCGCTGCACGAAGGTGCGCTGCGCTTCTATCGCGAGAAGGGCTGGGTGAAGTGACGCGCAGCCAGCGGTCGGCCTGAGGCCGACCCGCACCCGCCGCGGCGGCCAAGGGCAGGGACCCGGGCCGCCGTTGTTTCATCCGGAGGAGAACGGCACATGGCCACCGACATCGAGAAGGCCCCTGAAGCGCTGCAGGAACTGGTGGCGCAGGCGGACACCGGCGCGCGCAAGGCGGGCGGCCTGGCGGGGCGGGCGATCGCGCTCGTCAGCCTCGCGTGGGCGTTCTTCCAGCTCTGGTATGCCTCGCCGCTGCCGTTCACTTTCGGATTCGGCATCCTCAACGACACCGAGGCGCGCTCGCTGCACCTGGCGTTCGCGCTCTTCCTCGCCTTCATGGCCTGGCCGGCCCTGCGCAACTCGCCGCGTGACCGCGTGCCCGTGCAGGACATTGTTCTGGCGCTGCTGGGCGCCTTCGCTGGCGCCTACCTGCTCGTGTTCTACAAGGAGCTTGCCACGCGCCCGGGGCAGCCGACGACGGGCGATATCGCCGCCGCGCTCATCGGCCTCGTGCTGCTGCTGGAGGCGACGCGCCGCGCGGTCGGCTGGCCGATGGCGGCGCTGGCGCTGATCTTCATCGGCTACGCCATGCTCGGGCCCTGGATGCCCGAGGTGCTGCAGCACAAGGGCGCGAGCCTGAACCGGCTGCTGTCGCATCTGTGGCTCACCACCGAGGGCGTGTTCGGCATCGCGCTCGGTGTGTCGACCGGCGCCATCTTCGTCTACGTGCTCTTCGGCACGCTGCTCGACCGCGCCGGCGGCGGCAACTACATGATGCAGGTGAGCTTCGCCGCGCTCGGCCACCTGCGCGGTGGCCCGGCCAAGGTGGCGGTGGTGTCGTCGGCGCTGAACGGGATGATCTCGGGCTCGTCGGTGAGCAACGTGGTCTCGGGCGGCATCTTCACGATCCCGCTGATGAAGAAGGCCGGCTACGGCGGCGTGAAGGCCGGTGCCATCGAGACGATGAGCTCGGTGAACGGCCAGATCATGCCGCCGGTGATGGGCGCGGCCGCGTTCCTGATGGTCGAGTACGTGGGCATCCCGTACAGCGACATCGTCCGGCACGCGATCCTGCCGGCCACGCTGTCGTACATCGGCCTGCTCTACATCGTGCACCTCGAGGCGCTGAAGCTGGGCATGCAGCCGGTCGTCGATCGTGCGCCGCGCCCGTTCAACGAGAAGCTGCTGCGCCTGGGGCTGGGGCTCTCGGGCACCGTCGTCGTGATCGGCGCGATCTACTACGTGCTGGAAGGCATCAAGGCCGCGCTCGGCGGCGCGGCCCCCTGGGCGGTGGGTGCCGTGCTGCTGGCGCTGTACGCGATCAGCCTGCAGCAGGCTGCGCGCTGCCCCGACCTGCCCGAGGACATCGACATCGAGCGTCCGAAGGCCCTGGACACCTGGCCCACGGTGCGCGCCGGGTTGCACTTCCTGATGCCCATCGGCACGCTGATCTGGTGCCTGATGGTCGAGGAGATGTCGCCGGCGCTGTCGGCGTTCTGGGCCATCGTCGTGCTGGTCGCGCTGATGCTGACGCACCGTCCGCTGATCGCGATGCTGCGCCGGCAGCCGGCGGCGGGGCTGTGGCGCGTCGGCGCCGCCGACGTGATCGGCGGCCTCACCGACGGCTCGCGCAACATGATCGGCATCGGCGTGGCCACGGCCACCGCCGGCATCATCGTCGGCGGCATCACGCTGACCGGGCTGGGCCTGCGCATGACCGAGTTCGTCGAGTTCGTCAGCCAGGGCAACGTGATGGTGATGCTGCTGTTCATCGCCTTCGTCTGCCTGGTGCTCGGGCTGGGCGTGCCCACTACCGCGAACTACGTGCTGGTGGCCACGCTGATGGCGCCGGTGGTGGTCGAACTGGGCGCGCAGAGCGGCCTCATCATCCCGCTGATCGCGGTGCACCTGTTCGTCTTCTACTACGGGATCATGGGCGACATCACGCCGCCGGTGGGGCTGGCGACCTTCGCCGCCGCCGCGATCTCGGGCGAGGACGCGATCCAGACCGGCATCCAGGGCTCGATCTACGCGCTGCGCACGGTGATCCTGCCGTTCATCTGGATCTTCAACGCGCAACTGCTGCTGATCGACGTGCGCGGCACGTTCGAGCTGGTCAGCGTGGTGGTCGCGTGCACGGTGGCCACGCTGCTGTTCGCGGCGCTGACGATGAACTGGATGCGCGTGAAGATGAGGCCCTGGGAGTGGCTGCTGGTGGCGATCGCGGTGGTGCTGCTGTTCAGGCCCGACTGGTTCATGGACCGTCTCGCGCCGGAGTACCGAGCCGAGGCCGCCGCGCGCGTGTTCGAGGTCGCCGGCGGCCTGCCGGCCGACGACCGCATCGTGATGGTGATCCAGGGCACGACGATCGAGGGCGAGGACAAGTCCAAGACGGTGGCGTTGCAGCTGGGCGCCGCCGCTGCGGGCGCCGACCCGGCCGCCGCCGGGCGCAAGCGGCTGCAGGAGGCCGGGCTCACGCTGGTGTCGCTCGGCGGGAACGTGCAGATCGCCCAGGTGAAATTCGGCAGCCGCGCGCAGAAGTCCGGCTTCGAGCAGGGCTGGAACGTGCAAGCCGTGCAGGTGCCCACCGACCGCCCGAGCGCGCACTGGTTCTACCTGCCGGCGCTCGTGCTGGCAGGCCTGGTCTGGGTGCTGCAGGGGCGCCGCATCGTCCCCGATCGCCGCCGAGTCGCCGACGCAGCGTAGAACCATGCCCCGCATCGCCCTCATCCACGCGCTGGCGCATTCGCTGGCACCCATCAGCGACGAACTGCAGCGCGAGTGGCCCGAGGCCGTGCGCATGAACCTGCTCGACGACAGCCTGTCGGCCGACTTGGCGCGCGCCGGCCGGCTCGACGATGCGATGACGCAGCGCTTCATCCGCCTGGCCGACTACGCGGTGGGCTGCGGCGCCGACGCCATCCTCTACACCTGCTCGGCCTTCGGCCCGTGCATCGAGGCGGTGCAGCGGCGCCATGCCCGCATCCCGGTGCTCAAGCCCAACGAGGCGATGGTCGACGAAGCCGCCGCCGTGGCGCGGCGCCGGCACGCCGGCGGTGCCATCGGCCTGCTGGCCACCTTCGGGCCGACGCTGGCCTCGATGCCGCCGGAATTCCCAGCCGATGTGACGGTGTGCACCGCGCTGGCCGACGGCGCGATGGCCGCGCTCGACCGCGGCGACACCGCCACGCACGACGCGGCGGCGGTGTTGGCCGCGCAGGCGCTGGCCGCGCAGGGCTGCGTGGTGATCGCGCTGGCGCAGTTCAGCCTCGCGCGGGCTGCCGGCGCGGTGGCCGGGGCCTGCGGGCTGCCGGTGCTCACCACGCCGGGCTCGGCGGTGCGGCGGCTGAAGGAACGGCTTGGCGAGCGGTAACGGGTCGTCCTCGGGGCGCTCCGTGCGCGCCTGATGTGTGGCGCACGGCCTGGGAGGCCGGTGTCGGCGCGTTGCGGTCGTTGAGAGCCTGGCGTGCGTAGGCCGTGGCGGCAAGGCTGTGGGTGTGCCCTCGCAGCGGCTCAGCATCGAGCCGGTGCGTGGTGCTGCGCACCACGTCCCCTGCGATGCTCGCTTCTTCGCCCCACCGCGGAACTCGCTCCGCTCACTGCGTTCGTGCTCGAACAATCGCGGTGAGTCAGATCACGAAGCGCGCCTGCGGCGCGCGGTCGAAGAAGCTGCGCTTCTCGGGCGTCTCGATATTCGCCGCCGCGAGGGCCCACCCACAGCCTTGCTGAGACGACGGTGGTGCGCGGCTCACGTGCGCCGCGGTGGTAGTGGCAAGGCCGAGGGTCGGGCAGGGCCTGGGGCGAATCGCGAGGCTCCCGAGAAGCGCAGGGCGACTGGCCGCGCGCCGCAGGCGCGCATCGTCTTCTGACTCGCTGCGATTGTTCGAGCACAACGAACGCAGTGAGTGGAGCGAGTTTCGCAGCGGGCCAGGCGACCGAGCATCGCAGGGGACGCGGCGCGCAGCGCCGCGCAAGGCCGAGCGTCTGAGCCCCAGGCCCCGCCCGCACCGGCCCTCGGCCTTGCTGCACGGCCTCCACGAACGGCCCACCATGAACGACCGCAACGCGCCGACGGCTGGCGATGATTCGCTCAAACGGGCGCTCGAGCCCGCGCGAGCAAGGACATTCTCCTCAGGACGGCTTGATGTCCGCCTTCGCCACCACCGGCGCCCATTGCGCCATCTCGTCGCGGATCAGCTTCTCGAACTCCTGCGGGGTGCTGCTGCGCGCCTCGACGTTGCGCTCGGCGAAGAGCTTGCGGATCTCGGGCCGCGCCACGGCCTTGACGATGGCGGCCTGCAGCTTCGCGGCGATGTCGTCGGGCACCGCGCGCGGCGCGAGCAGGCCGAACCAGGCGGTGCTGCGGAAGCCGGGCACGTCTTCCGCCACCGCCGGCACGCCGGGCAACACGTCGGTGCGGGTCGGGGTGCCCACCGCGAGGTAGCGCACGCGGCCGGCCTGCACCATGCTGGCTCCGTCGAGGCCCGTGACGAAGGCCGCGTGCAGCTGGCCGCCGGCGAAGGCCGTGATCATCGGCGCGCCGCCGGCGTAGGGGATGTGCTGCATCCTCAGCCCGGCGAGCTCGTTGAACAGCTCGCCGGTGAGGTGCGAGATGGAGCCCTGGCCCACCGAGCCGTAGTTGAGCGCCGTGCCTTGCGCGCGGGCGTGGGCGATGAACTCCTTCAGCGTGCGGTGCGGGCTCTCGGCCGGCACCGTGAAGATCATCGGCACGATGGCCGCGGTGGACAGCGTGCGCAGGTCCTTCAGCGTGTCGTACGGCAGCTTGCGCACCAGGCCCGCGAGCGCATTGGGGCCCGAGTTGCCGAACACCAGCGTGTAGCCGTCGGGCGCGGCCTTGGCCGCCGCGTCGGTGCCCAGCGTGCCGCCGGCGCCGGCCTTGTTCTCGATGACGATGGGCTGGCCCAGCGTCTCGGCCAGCGGCGCCTGGATGGCCCGCGCGAGCTGGTCGGTGGTGCCGCCGGCCGGGTAGGGCACGATGATGCGGATCGGCTTGGAGGGCCACGCGTCCTGCGCGGTGGCGGCGAGCGGCACGATCGCGGCGGAGCCGGCAGCCAGGGCAGTGGACAGGAATGTGCGGCGGTGCAGCATGGTATAAAGGCTCAACCAATGACCAAGCGATCATACCGGGGCATGACGAGATGAGCACGGCCGTGCGCGCATCAGCCCCTGTTCCCGTCCCCGCGGCCGGGACGGCCTCGTTCGTCGCGATCACGCCGCACCGCGCCTTCGAGGACATCGCCGGGCAGATCCGGGCGCTGGTCGCCGACGGGCGGCTGAAACCGGGCGATCGGCTGCCGCCCGAGCGCGAGCTGGCGGCGCAGTTCCACGTCAGCCGCAACACGCTGCGCGAGGCACTGCGCGCGTTGGAGCTGGCCGGCATGATCGAGTCGCGCAAGGGCGCGGCCGGCGGCGCCTTCGTGCGGCCGGGCAGCGGCAAGGTGGTGGTGGGTGGCCTGCGCGACCTGTACCACCTGGGCGCGATCACGCCCGAGCACCTCACCGAAGCGCGCATCTGGCTCAGCACGCTGGTCGTGCGCGTGGCCTGCGAGCGCGCCACCGAGGAAGACCTCGCAGCGCTAGAGGCCAACGTGGCCGCCGCCATGCGCGCCGACGAGGCGGGCGACTTCGACGAGCGCCAGCGGCTGCACCGCGAGTTCCACCTGATCCTCGCGCAGGCCACGCGCAACCCGATCGTCGCGATCACGATGGAAGGCGTGATGGAGGTGCTGGGCCACTTCATCGCGCGCATCGGGCCCCGCGAGAACCCGTTCACGCTGCCCTCGCGCCGCCGCTTCCTGAAGCACCTGCGCGCCCGCGACGCCGAAGCCGCGGCGGCCGAGATGACGCGCTTCCTCGAGCGCATGCAGCAGGGCTACCTGGCGCAGTGGAAGGACCAGGCGCCGCGCGCCTGAGCGCACCGGAGCCTCAGAGGGTGTTTCCCAAATGAGTGTGCCCGCGTGCGGCCCCAGAAAGGGCCCAGTCAAGGCGCGAAGCGCAGCCGGGTCGGGTGACCCGGCGAGGCTTTGCAACACCGAGTGGGCCCTTGCTGGGGCCGCCCCGGCGCGGGCACATTGATTTGGGAAACACCCTCTCAGGCCGTGTATCGCGCTGCGGGTTTTCGCGTCTCGCCACAATTCACCATCTGGTGAACACTGGCACGCATGTCGCGCCGCGCCCCACCTGCCACCGCTACCGCCATGCCGGCCGCCGAACCCCGCGCGCGCGACGCCGACCGCTCGCGCGAAGCCATCCTGGCCGCGGCTCGGGACGAGTTCCACGAGCATGGCCTGGGCGGCGCGCGGGTGGACCGCATCGCCGAGCGCGCCGGCGTCGACAAGAAGCTGCTGTACTACTACTACGACAACAAGGACCGGCTGTTCCAGGCGGTGCTCGAGGACACCTACCGCGGCATCCGCGAGGCCGAGCAGCGGCTGCGGTTGCTGGAACTGCCGCCCACCGAGGCGCTGCGCGCGCTCACCACCTTCACCTGGAACTACTACCTCGAGCACCCGGAGTTCCTGACGCTGCTGAACAGCGCCAACCTGCACCGCGCGCGACACCTGGAAGACTCGCCGCGCGCCCGCACGCTGAACTCGCCGCTGATCCAGACGCTGGGCGAGGTGCTCGAGCGCGGCCGGCGCGAAGGTTCGTTCCGCGGCGGCGTCGACCCGCTGCAGCTCTACATCTCGATCGCCGCGCTGGCCTACTTCTACCTCGGCAACCGGCACACGCTGGCGGCGATCTTCGGGCGCAGCCTGATGTCCCCGAAGGCCCGCGCGGAGCGGCTCTCGCACATCGTCGACGTGGTGCTCGGGTATGTCCTGAGGGACGAGCCGCCGCCGCTTGCCAAGAATTCCCCATCCGGTGAATAAGCAGGAGACCCCGATGAAGCCCTACGCCGTCGCCACCCCGCTCGCGCTGCTGCTGGCCCTGCCCGCCATCGCGCAGACCTGGCAGCCTTCCAAGCCCATCACCATCATCGTGCCGTGGGCCGCCGGCGGCAGCACGGACCAGGTCACGCGGGTCACCGCCGCCGAGATCGAGAAGGTGCTGAACCAGAAGATCGTGATCCAGAACCAGCCCGGCGCGTCGGGCTCGGTGGGCACGAAGAACGCGATGGAAGCACCGAAGGACGGCTACACCTGGACGGCCGGCGCCGCCAAGGACCTCGGCACCTACAAGGTGCTGGGCATGGTCGACACCAGCGTGAAGGACTGGCACCTCTACCTGAACGTCGCGCACATCGCCGTGGTCGGCGTGAACGCCGATGCGCCGTACAAGACCATGAAGGATCTGCTCGACGCGATGAAGGCGCGCCCGGGCCAGGTGTCGGTGGCCACCGCCGGCGTCAACTCCAGCGGCCACGCCGCGATCGAGGCCATCGCGCGCGCCACCGGTACCAGCTACAAGCACGTCACCTACGACGGCGGAAACCCGGCCGTGGTGGCCACGGTGGCCGGCGAAACGCAGGTCACCACGCAGCTCGCGGCAGAGCAGACCGACATGATCCGCGCGAAGAAGATCCGCCCGCTGGCCGTGGTGGGCGACAAGCCGCTGGAGATCGAAGGCTTCGGCAGCGTGCCGCCGCTGTCGCAATTCATCCCCGGCTTCAAGGACCCGATCAACTACTTCGGCATCTTCGTCCCGAGGGGCGTGCCGGCGGAGGTCACCGCCACGCTCGATCGGGTGTGGGCCGCGCAGATGGCCAACAACGAGGCGCTGAAGAAGTACGCGCAGGGTCGCGGCGCGCTGTTCGCACCGATGGCGGGCGACACCGCTCAGTCCGCGGTGTTCCCGGCGATCCAGGCCTACGCCTGGACGCAGCAGGCCGCCGGCAAGGCCAAGGTGTCGCCCGACACGGTGGGCATCGCCAAGCCCTGACGCAACGCCAAACGGCACGGCGCATCCCACCATGAAGGCGGACCGCATCGGCGGTGCGGCCTGGATCGCTTTCGGCCTGGCGATCTTCGCCGGCGCCTGGCAGATGGATCGCTACGAGTCCATGGGCGGCACGCTCTACACCGCGCCGGGCTTGGTGCCCGGCATCTACGGGCTGATGATGATGGCGATGGGCGCGCTGATCGCGCTGCGGCGCCCGCGCGGGGCCGGCGATGGCGACGACGGCGGCGCCTTGATCAACCGCCGCGTCGGGCTGGCCCTGGTCCTGATGCTGGCCTATGCGATCGGTCTCGTCGGCCGTGTGCCGTTCGGCGTGGCCACCGCGATCTTCGTCGCAGCTTTCTGTGCCCTCTTCGACAGCGACGCGCCGCCGCGCCGCCGCGCCACCACCGCGATCGCCGCTGGCATCGGCACGGCCGTGGTGGTGGTGCTGGTGTTCGAGCGCGTGTTCCTCGTGCGGCTGCCCTGACGGCACGATCGCCTCCGACCGCGCGCCACGATTCCGATGTTCGAAGGCCTCATCCAGTTCGGGCAGTCCATCGCGCACTTCAGCCAGCCGATGGTGATCGCGCTGGCGCTGCTGGCGTCGCTGGTGGGCGTGATCATCGGTGCCCTGCCCGGCCTCACCGCCACGATGGGCCTGGCGCTGATGACGACGCTCACGATCAAGCTGCCTTCCGATCAGGCGCTGCTGATCCTCATCTGCACCTACGTCGGCGCCATCTACGGCGGCTCGCGCTCGGCCATCCTGCTGAACATCCCCGGCACGCCGGCGTCGGCCGCGGCCTGCCTGGACGGCTACGCCCTCGCCCGCCAGGGCCTGGCCGGCCGCGCGATGGGCATCGCCACCACCGGCTCGGTGATGGGCACGCTGATCGGCATGGTGTTCCTCGCCGGCTTCACGCCTGTGCTCGGCGGCTTGGCGCTGAAGTTCGGCGCCTACGAGTTCTTCTGGCTCGCGCTGTTCGGCGTGCTGATCGCCGGCACACTGACGGGCGACGACCCGCTCAAGGGCTGGCTGGCCGGCGTGGCGGGCCTGTTCGTGGCCACCATCGGCCAGGAGCCGCAGTACGCGTACGAGCGCTACTCGTTCGGCGTGCGCGATCTCGCCGGCGGCATCCAGCTCGTGCCGGCGCTGGTGGGCGCCTTCGGGTTCGCCGAGCTGCTGACCGCGATGCGGAAGCACCGGCCGCCGGTGAAGATCAACCCGTTCGACACGGTGATCCCCCGCCTGTCGGACGTGGCCAGGCACTGGCGCACGATCCTGCGCTCGGGGCTCATCGGCACCGGCGTGGGCATCGTGCCGGGCGTGGGCGAGGACGTGGCGGCCTGGTCGTCGTACGCGGCTGCCAAGCGTGCGAGCAAGGAACCCGAGATGTTCGGCAAGGGCTCGATCGACGGTCTGATGGCCGCCGAGACCGGTGACAACGCCTGCGTGCCCGGCGCCGTGATCCCGGTGCTGACGCTGGCCGTGCCCGGCTCGGCACCGGCCGCGGTGCTGATGGCCGCGATGATCATCCACGGCGTGCGGCCGGGCCCGATGATCATGCTGGAGAACCCGCGTTTCGTGTACGACGTGGTGGCGATGATGCTGTTCGCCACCATCGGCATCCTGATCTACGGGCTGGTCCTGACCAAGGCGCTGGTGCAGGTGCTGCGCGTGCCGCAGCCGCTGATCGTGCCGATCATCTTCGTGCTCTGCGCGGTGGGCAGCTTCGCGATCTCCGGCCGCATGTTCGATGTGTGGGTGATGCTGGCCTTCGGCATCGTCGGCTACGCGCTGCGGCAGTGGGGCTACCCGATGGCGCCGCTGGTGCTGGGCATCGTGCTGGGCGACCTGCTGGAGAAGAACCTGCGCCGCGCGCTGGTGCTGTCGGACGGCGACCTGACGCCGTTCTTCACGCGGCCGATCTCCGGCGCGCTGGCCGCGATGGTGATCGGCTCGGTCGCGTGGAAGGTGTGGTCCCTGCAGCGCGAGCGGCAGCGCGCCCGGGATCAGGCGGCATGACGATGCTGAAGCTGTCCCTGTGCAACGAGGTGCTGCGCGGGCGCCCGTTCCACGAGCAATGCGAGCTGGCCGCGGCACTCGGCTGCAGCGCCTTGGAGTTGGCGCCGTTCACGCTGACGGAAGACCCCTTCGAGCTGAACGAGGCCGCCGGCAGCCGCCTGCGCGCGCAGGCCGCGGGGTTCGGCATCGCGATCAGCAGCCTGCATTGGCTGCTCGCCGCGCCGCCGGGCCTGTCGATCGCCACGCCGGACGCGCCGCGCCGCACCCATGCGCTCGAGCTGATGCAGCGCCTCGTCGACTTTGCCGCCGCCTGCGACGCGCAGGTGCTGGTGCATGGATCGCCGGCACAACGCGCGCCCGACCCCGGCCAGCCGCTGGCGGATGCGGTGGCGCGCTGCGTCGACGCCTGGGCGCAGGCCGCCGGCTGGGCGCAGGCGCGCGGCGTCACCTACTGCATCGAGCCGCTGTCGCCGGCCGAGACGCGCGTCGTCAACCGCCTGCAGGATGCGGCGGCGATCGTCCGCCGCATCGGCTCGCCGGCGCTGCGCACGATGTTCGACCTCAGCGCCGCATCGGCCGGCGAGTCCGAGCCACCGCAGGAAGCGCTGCGACGCCATCTCGATGTGGTCGCGCACGTGCAGCTCAACGATGCGAACCGACGCGGCCCGGGCCAGGGCGGCACGCCGGTGGCCCCGGTGCTGCGCGTGCTGCGCGACGGCGGCTACACCGGCTGGATCGCGCTCGAGCCGTTCGACTATCACCCCGAGCCGCTGGCCTGCGCCGCTGCCAGCGCCGCCTACGTGCGCGGGGCCTGGGAGGCGCTGACCTCATGACGGCGATCGCCCCGCGCGTGCGCGTGCTGGAGGCGCTGGCCTACGAGCGGCCGGTGGTGCTGCGGCTGCCGTTCCGGTTCGGCGCCGCCACCGTCACGCGCTGCGGGCAGGCCTACGTGCGCGCGGTCGTCGAGGTCGACGGGCGCGCCACCGTGGGCGCCGCCGCGGAGCTGATGGTGCCCAAGTGGTTCGACAAGAACCCTGCGCTGACGCACGAGCAGAACGCCGAGCAGCTGCGCACCGCGCTGCGCGTGGCATCCGACGCGGCGGTCGAGGCCGGCACGGTGCGCAGCGCGCATGCGTTGTCGCTGGAAGTCGGGGAAGCAGCGATGCATCGCGCTGCGGCGCTGGGCCTGCCTCGGCTGGCCGCGCAGTTCGGCCCGGCGCAGGTCGACAAGGCGGTGGCCGATGCCGTGCTGCGGGCCACGGGTCTGTCGTGGTGCGCCGGGCTGCGCGCCGGCGTGCTCGGTGATCCCTGGAGCGCCGCGCTGCCGATCGCCGAGCCGATGTCGGTGGCCTTGCGCCACACGGTGGGCCTGGCCGATCGACTGGCCGACGACGAACTCGCCGCCGACCCCGCGGCGGATCCCCGCGACGGGTTGCCGGCCACGCTGGAGCGGGCCGTCGGCACCTACGGCCTGACCCACTTCAAGCTGAAGCTCTGCGGCCGCGTCGACGACGACGTCGCGCGTCTGGCGTCGATCACGTCGGTACTGCAGCGCCATGCCCCAGCAAACTGGCGCGCCACGCTCGACGGCAACGAAAGCTACGCCGACGCCGACACGCTCGCCGCCGCCTGGCGCCGCTTCGCCGACATCCCGGCCCTGGCCGAGCTGCTGCGCCGCACGCTGCTGCTGGAGCAGCCGCTGCCGCGGGCGCTGGCGCTGCGCACGCCGGTGCGCGACCTCGGCATCGGCGTGCCGATGATCATCGACGAGTCCGACGACCACCCCGAGGCCTTCGACGAGGCGCTGGCGCTGGGCTACCGCGGCGTGTCGAGCAAGGCGTGCAAGGGGCTCTACCGCTCGCTGCAGCACGCAGCCCGCATCGCCCGCGAGCCGGGCCTCGTGCTGTCGGGCGAGGACCTCACCTGCCAGGCCGGCCTGGCGGTGCAACAGGACACGCTGCTCGCCGCGAGCCTGGGCGTGGCACACATCGAGCGCAACGGCCACCACTACGTCGACGGCTTCGGCGCCGCGCCGGCCGACGAGGCGCAGGCCTGGGCCGATGCGCACGCCGGCTTCTATGACCCCGCCACGCGGCGGCTCGCCGTGCACGACGGGCGGCTGGACCTGACGAGCCTGCACGCGCCCGGGTTCGCCAGCCGCGTGCAACCGCACTGGCCATCGCTCACGCCGATGGGCTGACCCCAACACCTGCACGACATCCCACGGAGGACTTTGACATGGCCACGCGCACCCTCGGCATCGTGATGCACGGCGTCACCGGACGCATGGGCCTGAACCAGCACCTGGTGCGCTCGATCGTGGCGATCCGCCGCGAAGGCGGCGTGCTGCTGTCCAACGGCGACCGCGTGATGCCCGACCCGGTGCTGATCGGCCGCAACGCCGAGCGGATCGAGGCGCTGGCGCGCGAGCACGGCATCGCGCGCCATGGCACCAACCTCGACGCGGCGCTGGCCAACCCGGCCGACGAGGTGTTCTTCGACGCCGGCACGACGCAGATGCGCCCCGAGCTGCTGGCGCGCGCGCTGCGGGCCGGCAAGCACGTCTACTGCGAGAAGCCGATCGCCACCACGCTGGCCGAGGCGGTCGAGGTCTGCCGGCTGGCGCAGGCCTCGGGCCGCAAGCACGGCGCGGTGCAGGACAAGCTCTTCCTGCCCGGGCTGCGCAAGCTCGACCTGCTGCGCCGCTCGGGCTTCTTCGGCCGCATGCTGGCGGTGCGCGTCGACTTCGGCTACTGGGTCTTCGAAGGCGACCTGCAGCCCATCCAGCGCCCTAGCTGGAACTACCGCGCCGAGGACGGCGGCGGCATGATCCTCGACATGATGTGCCACTGGCGCTACGTGCTCGACAACCTGTTCGGCCAGGTGCAGTCGATCACCTGCCTCGGTGCGAAGCACATCGACCAGCGCTGGGACGAGTCCGGCCAGCCCTACCCCGCCACCGCCGACGACGCCGCCTACGCCACCGCGCAGCTGAAGGGCCACAACGGCGAGCCGGTGGTGGCGCAGCTGACGATGAGCTGGGCCACGCGCGTGCGCCGCGACGACCTCGTCACGTTCCACGTCGACGGCACACACGGCTCGGCGGTGGCCGGCCTGCAGGAGTGCCGCATGCAGCCGCGCATGGGCACGCCGCGGCCGGTGTGGAACCCGGACGTCAAGCAGTCGATGAACTTCCTCGACCAGTGGCAGCTGGTGCCCGACGCGCAGGTCTACGACAACGGCTTCAAGCTGCAGTGGGAGGCCTTCATCCGCCACGTCGCCGAGGACGCGCCGTACCGCTGGACGCTGCCCGAAGGCGCCAAGGGCGTGCAGCTCGTCGAGGCGGCGCTGCAGAGCTGGCGCGAACGCCGCTGGATCGACGTGCCGGAGCTCGCGCTGTGAGCGGAGCGCACACGATCACGCTGCCCACTGCCGCCGGCACGCTGGCGCCCTACACGCTGCGCGCGTCGGCGCCGATCGTGCCGGCCGCGCCCGGCACCGCGTTCAACCGCATCGCCTACTCGGCCGCGCACGTGGTTGCCGACCCGCGCGCGGCCATCGACCCGTGGCTGCAATGCGCCGTCGACTGGGACGCGACGATCGCCTACCGCGTGCGGCTGTGGCGCATGGGCCTCGGCGTGGCCGAGTCGATGGACACCGCGCAGCGCGGCATGGGGCTGGACTGGCCGACCTCGCTGGAGCTGATCCACCGCTCGCTGGCCGCCGCGCGCAGCGTGCCCGGCGCACGCATCGCCTGCGGCTGCGGCACCGATCACCTGGCGCCGGAGGCCGCACGCACGGTCGACGACGTGATCCGCGCGTACGACGAGCAAATGGAAGCCATCGAGCGCGAGGGCGGCCGGCTGATCGTGATGGCCAGCCGGGCCCTGGTGCGCGTGGCGCGCGGCCCGGCCGACTACGAGCGCGTCTACGACCACGTGCTGCGGCAGGCGCGCGAGCCGGTGCTGCTGCACTGGCTGGGCGACATGTTCGACCCGGCGCTGTCCGGCTACTGGGGAACGGACGATGTCGATGCGGCGATGCAGACCGCGCTCGGCATCATCCGCTCCCACGCGGCCAAGGTCGACGGCATCAAGATCTCGTTGCTCGACAAGCAGCGCGAGATCACGATGCGCCGCCTGCTGCCGGCCACCGGAGGGCTCGATGGCCGCGGCGTGCGCATGTACACCGGCGACGACTTCAACTACGCGGAGCTGATCGCCGGAGACGGTGCCGGTGACGCGCCCGTGCACCGCCAGAGCGACGCGCTGCTGGGCATCTTCGACGCGATCGCGCCGGCCGCCAGCGCCGCGCTGGCTGCGCTGGCCGCCGGCGACGAGGAACGCTTCCATGCACTGCTCGAACCCACCGTGCCGCTGTCGCGCCACATCTTCCGTGCGCCGACGCGCTACTACAAGACCGGCGTCGTGTTCATGGCCTGGCTGAACGGCCACCAGTCGCACTTCACGATGGTCGGTGGCCAGCAGAGCACGCGTTCGCTGGTGCACCTGGCCGAGTTGTTCCGCCTGGCCGATGCCGCCGGGCTGATCGAGCAGCCCGGCCTCGCGCTGCACCGCATGCGCACACTGCTGGCGATGCACGGCGTCGAGTGACACGCGGCCGACCACACGACACTTCCAGGGAGACGACATGACCTCGATGACGAAGCCCCGCAGGGCCCTGCTGGCAGCCGCCGCGCTCGCCTGCGGGCTGTCCGTGCTGGCACCGCCCGCCCACGCCCAGGCATGGCCCGAGCGCACCGTGCGCATGGTCATCCCCTTCCCGCCCGGCGGCACGCTCGACAAGGTCGGCCGCATGCTGGCCCAGCGTCTCCAGGAACAGTTCGGGCAGACCGTCGTCGTCGAGAACAAGCCCGGCGGCAACGGCGTGATCGGCGGCGACGCGGTGGCCAAGGCGCCGGCCGACGGCTACACGCTGCTGTTCAACGCCAGCACCTTCGTCACCGCGCCGCTGACGATGAAGTCGGTGCCCTACAAGGTCCAGACCGACTTCGTGCCGATCAGCCTCGTGGCGCAGGCGCCGCTGTCGATCGCGATCTCCGCCAAGCTCGGCACCGCCACACTGCCGGCGCTGGTGGCCGCAGCCAAGGCCCAGCCGGGCAAGCTGAACTTCGCGGTGGGCTCGGTGGGCTCGGCCGGCCACCTGTGCACCGCGCGTCTCGAACAGGCCGCCGGCATCAGCGTGGCCATCGTGCCGTACAAGGGCACGGCGCCGGCGTTCCAGGACCTGATCGGCGGGCAGATCGAAGGCTTCATCGATCCCGTGCTGGGCTCGGTGCAGTTCCATCGCAGTGGGCAGCTGCGCGTGGTGGCCGTGACGTCGGGCAAGCGGCTGCCCAACCTGCCCGATGTGCCCATCGCGGCCGAGACGCTGCCGGGCTTCGAGTGCGCGAGCTGGTACGGGCTGTGGGCGCCGGCGAAGACCTCGGCCGACATCGTCGCGAAGCTCAACGCCGCGGTGAACAAGGCGCTCGCCGCGGACATGGCCGAGAAGCTCGTCACCGACGGCCTCGTGCCCGGCGGCGGCAGCCCGGCCGACTTCGCGAAGTTCCAGGCCGACGACATCGCCGCGTCGGCGAAGATCATCGCGGACAAGAAGATCAGCGTGGAATGAACCGCCGCGCGGTCGTCACCGGCAGCAGCTCGGGCATCGGCGCGGCCGTTGCCGCGCGCTTGCTGCGGGACGGCTGGCAGGTGGCCGGCGTCGATCGGCAGCCGCCGCGCGTGGAAGCGCCGGGCCTCGTGCACCACGCGGTGGATCTCGCCGATGCCGGGGCCACGACCGCACTGACGCGGGCGTTGCTCGACGTCGGCCCGGTGCAGGCCCTGGTGCACGCCGCCGGGCTGCTGCACACCGCGCCGCTGGGCGCGCTCGCGGCCTCGGCCGGCAGCGCGATGTGGCAGGTGCACGTGGAGGCCGCCACGCGGCTGGCCGACGTGCTGCTGCCGGCGATGGCGCAGGCGGGCCACGGCCGCGTGGTGATCGTCGGCAGTCGCGTGTGGCGTGGCCTGGCCGGGCGCAGCCAGTACGCGGCGACGAAGGCCGCACTGGTGTCGCTGGCGCGCAGTTGGGGCGCGGAGGTGGCGGCACGGGGCGTCACGGTGAACGTCGTCTCGCCCGCGGCCACCGACACGCCGATGCTCGCCGAACCGGCACGCGCCAGCAGCACACCACGCTTGCCGCCGATCGGCCGGCTGATCCGCCCCGACGAAGTGGCCGCGCTGGTCGCCTTCCTGCTGTCCGACGACGCTGCCGCGATCACCGGGCAGGACATCGCGGTATGCGGCGGGGCGTCGTTGCCGGCATGAGCATCGCGCCCGAGCAGGCAGCGAACGAGCGCGCAGCGGTCGGCGTGATCGGGCTCGGGCTCGTCGGCTCGGCGCTGGCCACACGCCTGTTCCGCGCCGGGTATGCGGTGATCGGCTGTGACCTCCAGGCCGACACCGCCACCGCGTGGGCGCAGCAGGGCGGCGAGGTCGTGCCGACGCCCGCCGCGATGGCCACGCGCTGCGCGCACGTCGTGCTCGCCGTCTTCGACACTGGCGGCGTGCTCGACGTGGTCGAAGGGCCGCAAGGGCTCCTGGCGGCGTCCGACCGCACGTTGCCTCGCCTGATCGTCGACTGCTCCACCGGCGACCCCGACGCGCTGCGGGCCTTGTCCGCACGCCTCGCATCGCGGGGCATCGACTTCATCGAGGCACCGTTGTCCGGTTCGAGCCGGCAGATCGAGGCCGGCGAGGCGACCATGCTCGTCGGCGCGCAGCCCGAGGCCCTCGCGTGCCACGCCGCGCTGCTCGACGTGCTGTCGCCGCAACGCCTCGCGATCGGCGGCCCGGGCATGGGCGCACGCGCCAAGCTCGCCACCAACCTCGTGCTCGGGCTGAACCGCGCGGCCTTCGCCGAAGGGCTGGTGTACGCGCAGTCGCAGGGCATCGCGCCCGAGGTGTTCCTCGACCTCGTGCTCGCCACGCCGGCCCGCTCCGACGCGGCGCGCATCAAGGGCCCGCTGATGGTGAGCGAGGCCTGGACACCGCCGCAGTCGCGCATCGCGCAGCACCTGAAGGACCTGCGCCTGATGCTCGCCGCCGCCACGGCCGCGGGCCAGGGCCTGCCGCTGACGCAGCGCCACGCGGCACTGCTGCAGGCCGCCCTCGACGCCGGCGACGGCGACCTCGACAACGCCGCGATCGTGCGCCAGCTGCGCCGCGAGCGGCCCTGACCCACGCTGCCCCATGCGCGACTTCAGCTCCGACCACCGCTGGCTCTCGATCAACACCGCCACCGTGCGTCGGCAGCACGGGCGCGACTGGTGCCTGCTCGACATCCTCGACGCCTGCGCGGCGCGCGGCATCCGCGCCGTCTCGCCATGGCGCGACCAGGTCGCCGCGGCCGGCCTCACCAACGTGGCGACACGGCTGAAGACGCACGGCATCGAACTCTCGGGCTACTGCCGTGGCGGCATGTTCACCTATGCCGACGAAGCCGGCCGCCAGCAGGTGCGCGACGACAACCTGCGCGCCCTCGACGAGGCCTGCACGCTCGAGGCCCCATGCCTCGTGCTGGTGGTGGGAGGCTTGCCTGGCGCACTGGCCGGCCGCCCGGCGCACCACGACATCGCCGGCGCCCGCGAGCAGGTGCGCGAGGGCATCGCCTGGCTGCTGGAGCAGGCACGCGCGCGCCGCATGCCGCTGGCCATCGAGCCGCTGCACCCGATGTACGCGGCCGACCGCGCCTGCATCAACACGCTGGCACAGGCGCTGGACCTGTGCGATGCGCTGGACCCGTCGCGCAGCGGTGCGCTGGGCGTCGCGGTGGACTGCTACCACGTCTGGTGGGACCCGCTGCTGCAGCAACAGGTCGCACGCGCGGGCCGCGAGCGCCTGCTGGCCTTCCATGTCTGCGACTGGCTCGTACCCACCAGCGACCTGCTCGAGGACCGGGGCATGATGGGCGACGGGATCATCGAGCTGCCGAAGATCCGCGGCTGGGTCGAGGCCGCCGGATTCGGCGGCTACAGCGAGGTGGAAATCTTCTCGCGCGCGAACTGGTGGCAGCGCGACGGTGGCGAGACGCTGGACGTCTGCATCGAGCGGCACTGCCGCTCGGTGTAGGCCTCGTCAACCCGGCTTGCTGCACGTCCCCTTGGCCGCGAGTTCCAGCTTGGCCACCTCCTTCTTGCCGTCTTCCTCGCTCACGAGTTCGAGGCCGGCGCCGCCGACGAACACGCCCATCTTGATGTACTGGCGCACGAAGTAGTTGACGCCGGCCACGACCTTCAGGATCAGGTCGTTCGGCGAGAACTCGGACTCGGTGGAGACCTTGTGCTCGGCACCGCCAGGGACTTCCTCGTAGAAGAACACGTTGGGAGCCGACTCGCCGAGGCACCTGCCGTTGATCCAGACATCCTTCTTCAGCGAGCCCCCGAAGCTGCCGGACCGGAAGACGTAGATGCCGGCGTTGCCGGCAGTAGGCTGACGGAATGTCTTGGCGGCGTCGGACTTGTCCTTGCTCTCCATCGACACGGACGCGCAGCCGGAAAGGAGCGCTGCGGCGAGCAGCGATGCGAAACTCTTGTGGGACATGGGCTCACCTCGAGGAATGGCTCAGGGGCCCGAATCTGACACCGACGCCGCACGCCATGGCCCGCACGCACGGCGCCGCCTCCACACGATTGCGTAGAGACGGCCGGGCTCAGGCCGCGCGCCGCAACCGCCCCACGTTGAAGGCGTTGACGATCAGCACCCCTTGCAGCACGGCCAGCGCCACCCACACGCCGGCGTACTCGCCGCGGTCCATCAGCAGGCCGACGAACAGCGGCACCGCGGCCTGCCCGATGTCCAGCCCGCCGTAGACCACACCGTAGAAGCGGCCGCTGGCGCCGTCGGGGGCCGAGCGGCGCACCAGCAGGTCGCGCGAAGGGCCGGAGACGCCGCCGGCGATGCCCATCGCGCCGAACATCACCGGCACGAGCCACGCGGGCACGTCCACCCAGGCCATGCTCAGCGCCACCATCGCCGCGCAGCCGAACGCGAGGCCGACCACGCGGGCGCTGCGCGCGGCGTCCTTCGCGAGGAAGCCGCCGGCCACCATGCCGGCAGCGGCACAGATCATGTAGACCGTCAGGCACATCGCCGCGGTGGCCGCGGGCACGCCGTGCAGTTGCCGCGCGGCCTGCGGTGCAAAGGTCTGCACGACCGAGAGCGCGCCGGCATAGAAGAAGAAGAATCCGAAGCACATCCACACCGCCGGCAGGCGCAGGAACGCGAACTTGCTCTCGCCGGTCCCGGATGCCGAGGTCGCCTCAGGGGCAGGCACTGCACGCGGGGCGGGCGCGCCCACGGTGAGGTGCTCGCGCTGCCACAGCAGCAGCATCAGCACCGTCGCGGCCACGCCGGCCGCGGCCAGCAGCGCCACGCGCCACGACGATGCCAGCGCCAGCGGCACCAGCAGCGCCGGCGCCGCGGCCCAGCCCAGGCTGCCGGTGATGCCGTGCACGCTGTAGGCGTGGCCGAGGCGGGCCGGCGCCACGCGGCGGTTCAGCAGCGTGTAGTCGACCGGGTGGAACACGCCGTTGCCCACGCCGGCCACCACGGCGAAGAGCGCCAGCATGCCGTAGCTCGTGCTGCCGGCCATGCCTGCGGCCGCGGCCGCGAGCAGCGACATGCCCGCGAACAGCACCGGCCGCGGGCCGTAGCGGTCGACCCAGAAGCCCGACAGCGCCTGCACGCCGCACGACACCACGAAGTAGATCGTCAGCAGGAAGCCGAGCTGCGCGTAGCTCACCCCGAACGCGTCCTTCAGCCACGGGAACAGCGGCGGCAGCAGCAGCTGGCAGAAGTGGCTCACGCCATGGGCCACGCCGACCAGCGCGATCAGCCGCACGTCGCCGCCGGCACCGGGCCGCGGCGCAGCCGGCAATGCGTCGGCCTGGAGGGTCGTGGAGGACATGAAGCGGTAGAGGACTCGGGCCCCGGCGTTACGATGCCCGCGCATTCTCCGATGCCGGCAGCCCCCGGCACTCCCACGCCATGGAAGCCGCCGTCTACGACTACACCCAGCAGGATGCCCAGGGCGTCTGCAGCACCCGGCATGCGTGGGCGAAGGTGCCGCAGCCGCTGACGCGCGCGCAGCGCGACGAACACCGCGACCGAGCCGCCGCGCTGCTGAAGGCGCACGACGCGGTGCTCGTGGCGCACTACTACGTCGACGGCGACCTGCAGGACCTGGCGCTGGCCACTGGCGGCTGCGTGGCCGATTCGCTGGAGATGGCGCGCTTCGGCCGCGACCACGCCGCGCGCACGCTGGTGGTGGCCGGCGTGCGCTTCATGGGCGAGAGCGCCAAGATCCTCAGCCCCGACAAGCGCGTGCTGATGCCCGACCTCGAGGCCACCTGCTCGCTGGACCTCGGCTGCCCGCCCGACGATTTCGCTGCGTTCTGCGACGCGCACCCAGATCGCCAGGTGGTCGTCTACGCCAACACCAGCGCCGCGGTGAAGGCGCGCGCCGACTGGATGGTGACGAGTTCCTGCGCGCTGGCCATCGTGCGCCACCTGCACGCGCAAGGGCAGAAGATCCTGTGGGCGCCCGACCGGCACCTCGGCCGCTACATCCAGGAGCAGACCGGCGCCGACATGCTGCTGTGGAACGGTGCCTGCATCGTGCACGACGAGTTCAAGGGGCTGGAGCTGGAACTGCTGCGCAAGGAACACCCGCACGCGCAGGTGCTGGTGCACCCCGAGTCGCCGCAGAGCGTGGTGGCGATGGCCGACGTGGTCGGCTCCACGTCGCAGCTGCTCAACGCCGTGGTGCACGGCACCGCGCCCGAGTACATCGTGGCCACCGACAACGGCCTCATGCACCGCATGCGGCAGCTCGCCCCCGGCAAGCGGCTGATCGAGGCGCCCACGGCCGGCAACAGCGCCACGTGCAAGAGCTGCGCCCACTGCCCGTGGATGGCGATGAACGGGCTGCAGGGCCTGGTGCACTGCCTGGAGACTGGCCAAGGCGAGATCACGGTCGACGAACCGGTTCGCGTCAAGGCACTGGGCTGCATCGAGCGCATGCTCGACTTCGTTCGCGACCATCCTGGCTCGATCGCGCAGCGCGGGCTGGTCAGGAACATCGGCGCGGCCTGAGGGCCGGCTTCGGGGCAGTGATGCATTTCGACCACGACGAGACCCTCGAAGAGGCACGCGCGCGCAACATCCGTGACGCCTTGTTCGAAGACATCGGCCGCCAGGACTGGACCGGCCTTCTGGTTCCCGAGGATCGACGCGTCCAGGCCACGGTGATCTGCCGCGAACGCGCGCTGCTGGCCGGGCGCGACTGGTTCGACGGCGTGGTTCGGGCCCTCGACCCATCCGCGCACGTCGACTGGCGCGTCGCCGAAGGCGGCTGGATGGCGCCGGGCGAGCCGGTGGTGCACCTGGCCGGACAGGCCCGCGCGCTGCTGGCCGCCGAGCGGCCGGCGCTGAATTTCATCCAGCTGCTGTCGTCCACCGCCACCGAGACGCGGCGGCATGTGGATGCCGTGGCCGGCGCCTCGCCGCGGCCCGAGGGCTGCGCCATCCTCGATACCCGCAAGACGCTTCCAGGCCTGCGCCAGGCGCAGAAGTACGCCGTGCGCGTGGGCGGCGGGCAGAACCAGCGGCTGGCGCTGTGGCACGGCATCCTGATCAAGGAGAACCACATCGCCGCCGCCGGCGGCGTGGCCGCGGCGATGCGCCAGGCGCTGGCGCTGCGCTCGGGCGTGGAAATCCAGATCGAGGTCGAGACGATCGAGCAGCTGCGCGAGGCACTGGATGCCGGCGCCACCAGCGTGCTGCTCGACAACTTCGAACTGCCTCGCATGCGCGACGCGGTGGCGGTGGCCGGTGGTCGCGCGCTGCTGGAGGTCTCGGGCAGCGTGCAACTGGAGCAGCTGCGCGCCATCGCCGCCACCGGCGTGCACCGCATTTCCATCGGCCACCTGACCAAGGACGTGCGGGCGATCGACTTCTCGATGCGAGTCAAGAGCTGACGAGCCGTGTCAGATGGCGATGCGAGCGACTTGTTCGCCGTTGCCCTAAAGTCGGCTCTGGCGATGCCGAAAGGCACGAGCAGGATCTCCGCGATCCCGCTTCGTCCTCCTTTCAGCCCGAGCAGCCCATGAACGTCGACTTCACCTCGATCCGCAACTACCACGAGCGCGCTGTCTGCGAGGCGGTGCTGGCCACGGCGCCGAGCTACCCCGGCATCGCCGACAACGGCGAGCTGCTGGCCGACGTGGCCTGCGTGGCGCTCAACCGCCTGCACCCGCGCTACATCCGCCACGAGGTCGACTTCGCGTTCTACCTGTCGGAGCGGGAGCGCAGCGAGACGGAGCGGCAACTCAACGAGGCCGTCGACTTCGCGTTCGGCTTCGTTCAGGCGCGCGCCGCGATGCGCGCCCGGCGCTGAGCGAGGCCATGCGGTGAGCCAGGCCGCCCCCGGTGCCGCGCGGGCCGACGAGCCCGCGGCACTGATCACGCAGGCCTGGCAGCAGTCGTACTTCGATGCCGCCCGTGCGCTGGCGCTGGGGCGGCGCATCGTCGAACTGACGCGCGACGAACCGAGCGGCGTGCACGCCGCGTTCGGCTGGCTGCACGTGGCGCTGGCGCAGGCCCGCGGCGGCGACGCAGTGGCGGCCCGCGACGCGGCCGCGAAGGCGCGCGAGGGCTTCCGCCTCGCCGACCATCGGCGCGGGCTGGCGCTGGTCGACGAGGTGCTGGCCATCGAGCGCCGTCGCGCCGGCGACGTGCACGCCAGCGCCGCGCTGCAGGCCGACATCGACGCCCGCGGCGACGTGGGCTACGACGACCACGACCGGTTCGTCGCCCACAACTCGCGCGCCATCACCGCCAAGCGGCTGGGCCGCGCCGACGAGGCGCTGCGGCACTTCTATGCCGCGCACGCCGCCGCGCGCCGCACCGGCTGGCCGGGGCCGATCGTGCTGTCGCTGAGCAACCTCAGCGGCCACCACCTCGACCTGCACAACCTCGACGACGCGCGCCGCCTCGGCGAGGAAGCGCTGCAGGTGGCCCGCGAGTCGGGCGCCCGCCACAGCGTGGCCACCATCGCCGCCAACCTCATCGTGACCCACCACGCCCTCGGCCGCGTGGGCGAGGCGCGCGCGATGGGCGAGTTCCTGCGGACCCACCTGCAGGAGGCCGCGGCGGCGGTGCCGCAGCGGCTGGCGGCTCCGCTGGCCCTGGCGCACCTGGCGGTGGGCGAGATCGACGCCGCCGAGCGGCAGCTGGCGGCCGTGCCGCCGGCCAGTGCGGCGGACGCCGACAGCCGGGCCGTGCGCGCATGGATCGCCGCACGCTGCCTGCTGGCACGCGGACAGGCGGCGCAGTCGCTGGCGGTCACGCGCGAGGCGCTGGCCGACGTCGAGCAGGGCCGTGCGATCGCCCAGCCCTACGACCTGCTGCAGCTGCATCGCGCCGCCGCCGACGCCGCCGAGCAGGGCGGCGACCTCGCCGCCGCGCTGGCCTCGACGAAGCGCTCGCAGGCGCAGTACGAGGAGCTGGTGGGCCGCAGCGCCCGCGCGCGCTACATCGCGCTCGAGGTGGCACATCAGATGGACGCCACGCGCCACGAGCGCGATCAGGCCGTCGAGTCCCGCCGCACCGCCGAGAACGACCGCGAGCATCTCGCCGCGCTCAATGAACAGCTGCGGGCGCGCATGGCCGAGACGCAGCGGCTGCAGCGGCAGCTCGAGGAGCAGGCTCTGCGCGACCCGCTGACCGGGCTCAACAACCGCCGCTATCTCTTCGAGATGGCGCCGCGGCTGATCGACCTCGCCGCACGGGCCAAGAACACGCTGTGCGTGGTACTGGTCGACCTCGACCGCTTCAAGCAGCTCAACGACACCTACGGCCACCAGGCCGGCGACGAGGTGCTCAAGGCCTTCGCCGTGCTGCTGCGCCAGAGCCTGCGCCGCAGCGACATCCTGTGCCGCCACGGCGGCGAGGAGTTCGTGATCGTGATGCCCGAGATCAGCGGCGACGGTGCCGAGGCGATGCTCACGCGGCTGCTCGCGATCTACGGCGAGCTGCGCCTGAACAGCGGGCTGCGGCAGCTGCCGTCGGGCTCGTTCTCGGCCGGCGTGGCGGTGTACCCCACGCACGGCAGCACGCTGGATCAACTGCTGTCGCGCGCCGACCGGGCGCTCTACGCCGCGAAGGACGCCGGGCGAGCCCGCGTCGAGCAGGCACAGATCACGCAGTTCTCCTCGCTCGATTGACCCTCGGGCCGCCCCGCGGGGCCGGCAGCTTCAGCGGCTGCGCGCGCGACGGGTCAGCACCGTCGGGAAGCTCACCGGCAGCGTCTGCGGGAAATCGCGGCTGTAGTGCAGGCCGCGACTCTCATGCCGGTGCAACGCGCTCTGCACGATCAGCTCGGCGCATTCCACGAGGTTGCGCAGCTCGAGCAGGTCGCGCGTGACGCGGAAGTTCGCGTAGTACTCGTCGATCTCGCCGCGCAGCAGCGCGATGCGGTGCAGCGCACGCTCCAGCCGCTTGGTGGTGCGCACGATGCCGACGTAGTTCCACATCATCAGCCGCAGCTCGTCCCAGTTGTGCGCGATCACGACCTGCTCGTCGGCATCCTCCACCTGGCTCTCGTCCCAAGGCGGCAGCGCTGACCGAGGGCGCGGCGCTGCGGCGGCGATGACCTCGGCGCAGCTGCGCCCGAGCACCACGCATTCCAGCAACGAGTTGCTGGCCAGCCGGTTGGCGCCGTGCAGCCCCGTGTAGGTGGTCTCGCCGACCCCGTACAGGCCCGGCAGGTCGGTGCGGCCGTCGAGGTCGGTGACCACGCCGCCGCAGGTGTAGTGCGCCGCAGGCACCACCGGGATCGGCTGGCGCGCGATGTCGATGCCCAGGCTCAGGCAACGCTCGTGGATGGTCGGGAAGTGCTTCTTGAGGAAGCCCTCGCCCAGCGCGGTGGCGTCCAGCCACACGTGGTCGAGGCCGTGCTTCTTCATCTCGAAGTCGATCGCCCTTGCCACGATGTCGCGCGGCGCCAGCTCGCCGCGCGCGTCGTGTTGCGCCATGAAGCGACCCGCCTCGCCGTCCACGCCGGGCAGCCGCAGCACCGCGCCTTCGCCGCGCAGCGCCTCGGTGATCAGGAAGCTGCGCTCCTGCGGGTGGTACAGGCAGGTCGGGTGGAACTGTATGAACTCCATGTTGCCCACGCGGCAACCGGCGCGCCAGGCCATCGCGATGCCGTCGCCGGTCGCCGTGTCGGGGTTGCTCGTGTAGCGGTAGACCTTGCCCACGCCGCCGGACGCCAGCACCACCGCCGCGGCCGGCAGCGTCTCGACGCGACGATGGTCGATGTCCAGCGCATAGACGCCATGGCACTCTGGTGCGCCCGAGTGCTTCAGGTGGCGCGACGTGATCAGGTCCACCGCCATCCAGCGCTCGCGCAGCACGATATTCGGATGCGCGCGGGCCCGCGCCAGCAGCGCCAGGTGGATGGCGCGGCCGGTGGCATCGGCCGCGTGCGCGATGCGCCGCACCGCATGGCCGCCCTCGCGCGTGAGGTGCAGGCCGAGCGGCCCCTGCGGGTCCGGCGAGAACGGCACGCCGGCCTGCACCAGCCACTCGATGGCCTCGGCGCTGTGCCGTGCGATGTGGCGCGCGGTGTGCTCGTCCACCAGCCCCGCGCCGGCATCCTGCGTGTCACGCACGTGCGATTCGATGCTGTCGTCGCTGCCCAGCACGCCCACGATGCCGCCCTGCGCCCAGTGCGTGGCGCCCTCCTCCAAACCCCGCTTGGCGAGCACGACGACGGGCTGGCGATCGGCCAGTTGCAGCGCCACGGTGAGGCCGGCCAGGCCGGCACCGATGACGACCGTGGACATCGGAGCAGTCATGCTGGCATTCTCGCCCCATGCGAACATGCCTCGAACGAGGACATTGCCGATGAACGATCCCCACCCGCCGGCTCTTCGCGGCCGCTGCATCGCCGTCACCGGGGCCTCGCGCGGCATCGGGCAGGCCGTGGCCCGCCGGCTCGCCGCGGCAGGCGCCCACGTGCTGGCCGGCGCACGCAACCGATCCGCCGACGTGCCCGGCGGCATCGAACAAGTGACGCTCGACGTGGCCGACGAGGCCAGCGTGAACACCTACGCCGGACGCGCTTCCGCGCTGGGTGCCGATGGGGTGGTCTGCAATGCCGGCGTCGGCAGCTTCGCGCCGATCGAGCAGGCCACGGTCGACGAGTACCGGCGCATCATGGACACCAACCTGCTGGGCACGATGCTGGTGGCGCGTGCGTTCATCCCGCTCTTTCGCGAGCGCCACGCGCGCGGCCTCGTGAGCCGCTTCGTCTGCGTGACCAGCGACGTCAGCGCGCGCACGTTCGCCGGCGGCGCGCTGTACACGGCGAGCAAGCACGCGCAGCGCGCGCTGGTGCAGACGCTGGCGCACGAAGGCCAGGCCTGCGGCCTGCTCGTCACCGAGATCCGGCCGGGCATGACCGACACGCACTTCAACGGCCGCACGCCCGGCGATCCCGACCGGGCCGCGCACCTGCAGGCCGACGACGTGGCCGCCGCGGTGGTCCATGTGCTGGCGGCCCCGCCGCACGTGCGCATCGACGAACTGGTGCTGCACCCGGCCGTGCAGCCGGTGGTCTACCCCTGACCGACGCGCGCCGCGGATCGCGCGACGCTCACCCGATCGCCGACAGCACGCAGCGCCCGTCGCGGGCCACGACGCGGCCGCGCTTGAGCACCAGCCGCCGCGGCGGGTGCATCACCACCGCCTCGGGCCCGCATTCGGCATCGACGAGCACGAGATCGGCGTCGCAGCCGACCTGAAGCCCGTAGCGCGGCGCACCGACCACCTGCGCCCCGGCGTGCGTGGCCATGTGCAGCGCCAGCTCGAGCCCGGCGTCCTCGCGCCAGCCGCTGCGGTAGGCGAGCAGGTAGGCCCGCTCCAGCATGTCGCCGTTGTTCAGCGGACTCCAGGTGTCGCGCACGCCGTCGCTGCCGGTGCACAACCGCACGCCGCGCTCGTGCAGCAGCTTGAGCGGCGGAAACGGCGTCGGCCCGGACGGCGCGTGGCTCATCACCGCGATGTCGTGCCGCAGCAGCAGTTCCACGATCGCCTCCAACCGCGCCGCCTCCAGCATGCCCAGGCAGAAGGCGTGGCTCAGCACGACGCGCCCGTGCAGGCCCAGCGCGGCGCAGCGCTCGGCGATCATCTCGACGGTCACGGCGCCGAGGTCGCCGCGGTCGTGCAGGTGGATGTCGAGCTCGCTGCCGTGGCGCTCGGCGATGCCGAAGAGGCCGTCGAGCTGGCCCCGGGGATCGTGGTCGATGCCCATCGGGTCGAGCCCGCCGAGCACCTCGGTGCCGTCGCGCACGGCCTGCTCCAGCAGTGCCAGCGTGCCCGGCGCGCGCATCACGCCGGTCTGCGGGAACGCGACGATCTGCACGTCGGCCACGTCGCGGTGGGCCTCGCGCATCGCCAGCACGCCGTGCAGGTGCGCCAGGCCGATGTCGGGCCCGACGTCGACATGCGTGCGCCAATGCGTGGTGCCACGCGCCAGCCCGTGCCTCAGGATCCGCGCGCTGGCGCGCTCGCTAGAGTGGCCGCGCCGCGCCAGTTCCTCGCGCTCGTGCGTGATCTTGTCCATCAGCGTCGGGCCGGCCGCATGCGGGTGCCAGGGCTGGCCCCACAGCGTCTTGTCCAGGTGCGCATGGGCGTCGACGAGGCCGGGCAACGCGAGGGCTCCATCCCCTTCGAGGCGCACGGCATCGACGGGCGCGGAACTCGCGCCTGCGGATTCGATCCGGGCGATCCGCCCATCTTCGACGAGCAGGTCGCAGGCCCCGGCCTGGCCGGGAACCCGCACGCGTTGCAGCAACAGTCGTGTCATGGTGCCGACGATACGGCGTGCGTCGAATCCGGCTGGCGGCCGGACGATCCCCTCGACGAAGCCCGCACCCGTTTCGCCGGTTCACAAGCGCGCGCTGGTCGAGATCCGCTGAGCGCCCGGCGGGGCGCAGGCCCCGCCGTCGCGGCTCAGTGCACCACGCGCTCGAAGCTGAACTCGCCGCCCTTCACGTTCACCGGGATCACGTCCTTGGGCCCGAAGCGGCCCTGCAGGATCAGCTTGCTCACCGGGTTCTCGATGCGCTGCTGGATCGCGCGCTTCAGCGGCCGGGCGCCGAACACCGGGTCGAAGCCGACCTTGGCGATCTCGGCCAGCGCCGCCCCAGAGACATCGAGCTTCATCTCGAGCTTCTCCAGCCGAGCCTCGAGCGCCTTCAGCTGGATGCGCGCGATGTTCTCGATGTGCTTCTGGTCGAGCGCATGGAACACGACCGTCTCGTCGATGCGGTTCAGGAACTCGGGGCGGAAGTGGCCCTTGACCTCCTTCCACACCGCGTCCTTGATCGCCTCGCCCGGCTGCCCGGCCATCTGCATGATCAGGTGCGAGCCCAGGTTGCTGGTCATCACGATCACGGTGTTCTTGAAGTCGACCGTGCGGCCCTGGCCGTCGGTGAGGCGGCCATCGTCCAGCACCTGCAACAGCACGTTGAACACGTCGGGGTGGGCCTTCTCCACCTCGTCGAGCAGCAGCACGCTGTAGGGCTTGCGGCGCACGGCTTCCGTCAGTGCCCCGCCCTCGTCGTAGCCCACGTAGCCCGGCGGCGCGCCGATCAGGCGGCTCACCGAGTGCTTCTCCATGTACTCGCTCATGTCGACGCGGATCATGTGGTCCTCGCTGTCGAACAGGAACCCGGCCAGCGCCTTGCACAGCTCGGTCTTGCCCACGCCCGTGGGCCCGAGGAACAGGAACGAGCCCAGCGGGCGGTTCGGGTCGGACAGGCCCGCACGCGAACGGCGGATGGCATCGGACACGGCCACGATGGCCTCGTCCTGGCCCACCACGCGCTCGTGCAGCTTGGTCTCCATCTGCAGCAGCTTGTCGCGCTCGCCCTGCATCAGCTTGCTCACCGGGATGCCGGTGGCGCGCGACACCACGTCGGCGATCTCTTCCGCGCCGACCATCGTGCGCAACAGCTGCGGCCGGCCCGGCTGCCCGCCCTTCTTGCTGGCTTCCTTGGCCTGTGCTTCCTTGAGCCGCTTCTCCAGCTCCGGCAGCTTGCCGTACTGCAGTTCGGCGACCTTGTTGAAGTCGCCCTTGCGCTTGAGTTCCTCGATCTGCCCGCGGATGCGGTCGATCTCCTCCTTGACCTGGGCCGAGCCCTGCGCCGCGGCCTTCTCGGCCTTCCAGATCTCCTCGAGGTCGGCCGCCTCGCGCTCGAGCTTGCCGATCTCCTCCTCGATCAGGCCGAGGCGCTTGATCGAGGCTTCGTCCTTCTCCTTCTTCACCGCCTCGCGCTCGATCTTGAGCTGGATCAGCCGCCGGTCGAGCTTGTCCATCGCCTCCGGCTTGGAGTCGATCTCGATCTTGATCTTGGCTGCGGCCTCGTCGATCAGGTCGATGGCCTTGTCGGGCAGGAAACGGTCGGTGATGTAGCGGTGGCTCAGCTCGGCCGCGGCGACGATCGCCGGGTCGGTGATCTCCACGCCGTGGTGCACCTCGTACTTCTCCTGCAGGCCGCGCAGGATGGCCACCGTGGCCTCCACGCTGGGCTCGTCGACCAGCACCTTCTGGAATCGGCGCTCGAGCGCGGCGTCCTTCTCGACGTACTTGCGGTACTCGTCGAGGGTGGTGGCGCCGATGCAGTGCAGCTCGCCACGCGCCAGCGCGGGCTTGAGCATGTTGCCGGCGTCGATGGCGCCCTCGGCCTTGCCGGCGCCCACCATCGTGTGCAGTTCGTCGATGAACAGGATGATGCGGCCTTCGTCGGCGGCCACTTCCTTCAGCACGGCCTTCAGCCGCTCCTCGAACTCGCCCCGGTACTTGGCGCCGGCCAGCAGGCCCGCCATGTCCAGCACCAGCACGCGCTTGTCCTTCAGCGAATCGGGCACCTCGCCGTTGATGATGCGCTGCGCCAGGCCCTCGACGATGGCGGTCTTGCCGACGCCGGGCTCGCCGATCAGCACGGGGTTGTTCTTGCTGCGCCGCTGCAGCACCTGGATGGCGCGACGGATCTCGTCGTCACGGCCGATCACCGGGTCGAGCTTGCCCTGGCGGGCGCGGTCGGTGAGGTCCAGCGTGTACTTCTTCAGCGCCTCGCGCTGCCCCTCGGCGTCGGCCGAGTCGACCTTCTGGCCGCCGCGCACCGCCTCGATGGCGGCCTCCAGCGCCTTGCGCGTGAGGCCGTGGCCGCGGACGATGCCGCCGATGTCGGTCTTGGAGTCGGCCAGCGCCAGCAGGAACATCTCGCTGGCGACGAACTGGTCGCCGCGCTTGGTGGCCTCCTTGTCGGCCGCCTGCAACAGCGTGACGAGGTCGCGCCCGGGCTGGACCGGCTGCCCGCCGCCGGAGACCTGCGGCAGGTTGCGCACCGCCACCTCCATCGAGGTGGCCAGCGCCCGGGTGTCGGCGCCGGCGCGGTCGAGCAGCGCCTTCGGGCCGTCGGGTTGCTGCAGCATCGCCGCCAGCAGGTGAGAGGCCTCGATATACGGATTGTCGCTGCCGACAGCCATGCTCTGCGCATCGGCCAAGGCCTGCTGGAACGGGGTGGTGAGCTTGTCGAATCGCATCGGAATTCCCTCCGGATTGCGAAGGACATGGGGCGCACCGAGCCGACTTTCAAGGCGCCCGACGGGCGCTTGCGCGTCAGGGCGTCACGGGCCGGCCGTTGATCGTCACCGCCACGGCCACGGTGGTGGTCGTGATGCCGGCGGTCGTGCCGGTCGACTTGAGGTGGAATCCGCGCCCATCGGCGATCCAGACCTGGCCGATGCCGCCCCCATCGCCGTATTCGTACTGGTAAACGCAGGCGTCGAAGGCGCCCAGCGGCACCGTCACCCGCTCTCGGCGCAGGAAGGTGACGGTGGTCGGCGTGCCTTCGCTGATCGACTCGGTGGGACCGATCACCACCGGGGGTACGACAACCGGTCCGCCGGTCACGGTCGTCGTGCTGCTGCTGATCGAACGCGCCCTGACGCGGTGGGTCAGGCTGCCGCCCAGCGGCAACTGCCCCTGGCGGTCCACGAACGGCGGTTCGTTGACGATCCGCATGCGCGACGACGACGTGACGGTGCCACCGCCCGGGATCGAGTCGGTGCGGTCCGTCGCGGTCGTGCTGCCGTAGTACGTCATCTCGCCGGAGCCGGTCTGCCGGGCATAGCTGCGCTGGTCCATGCCGAGCCAGGCGCTTTCGGGCAGGCCGTCACGGTGGTCGCCGTCGGCCCAGGCCCAGCGGAACTCGACGGCGGCCTGCCCTTCGAACACGGTGGGCCCGATCGTGCGCGACTCGGAGGTGACCAACGTCGGCGCAGGCCCCTCGGTACGGTCGACCTGCAGCGTGCGGGTTCCGGCCACCATCGGGTCGTAATCCCGGGTCTCAAGGCAGCCGTTGCTGAAGCCGGTGGGGCCCGGCCCGGTGGCGGGTGGCACCGGGGTGATGTAGCTCGCCAGCGGCCCCACGTAGGCCGGTGCACTGCCGAACGGCCCGCCCATCACGTACACGCCCAGGTACTCGTAGCCGGCCGATTCCGACACCACCACGCCGAGGTAGACGCCGGTCGCCGGGTAGTAGCGGTAGTGGAACGGGGCCAGCACCTGCGTCGCCGGGTGGCCGGGGAAGTAGGTCGCGAACACCGCTTCGGCGTGGTCCATCAGCTGGCGGGCAGCTTCGTCCGGCGCCACGGCGGCCGCAGCCGCCGACACGGCCAGTGCCCGCGCCCTCAGTTCGGTGACCACGCCGCCCGGCGTGGCCGTGGGCCGACCGGCGTCGTCGCTCCCTGCTCCGCAGCCGGCGACCACCCATGCCGCTGCGACGATGCACGCCCAGCGCGAGACAGACCTGGCCATCGATCAAACCTCCTCGATGCGGATGCCCCGCCAGGAGATCCTAATCCGGCCCGTGGGTCAGAGGTCCGGAATACCGCCCCCGGCCAGGGACTTGGCGAGGGCGCCGCGCTGCACCTTGCCCAGCGCCGTGCGAGGCAGCTCGGGCAGCAGCACCACCCGACGCGGGATCTTGAACCGCGCCAGCGCGAGGCGCAGCACGTCGAGCAGCGCCTGCTCGTCGAAGGTCTCGCCCGCGCGCGGCACCACCGCGAGGATCGGCACCTCGCCCCAGCGCTCGTCGCGGAGGCCCACCACCGCGCACTCGGCCACGCCCGGGAACTGGGCCACCAGGTTCTCGATCTCGGCCGGGTGGATGTTCTCGCCACCGGAGATGATCAGTTCCTTGCTGCGGCCAACCACCTCGTACCAGCCCTCTCCGTGGTCGACGGCCAGGTCGCCGGTGGCGAACCAGCCTTCGGCGTCGAACGACGGTTCGGCGTGGCGGTGGTAGCCGCGCATCAGGTTCGGCGCGCGCAGCAGGATCTCGCCGTCTTCGGCGAGCCGGACCTCCACACCGGGCGCCGCGCGCCCGCTGCGATCGGGGAAATCCATCGCCTCGCGGGGCTCCACCACCAGCGACACCGGGCCGGTTTCGGTGGCACCGTAGACCTGCGCCACCGGGATGTCGCGCGCATGGAAGGCGTCGATCAGCGCCGGCGGCACGATCTGCGAACCGGCCGTGACGAACCGCAGCGACGACAGGTCGGCCTCTGCCCACAGCGGGTGCTCGACCAGCGCCCGCATCACCGCCGGCACCAGCAGCGTGGTGTGCGGCCGCCAGCGCGCAACGGCATCGAACCACGCCTCGGCCTCGAAGCGCGGGTGGATCATCACCTGCCCGCCCGCGGCCAGCGTCGGCAGCACCTGGATCGCCAGGCCGCCCATGTGGAACATCGGCAGCACCGCCAGCGTCTTGGTCTTCTTCTTCAGATGCTGAGCGGCGATCGCCGCCTCGATGTTGGCGGCCAGGCCCTGCTTGGTGTGCATCGCCCCCTTGGGCTCGCCGGTGGTGCCCGAGGTGTAGACCAGCAGCACGTCGCCCGGCTCGACGCCGTCGGCCGGCTCGTCGCGCGGTGCCAAGTCGCCCTGCAGTTGCGCGGCCAGCTCGGCGTGGGCATCGTCGTGCATCAAGGCGCACGCACCGGCGTGCCGCAGCTGCGCACGCAGTTCCGGCAGCGCCAGCCGCCAGTTCAGCGGCATGAACACCGCGCCCGCCCGATGGCAGGCGAAGAGGTAGGCGAGCATGCGGATGCTGTTGTGGCCGAGCCAGGCGACGACGCGGCCGCCTGTGAGGTCGGAGGTCCACAGCTCCGCCGACGCGAAACCGACCTTGCGCACGAACTGCGAGGTGGTCATCGTCTTGCCGCCCTCCACGAACAGCGGCGAGTCGGGCTCGCGCGCGTCGAGGTGGCGGGTGAGCATCTTCATGACCATGGCTCGGCTCCCAACGGCGTCACTCGATCGCCTCGTCGCGCTCGCCGGCTTCGTACAGGCACTCGCGGCCCAACCGGTCGACGCACAGCTCGGCGGTCCACGGCAGCATCAACGAGCCGCAACGCGAGTCGCGGTAGAGGCGTTCCAGCGGCAGGCTCTTCAGCATGCTCTGGCCGCCGCAGGTGCGGATGGCCAGCGCGGCCATCGCCTGCGCGTTCTCCATGATCGTGTAGTGCGCGGCGTAGAGCCGCATGCGGGTGTCCTTGTCGGGGTCGACGCGGGCGTCGCGCGCGTTCTGCAGGAACAGCGCCCGCGTCTGTTCGAGCTGGATGCGCATCTGCGCCACCGCGATCTGCTTCGTCGGGTACATGCGGCGCAGCACCTTGGGCATGCCCGGCACCTCGGCGCGCAGGTAGGCCACCGTGAAGTCGTAGGCCGCCTGCGCCAGGCCCATGTAGGTGGGCGACAGCGTGGCGAACATGTGCGGAAAGCGTGCGGCGGCCTGGAAGTACAGGCCCTCGGGCATCAACCGCGCGGTCCCGGGCACGAACACGTCCTTCAGCAGCAGCGTGCGGCTGACGGTGCCGCGCATGCCCAGCGGGTCCCAGTCGCCGACGACGCTCACGCCCTCGGCGGTGGCGGGCACGGCCAGGTACAGCGAATCGCGCAGCGTGGCGCCGGGGACGTCGATCGTGCACAGCACACCGTAGTAGTCGGCGGCGCCCGACAGCGACGCGAAGATCTTGCGGCCGCTGACGACGTAGCCCCCGTCCACCCGCCGCGCCAGCGTGCCCCACGGCGCCTTGCCGGCCGCCGCGGCGCCGCCTTCGCTGAACGGCTGCGAGTAGATCTGCCCGCGCTCGACGATGTTGGCGTAGTGGATCGCGCGGTTCTTCTCGTGGTCGGCGCGCTGCTCGGGCGTCATGTCCAGCGCGTCGGCGATCAGGCCGCTCCACAGGCACGAGCACACGTGCATGTTGTACGAGAGCGCCGTCGAGCCGCAGTGGCGGCCGATCTCGGCAGCCACCATCACGTAGGTGGCGAAGTCGGCGCCCTGGCCGCCGTAGGCCTTCGGCACGCAGATCGCCAGCAGCCCGGCACGGCGCAGGTCATCGTAGTTGTCGAACGGGAACGTGGCGTCGCGGTCGTGCGAGGCGGCGCGTGGCGCGAACTTCTCGGCGCCGAGCGTGGCGGCCAGCGCGATCAGCTCGCGCTGTTGCGCGGTGAGCGTATCGGTGTTTCCGGCGATGTGCATCATGGGAAGCGTCGCGTGAGGAAGTCCAGGAGCACGGCGTGGAAGGCCCGCGGCTGCTCCACGTTCGCGATGTGGCCGGCGTCGGCCAGGCAGGTGTACTCCGCGCCGGGGATGCGGTCGGCCATGCGCCGCATCACCTCGGGCGCTGCGGTGCGGTCATGCTCGGCGGCCACCACCAGCGTCGGCACGCCGATGCGGGCGAGTGCCTCGCGGCGGTCGAAGGCTGCGATCGCCACCAGCGCCCGCCGGTAGGTGGCCTCGGGCACCGCCGACATCACCTGGGTGGCGATGCGGCGCGGCCCGTTTCCTGCCTGCGGCGCCACCAGCCCGGGCACCAGCCGTTCGGCCATGCCGGCCATGCCGATGCCGGCCTCGAGCGGCGCCAGCCGCTCGGCCACGAACTGCGCCTGCCACGAGCCTCCCGGCGGACCGAACGCGGCCGACGTGCACAGCAGCACGAGGCCGGCCACGCGCTGCGGCGCCACCGCTGCCACCTCCTGCGCCACCATGCCGCCCATGCTGTGGCCCACCAGCACCACGGGAGCATCGCCTGCCGCCTGCAGCACCGCGTCGGCAAAACCGGCGATGCTCGTCGTGCCGGGTGCGCCGCCGTACCCGGGCAGATCCAGGGCCTTTGTCGCGCAGCCGGCCGCTTCCAGCGCGGCGACGGTGCCCGAGCCGGAAGCCCCCCAGATCGCCGCGCCGCCGCCGATGCCGTGCAGCAGCAGCACACGCGGCCGGGTGCGGCCCGCCGTCATTCCACGAGCCTCCCGGCATCCACGACCACCTGCCCGTCCAGCGCCACGGTGCAACCGCGCAGCGGCAGGTCGAAGTGCCCGGCGGTGTGCCGCCCGGCCACCTCGTTGGCACCGGTGGAGTACAGGAAGTTGCCGGCGAACGCGCGCAGCTCGGTGCCGTTGAAGTCGGCCTTGTCGTAGAAGGTCATCGCATCCCAGCGCGCGCCGCGGTTCAGGCCCCAGCCCAGATGCGATACCGCGTAGGCGGCGGGATCGTTCCACGCCGCGAAGTAGCCGCGCATCAGTTCGGCGTCGACGCCGTCGCCCTCCACCCGTGTCACCACGTCGTGCTCGATCTGCAGGCGCACCGGCGCATCGAGGTAGCGCTTGAACGTGAGGTTCACGTCGCCGCGGTCCATCACCAGAACGCCGTCGACGGCGGACGCCGCGGGAAAGGCGAGCACCAGGCCCGCCGGCCAGTGCGACAGCGTGCCCGGCTTCGCGGTGTAACCCCACACGCCGCCGATGCGCGCGCCGGTCACCGAGACGCGCAGGTCGGTGCCGGCGGCCGAGGTGACATGCATCGCCTGCGCGCCCTTCAGGCGCCGCATCGCCTCGCGCACCGGCACGTCGTCACCGGCGCGCGGCACGCAGCGCTCGAGGATCTCCGGGTGCTCGTGGCTGATGGCCAGCACGCGCGCACCGCCGCCGAGGATGCGCGGCAGCTCGGCGGCATGTTGCAGCCCTTCCACCGTGCAGTCGGCGACGAACGTGCAGGCGGCCAATGCGCGCACCACCGGCTCGAGCCCGCCGATCGCCTCCGACGCGCCGGTGGAGCGCACCGGCACCGGTGCCGTCAGCTTGCGCGACGGCAGCGTCAGCACGAAGACCTCGGCCTTCAGGCGCTGCAGCGCCAGTTCGGCCAGGCGCGGCAGCTCGGGCCGCGTACCGCCTTCGCAGAGCACCGCGCAGGCGTCGCCGGGCTGCACGCCGCAGAGCGCGAACACGTCGGCGAACATGTCGATCCACTTGCCTTCGAGGCGCACATCCGTCACAAGATCTCCCCCAGCATCCGGTAGTGCCCGGCCTGGAACAACAGCGGCGGCACCGGCGCCTCGACCATGCGAAGCACGCGGCCGATGAACAGCCGATGGTCACCGGCGACCTGTTGCGAGACCGTCTCGCACTCGAACACCGCCGCGCAGCCGGTGAGCACCGGGGCGTGGCCGAGGCCGGCGCTCCACACGCCTTCGTCGAACTTGTCGCCGATCGACTGCGCGAAACGCCGGGCCAGGTCGAGTTGCGCTTCGGCCAGTACGTTCACCGAAAAGTGCCGCGCCGCGACGAACGCCGGCAGGCTGGGGCTCGCCAAGCGCAGCGACCACAGCACCAGCGGCGGCTCCAGCGACAGTGCGTTGAACGAGTTGCAGGTCAGGCCGACGCGCGCGCCGGCCGCGTCCTCGCAGGCGACGATGGTCACGCCGGTGGCGAAGCGGCCGAGCGCGTGGCGCAGCGCGCGGGGCTCGATGGTCACGGCGACGTCCATCCGGGCCGGGCCCTCAGGCGTTGCGGCGCTGGATGCCCCAGCGGGCCAGCGCGACGTCGTCGGCGCTGCGGGCATCGACCCAGCGCGCACCGTCGGGCGTGGTCTCCTTCTTCCAGAACGGCGCCTGCGTCTTCAGGTAGTCCATCAGGAACTCGCAGCCCTGGAAGGCTTCGCGGCGGTGCATCGCCGTCACCGCGACGAGCACGATCTGGTCTCCTGGAAGCAGCAGGCCCACCCGGTGCACCACGCGCGCCGCTCGCAGGTGAAAGCGCGCGGCGGCTTCGTCGATCATGGCCTCGATGGCACGCTCGGTCATGCCGGGGTAGTGCTCCAGCTCCATCGCGCTGACCGAGGCGTCGTCGTTGATGTCGCGCATCGTGCCGATGAACGTGGCCACCGCGCCGACGCCACGGTCGCTCTGGCGCAGCCTCAGCACCTCGGCGCCGAGTTCGAAGTCGTCGTGCTGGATCGACACCCGCGGCGCGATCATCGCTCAGCCACCGGTCACCGGCGGGAAGAAGGCCACCTCGGCGCCATCGGCCAGCGGCTCGCGGTCGTCGACCATGCGCTGGTCGAGCGCGCAGCGCACCAGGCGGCCGGCCGCCAGCACCTCGGCGTGGCAGCCGCCGCGCTGGGCGAGTCGCTCGCGCAGCTCGCCCACCGTAAGCGCGTCGCCGGCCTCCAGTGCCTCGCCGGGCCCGAGGGCCTCGCGCAGCGACGCGAAGTAGCGCACCTGCACCTTCATCATCAGGCTCCGACCAGGCTGGCCAGCGGCAGGAACCGCACCGCATCGCCGCGGGCGATCGCCTGGCTTGGCGGGTTGTCGACCAGGCCATCGGCCCACACCGCGGAGGTCAGTACGCCGGAACTCTGGTTGCCGAACAGCTCGACGTCGCCGGCCTCGTTCAGGCGCACGCGCAGGAACTCGCGCCGCTTGTCGGGGCGCGGCCAGACGAACGCGGCACGCAGCGGCAAGGCCCGGGGCAACGACGCCGGCATGCCCTGCATCGCGCGCAGCACCGGGGCCACGCACAGCAGGAAGGTGACGAAGCTCGACACCGGGTTGCCCGGCAGCCCGACGAACAGCGCCGCCCCGCCACCGGCCCGCCGCACCTGCCCGAGCGCCAGCGGCTTGCCCGGCTTGATGGCGATCTGCCATTGCTCGATCGAGCCCTCGGCCGCCACCGCTGGCCGCAGGTGATCCTCTTCGCCCACCGACACGCCGCCCGAAGTGACGATGAGGTCGTTGTGCTCGGCCGCGCGGCGCAGCGCGTCGCGCGTGGCATCGAGCCGGTCGGGCACGATGCCCAGGTCGTTCACCGCCGCACCGGCGGCTTCGATGAGGCCGCGCAGCGTGTAGCGGTTGGAGTTGTAGATGGCACCGGGCTTGAGCGGCTCGCCAGGCATCACGAGTTCGTCGCCGGTGGACATCACGGCCACGCGCGGCCGCGCCACGACGTCGACGGAGGCGACGCCGACCGAGGCCGCCAGGCCCATCGCCTGCGGCGTGAGCCGCGAGCCGCGCGTCAGCACGGTGGCGCCGCTGCGCACGTCCTCGCCGCGGCGGCGGATCCACTGGCCGACCTGCGGCTGCGCGTTCACGCGCACCGCGTCGCCGTCGGCCTCGCACTGCTCCTGCATCACGACCGCGTCGGCGCCGGGCGGGATCTGCGCGCCGGTGAAGATGCGCGCCGCGGTACCGACCGCCAGCGGCCGCCCGACGACGCCCGCCGGGATCCGCTGGGACACCGGCAGCCGCGTGCCGACCTCGGGCACGTCGGCGGCGCGCAGCGCGTAGCCGTCCATCGAGGTGTTGTCTGCAGGAGGCACGTCGAGCGTGGAGACCACGTCGGCGGCCAGCACGCGGCCGAGCGACGCCATCGTCGAGACACGCTCGCAACCGGCCAGCGCATGCTCGCGACCGGCTGCGGCCAGGCGCTCGAGCGCCTCGTCCAGGCTCAACATCGGGCGTTGGCCTGCCACGCTCAGGCTCCAGTGTGCTCGGCGATGTAGTGCTGCACGCACGCGGCGTCAGGCGGCATCACCGTGAACCGGCGCGGCAGCGACTCGAGGCCCGCCAGCGCTGCCGGCACCTCGGGGTCGCGGCCGATGGCCTCGCGGATCGTCGCGGCGAACTTGGCCGGCAGCGCTGTCTCGAGCACGATCATCGGCACCCCGGCGTCGCGGTGCTCGAGCGCCACCTTCAGGCCATCGGCGGTGTGCGTGTCGATCAGCACGCCGCAGCGTTCGTGCGCGGTGCGGATCGTGGCCAGCCGGTCGGCGTGCGTGCTGCGGCCCGAGACGAAGCCGTAGCCGGCGGCCGGCGCGAACTCGGCCTCGCCGAGCGTGAAGCCGCCGTCGCGCGCCAGGTCGGTGCCGAACAGTTCGGCGGTGCGCGCGGCATCGCGGCCGAGCAGGTCGAACACGAAGCGTTCGAAGTTGGACGCCTTGCTGATGTCCATCGACGGGCTCGAGGTCTCCCAGGTCTCGGCGGTGCCGCGCACGCGGTAGGTACCGGTGCGGAAGAACTCGTCGAGCACGTCGTTCTCGTTGGTGGCCAGCACGAGGCGCTTGATCGGCAGGCCCATCATCCGGGCCACGTGGCCGGCGCAGATGTTGCCGAAGTTGCCCGACGGCACCGCGAAGCTCGCCGGCTCGTCGTTCGCGCGCGTCGCCCGGAAGTAGCCGGCAAAGTAGTACACCACCTGCGCCAGCAGCCGCGCCCAGTTGATCGAGTTGACGGTGCCGATGCGGTGGCGGCGCTTGAAGGCGAGGTCGTTGCTGACGGCCTTGACGATGTCCTGGCAGTCGTCGAAGACGCCCTCGACGGCGATGTTGTGGATGTTCGGGTCCTGCAGGCTGAACATCTGCGCCTGCTGGAACGGGCTCATGCGGCCGTGAGGGCTCAGCATGAACACGCGCACGCCCTTCTTGCCGCGCATCGCGTACTCGGCGGCGCTGCCGGTGTCGCCCGAGGTCGCGCCGAGGATGTTCAGCTCCTCGCCGCGGCGGCCCAGCTCGTACTCGAACAGATGCCCGAGCAGCTGCATCGCCATGTCCTTGAAGGCCAGCGTCGGGCCGTTGGACAGCGCCTCCAGGTACAGCCCTTCGCCCAGCGCGGGCAGCGGCTTCAGCGGCGTGATCTGCGGCGTGCCGAACACCGACTCGCGGTACGCGGCATGGGTCAGCCGCTTCAGGTCGGCCGCGGGGATGTCGTCGATGTAGAGCGACAGGATCTCGAACGCCAGCTCGGCGTAGGGCAGCGTGCGCCAGCGCGCCATCGTCGCGACGTCGACGTGCGGATAGTGCGCCGGCAGGTACAGGCCGCCGTCGGGCGCCAGGCCCTCGAGCAGGATGTCGGCGAAGCCGCGCGGCGTGCGGTCGCCGCGGGTGGAGAGGTACTTCAACTGAGCTCTTCCTTGCGGATGCGCACGATCGGCGCCAGCACCGTGGGCAGCGCCTGCATCTGCGCCAGCGCCTTCGTCATGCGGCCTTCCACGGTGTCGTGGGTGAGGATGATGAGGTCGGTCTGCTTCTCGCCTTCGCCACTCTCCCGTTGCAGCACGGCGTCGATCGAGATGTCGTTGTCGGCCAGGATGCCGGTGATGCGGGCCAGCACGCCCTTCTCGTCGGCCACCACCAGCCGCAGGTAGAACGACGTGACCACCTCGTCGATCGGCAGGATCGGCGTCTCGGCCATCGCGCCAGGCTGGAAGGCCAGGTGCGGCACGCGGTGGCCGGGGTCGGCCGTGTGCAGGCGCGTGATGTCGACGAGGTCGGCGATCACTGCGCTGGCGGTGGGCTCGGCGCCGGCGCCCTTGCCGTAGTACAGCGTGGTGCCCACGGCGTCGCCCTGCACCACCACCGCGTTCATCGCGCCTTCGACGTTGGCGATCAGCCGCGACGACGGCACCAGCGTCGGGTGCACGCGCAACTCGATGCCCCGCTCGCGGCGCCGCGTGATGCCCAGCAGCTTGATGCGGTAGCCGAGTTGTTCGGCATAGCGGATGTCGGCCGCCTGCAGCGCCGTGATGCCTTCGACGTGCGCCCGCGCGAACTGCACCGGCGTGCCGAAGGCGATGGCACTCATGATGGTCGCCTTGTGCGCGGCGTCGACGCCTTCGATGTCGAAGGTCGGGTCGGCCTCGGCGTAGCCCAGGCGCTGCGCCTCCTTCAGCACCACGCCGAAGTCCAGGCCCTTGGAGCGCATCTCCGAGAGGATGAAGTTCGTGGTGCCGTTGATGATGCCGGCGATCCACTCGATGCGGTTGGCGGTGAGGCCCTCGCGCAGCGCCTTGATGATCGGGATGCCACCCGCCACGGCGGCCTCGAATCCGATGGCCACGCCGCGGCGTCGAGCCGCTTCGAAGATCTCGCTGCCGTGCACCGCCAGCAGCGCCTTGTTCGCGGTGACCACGTGCTTGCCCGCGGCGATGGCCTCCAGCACCAGCGTCTTGGCGATGCCGTAGCCGCCGATCAGCTCGATGACGATGTCGATCGATGGATCGGCGATGACGGCGCGGGCGTCGGCGACCACCTCCGCACCATCGCCGACGATGCGCCGTGCACGCTCGGTGTCGAGATCGGCCACCGTGGTGATGCGGATCGCGCGCCCCGCACGACGGCGGATCTCCTCGCCGTTGCGGCGCAGCACCTCGAAGGTGCCGCCGCCGACGGTGCCGATGCCGAGCAGGCCGACGTGGATCGGGGTGGTCATGCGGAGTGACGCTTTCGGTAGTGGGCCAGGAACCGGTCGATGCGGCCGATCGCCTCGGAGAGGTCGTCGACGTTCGGCAGGAAGACGAGCCGGAAGTGGTCGTTGTGGGGCCAGTTGAAGCCCGTGCCTTGCACGATCAGCACCTTCTCCTCAGCGAGCAGTTCGTAGGCGAACTGCTGGTCGTCGGCGATGGGGTAGATCTTCGGGTCCAATCGCGGGAACATGTAGAGCGCAGCCTTCGGCTTGACGACGCTGACGCCCGGGATCTGCGACAGCAGGTTGTAGGCGAGGTCGCGCTGGTGGTACAGGCGGCCGGTGGGCGCCACCAGGTCCTTGATGCTCTGGTAGCCGCCGAGGGCCGTCTGGATCGCAAGTTGCCCCGGCGTGTTGGAGCACAGCCGCAACGAGGCCAGCATGTTCAGGCCCTCGATGTAGTCGCGGGCATGGCGCTTCTCGCCCGAAACGATCATCCAGCCGGCGCGGTAGCCGCACGAGCGGTAGTTCTTCGACAGGCCGTTGAAGGTGACGAAGAGCACGTCGTCGGCCAGCGAGGCGATGCTGGTATGCACGACGCCGTCGTACAGCGTCTTGTCGTAGATCTCGTCGGCGAACACCACCAGCTGGTGCTGGCGCGCGATCTCGACGATGCCCTGCAGCAGTTCCACCGGATAAAGCGCGCCGGTCGGGTTGTTCGGGTTGCAGACGATGATGCCGCGGGTGCGCGGGCTGATCTTCGCGCGGATGTCGTCGAGGTCGGGCAGCCAGCCGGCGCCTTCGTCGCAGAGGTAGTGCACCGGGCGTCCGCCGGCCAGGCCCGTCACGGCGGTGTACAGCGGGAAGTCGGGCGTCGGGATCAGCAGTTCGTCGCCGTCGTCGAGCAGCGCACTCACCGCCATCTGGATCAGCTCGGAGGCGCCGTTGCCCAGGTAGACGTCATCGACCATGACGCCCTTGACGCCCTTCTCCTGCGTGTAGTGCACCACCGCCTTGCGCGGCGCGAACAGGCCCTTGCTGTCGGTGTAGCCCGCGGCGTCGGGCAGGTTGCGGATCATGTCCTGCACCACCTCGTCGGGTGGCATCAGGCCGAACGCGGCGACGTTGCCGATGTTGAGCTGGATGATCCGGTGGCCCTCCTCCTGCATCTGGCGGGCCTTGTCGAGCACCGGACCGCGGATGTCGTAGGCCACGTTGGCCAGCTTGCTCGATTTGGCGAGGGGCTTGAGCGTCAAGGCAGGGTCTCGGTCGGAGGCGGAACCTAGAATTATCCCTGCATGAAGTTCCAGCCCGATCAGCTCGCCGGCACCAATGCCGTCACCCGCATCGAACCCGGTCGCCTGTGGGTGGGAACGCAGCCCTGGACCACCTCGGTGCTGGTGCCCTGGCAGGGTGACGTCCACGAGTGGGCAGCGGGATCCGCGGCCGAACTGACCGAGGCCCATTTCGCCCGTATCGTGGCGCTGGCGCCTGCGGTGGTGATCTTCGGCAGCGGCGCCCGCATCCGCTTCCCGGCCCCGGCGCTGATCCGCCCGCTGATCGAGGCGCGCATCGGCGTCGAGACCATGGACACCGGCGCGGCGGCGCGCACGTACAACGTGCTGGCCGCGGAAGGTCGCACGGTGGTCGGCGCGTTCATCCTGGAAGGATCAACAGCGTCCCTATAATTGAGGCCATGCCCCCGCGGGCGCGCCGAATACCCACACCATGACGCCTGCTGTCAACAAGCCCGTCCCTGAATTCGAAGCGCTCGCCACCGGCGGCGTGAAGTTCACGCCGCAGTCGCAGGTCGGCCACGTGGTGGTGCTGTACTTCTACCCGAAGGACAACACCCCCGGCTGCACCACCGAAGCGATGCAGTTCCGCGACCGCCACAAGGACTTCGTGAAGGCCGGCGCGGTGATCTTCGGCGTCTCGCGCGACAACCTCGCGTCGCACGAGAAGTTCAAGCAGGCGCTCGAGTTGCCGTTCGAACTGATCGCCGACACCGAAGAGAAGCTCTGCCACATGTTCGGCGTGGTCAAGAACAAGATCATGTACGGCAAGAAGGTCAAGGGCATCGAGCGCAGCACCTTCCTGATCGACGCCCAGGGCGTGATGCGCGCCGAATGGCGCGGCATCAAGGTCGCCGGCCACGTCGACGAGGTGCTCAAGGCCGTGAAGGCGCTGAAGAAGGCCCCCTGACTCTGCCGCCCCCACGCCGATTCCGGCGCGACGATCCCGCCGGAACACCGCCGCCCTCCCCGAGCCGCACGGCCGTCCGTGCGGCTTTTTCTCTTCTGCCACCCTGACTTCGATGCCGCTGCCCAAGCCCCCGACCAAGAAGGCTGCCCTGCTCGAACCGAGCGACTACGAGTCGCAGGCCGCGCCTCGCACCGAGAAGCGCCCCGCGAAGGCCTCGGCCCTGCCGGCGGCCGACGACGGCGCGCTGCAGCTGCACGACGGCGGCGCCACGGTGGCTGCCCCCCCGAAGGCGCCGCGAGCCACGGCAGCGGCCGCGACCGCGGCGGCAGCACCGGCGCCCACCACGGCAGTGGCGCCGCTCCGCAAGCCGCCGCCCGAGACCCGCGCCAAGACGCGGCCACCCCGCGGCGACGGGCCGGCCAAGCTCTTCGTGCTCGACACCAACGTGCTGATGCACGACCCGATGTCGCTGTTCCGATTCGAGGAGCACGACGTGTTCCTGCCGATGATCACGCTGGAGGAACTCGACAACCACAAGAAGGGCATGAGCGAGGTGGCGCGCAACGTGCGCCAGGTCAGCCGCGAGCTCGACGCGCTGGCCACCTTCCACGACAAGCACGGCACGACCGACCCCAAGGCCGGCATCGCGCTCGACAAGACCGGCCATCGCGAGGCCAACGGCAAGCTCTTCTTCCAGACCACGCTGCTGGACGTGAAGCTGCCGGACGGCCTGCCACAGGGCAAGGCCGACAACCAGATCCTGGGAGTGGTGAAGAGCCTGCGCGAGCAGTTCCCCGGCCGCGACGTGGTGCTGGTGTCCAAGGACATCAACATGCGCGTCAAGGCCCGCGCGCTGGCGCTGCCCGCCGAGGACTACTTCAACGACAAGACCCTCGAGGACGGCGACCTCCTCTACACCGGCGTGCTGCCGCTGCCTGCGGACTTCTGGGAGCGCCACGGCAAGACGATGGAGAGCTGGCAGCAGGGCGGCCACACCTACTACCGCATCAGCGGGCCGCTGGTGCCGGTGCTGATGATCAACCAGTTCGTCTACCTCGAGACCCCCGGCGCCGCGCCGCTGTACGCGCGCGTCACCGAGATCACCGGCAAGACCGCGGTGCTGAAGACGCTGCGCGACTACACGCACGGCAAGAACGCCGTCTGGGGCGTCACGGCGCGCAATCGCGAGCAGAACTTCGCGATGAACCTGCTGATGGACGCGGAGTGCGACTTCATCACGCTCACCGGCACAGCCGGCAGCGGCAAGACGCTGATGACGCTGGCCGCAGGCCTGGCGCAGGTGCTCGACGAACGCCGCTACAGCGAGATCATCGTCACGCGCGTCACCGTACCTGTGGGCGACGACATCGGCTTCCTGCCCGGCAACGAGGAGGAGAAGATGGGTCCGTGGATGGGCGCGCTCGACGACAACCTCGAGGTGCTCGCGCGCAGCGATTCCAGTGCCGGCGAATGGGGCCGCGCCGCCACCAACGACCTCGTGCGCAGCAAGATCAAGATCAAGAGCCTGAACTTCATGCGCGGCCGCACGTTCCTCAACAAGTACGTGCTGATCGACGAGGCGCAGAACCTCACGCCCAAGCAGATGAAGACCCTGATCACGCGCGCCGGCCCCGGCACCAAGATCGTCTGCCTGGGCAACCTCGCGCAGATCGACACGCCCTACCTCACCGAAGGCTCTTCGGGCCTGACCTACGCCGTCGACCGCTTCAAGGGCTGGCCGCACGGCGGCCACGTGACGCTGGCGCGCGGCGAGCGTTCGCGCCTGGCCGACTACGCCTCCGAGGTGCTGTAGCGCCCTCGCCCCGAGACCCACCATGTCCGACCTCATCGTCCACGGCGGCAACCCGCTGCGCGGCCGCATCGTGCCCTCGGCGAACAAGAACGCCGTGCTGCCCATCCTGTGCGCCACGCTGCTGACGCGCGAGCCGGTGCGGCTGCGCGGCATCACCGAGATCACCGACGTCAAGAAGATCCTCGAGATCTTCCGCATGCTCGGCAGCGTCGTCGAGGTCGACTACGCCACCGGCATCCTCGACGTGCATCACCGCGACACGCGCTTCGACGAGTCCGTGCACCGGCTGCCCGAGGAGATGCGCTCGTCGATCATGCTGGTGCCCGGCCTGCTGGCCCGCTTCGGTGTGGCTCGCATCGAGAACGACGTCAAGGGCTGCAGCCTGGGCGTACGTGAGATCGACCCGCACGTCGAGGTGTTCGAGCGCTTCGGCGGGCAGGTGGAGCGCAGCAACGGCGCGCTGGTGATCCGCACCGCCGACGGTCGGCTGCACGCGTCGCGGCACTGGATGGACTATGCGTCCGTCACCACCACCGAGAACTACGTGCTGTGCGCGGCGCTCGCCCACGGCACCTCGGTGATGGTCAACGCCGCCAGCGAGCCGCACGTGCAGGAGTTCTGCCAGTTCATGCAGCGGCTGGGGGCGCACATCGACGGCGTCGGCACGTCGACGCTGACGGTGCACGGCGTCGAGCGCCTCGGCGGCTGCGACTTCACGTTCGCCGAGGACTTCCACGAGATCGTCACGTTCCTGGCGCTGGGCGCCATCACCGGCGGCGAGGTCTCGGTGAAGAACTCGACGCCGGAACAGTTCCCGCTGCTGGACCGCACGTTCGGCAAGTTCGGCGTCGAGATCGAGCACAGGGACGGCTGGTCGCGCAACATCAACCACGGCCCGCTGCGCGTGAAGCAGCCGTTCACGCAGAACATCCTGCAGAAGGTCGAGGCGGCGCCGTGGCCCTACCTGCCGGCCGACCTGCTGCCGATCTTCATCACGCTGGGCGTGAGGGCCGAGGGCCAGTGCCTGTTCTGGAACAAGGTCTACGACGGCGCGCTGGGCTGGACTTCGGAGCTCTCGCGCTTCGGCGCGCATGCGTTCTTCGCCGATCCACACCGCATCATCACCTTCGGCGGCAAGCCGCTGCAGCCAGCGAGCGTGGAGAGCCCCTACATCATCCGCGCGGCCATCGCGATGCTGATGCTCGCGTGCAGCATCCCGGGCGTGTCGCGCATCCGCCAGGCCGCGCCCGTGAAGCGCGCGCACCCGCGCTTCGCAGAGAACATCACGCTGCTCGGGGCACGCGTCGACTGGGTCGACGAGGCCTGACCGAACGGTGCCTCACGCGGGCAGGAAGTCGAGCCCGGTGCCGGCCAGCCCCACCAGGCCGATCGTGACGGCATTGAGATCGGTATTCGCGGCCAGCAGGGCCAGGCCGGCCTGCGTGTAGGTGCCCCCGTCGACGAGCCCGGCATAGAAGGCGAGTTCCGCCGCGCCGGGCGCGACACCGACCACGTTCGTGTACAGCAGAGTCACCAGGTCGCGGTTGGACGGCGTGCCTCCGAAGCGCGCGCCGATCGCCAACTGCGCCACCTGTTCGGGCGTCTGCCCTGCGTCGAACAATGACAGGCCGATGCCGACGTACGTCCTGTTCGCGACCGCCGGCGCGCCGAACACCGCGCCGAGCAGCCGCGCCGTGTGGCCGGCCGCCCCGTCGAGATCGAGCGCCACACGATGGTCGGCGAATGCCAGCCGCTCGACGCCGTCCAGCAAGTCGAGCCCGTCCCGCCCGGGGACGCGGTCGTTGACGCGGTGCACGCCGACCGATGGCGCGGAGATGGTGTAGTCGGCGCGCGGCCCGCGGAAGGCGGCCAGGTCGAGGCCCGTGCCGCCGCTGAGCGTGTCGTTGCCGCCCCGCCCTTCGAGCCGGTCGGCCACCGGTCCGCCGGCGAGCGCCTCGTCGCCGTCGTAGCCCACCCGGTACCGCAGGCCCTGCCCGCCATCCAGCGGCTGGATCACGTCGACCAGCGTGACGCCGCTCTCCACCGTCCAGCCGATGTCCTGCAGGATCGCCAGGTCGAGCCGATCGAGCGTGTAGCGCTCGCCCCTGTACAGCACCCAGCCGTTCATCAGGTTCAGGTCCAGGAAGGGCTGGCGGCTCTGCGCCGGCCCGTCGCCGACGCCCAGGTGAAAGGCGCCCTGCGAGCCGCCGAGGGTCACCTCGAGCTCGTTGCCCAGCAGGGACCGGACGTTCGGGCCTGTGAAGAACGCCCGTCCGTCGGCCACCCGCACCCACGAATCCCACGCCGTCCAGTACGGCGTGGAGATCGCGCCGGTGCCGGTGTCGCGGTAGCCGGTGATGCCCAGGCCGTGCACGAGCTCGTGGAGCAGCACGCTGAAGGCATCCGTCCGGTCGGGCGGCACGCTGCCGCCCAGACCCGTGGCGATGGCCGGATCCCACCACAGCTCGCGCGTGACGTAGTCGCCCCGGGGATCGACGGTGATCACGATCTCGGGACGTGCCGGATCGAAGTCCGTGGCGGTGCGCGTCTCGGTGAGGGCGCCGGGCTCGTAGAGCGCGCGGCCGCCGACCACGGAGGTGGTGGTCAGGATGCCGGCCACGGCCTCGATGCGGCCGGTGGCGGTCGCCGCGACGCACAGTTCGACGTCGAGCGTACCGCCGATCACGAGGTGCCGGTCGAGGTGATCCAACGCGGCGCGCACGGTCGGTGCCAGCAGCGGCAGCCCGGCCAGGGAGCCGGCGGGATCGACGATGGTCAGGTTCAGAGTCGCCATGCCGCGATCATGGCAGGCCTCTCAGCGCGCGGCGATCGCCTGATCAAAGGCCTTGCGCGGGTGCACCAGGATGCGACGGCCGTCGGCCGACTTGTCGGCGGTGCCGACGATGCGCTCGACCAGCTGGACCGGCGTCAGCGCCGGGTTCACCGCGAGCATCTTGGCCGCCAGGTTGGCCACCTGCGGCGCGGCCATCGACGTGCCCGACAGCGCGATGCGCTGCCCGCCCGGCACCACGCTCAGCACCTGGTAGCCGTTGGCGTGCACGCGCACCGTCGGGCCGTAGCTGGTGAACGGCGCTTCGTCGCCGGCCAGGTCGACCGCACCCACGCTCAGCAGGTTCGGCAGATCGATGCCGGCCGGGATGTTCTCGGTGTACGTGGCGTCGTCCGCGCTGTTGCCCGCGGCGGCGACGAACAGGATGCCGGGCGCCGAGGCGATGGCCTCGGTCAACGCCTTCCGGGAGATCTCGAAGATCTGGCGCGCGAACCGCTTGCGGTCGTCCGGCGTCTTGCCGATGCCGCACTGTTCCAGCTCGACCTCGGTGTCGTTGATGCTGCCGCCCCAGCTCATGTTGACCACCCGCGCGTCGTGGCGCTTGAAGAAGTCGACATAGGCGGCGGTCGCAGCGGCATCACGTCGGGCCTGCTCGAGGCTCGGACACGGGTCGGGCTTGAGCGAGTGGCTGAACTCGATGCGCGCGACCATCAGGCGGGCCTGCGGGTTGCCGGCCATCGTGATGCCGGCCACGTGCGTGCCGTGCGTGTAGTTGCCGACCAGGCCCAGCTCCTCCATCGCGACCCGGTAGCGATCGGGCGTCAGCTGCGACAGGTAGCGCTTCACCTCGGTGGCCTCGGGCGAGTCGATGGTCGACTGCAGGTCCGACAGGCCCTTGGTGTAGGCCAGCAGCGTGGGCAGGCGCCGCTGCGACCCGGTGGCCAGCGGCATCAGCGCGCCCCTGGCCGGACGGCTGTGCTTGTCGTAGGCGATGACCAGCGGTTGGCCTTTCGCGTCGCGCAGCATCCGGTCGGCGAACAGCGCGGTATCCACGCCGCTGTCCCACACCGCCACGTTGACCGGGCGGCCCTGCCCCGAGGCGAGCGTCACGTCGCGCGCCGCCCAGATGTCGGTCTTGGTGACCTTGTGCGCGGCCAGGTAGGTGCTGAACGCGTCGGCATAGGTCGTCTTCAAAGGCAGCGTGACCTGCAGCGCATAGCGCGCCGACACCAGGCCCGGCGCGAACTCCGAGCTCAGCACGCCGCTCTTGTCGACGATGGGCTGCAGCACCTCGCGCAGCCGGCCGATCACCAGCGACTCGCTGATGACCTCCGACGACGCCTTCAGCTCGCGAACCTCGTTGTCGATGACCGCGTGCGGCGCCGCCGCCAGCTCGGCGGCGATGAACTCCGCCACCGCGCGCCGGTAGGCATCGCCGCCCACGCCGTGCGCCTGCGCGGCACGGGCCGCGGCCCGCAGGCGCAGCCCCGAGATCAGCTTGTCGGCCGGCTTGTCCTGCAAGGCACGCACCTGCTCGGCTCGCGCGTGGGCCTGCTCGTAGCGCCCGTCCAGGAAGTCGAGCAGGGCCAGCGAGGTCATCAGCTCCCGCTGCGTGGCGCGGTCGGGGATGTCGTAGCGTTCGAGCACGCCCTCGAGGTCCTTTCGCAGCGCCGCGGCGAACGGGGCGAACCGGTCGGCATGGCGCGCGAGATCCTCGACCTTGCCGCTGATGCGGTAGGTGAACCGCGGCAGGTCGGCCGCCTTCTCGATGCGGGGCCGCGCGGGTGCTGCAGCGGTCTGGGACCAGACCACCGGCGGCACGGCGGCCGCACCGGTGACGAGCAACGCGACGAGCAGCGCGCGCAAGGCGTAGGGCAAGGACTTCATCGGAGGGCTCCGCAACATCGCGCGCGATGCTAGGGATGCCCCACGCCACGGCAGAGCGCCATGCGACGAACGGAGCGATCGGCCGACGGGCGGCGGTCCGCCGGCCGCTGCCGGGGGACGATCAGCCCTGCACCAGGTCCTTGATCTGCTGCAGCGCGGTCGGGTCCTCGATGGTCGTCAGGTCGCCCGGGTCGCGCTGCTCGCAGACGGCCTGGATCGCGCGGCGCAGCAGCTTGCCCGAGCGCGTCTTCGGCAGCACGCCGACGAAGCGCACGCGGGCCGGCCGCGCCACCGCCCCGAGTTGCTCGTCGACGAGCTTCATGATCGCGCCCTCGAGCTTGAGCGCCGCCTCGGGCGTGGCCGCCACGGACGGGTCCTTCAGCACCGCGAAGGCCATCGCCACCTGCCCCTTGAGCTGGTCGGCCACACCGACCACGGCGACCTCGGCCACCGCCGGGTGGCTGGAGATGCTCTCCTCGATCTCGCGCGTGCCCAGCCGGTGGCCGGCGACGTTGATCACGTCGTCGGTGCGGCCGAGGATGAAGAAGTAGCCATCCTCGTCGCGAATGCCCCAGTCGAAGGTGCTGTACACCTGCTGCCCGGGGATGCTGCTCCAGTAGGTCTTCACGAAGCGTGCATCGTCACGCCAGACGGTCTGCATGCACCCCGGCGGCAGCGGGCCCTTGATGACCACAACGCCCTTCTGGTTCGCACCGGTCAGTTCCTGGCCGGTGGACTCGTCGACGAGTTGCACGTCATAGCCGTAGACCGCCTTGCCCGGCGAGCCGAACTTCGACGGGGCCGGCTCGATGCCATTGCAGATCGTGAGGATCGGCCAGCCGGTCTCGGTCTGCCAGTAGTTGTCGATGATGGGCTTGCCCAGCGACTCGGCGATCCACTGCGCCGTGGGCTCGTCCAGCGGCTCGCCGGCGAGGAACAGCGCGCGCAGGCTGGACAGGTCGTGCTTCTTCAGCGCCGCCGGGTCCTGCTTCTTCAGCACGCGCACGGCCGTGGGCGCGCTGAACATCGACGTCACCTTGTACTTCTCGACCAGGCTCCACCAGATCGCCGCGTCGGGGCGGATCGGCAGGCCCTCGTACATGATGGTCGCCATGCCGGCGATCAGCGGGCCGTAGATGATGTAGCTGTGGCCCACCACCCAGCCGATGTCGCTGGTGGAGAAGTACGTCTCGCCCGGATTGCCGAGGAAGATGTGCTTCATGCTCGAGGCCAGCGCCACGGCATAGCCGCCGGTGTCGCGCTGCACTCCCTTGGGCTTGCCCGTGGTGCCGCTGGTGTAGAGCGTGTAGCTCGGGTGCGTGGCGTCCACCCACGCGCACGGCACCTGCGCCTGGCGGTGGCGCTCGCGCCAATCGGCGTAGGCCTCGTCGCGGCCGGCCACGCGCTCGAACGGCGACAGGCCGCGGTCGATCATCAGCACCTTGGCCGGCTTGTGCTCGGCCAGGCGGATGGCCTCGTCGAGCAGCGGCTTGTAGGGCACCACCTTGCCGCCGCGGCTGCCGGCGTCGGCGCTGACGATGACCGTGGGTTCGGCGTCGTCGATGCGGCTGGCCAGGCTCACGCTGGCGAAGCCGCCGAACACCACCGAGTGCAGCGCGCCGATGCGCGTGCAGGCGAGCATCGCGAAGGCCGCCTCGGGGATCATCGGCAGGTACAGCAGCACCCGGTCCCCCTGCTTCACGCCCAGGCTCTGCAGCGTGGCCGCCATCGTCTGCACCTCGCGGTGCAGCTCGGCGTAGCTGTAGATGCGCTCGGTGCCGGTCTCGGTGGAGACGAAGATCAGAGCGTTCTGCTGCGCGCGGGCCGCGAGATGCCGATCGACCGCGTTATGGCACAGGTTCGTCCGCCCGCCCACGAACCACCGCGTGAACGGCGGATTCGAGTTGTCACAGACCTGGTCCCAGGGCCGCTCCCAGTCGATGAGGCGGGCCTGCTCGGCCCAGAAGGCCTCGCGGTCGTCGATGGATCGGCGGTAGAAGGTCGCGTAGTCCACGTCTGTCTCCTCGGATCGGTTCTGAACTGGGGTTAATCCCGTGGTGATTTTGTGACACCGGCTTGCAAGGGCCTGACGCTGCAGGGCTATGCTCGTCTTTCCATGCAGCGCACCCTCGCCGCCCTGCTCCTGGCCCTCGCCGCCGGCGTGCGGGCCGCCCCCGACACCCCCGCAGATCCGCTGCAGCAACTGCTGCAGGACAAGGGCGTGCTGGCGTCCACCGTCGAGCCGCTGAACCGCGCGAGGCTGATGGCGTCCGACCTCGTCGTCTCGGCGATGAACTTCCTGGGCGTGCCGTACCGGCGCGGCGGCAGTTCGGCCGACGAAGGCTTCGACTGCAGCGGCTTCACTCGGCACCTGTTCGACACCACCCTCGGCAAGGTGTTGCCGCATCGCGCCGACCAGCAGGCCCGCGACGCCAGCCTCGCCCCCGTCGACCGCGCCGAACTGCAGCCGGGCGACCTCGTGTTCTTCAACACGATGAAGCGCGCGTTCTCGCACGTCGGCGTCTACATCGGCGACGGCAAGTTCATCCATTCGCCGCGCACCGGCGGCAAGGTGCGCATCGAGGACATGGGCGACCGCTACTGGCGCGGCCGCTACAACGGCGCCCGCCGCGCTGTGGTCGACGGCGCCACGCCGCCGAACTGATCCCTGCTGCCGGGTCGGCCGCGGGGCGCGCGGCACAATCGCCGCCGATGGGCGAGACCTTCATTCCGCTGGCCGACCTGCGCTATGCCGCGGCGCCGCTGCACGTGCCGGCCGATGCTGCCGCGCCGACCGGCCTGATCGCCGACCGCCTCGGCCGCCCGCTGCGCGACCTGCGCATCTCGGTCACCGACCGGTGCAACTTCCGCTGCAGCTACTGCATGCCCAAGGAAGTGTTCGACCGGCACTACACGTTCCTGCCGCAGTCGTCGCTGCTGAGCTTCGAGGAGATCACGCGCGTGGCGCGGCTGTTCGTCGCCCACGGCGTGCACAAGCTGCGCCTGACCGGCGGCGAGCCGCTGCTGCGCAAGAACCTCGAGGTGCTGATCGGGCAGCTGGCGGCGCTGCGCACGACCGATGGCGAGCCGCTGGACTTGACGCTGACCACCAACGGCTCGGTGCTCGAACGCAAGGCCGAGGCGCTGAAGGCGGCCGGGCTGCAGCGCATCACCGTCAGCCTCGATGCGCTCGACGACGCCACGTTCCGGCGCATGAACGACGTCGACTTCCCGGTGGCCGACGTGCTGCGTGGCATCGACGCCGCGCTGGCCGCCGGCCTGGCGCCACTGAAGATCAACATGGTGGTCAAGCGCGGCACCAATGACCACGAGATCGTGCCGCTGTCCAGCCACGTGCGCGAACGCTACGGCCCGTCGGTGGTGCTGCGCTTCATCGAGTACATGGACGTGGGCTCGACCAACGGTTGGCGCATGGACGAGGTGCTGCCGTCGGCCGAGGTGCTGCAGCGCCTGCGCGCGCTGGGCCCGCTCGATGCCGCCGACGCTGCCGCACCCGGCGAGACCGCCGAGCGCTGGCGCTGGCGCGACGGCGCCGGCGAGATCGGCCTGATCAGCAGCGTGACACGCGCCTTCTGCAGCGACTGCAACCGCGCCCGCCTCTCCACCGAGGGCAAGCTGTTCCTGTGCCTGTTCGCCAGCCGCGGGCACGACCTGCGCAGCCTGCTGCGCGGCGGCCGCACCGACGACGAGATCGCCGCGGCCATCGGCCACGTGTGGCGCGATCGCGACGACCGCTACTCCGAACTGCGCAGCGCCCAGCAGGCGCCGGCCGTCAGCGGCGAACGCCGTGTGGAGATGCACTACATCGGTGGCTAGGTGTGAAGCTTCAATAGGTTGTATCCGGTGTTCATCCGGACCGGGTTTGAGAGACTGGAAATCGCCAAACCCCCAGTCCTCAAGGAAACCAGCCGGATGAACAGCCACAAGCATGCACGACTCACGTACGCCCGTCGCCTG
>JAEUPB010000005.1 GCA_016789955.1 Rubrivivax sp. | reverse complement strand
CTCCGCCGGCGTGCGGCCAGCAGCTACCAATTCCACCATCTGTTGTCTGAACTCCGCCGGGTACGGCGGTCGGGTCTTGGGCATCTCGAACTCCTCTCTCCCATGGCAGGGTAAGGTGTCCGTGAAACCGGGGCAACTTCAATGAGTGCGCCCGCAGCGGGCGTATGGCCGCACCAAGGGCCCAAAGCGCCTCGCACGACCTTGAGAGCAGCGTCGTGGGGAGGCTTGAGCCTGAGCGCGGCGGCCAGCAGCTTGCGGTCCTTCCAACTGGCGTAGTCCAGGCTGTTGCGGATCAGGTGCACGATGCAGGTCTGCAGCGTGGTGGCCGGGAACACCGCGCCCAGCGCCTCGCCGATGCCCTTCAGGCCGTCGGCGACCGCGATCAGGATGTCGGCCACACCGCGCGTCTTCAGGTCGTTGAAGACCTTCATCCAGAACTTGGCGCCTTCGGTGTTGTCGATCCACAGGCCCAGGATGTCGCGCGTGCCGTCGGGCAGCACGCCCAGCGCCAGGTAGATGGCCTTGTTGCGCACGACGGCGTCCTCGCGGATCTTCACGCGCAGCGCGTCGAAGAAGACCACCGGGTACATCGGCTCCAGCGGCCGGGCCCGCCAGGCCGTGACCTCGGCCATCACGGCGTCGGTGACCGAGCTGATGAACTCCGGCGAGACCTCGGTGCCGTACTGCTCGGCCAGGAACGCCTGGATCTCGCGCACGGTCATGCCGCGCGCGCACATGGCCACGATCTTGTCGTCGAAGCCTGTGAAGCGGCGCTCGTGCTTGGGGATGAGCACCGGCTCAAAGGGGCCCTCGCGGTCGCGCGGTACCTCGATGCGCACCGGACCGTCCTCGGTCGGCACCGTCTTGCCGGTGCTGCCGTTGCGGTGATTGCCGACGTCCTCGGGTTTGGCCGCACCGGGCGGGTAGCCCAGGTGGTGCGACAGCTCCGCGCCCAGCGCGTGCTCGATCAACGCATTCTTGAAGGCCATCGAGGCGGCCTGAACCGCCTCGGGGGTCATTGGCCCGCTCACGAACTGGTCAATGAGCTCCTTGGGGATCGTCGACAACTTCGCCGAAGCGGCCTCGGCCGCCTTCGTCGTCTTCCTGCTTGGCATGCATGCTCCGTCTGGTCCTGCTATGCCTCGCGCACAGAATTCCGGACAGGCTCGTCGCCAGCGCCGCACCAAGCGCATTCTGCGTAGCCCTCAACTCGATGGGAGACCATCATGGGTACCGCAGGCAATTTCGTTCTTCGCGAACCGTGGAACAAGGGCAAGCTCGTCGGGCAGATGGCGCCGTTCAAGCTCAAGGACATCTGGGCCTTGCGCGTCCGACTGCAGATGGAGGGGCGCGTTCGCGAACTCGCCCTCTTCAACCTCGGCATCGACAGCAAGCTGCGCGGGTGCGATCTGGGTGGCCTCAGGGTCCGGGACGTGTGCCACGGCGACCAAGTGGCCTCACGCGCCATCGTTGTCCAGCACAAGACCCAGCGCCCGGTTCAGTTCGAGATCACGCCGGCTGCTCGGGACGCCGTGCAGGCGTGGATCAAGCTCGCAAGGCTGATGTCGGAGGACTTCCTCTTCCCCAGTCGGCTGCACGACTCGCCGCATCCCGGCACGCGTCAGCACGCCAGGATCCTCGGGCATTCCAAGCTCGAGTCGACGGTGAGGTACCTCGGCATAAAGGTCGACGACGCCCTCGAGATCTCGGAGCAGACCGAAGTCTGAGGCGTCGACGGCAACCGCGCCCTGCGCCCTGCCGGGGGCGGTCGCCTCAAACGGCCGCTATGCGGCAGCGGGCCGGACTGGCGTTCCGGCTGTAGAGCGGTCGCGTCGGCGCCCCGATCCCGCCGCACCGCGCTACGGCGTTCCGCCACCCCTCATCGCCGCCCCCGACTGCAGCAACTCGTGCACGTCGTGCGTCATCACCGCGAGGAAGCCGGCCAGGCCCAGATACCACAGCGCGTACTCCCACTTCACGCGGGTAGGCACGGCGTAGTAGCTGCGCGCCTCGTCGCTGTCGGCGCGGTAGGTGAAAGCCTTCCACACCTGCGGCGCGGCGAGCAGGGCGAACAGGATCAGCATCGGGCTCGGCCGCCACAGGAACAGGCCGATCATCACGGGCACGCCCAGCAGCCAGATGCGCGGCGACAGCACCGCGGTGATGCGGCCGCCGTCGAACGGCGGCAGCGGGATCAGGTTGAACAGGTTCAGGAAGAAGCCCGCGTACGACACCGCCAGCAGCCATGGCAGGTGGGCGTCGCGCGCCACCAGGTAGCACACCAGCGCGCCCATCGTGCCCAGCAGCGGCCCGCCCAGGCCCACGTAGGCCTCGGTCTGCGCGTCGTGCGGCAGGTCCTTCAGCTCGATCCACGCGCCGATGAATGGGATGAAGGTCGGCGCGCCGACGTCCAGCCCCTTCTGCCGCGCCGCGGTGTAGTGGCCCATCTCGTGCACCAGCAGCAGCAGCACGAAGCCGGCCGCGTAGCGCCAGCCGAAGATGAAGGCGTAGACCCCCAGCGAGAGCAGCATCGTGCCGCCGGTGGTGAGCACCTTGCCGAGCTTCAGCCCCGACAGCAGCAGGAGCAGCAGCTTCACGTCGAGCGGCCCGTGCCGGTGCCCGTCAGGCGCTGCGACGCTTGAAGACCTTCACCGCCAGCGCGCCCAGGCCGGCCAGCGCCAGGATGATGACCTTCGCGAACTTGGCGAAGAGCGCCGCCGCCACCGCGAACAGGCCGAGCTTCTTCGCGCCCACGCCCAGCACCAGCGCCGCCAGGCCGTACTCGGCCACGGTGTCGGTGGAGGCGTCGAACTCCTCGTAGCGCTTGCCGGGCTGGTAGTCCAGCGCGGCCAGCAGCGTCTGCGCGTGGCCGCGATTCGCGTTCAGCTCGTTCAGGCCGGTGACGAGGTTCAGGCTGAAGTAGCCGTCACGGCCGAGCGCATAGGTGTTGTAGTTCACCCCCTGCGGCTCGTCGGCAGCCGCGCCCTTGTGCTTCGAGGACATCGCCCACACGAGCCGGTGCGTGCGCCCGTCGTAGGCCGGCTTCTCGGCCCAGCCGACGATCTCCAGCGCCGGTGCGCCCATCTTCTGGCGCTCGGCGTTGGCCGCCTCGGTGCCCTCGCGGTAGGACTTCAGCAGGTCGTCGGTGTTCCAGTCGCGCGCGTCGTCGTCCTTGATGTAGCCCGACTTCTCGTAGCGCAGCGTGGCGAACCACTCGCCGCCGCCTTCGGGGAACAGGAGGCCGAGCAGCCGCTCGTCCTTGCCGGGGTTGCCCATCGCGTTGAGCAGTGCGGTGGCCTGCGGCTGCGGGATGTACACGTGCGCGGCGGGCAGCTTCAGCACGGCCTGGTCGAGCAGCGGAATGTCGCGCGGGCCGCTCTGCGCCGCGGCGCGGGCATCGGCCCAGGCCTTGCGGCGGGCCTCGTCGGTCTGCGCCGAGGCCGTGCCGGCCAGCAGCAGCACCAGCAGCCAAGCAAGCCCGCGATGGACGATGTTCATGACGACCTCCCTGTCGTTCGAGTCCCGGCAGTCTACGGCCGAGGACTCGCGCAAGCGGCTACTGCGGATAGCCCAGCGCCGGCTGGCCGAACCCCTCGGCAGCACGCCAGCCCGGCGGCTTCAGGAACAGGTTCGTCACCATGCCGCCGGTGTCGTACGCCGGCCAGGCGCGGCCGGGGTGCCGCGCCTCGAACTGCGCGCGGATCTGCGCGCCGGTCAGGTAGTGCGGCACCTTGTCGAGGTAGCGCGAGATCGACTGCCAGCGCCAGCCGGCGTCGCGCATCGCCGGCCACAGCGCGTCGGCATGCGCGATGTTCCAGTCGGGGTCGAGCTGCCACGCCGTCTGGCCGACCACGTCGCCGAAGATGTAGAGCCGGCCGCCGCGGATCTGCCACGCCGTCGGGTCGCTGCCCAGCTTCACCGCGAAGGCCGCGCCGCTCGAACAGAAGCCGCCATACTTCGGCTCGTAGCGCAGCGGGTCGGCCTCGAACAGGCGCCGGTGTTCGTCGCTCGCGAACCAGTAGGTGCGATCGGGCAGGTGCACCGCGCGCTCGCGCTGGCCGCGCATCGGCTCGCCGCGCGTGAAGTAGGCCACCGGGTCGTGGCCCAGCAGCATCACCGGGTGGCCGTCGCGGTCGGGCACCGTGGCGTACGGCGTGCCGCAGCCGGAGACGAGCAGCGCCATGCAGAGCGCCGTGCAGAACGTGGCCAGCGTGCGCAGCATGACGGGAGCCTCCGGCGCGGAACGGTTCAGGGTGGCGTGCCGGCCACGATGCGCTCGGCCAGCCGCCACAGCGCCATGCGGTGCGCCGCGGCGATCGCGTCGCCGTCGGCGGTGCCGGGCACCTCGCTGCGGATCTGCGCCGAGCGCGCCATCGGTGCGGCGGCCCCGGTCGGATCGACCAGCGACCAGCGCGCTTCCAGCCGCACCTCGCGGCGATCGGCGCTGGCCTCGAATCCGAGCAGCTCCACGCGCAGCTGCCGCTGCACAGCCACGCCGGCCGGCAGCGGCGAAGTCCACAGCGCGCCTTCGCCGAGCTGCCTCGCCAGGTCCGCCCGCAGCACGCGCGACACGCTGTCGGCCAGCGGCTCGGCCCAGCGCCAGGGCGCCAGCGGCGCCAGGCCCGCCTGGCCTTGCGGCACCAGCAGCGCGTCGCGGTCGAGGTACTCGGGCACGCGCACGGGCAGCACGAGCTGCCAGCGGGCACGCGATGCCGGCGCGGCCGGCGCCGACGCGCCCGGCGGCGGCGCGCTGGCCAGGTGCACGAGGCGCGGTGGCGGGGGCGGCGTGCCGCAGGCGGCGAGCAGCGCGGCGGCGATGAGCACCCCGCTCAACCGCGGAAGCGTCGTGTTCACTTGGATCCCTCCACCGCCCGGCCGCGCAACAGCGCGTCGGGCTGTCGTTCCAGCAGGTCCGCCAGCTCGCGCACCGCGCGCGAGGCCCGCTTCACCTCGGCCAGCGTCGAATCGACGCCCCGCACCAGCGTGCCGTCGTCGGCCACCAGCGCGCGCAGCGAGGCCGACGACTGCGAGAGCTGCTCGGCCGCGCGGCGCACCGTGGCACCCAGCGGCGACTCGCCGGCGAACAGCGCCTGCGCACCCGACGCCGCGGCGCCCACCTGCTCGGCCGCAGTGCCCAGCTGCCGCGCCGCCACGGCGAGCGACTGCGACGCCTCGCCCGCACGCGCCAGCGTGCCCTGCACCGAATCGGCCACTGCCGGCAGGCGCCGTTCGAGCGCGGCGCTCACGCGCGCCAGAGAGGCACTCAGCTCGGCCATCTGCGCCACCGAGCGCTTCAACTCCGGGTCGGCGAGCAACTCACGCGCGGCGATCGCGGCGGCACTCAGGTCGGCGCTCAGGCGCTTCAAGTCGAGCTGCTGCAGCTGCGCCAGCGCGCCGGGCGGCTCGGGGATCGTCGGGATGCGCACCAGCCCCGCGGCCGAGCGCTGCACGGGCACCGGCGATGGCGGCGGCCGCAGGTCGAGATCGACGTACAGCAGCCCGGTGAGCAGGCTTTGCGGCGCGAGCCGGGCCGACAGGCCGCGCCGCACCAACGCCGCGAGCTCGGGCGAAAGGCCGCCGGGCCCGGCGATGCGCGCGGGGTCGATCTCGACTTCCACCGGCACCGTCAGCGTGGTGCCGTCGTCGCGCACGATCACCGAGGACACGCTGCCCACGCGCACGCCGCGGTAGACCACGGGCGCGCCCGGCTGCAGCCCGTAGAGATTGCCGGCGAACATCAGCTCGGCCGATTCACGCGGCGAAAGGAAGCGCCCGCCGCCCACCGCGATCAGCGCGGCCACCAGCAAGGCGAGGCCCGTGAGCACGAACAGCCCCACGCGCAGCGGATGCGTGCGGCGGGTCATGCCGCCACCGCGTGCCCGCGGGTCAGGAACTCGCGCACCTCGGGCGGGCCGGAGGCGAGCAGCGTGCGCGGGGCATCCAGCGCCGTCATCGTGCGCTGGCGGTCATCGAGATACAGCATGCGGTCGGCCACGGCGAAGACGCTGGCCACCTCGTGCGTGACCATGACCACCGTCGTGCCCAGGTCGTGGCGCAGGTTCAGCACCAGCTCGTCGAGCCGGGCGGCGTTCACCGGGTCCAGGCCCGAGCCGGGCTCGTCGAGGTAGAGCAGCTCGGGGTCCAGCGCCAAGGCGCGGGCGATCGCGGCGCGCTTGCGCATGCCGCCGGAGAGCCGCGCCGGCTCGAGATCGAAGGCGCCGTCGAGCCCGACCAGCGCGAGCTTGAAGCGCGCCTGGCGCTCGCGCTCCTCGCGCGTCATCGACGTGTACAGCCGCATCGGCAGCATCAGGTTCTCGCCCACCGTCATCGCGCTCCACAGCGCGCCGGCCTGGAACATCACGCCGTGGCGGCGCCGCAGCTGCGCCTGGCGCTCGTCGTCGGCGTCGTAGAGGCTCTCGTCGCCGTACAGCACGCGGCCGGCCGCCGGCACCTGCAGCCCGATCAGGTGGCGCAGCAGCGTGCTCTTGCCGCTGCCGCTGACGCCCACGATCGTCAGCACCTCGCCGCGGCGGATGTCGAACGTCAGGCCCCGCTGCACGAGCTGGCCGCCGTGGCGCAGCTCCAGGCCCTCCACGCGGACCACGGCATCGGCAGGCGTCCGGTCGGAGGGCTGCTGCATCAGAAGCCCAGCGTCTGGAACACGATCGTCGTGCCGCAGGCCGCGGCCACGATCCACACGAGGCCGCGCACCACCGCGCGCGTCGTCGCCTCGCCCACGGCCTGCGCGTTGCGGCCCGCCATCAGCCCTTCGAGGCAGCCGGCCAGCGCCACCAGCGCCGCGTACAGCGTGCCCTTGAAGAGGCCGATCCACAGGTGCGTCCACGTCATCGCCGCCAGCGCCCGGTGCAGGTACTCGGGTGCCGCCACGCCGTACACCCACACCGCCGCCGGCAGCCCCGCCAGCACCCCCAGCAGCGCAGCCCAGGCGATGAGCAGAGGCGCCACGAGCACCAGCGCCAGCAGGCGTGGCAGCACGAGGTGGCTGACCGGGTCGACACCCAGCGCGCGCAGCGCGTCGATCTCCTCGCCGGCCTGCATGCTGGCGAGCTGCGCCGCGAAGCCCGCGCCGATGCGGCCGGCCAGGATCACGCCGGTCATCATGCCGGCCAGCTCGCGCACCATGCCCACCGAGACGAGGTCGGCGATGTAGCCCTGCGCGCCCATGCGGTCGAGCTGCGCGCCGCCCATGTACGACAGCATCAGCCCGACCAGCGCGCTGGTCAGCGAGACGATGGGCAGCGAGAGCGGCCCGGTCACGTCGACCTGCCGCAGCAGGTCGGCCAGGCGCAGGTCGCTGCGGCCGCGCACGAGGCCGACGGCTCGGCCCAGCGCGAGCGTCACCTCGCCGAAGAACGTGGCGGTTCGCAGCGCGCCTTGCCACGCACGCTGTACCGGTCCGGGCGCCGGGTCTGTCTCGCCGATCACCGACATATGCCCGGGGCCGGGCAGCGCGAGGTCGAGCGAGGCCTGCAGGCCTTCGGGCACGCCGGTCCAGCGCAGCGTGGCGCCGGCACGGCGCAGCGGCTCCAGCAGCTGCCACAGCAGCGCGGCGCCGGCGGCGTCCCAGGCTTCGAGCGACGTGCCGTCGACCTCGATCTCCACGCCGCCGCCCTGCGGGCTCGCCGGTGGCTGCACGCGCGGCCATGGGCCCTGCGCCACCCAGCGGCCGGCCAGGCGCAAGGTCCAGCCCCGCGGGGCCGGGGTCCAGTCGCAGGCCGCGGCAGTCATGGGAGCGATGATGCCTGCTGCACGGGCCCCCGGCCCTGCGGGGATGTCGCGAGCAGCTGCACTGTCAGAATCCCGCGCCCCGGCCGACCCACCGGGTTGTTTCCGCGGAACCGCCCATGATCCACCGCCGACACCTGCTGCTGGCCGCCCTCGTCGCAGCCGCGCCCGCGAGCCGTGCGCAGCCCGCCTTCGATCACACGCATGCCGCGTGGACCGCGCTGCTGAAGAAGCACGTGGTGGTGCTGCGCGGCGGGCAGGCCTCGCAGGTGCGCTACGCGGGCTTCGCTGCCGAGCGCGAGGCGCTGAAGGCCTACCTCGCCGCGCTCGCCGCCCCCACACGAGCGACCTTCGACGGCTGGAGCGCCCCGCAGCGCATGGCGTTCCTGATCAACGCCTACAACGCGCACACCATCGAGCTGATCCTCACGCGCTACCCGAAGCTCGCGTCGATCAAGGACCTCGGCAGCTTCCTCAGCAGCCCTTGGAAGCCGAAGATCGTGAACGTCCTGGGCACGCAGATCTCGCTCGACGACATCGAGCACGAGATGCTGCGCAAGCGCGGCGCGTTCGACGACCCGCGCGTGCATTTCGCGGTGAACTGCGCGTCCATCGGCTGCCCTGCGCTGCGCGAGGAAGCGTTCACGGCCGACCGGCTCGATGCGCAGCTCGACGAGCAGGCCGCGCGCTTCCTCTCCGACCGCAGCCGCAACCGCTGGAACGCCGCCAACGGCAAGCTGGAGGTGAGCAAGATCTTCGACTGGTTCGGCGAGGACTTCCGGCTCGGGCACAAGGGCGCGACGAGTCTCGCGGTGTTCCTCGCCAAGCACGCCGATCGCCTGGCCGACGCGCCGGCCGACCGCGAGCGCATCCGCGCCGGGCAGGCGCCGATCGCATTCCTCGACTACGACTGGGCCTTGAACGACACGAAGTAGCGGCGCTTGGGACGCGGCGCGGGGGCGCCGGCGAGCGCGCCCTATGATGCTCGCCCACCGCCTTCCACCCACCCCCGCGCCGCCATGACCGCCCGCACCACACCCCCGTTCCGCGCCGACCACGTCGGCAGCTTCCTGCGCCCGCAGTACCTGCTCGAGGCGCGCGACCAGTACTTCAACCAGAAGTCCATCACCGCCGAGCAGCTGCGCGCGGTGGAAGACCGAGCGATCACGGAGATCGTGGCCTTCCAGCAGGACGTGGGCCTGCAGTCGATCACCGACGGCGAGTTCCGCCGCACCTACTTCCACATCGACTTCCTCGAGCAGCTGGGCGGCGTGAAGACCGACATCCCGGTGACCGTGAAGAAGGCCGACGGCACCGAGGAGCTGGCGCCGCCGG
>JAEUPB010000113.1 GCA_016789955.1 Rubrivivax sp. | reverse complement strand
ACGGACACGTGCCGCGCCGCGCCCGCGCCGCAGGTGCTCAGTGTGGCAAGGCCATCGCGCAGGCATGGGCGCTGGACCACGCCCACTGGAAGTTGTAGCCGCCCAGCCAGCCGGTGACGTCGACCACTTCGCCGATGAAGTACAGGCCCGGCTGCTTCGACTCCAGGGTGCGCGACGACAGGTCGCGCGTGTCGACGCCCCCCAATGTCACCTCGGCCTTGCGGTAGCCCTCGGTGCCGATGGGCACGAGTTCCCAGTGCGCCAGTCGATCGGCCAGCCGCACCAGCGCCTTGTTCGAGGCCTCCGCCACCGGGCGCTGCCAGTCCCTGTCGAGCTGGACCCAGGCGTCGGCCAACCGGCTGGGCATCAGGGCGGCGAGTTCGTTGGCGATCGAGCGGCGCGACGTGGCCTTGGCCTTCAGCAGCATGGCCGACAGGTCGACGTCGGGCGCGAGGTCCAGCCGGATCGGCGTTCCGGGCTGCCAGTAGCTCGAGATCTGCAGCACGGCGGGCCCCGACAGGCCTCGATGCGTGAACAGGAGGTCCTCGACGAAGGCCCCGCGCGCCCGCCCGGCGCCGGTCGTGATGCCCACCGGCAGAGCGAGCCCGGCCAGCCCGGCATACGGCGCCCAGCTGTCGCCGTCGAAGGTGAGCGGCACCAGGCCCGGGCGCGTCTCCGTCACGCGCAGGCCGAACTGCCGCGCCAGGCGATGGCCGAAATCGGTGGCGCCGATCTTCGGGATCGACAGGCCTCCGGTGGCCACCACGACCGAGCCCGTGCGCACGCTGCCGCGGTCGGTGTCGATCGCGTAGAGCGCATCGGCCCCGTATCGAACGGCCGCCACCTTGCACGGCTGCCAGCGCTGCACGCCGCCGGCCCCGGCCTCGCCGAGCAGCATCTGGATGAGGTCTTCGGCAGAGCGGTCGCAGAACAGCTGGCCCTTGTGCTTCTCGTGGAAGGCGATGCCGTGGCGGCTGACGAGGCCGATGAAGTCGCCCGGCGTGTAGCGCGACAGGGCGGAGCGGCAGAAGTCCGGATTGCCGCCGATGAAGTGCCGCTGCGGGGCCTGCGGGTCGAGGTCGCGGTTGCTGAAGTTGGCGCGGCCGCCACCCGAGATGCGGATCTTCTCGGCCACCTTGTCGCTGTGGTCGAGGAGCAGCACGCGCAGGCCGCGCTGGCCGGCGATGCCGGCGCAGAAGAGCCCGGCGGCGCCGGCGCCGATCACGACCACGTCCCAAGGCGTGCCCCGGCCTGATGGCGCTGCGTCCGACTCATCCATGGCGCGAGTGTGCCGGCACCGGATGACCGGGCCTCGTCGGAGACCTGCAGGATGCCGGGCGCGCCGATCCGGACGTCAGATCCGCATCGCCTGCTGCGGCTTGCGGCCGGTGCGCCGGTTGGAAGCGAGCGAGCCCGTTGCCAGCCAGCGCAGGCAGCCGGTGGTGAGGTCGTCGCGCATCGCGCGCAGCGCCTCGTCGTGCCAGAGGTTGCGGATCTCGCCGGGGTCATGCTGCAGGTCGTACAGCTCGCCGCTGGCGGGGTCGTCCAGGTACAGCACGATCTTCCAGCGCCGGTCGCGGCGCATCAGGATGAACTCGCTGCCGGTCTGGATGTGGTCGCGGGCCAGTTCGGCATAGACGGCTTCGCGCGGCTGGTGGTCGGCGCGGCCCGACAGCGAGCCCCACAGCGAGCGCGCCTCGAAGTCGGCCGGCGGCTCGGCGCCCGCGGCCTCGAGCACCGTGGGCGCGACGTCGAACAGCTGCACCAGCTCGTCGCGCACGCCGCGCTGGATCGGCAGGTTGCGCGACCAGGCGACAAGCGGCACCCGCACCACCGAGTCGTACATCGTCCACTTCTGGATGTGGCCGTGCTCGCCGAGCGCGTCGGCGTGGTCGGAGGTGAAGATCACCAGCGCGTCGTCGAGGTAGCCGCGGGCGTCCAGCGCCTCGAGGATGCGGCCGACCTGGTGGTCGATCATGCTGACGTTGGCCGCGTAGTGGCGGCGCAGGCGCAGCAGGTCGGCGGGCGTGGCGTCGCGCCGCCAGGCGATCGAGTCGAAGTTGAACTCGACCATGTTGTCGCGCAGCTGCTGCTGCGCCGGCGGCTGTGCCCGCAGCTCGGCCTCGCTGACTTCCGGCACCGGGATGTCGACGTCGGCATACGCCGCCAGCGCCTCGGGCGTGGGGTCGTACGGCGGGTGCGGGCCGGGGAAGCCGATCTGCAGGAACAGCGGGTCGCGGTTCTTGCGGTCGCCGATCCACCAGCAGGCGGTGTCGCCGATGAAGTGGTCGGGGTGCATGTCGGCATCGAGGTGCCAGGTGAAGGCGCCCAGCGCCTGCTTGTAGCCCTCGGGGTCGGCGGCGTGGCGGTTGTAGCGCGAGGGCTTGACCAGCTTGCGCGCGTGCAGCGCCTTGTCCCACTCGTCGTAGATGGCGCGGTCGCGCTCCTCGAGGAACAGCGGCCGGTCCTTGTTCTCCATGATCAACCGCTGGTGGAAGCCGCCCGTCGCGTCGTAGGGGTTGATGTGCATCTTGCCGATGTTCACGCAGTGGTAGCCCTGCGCGGCCAGCGACTGCACCCACGTGGGCTGCCACGGCTGGAAGTTGCTGAACACGTGGCAGCCGTGCGGGTACTTGCCGGTGAACAGGCTGGCGCGCGCGCCCACGCACACCGGCGAGGTGACGAAGCACTGGGTGTATGCCGCGCCTTCGGTGGCCAGGCGGTCGAGGTGCGGCGTGCGCATCCACGGCGCGCCCAGCGCGCCGATCGTGTCGGCGCGCTGCTGGTCGGTCATGATGAGGATGATGTTCGGGCGCTGCATGGCTTCAGTTCAGCTTGATGCCCGCATCGGAGATCACGCGCCGCCACTTCTCGAGTTCGGCAACCTGGAAGGCCTGGAATCGGGCCGGGCCCTCCACCAGCACCTCGTCGCCCTGTGCCGCCAGCTTCTCGCGCAGCGCCGGCGACCGCGCCGCCACTGCCGTGGCCTGGTGGATGCGCTCGACCACCGCCGCCGGCGTGCCGGCCGGCGCGAACAGCCCGAACCATGCCGAGGCCACCACGTCGATGCCGGACTCCTTCAGCGTGGGTACGTCGGGGAACGCCTGCGAGCGCGTGGTGCCGGTCGTGGCCAGCACGCGCAGGCGGCCCGACTTCACGTGCGCCTGCACCACCGGGATGTGGTTCTGCGAGAACTGCACCTCGCCGGCGATCAGCGCGGTGATGGCCTGCGCGCCGCCGGGGTAGGGCACGTGCAGCGGCTTCGCGCCGAGGGCCTGGCTCAGCAGTTCCACCGACAGGTGCGGGTAGGTGCCGTTGCCGTTGGAGGCATAGTTCAGCGCCGCGCCGCCGGTCTTCATCAGCCGAACGAAGTCGTCGAGCGTGCGCACCGGCGACGAGGCGTTCACGCACAGCGCCAGCGGCCCTTCGGTGAACTGGGTGATCGCGACGAAGTCCTTCGTCGGGTCGTAGCGCAGGGCCTTGTAGACCCATGGCGCGAAGGCATGCGTGGCCGCGCCGCCGAGCAGCAGCGTGTAGCCGTCGGCCGGCGCGCGCGCGGCCTGCTCGGCGCCGATGGTGCCGCCGGCCCCGACCTTGTTCTCGACGACCACCGTGGCGCCGAGCGGGCGGGCCAGCTCCTCGGCCAGCAGGCGTCCGCTGATGTCGACGACGCCGCCAGGCGGGAACGGCACCACCAGGCGCACGGGGCGGTTGGGATAATCCTGCGCCGCAGCCCATGACGGCACGCACAGACCCAAGGCCAGCAGCGACTCCCTGCGCGTGTACATCCCCATCGTGGCACCCTCACGTCCGATGGTCGCCGCCGACCACTGAACCTATCTTTCTATAGTTAAGCAGAATCGTCAATCGAGGCCACCACGCGGAGCCCCGGTCGAACGCAGCGCGCCATGCCCGGCTACTTCCAGCACAGCACCAGCCCCCTGTACGCGCAGGTGGCCGACGCGATGCGCGAGCGCATCGTCAAGGGGCTGTGGCCTATCGGCATGCGCATCCCGACGCTGCCCGAGCTGGCGGCCGAGTACGGTGTGGCGCTGGTGACGGTGCGCCAGGCGGTGCAGGTGCTCAAGGGCGAGCGGCTGCTCGAACCCGAGCAGGGGCGCGGCACCTTCGTGCGCGACAAGCCGCAGGTGCATCCGAAGATGCGCGTGGAGACCTCGCTGCGCCGGCTGGCCGACCTCTACCGCGAACTGGCCCCGCGCCTGCTGCCGCTGGGAGAGGGCGTGGCGACGCCGCGGCTGGAGCCCGACGAGGGCACGCCCGCGCCCAGCTACCGGCTGCTGCGCCGCGTGCACGCCAGCGAGCGGCAGCCCACGTCGGTGATCTCGGCCTACCTCGACGAGCGCGTCTTCAGGCTGGCCCCGAAGCGCTTCCGCAAGGAGGTGATCATCCCGGTGCTGCTGGACCTGCCGCAGGTGCGCATCGGCACGGCGCGGCAGATCCTCACCATCGGCACCGCGGGCGCCGAGGCCGCCACGGCGCTGAACATCGCCGTGTCGGCGCCGGTGGCCGAAGTGCGTCGCGTCTTCTGCGCGCCCGACGGCACCGTGATCTACCTCGGCGAGCTGACGTACCGCGGCGACTTCATCCGCGTCGACATGGACCTGCTCGAATAGCGACTCCGCCGGGGTTCTTCACGCCACCCGGCCGAACCAGGCCACCGACAGCCCCGCCGCCGCCGCGGTGAGCACGGCCGTCAGCATCGCCAGCAGCGCCGTCAGTTCGGTCTCGCGCGTGCGCATCTGCATGCGCGAGCCGAGGTTGCGGTACACGCCGCGCAGGTCCTCCGCGGTGCCGGCGTGGTGGTACTCGCCGCCGGTCATGCGCGCCACCTCGCGCAGCGTGGGCTCGTCGAGCTGCAGGTAGATGGCCATGCCTTCGCCGGCGCTGGCATGGCCGTCGACGGTGCCCAGGCCGATCACGTCGATGCGCACGCCGCGGTCGGCGGCCAGCTTGGCCGCCTGCAGCGTGTCCACGCCCGTGGTGCGGCGGCCGTCGCTGAGCAGGATGATGGCGGCCGACTCGTAGGAGCCAGGGGCCACCGGCACGAAGTCGGCCGGCGGCGTCTTGCGCTTCTCGTCGAGGCTGCGCGCGGTGCTGCGCCGCGCGCCGTAGGTCATCTCGCCGACGTCCAGCCCGTGCTCGGGGAACAGCTCCGACAGGCACACCACGATCGCGCTGCCGACGGCGGTACCCATCTGCATCTGGATCGCGTCGATCGACGCGAGCAGCGACGGCCGATCCATCGTCGCCTGCTGCGCCACCTGCGCGCTGCCGGCGAAGGTGACGATGCCCACGTCGATGTGCGGCGGCAGCTCGGCCAGGAAGCTGCGTGCGGCCTCCTGCGCCGCCGCCATGCGCGTGGGCTTCACGTCCTGGATGCGCATGCTGAGCGAGATGTCGATGGCCAGCAGGATGGTCGAGCGCGCCCACGGCAGCGTGACCCGCGCCGTGGGCCGCGCCACCGCGAGCAGCGCCACCGCCAGCGCCAGCAGCAGCAGCGTGGGCGGCACGTGTCGCCGCCACGTCGAGCCCGAGGCCTGCCGGGCCACGGCCAGGCTGCTGAGCCGCACCACCGGCTTGCCGCGCCGGCGCAGCAGCCACAGGTACAGCGCCGGCAGCAGCGGCAGGGCGGCGAGCAGCCACAGCGCCTGGGGCCAGAGGAAGCTCATCGGGTGCGGCGGGCGATCACGGCAGCGGCGGGCCTTCTGCGTGGGGTGGGCGCCCGGCCGGGAGGGCCGGCACCAGCGCGAGCCGATTCTGTCGGAAGCCGCACGGCGCTGCAGGCGGGGCCGTCCGGGGAGCAGACGGCCCGGTTCGCCGCACCTTTCCGGCGGCGAGTTGTGACCGATACGTTTCGAAAGGGACTAGTGGGTGCATGGATTGAACCACGCAGTCTACATTTCGCCCCGCTCGGTTTTCACCCCTTTCCTTCCTCACCCACGGAGTCGATCGATGCGCCAGTGGTTCCGCATGCTGCTGCTCGCCGTGTCCACCTCGTTCCTCGCTGCCTGCGGCGGTGGCGACGACCACCCGCCCACCACGCTGGACGTGGCGCGCAACGACGCGAACTTCTCGATCCTCGTCGAGGCCGTGCAGGCCGCCGGCCTTGCCGACACGCTCGCGGGCCCCGGGCCGCTGACCGTCTTCGCGCCGACGAACACCGCGTTCGCCGCGCTGCTCACCGAGCTCGGCGTCACCAAGGAGGCGCTGCTGGGCAACCGCACGCTGCTGACCGCCGTGCTGACCTACCACGTGCTGCCGGCGAAGGTGGAGCGCGCACAGGTGCCGGCGGGCCTGCCGGTGACCACCGTGCAGGGCGGCATCTTCAAGGTCGAGAGCAGCGGCGGCGCGCTGGTGATCACCGACGGCCGCAACCGCACGTCGCGCATCACCGCCACCGACATCGCCGCGAGCAACGGCGTGGTGCACGTCGTCGACCGCGTGCTGCTGCCGGCCGACAAGAACATCGTGCAGACCGCGCTGGCGCTGCCGCAGTTCAGCCTGCTCGCCGAGGCCGTCGTCGCTGCCGACCTGGCCGGCGCGCTGTCGGGCACTGGGCCCTACACCGTGTTCGCGCCGACCGACGATGCCTTCGCGGCGCTGCTGGCCGAACTCGGTACGACGAAGGCCGCGCTGTTCGCGAACAAGCCGCTTCTCACCTCGGTGCTGACTTACCACGTGCTGCCCTCGCGCGTGCTGAAGGCGCAGGTGCCGGTGAACACCGCGATCACCACGCTGCAAGGCCAGACCCTCACGGTCGATGCGAGCCTGGCCATCACCGACCAGCGAGGCCGCAAGGCGGCCATCACCGCCACCGACGTGTTCGCCAGCAACGGCGTGATCCACGTCATCGACAAGGTGATCCTGCCGCGGCCGTGAGGGTCGCTGCCGTCCCCGTTCCCACAACCGCTGTCAGACCCGTTCCCCCACCCCCTCCCACAACCCGGAGTCATCAGGAGTCCACCATGAAGAAGCTCATCGTCACCGCCACGCTCGCCGCTGCTGCGTTCGCCGCGCAGGCCAAGGACATCGTCGAGACGGCCGTCGCAGCCGGCCAGTTCAAGACGCTGGCCACTGCGCTGCAGGCCGCCGGCCTCGTCGACACGCTGAAGGGCCAGGGCCCGTTCACCGTGTTCGCGCCCACCGACGAGGCGTTCGCGAAGGTCCCGAAGGACCAACTCGACGCGCTGCTCAAGGACAAGGCCAAGCTGACCGCGGTGCTCACCTACCACGTGGTGCCCGGCAAGGTGATGGCCGCCGACGTGAAGGCCGGCAAGGTGAAGACCGTGCAGGGCGGCGAACTGACCGTGGCCACCGCCGGCGGCGTGATGGTCGACAACGCGAAGGTCGTGAAGACCGACATCACGGCGTCGAACGGCGTCATCCACGTCATCGACAGCGTGGTCATCCCGAAGTGATGCCACCGGCCCTGCCGTCCCGGCAGGGCCGCTCCGTTCAATCCGCCTGTCGCGCGGGGATCGGTGTGCCGGTCGCCGCGCTTTCGCTTGCGGGCCCGCCGCGACGCAGCAGCCGCTTCAGCAGCCTGATCGCATCGTCGACGTAGGTGTAGAGCACCGGGATCACGAGCAGGCTCAGGAAGGTCGACGTGATCAGGCCGCCGATCACGACGATGGCCATCGGCGCGCGGAAGCTCGGGTCGGTGCCGATGCCGAGCGCGATCGGCAGCATGCCGGCGCCCATCGCGATGGTGGTCATCACGATGGGCCGCGCGCGCTTGTGGCAGGCGTCGAGGATGGCCTCGAAGCGGCCCAGCCCGTGGTCTCGCCGCGCGAGGATCACGTAGTCGACGAGCAGGATCGAGTTCTTCGTCGCGATGCCCATCAGCATGATCAGGCCGATCATGCTGGGCATCGACAGCGCCGTGTGCGTGACGAACAGCGCCAGGAACGCGCCCGGCACCGAGAGCACCAGCGCGCCCAGGATGGTGGCCGGCTGCACGAAGTCCTTGAACAGCAGCACCAGCACGATGTAGATGCACAGCACGCCGGTGGCGATGGCCAGCCCGAAGCTGGCGAACAGCTCGGCCATCGCCTCCGCGTCGCCGATCTCCGTCTGCGCGATGCCCGGCGGCAGTGCCTTCAGGCTGGGCAGCGCGAGCGCCGCGTCCTTCACCGCGCCCAGCGGCTGCTGGTTCAGCTCGATCTCGAAGTTGACGTTGCGCTGGCGGTTGTAGCGGTCGATCTCCGCCGGGCCGCCGTCGATCGCGAGCGTGGCGACGTTGCCCAGCATCACCGGCCCCTTGGCGCCCGGCACCGGCAGCCGCTCGAGCAGCGCCAGGTCGGCGCGCGCCGAGGCCGGCAGCCGCACGACGATGGGCACCTGGCGCTGGCTGAGGTTGAGCTTGGGCAGGCTCTGGTCGAAGTCTCCGCTGGTGGCGATGCGCAGTGTGTCGGCGATGGCCGCGGACGTGACGCCCAGGTCGGCGGCCTTCGCGAAGTCGGGCCGCACGATCAGCTCCGGCCGCACCAGCGACGAGCTGCTGGTGACGTTGCCGATGCCGGGGATGGTGCGCAGCTCGCGCTCGACCACCGCCGCATGCGCGGCCAGCGCCGCACCGTCGGCGCCCGACAGCACCAGCACGTACTTCTCGCTGCTGGCGCCGAAGCCGACCTTGACGCGTGCGCCGGGGATCGCCTCCAGCGCGGTGCGCAGCTCGCCTTCCACCTGCTGCTTGGTGACGCCGCCGCGTTCGGCGCGCGGCGTCATGTTGATCGTCAGCGTGGCCTTGCGCACCTCGGGCAGCATCGAGCCGGGGGCGAACGTGTCGGCGCCCGTGCTGCCGCCGCCGATGGCGGTGTAGACGAGCTTCACGTGCGGGTGCGTCTGCACGATGGCGCGCGCCTGCTCGGCCGCGGCAAAGGTCTCGCGGTAGGTGCTGCCGGGCGGCAGCGTGACGCTCACCTGCGTCTGTGACAGGTCGTCGGGCGGCAGGAAGCCGGTGGGCAGCAGCGGCACCAGCGCGAAGCTGCCGACGAAGAAGACGGCGGTGGCCAGCATCGTCACGATGCGGTGCTTCAGGCACCACGCGGCCCAGCGCAGGTACACGCGCATCCAGCGCGCATCCGCCGGTTCGGCCGCTCCGGGCTTGGGCGCCTTCAGGATGTAGGCCGCCATCATCGGCGTGAGCATGCGCGCCACCACCAGCGAGAAGAACACCGCGATCGCCGCCGTCCAGCCGAACTGCACGAAGAACTTGCCCGGCACGCCGGACATGAAGGCCGTCGGCAGGAACACCGCGATCAGCGTGAAGGTCGTGGCGATCACCGCGAGGCCGATCTCGTCGGCCGCTTCCATGGC
>JAEUPB010000099.1 GCA_016789955.1 Rubrivivax sp. | reverse complement strand
CAACGGCAAGAAGGTGCACCACGTGGGCATCCCCATCCATTGGGGCTTCAAGGGCGTGACGCAGAACGGGTATCTCGCGAATGCGCTGACCCCCTACGTGGGTGACGCGAACTCGCAGACGCCGGAGTTCAAGGCGTTCCTCGTCAACATCGAGAAAGCCTGAGGGGAGCGCCATGTCTACGTTGCAATCGCAGAACGTGGTGGCTCGCAGCGCGACCACCACGCCTACCCCTCAGGTGCGCAACGCCGCGCCGAAGGTCGCCAAGCTGATCGACGAGTCCAAGTGCATCGGCTGCAAGGCCTGCCAGGTCGCGTGCATGAACTGGAACGACCTGCGCGACGAGGTCGGCACGAACATCGGCGTCTACGACAACCCGTCGGACCTGACGCCGAGCAGCTGGACGGTGATGAAGTTCTTCGAGATCGAGCCCAAGGACGGCAAGGGCAATCTCGAGTGGCTGATCCGCAAGGACGGCTGCATGCACTGCGAGGATCCGGGCTGCCTGAAGGCCTGCCCGGCGCCGGGTGCCATCGTCAAGTACGACAACGGCATCGTCGACTTCATCAGCGAGAACTGCATCGGCTGCGGCTACTGCGTGAAGGGCTGCCCGTTCGACGTGCCGCGCATCAGCGGCAAGGACAACAAGGCCTACAAGTGCACGCTGTGCTCCGACCGCGTCGCGGTGGGGCGCGAACCGGCCTGCGTGAAGACCTGTCCGACCGGTGCCATCGCGTTCGGCACCAAGGACGACATGGTCGACATGGGCACCAAGCGCGCCGCCGAGCTGAAGGATCGCGGGTTCGCCGGAGCGGGGCTCTACAACCCGCAGGGCGTGGGCGGCACGCACGTCATGTACGTGCTGAAGCACGCCGATGATCCGGCGCTGGTGGAACTGCCGAAGGATCCGTCGGTCAGCCCGATGGTGTCGCTGTGGAAGGGCATTGCCAAGCCGCTCGCCGTCGCCGGCATGATCGGCGCGGTGGTGGCCGGCTTCTTCCACTACATGAAGGTGGGCCCGGTGGAAGAAAAAGAGAAGGAGGGCGCGTGATGGCCCGCTTGCTGCAGAGGTACAACGACAGCGAGCGCATGAACCACTGGTTCAGCGCGCTGATGTTCGTGCTGGCCGCCTTGTCGGGGCTCGCGTTCTTCCACCCGAGCCTGTTCTTCCTGTCGAACCTGTTCGGTGGCGGTTCGTGGGCGCGCATCCTGCATCCGTTCATCGGTGTGGTGATGGTGCTGGCGTTCCTGGGCCTGTTCATCAGGCTCTGGCGCGACAACGTCATCACCGACGCCGACCGTGAATGGAAGCAGCACATGGGCGACATGCTGCGCGGCAACAAGGACGCGATGCCACCGGTGGGCAAGTACAACTACGGCCAGAAGATGGTGTTCTGGGCCAGCGCGCTCAGCCTGTGCGTGCTGCTGCTCACGGGTCTGGTGTTCTGGCGTCCGTGGTTCGCGCCCTTCTTCTCGGTGCCGGTGCTGCGCATCGCCGTGCTGCTGCACTCGGTGGCTGCCGTGGTGCTCGTGGCCGCCACCATCATGCACGTGTACGCGGCGATCTGGGTGAAGGGCTCGGTGCGCGCGATGACCCGCGGCACCGTCAGCGAGGGCTGGGCCAAGGCCAATCATCCCTTGTGGCATCAGGAGCAGACGCGCGGGCGCTAGAGTCCATTGCCCCCACGGTGCGGGCGCCGCGGCATGCGGCGCCCGTTTCACGTGAGCCTCCATCGTTCATCCCACGCCGCCACGAATGTCCGCCTCCGCTTCCGCCACCGTCCGCGTGATGTCCGCCGAGGAGATCGCCGCCCGCTCGGGCGGCGACGTGCGGCGGCTGATCTTTCCCCAACGCGGCAGCGTGTACGCCGAGCGGGCGATGCGCTTGCGCCAGCTCGCAGCCGGCCACGCGATGGGCGACTATCTCGTCTTCATCTCGATGCTGGCGCAGGCGCAGCAGGCGGCGCTCGATGAACTGGCCCGCGGCAGCGGCTGGGCCGTGCCCGACGCGCAGGCGATCGACCGCGCATCGCGCGACGGCCGCCCGCCGCTGGCCGCCACCGACTGGCCGCGTGACGAGCGCTGGCACCGCGAGGTGCTGCAGCGCATCGTCGGCGAGCTGCAGCGCTCGGTCGGCCCCGGCCCGGTGGCCGACATGCTGGACCGGCTGGCGGCGGCAGACGAGGTGCATCTCGAACGACAGGCCGACGCGCTGCTCAACGGCGTGATGGCGGGGCTGGACCTGGCTTCCGCACCCGTGGTGGCCGCCGCCTTGCAGGTGATGTGGACGCACCTGGCCTGCCAGCTCGGCGAGGCGCCGCTGGGCCTGCTCGACGACGCCGGCGTCTGCCCGTGCTGCGGCAGCCGCCCGGTGGCGAGCATCACCCGTTCGAGCGGCGAGTCCACCGGGCAGCGCTTCCTGCACTGCTCGTTGTGCAACGTCGAGTGGTACCTCGAGCGCGTGCGCTGCAGCCACTGCGGCAAGACCGAGCGCGTGGCCTATCAGTCGCTCGATCGTGCCGGAGAGGGCGAGGCCGACTCCGGCGAGCGCGCCGCCAAGGCAGCGGTGCAGGTCGAGACCTGCGACGACTGCGGCCACTACCTGAAGATCGTGCACACCGACCGCGAGCCGTTCGTCGAGCCCGTGGCCGATGACCTCGCGAGCCTGACGCTGGACCTGCTGGTCTCCGAGACCGGCCTGCAGCGCCATGGCGTCAACCTGATGCTGCTGTTCGGCGCGCCCGAGTCGACCGCGGCACCACCGGAGCCGGCATGACCGCGAGGCCTGCGCCATCCGTCGTCGACGGTTCCGCGGCCCCCGGAGCAGCCTCCGCCGGACCCCAGGACCTGCCCTCGATCGACCGCCTGCTGCGGCAGCCGGGCGCGTCGGCACTCGTCGCCGAACACGGCCACACGCTCGTCGCCGGCGAAGCCCGTGCTCTGCTCGACGGCCTGCGCCGTGACGCGGTGACCGGCGCGCTGGCGCGTGGAGCCGTTGAGCCTGCCGCGCTCGACGCCGCGCTGAAGCGGCGCGTGCAGGGCCGCCTGCAGCCGAAGTTGCGCGCGGTCCTCAACCTCACCGGCACGGTGATCCACACCAACCTCGGCCGCGCACTGATGGCCGATGCTGCGGTGCAGGCGGTGCTGGCCACGATGGCCGCGCCGAACAACCTCGAGTACGACCTGGCCAGCGGCGGCCGCGGCGACCGCGACTCCATCGTCGAGGAGCTGCTGTGCACGCTCACCGGCGCCGAGGCGGCCACGGTGGTCAACAACAACGCCGCGGCGGTGCTGCTGACCATCGCGGCACTCGCGCGCGGCAAGGAAGCCATCGTCTCGCGTGGCGAGCTGGTGGAGATCGGCGGCGCCTTCCGCATGCCCGACGTGATGGCCTCGGCCGGCGCCACGCTGGTGGAGGTGGGCACCACCAACCGCACCCATCCGCGCGACTACGAGCAGGCGATCGGTCCGCAGACCGCGCTGCTGATGAAGGTGCACACCAGCAACTACGCGGTGCAGGGCTTCACCGCGTCGGTGGACGAGGCCGAGCTCGCGCGCATCGCGCACGCGAAGGGCCTGCCGCTGGCCACCGACCTCGGCTCGGGCTCGCTGATCGACCTGGCGGCACGCGGCCTGCCGGCCGAGCCGACGCCACGGCAGAAGATCGAATCCGGCTGCGACGTCGTCACCTTCAGCGGCGACAAGCTGCTCGGCGGGCCGCAGGCCGGGCTGATCGTCGGCCGCAAGGCGGCCATCGACCGCATCCGCAAGTTCCCGTTGAAGCGCGCGCTGCGCATCAGCAAGCTGCCGCTGGCGGCGCTCGAGGCGACGTTGCGGCTCTACCTGCGCCCCGAGCGTCTCGCGCAGGACCTGCCGACGCTGCGGCTGCTGACGCGGCCGCTGGCTGACATCCGCGCCACCGCAGAAGCGCTCTGCGCACCGCTGGCCGCGGCCCTGGCGCCGCGCTTCGACGTGAGCGTGGTGGAACTGCTCGGGCAGATCGGCTCGGGCTCGTTGCCGGTGGAGCGGCTGCCGTCGGCGGGCCTCGCGGCCGCGCCGCGCGAACGCAAGGGCGCCGGCCGTGCGCTCGACGAGCTGTCGGCCGCGCTGCGCGCATTGCCGCGGCCGGTGATCGGCCGCATCGCCGAAGACCGGCTGCTGCTGGATCTGCGCTGCCTCGAGGATCCGGCCGGACTGGCGAGCCAGCTGCCGGCCCTGGCGGTTTCCCTCGGCGTCGGAGGCGCCGCGTGATGGTCAGCACGGGAGGCGCCGCGTGATCGTCGGCACCGCAGGCCACATCGACCACGGCAAGACGACGCTGGTCAAGGCGCTGACCGGCACGGACACCGACCGCCTGCCCGAGGAGAAGGCGCGCGGCATCAGCATCGAGCTGGGCTACGCCTTCACCGACGACGGGCAGGGCGGCCGCATCGGCTTCGTCGACGTGCCCGGCCACGAGCGGCTGGTGCACACGATGCTGGCCGGCGCCACCGGCATCGACGTCGCTCTGCTGCTGGTGGCGGCCGACGATGGACCGATGCCGCAGACGCACGAGCACCTGGCGGTGCTGTCGCTGCTGGGCCTGCAGCGCGGCGCGGTGGTGGTGACGAAAGCCGATCGTGTCGACGGCGCGCGGCTCGACGCCGTGAGCGCCGAAGCGCATGCGCTGCTCGACGGCACGCCGCTGGCCGGTGCACCGGTGCACGCGGTGTCGGCCACCACGGGGCGGGGCGTCGACACGCTGCGCACATGGCTGCGCGATCAGGCCCGCACGACCGCCCGCGCCGCCGACGACCGCGCGTTCCGCATCGCGATCGACCGCGCCTTCACGCTCGACGGCGTGGGCACCGTGGCCACCGGCACCGTGCACGCGGGCCGCGTGGCAGTGGGCGACGAGCTGCGCATCGTGCCCGGCGAGCGGCTCGTGCGGGTGCGCAGCGTGCATGCGCAGGGGCGCGCGGCTGCGGCGGCGGGCGCGGGCGAACGCTGCGCGCTGGGCCTCGCGGGCGTGGCGCGCGACGAGCTGCAGCGCGGCCAGTGGATCGTCGACCCTGCCGTGGCGCTGGAGACCGCGCGGCTCGACGTGCGCCTGCAGCTCTGGCATGCCGAAGCGAAGCCGCTGCGCTCGGGCACGCCGGTGCACGTGCACGTGGGCAGCGCCTCGACGATGGGCACGGTGGCGGTGCTGCGCTCGGAGGCGGCCGACCAGCTCGCGCCGGGCGAACAGGGCCTCGTGCAACTGGTGCTGCGCGTGCCGGTCGGCGCCTGGCATGGCGACCGCGTCGTGCTGCGCGACGCCAGCGGCACGCGCACGCTGGCCGGCGGCACCGCGCTCGACCCGCATGCACCCACGCGCTACCGACGCACGACCGAGCGGCTCGCCGAACTGGACGCGCTGGCGCTGGCCGACCCCGCCGCCCGCGCCGCGGCGCGGCTGGCCCGCGCGCCGCTGGGTGTGGACTGGTCGCGCTACGCGGCCGCGCAAGGGCGTGGCCCGGCGGCGGCGGGTACGGTCGCCGGCCCCGCCGCCGGCGCAATTTCCGGTGGCGACTTCCTGCTCGCCCGCGCGCATGCCGACGCCGTGCGTGACGCGATGCTCGCCGCGCTCACCGCGTACCACGAGCGCCTGCCTGACGAAGCCGGCCCCGACGCCGCGCGGCTGCGCCGCCTGGCCGCGCCGCGTCTGCCCGAGCCGCTGTACCGCGCGCTGCTGGCCGAGCTGCAGGCCCAGGGCGCGGTGGCCGTGCGCGGTGCCTTCGTGCACCGGCCCGAACATGCCGTGCGCCTCTCGGCCACCGAGGAGCGCATCGCGCAGAAGGTGGCGCCGCGGCTCGCCGAATCCGGCTACGAAGGCGCCTGGGCGCGCGACCTGGCCCGCGACAGCGGCGAGAGCGAGGCGCTGCTGCGCACCACGCTCGCGCGGCTGGCGCAGCGCGGCGAGCTGCACCAGGTGGTGAAGGACCTGTACTACCCGCAGGCGACGATGGCCACGCTCGCCGGATTGGCGCGGCGGTTGGCGCGCGAGGAAGGCATGGTCACGGCCGCGCGCTTCCGCGACGAGACGAAGCTGGGCCGCAAGCGGGCGATCCAGATCCTCGAATACTTCGACCGCGTCGGCCTAACGCGACGCGTCGGCGATGAACACCGCGTACGCTCCGATGCCACGGTGTTCCAGACATGATTTCGTTGGAGAGGAAACGATCCTGGTGGGTCGGCCGGGCTTCAAACCCGGTGGGTGGCGCCACGCGTCGCCGGGAGGGTTCGACTCCCTCTCCTCTCCGCCATGCCTCCGCAGGCCGCGTGCGATGAAGGTCCGCGGCATCGACGTCCCCGAGGACCTGCACGTGCTCGTCGAGCACCAGGTGTGGGCCCGGCTCGAGGAGCCCGGGGTCGCGCGGGTGGGCATCACGGCCCTCGGCATGAGGCTGGCCGGCGAGATCTACATGTGCCGGCCCAAGAGCCCGGGCTCGGTGCTCGTGCAGGGGCAATCCATGGCCGTGGTGGAGCTGGCCAAGAGCATCGTCTCGGTGAAGTCGCCGGTGGGCGGCACGGTGATCGAGGTCAACGCCGAGCTGGCCCGGCGGCCCGAGTGGGTGCACGAGGATCCGCACGGCCGCGGCTGGCTGGCGCGCGTGCAGCTCGCCGACTTCGCGGCCGATGCGGCGCAGCTCGTCACCGGCGAGGCCCTGGGGCCGGCGATGGAGCGCCACGCATGGCTGAACCGGTTGGGCGACGACGACCCGGCGGCCTGATCGCCATGCCCTACACCGAGCACTCCGCCGACGGCCTCGCGCTGCTGCTGTGGGCCGCCGACCCCGACGCGCCCGAGCGGCTGGCCACGCCGTTCTTCCACGCCGCGGCGGCCGGCGCGATGGAGCTGCCGGTGGAGGTCTACTTCACCGCGCGCAGCGTGCGGCTGCTGGTGCCCGGCGTGGCCGAGCGGCTGCGCGCCTCGCCGCGCCATCCGAAGACCGTGCTCGACGCGATGCGCGAGGCGGTGTCGTTCGGCGCGAAGCTCTACGCCTGCACCGACGCGCTGCACGCGCAGGGCGTGGACCCGCAGGCGCTGATCGCCGAATGCGCCGGCCACGGCGGCGCGGTGCAGTTCATGGCCCGGGCGGCCGACCTGCGCTGGCGCTGCCTCGTCTTCTGATCGCCTGCCGTTCGCGCGCCACGCGCTCGCCCGGTCGCTTCTTCCACCACACCCACAGGCCCGTGCCCACCAGCACGAAGGGCGCGATGCCGACCACCGCCATCGCCACGCGGCCCGGTCCGCCGAAGGCGCTGCCCACGTGCAGCGGCAGCAGCCAGTGCATGAACTGCTCGCCGGCGCTGCGCGTGCGCGTGCTGCGCTCGGCCAGCGGCGCGCCGGTCAGCGGATGCAGCCAGACGATGGTGTCGCCCAGGCGGTGCACGTCGAGGCCGTCGTCGCGCAGCTGGAACAGCACGCCGGTGAGGCCGCGCTCGCTCAGGCGCAGTTCCGCCACGCGATGGCCCGGGAACGCGGCGAGCACGCGTTCCAGCAGCGCCTGCAGCGGCAGCGGCTCCTCGTCGCCCTGCGCGACGCTGAACGGCAGCACCGGAATCGGCTCCACGCGAGAGAGAGACGCCACGGCATCGCGCACGTAGTTCGGCCACACGAGCGTGGTGCCGGTGATCGTGGCCAGCAGCACCAGCACCGCCAGCAGCGCGCCGCTGCTGCGGTGTACGTCGAAGGCCACGCGCGTGGCGTTGGAGCGCCACGCGATGCGCAGCAGGCCTTTCCAGCGTTCGCGGCTGCGCGGCCATGCCAGCACCAGGCCGCTGACCGCCGAGGTCAGCAGCAGGCAGCCGGCCACGCCGACGATGTTCGAGCCCGGCTCGCCGAGCAGCACGTTGCGGTGGAACTCGTACAGCGTGCGCATCGCATCGGCGCGGGTCAGCGACAGGCGATCGAGCCCGCGCTGGCCGAGCACGGTGCCGGTGGCCGGGTCGACGAACAGTTCGAGCCGCGCGGCCTCCACGCGGGCCAGCGCCCCGCGCACCTGCAGCCGCAGTGCCTGGCCCGGGGTGTCGGGGAACCGCAGCCGCTCGATGCGGCCGAGCGAGGGCTGGGCGGCGCGCACGCGCTCGATCAAGTCGTCGACAGGCAGCGTCGGGCCGGACGAGGCCGGCGCCTGGAACCACGCCGGGTTCAGCAATCCGTCGACCTCGTCGCGCCAGACCAGCAGCGTGCCGGTGAGGCCGACGAGCGCGAACCACAGGCCCAGCCCGATGCCCAGCCAGCGGTGCAGCGTGCTCCAGCGGGCCAGCGACAGCCGGCGCACCCGCCGCCGCGAGCCCGGGCCGCCCGCAGCGTCCGTGCGGGGAGGTGGGGTCTCCGTCAGCGGCGGCATGGTGTGCCATGATGACCCGATGGACCCGGTGTTGCACAGCCTCCTGTCCCGCCACTCGCTCGGCGGCAAGCACTTGTCCGAACCCGGCCCCGACGACGCGGCGCTCGCGCTGATGGCCGATGCGGCGCTGCACGCACCCGATCATGCCGGCCTGGTGCCGTTCCGCTTCATCGTCGTGCGTGGCGAGCAGCGGCAGCGGTTGGCCGCGCTGTTCGCCGATGCCGCGCGCGACGCCGGCAAGGACGCCTCCGGCATCGCACTGGATGCCGAACGTGCACTTCAGGTGCCGGTGACGGTGGCGGTGATGGCGCGCATCGACCCCGGCCACCCGCAGGTGCCGGCGCACGAGCAGTGGTGCGCGGTGGGCGGCGCGCTGGCGATGTTCCTGCAGGCCGCGCACGCGCTGGGCTACGCGGGCAAGATGCTCTCGGGCCACAAGGTCCGCCACCCGGCGATCCAGGCGGCGTTCTGCGCGCCCGGCGAGATGCTGGTCGGCTGGGTGTCGCTGGGCACTGCCGCGCGGCCGCTGAAGGCCTCGCCGCGGCGGCTGCGGCAAGCCGACGTGCTGCAGCCCTGGGCCTGAGCGCTCGTCGCCTCGCGTCCTCAGCCGCCCAGCTTCTCGACGATCTTCTGGGCCTGCAGCAGCGCGAGCCGGGCGTTGTCCAGCATCAGCTTGGCGAGCTTGTCGATGTCCGGGTTGCTCGCCGAGAGCTTGACGAGCTCCTCAGCGTCCTTGCGCACCTGGAGCTGCGACTTCCAGAGCGCCTTGGCCTGGGTGAGCAGCTTGTCCGCCATGGCGAGGTCCCTGAAGCCGGTCGAGGCCCCGCAGGATACGCGCCACGGGCCTGGTGTCCATGCCTCAGGCCTTCTTCACCGGGCAGCTCGAGAAGCCGAGCACCGTGTAGAGGGGGCAGAAGCCCATCGCCGCGGTGGCCAGCGGCACGAGGCCGATCCAGCCCCACACCCCGATCGTTCCCGAGAGGGTGAGGCCGATCAGCACGAGGCCGAGGACGATGCGCAGGATGCGGTCGATGCCGCCGACGTTGCTCTTCATGGGGTGCTCCTCTGGTAGATGCGACGAACGTGTCGCGGTGGAGGCAGTGTCGGCATGGGGGCCGTGCAGGTCGGTGACTCAGGTCACCGAGCGCGCCAGGCAGGTCTGCCTGGCGCGCTGAGGACGCTCAACGATCGTCGCCGCCACCTTGCGCCAGTGCGCGCAGCGCAACAGGGTCGACCAGCTCGATGCGCTCGCGCGACAGCCGCAGCCAGCCTTGCCGCTCGAACCGCCGCAGCAGCCGCGTGACGATCTCGCGCACCGTCCCCAGCTCGTCGGCCAGCGCCTGGTGCGTGGTGTGCTGCGTCGGCCCGTGGCCGAGCAGCGCGCTGGCCAGGCGCTGGTCCAGCCGCTGGAAAGCCACCGCTTCGGCCAGGCCCATCAGGTCGGCCATGCGGTCGGCGAACACCGAGAACACGTAGCGGCGGAACGGCTCGTGCGCGGCCCAGCGCTCGAAGCCGGGCGGCGACAGCAGCACGAGTTCGGTGTCGGCCGCGGCCACGCCGTGGGCGCTGAGCGCCGGCGCGCCGGCATCGCCGTACAGGCACCCGGTGGACACGATGCACAGGTCGCCCGGCTGCACGCGGTACAGCTCGAGGCTGCGGCCCGTGGGCGAGCCGCGCGCCACGCGCACCGAGCCCGAGAGCACCATCGGGAAGCCGCGGCACGGCGCGCCTTGCTCGAAGAGCACGGCGCCGGCCGGCACGGCCGCGGCCATCGCCTGCGACGACAGCACGGCGTCGATCTCTTCGGCCGGCAGCGCATCGATCGCGGGGTACAGCGCCGCGAGCCGCTCGCGATGTTCGGGCGTGAGGCTCATGCCGCGGGCCCCGGTGGCGGCGGCAGCGCTCCCCAGAACGTCACCACCTGTTCCAGCCGGCCGTCGGCCGCGTGGCGCGCCACGTCCCAGCCTTCGTTGGCCGTGCGCCCGCGTGGGTCGAGCAGCGCGAAGGCGAAGCGCGACCACGCGCCGTGGGTGTCGAAGCCGGTGGTCAGCACCACGCGGCAGCCGGGGTCGTCGCGGTGGAAGCGGGCAATCTCGCCGCACACGTCGGCGTGGCCGTGGAACCGGTAGCCGGGGCCGACGATCTCGGCGTCGGGCGTCAGGCACAGCGGCACGACATGCGCCGCGATGCGCGGATCGGTCTCGTTCCACACGCCGGCGTACAGGCGCAGCACGCCGTCGATGCCGAGCGCGGGCAGGTCGTGCAGCACCTCGAACACCGAGCACACCACCGGCATCGCCGGGTCGGGCTCGCGGTCGATGCGGCGGCACTCGCGGCCGAAGAAGGCCCAGTGGCCGCGCTGCCAGAAGTCGAGCGACCCGTCGCCTTCGCCTTCGATGGCGGCGTAGGCGGCGTCCACCGCGTCGTAGCGCCGCACGTCCACGCTCGTCAGCCGCGTCACGAGCGCGGGCCTCATCGCGTGGTCGACCACGATCTCGACGTCGCCCGTGCGCGGCATCGCGTCGCCATCGGCCTCCATCGCCCACAGCAGCCCGGTGCCGGCGCGCTTGCGGCCGCTGCGGATCAGGCCGATCAGCTCGTCGGACAGGGCGGCGGAGTCGCCGTAGCCATCCACGCGCAGCGGCCCGCCGGGCACCGCAATGCCGCGCAGCCGCAACTCGGCGGCGAGCACGTCGGGCGCGGGGATCGGGGACGACGAGGACACGACGCCGATCGTATCGGGCCGCCGCAAGGGTGTTCGGCGCGCCGCGCTCAGATCGCCATGCGCTGCCGCACACCGTCGGCCGGCATGTCCTTGCCCAGGCCGCGCATCACGACCTCGCCGCGCTCCATCAGCACGTAGCGGTCGGCCAGTTCCTCGGCGAAGTCGTAGAACTGCTCGACGAGGATCACCGCCATGCCCTTGGTGCGGGCGATGTGGCGGATGACGCGGCCGATGTCCTTGATGATGCTCGGCTGGATGCCCTCGGTGGGCTCGTCGAGGATCAGCACCTTCGGGCCCGCGGCCAGCGCGCGGGCGATGGCCAGCTGCTGCTGCTGCCCGCCGGAGAGGTCACCGCCGCGGCGGCCGATCATCTGCTTGAGGATGGGGAACAGCTCGAACAGCTCGTCGGGCACCGGCGTGCCGGCGGGGCGGCTGGCCAGGCCCATGCGCAGGTTCTCCATCACCGTCAGGCGGCCGAAGATCTCGCGCCCCTGCGGCACGTAGCCGATGCCGGCGCGTACGCGCTGGTACGGCGTGGCGTGCGTGATGTCCTGCCCGTCGAGCTTCACGGTTCCGGTCTTTACCGCCACCACGCCCATCAGGCACTTCAGCAGCGTCGTCTTGCCGACGCCGTTGCGGCCGAGCACGACCGTGATCTCGCCCGCCGGCGCCTGCAGCGACAGGTCGCGCAGGATGTGGCTGCCGCCGTAGTACTGGTTGATGCCGTCGGCATTCAGCATGTCATCGTCCCAGGTAGACCTCGATGACCGCGGGGTTCTCCTGCACCTGCGCCAGCGGCCCTTCGGCGAGCACGCGGCCCTCGTGCAGCACGGTCACCTTGCGCTTGCCCTGCGTGAGCGCGGCCACGAAGGTCATGTCGTGCTCCACCACCACCAGCGAGTGCTGGCCCGCGAGGCTCAGGAACAGCTCGGCCGTGCGCTCGGTCTCCTCGTCGGACATGCCCGCCACCGGCTCGTCGAGCAGCAGCAGCTTGGGGTCCTGGGCGAGTAGCATGCCGATCTCGAGCCACTGTTTCTGCCCATGGCTCAGCAGCCCGGCGGCGCGGTGCGCCTCGCCCTCGAGCTTCATCAGCACGAGCAGCTCGTCGATGCGCGCGCGTTCGGCGCCGCCGGCCTTCCAGGTGAGCGTGGAGAACACGCGCCGGTCGGCGCGCAGCGCCAGCTCGAGGTTCTCGTAGACGGACAGCGGCTCGTAGACGGTGGGCTTCTGGAACTTGCGGCCGATGCCGGCCTCGGCGATCTCGGTCTCGCTGGCGCGCAGCAGGTCGATGGTGGAGCCGAAGTACACCTTGCCGGCGTCGGGCTTCGTCTTGCCGGTGATGCAGTCCATCATCGTCGTCTTGCCCGCGCCGTTGGGGCCGATGATGCAGCGCAGCTCGCCGACGTCGATCGACAGGCTCAGGTCGTTCAGCGCCTTGAAGCCGTCGAACGAGACGGTGAGGCCGTCGACGTACAGCGCCACGCCGTGCGTGAAGTCGGGCTCGCCCTGGCGTGCCACGCGGCCGAAGCTGGCGGAGCGCCCGCCGGAGCCGCCGGTCTGCTGCGCCGCCTTGGCCTCGAGCGCCGCGCGCCGCTGCGCGCCGGCTTCCATCAGGTCGGGCGTCATGCCTTGCGGTCCTCGCTGCCGCGTCGGCGCAGCAGGCCGATGAGGCCCCCCGGTCTGCGCAGCAGGCCGACCAGTCCATTCGGCAGCAACAGCGTCACCGCGATGAACAGCAAGCCGAGGAAGTAGAGCCAGAACTCCGGGAACGCCACCGTGAACCAGCTCTTGGCGCCGTTGACGAACACCGCGCCGACGATCGGCCCGATCAGCGTGCCGCGCCCGCCCACCGCGGCCCAGATCGCCATCTCGATGCTGGCCGCCGGGCTCATCTCGCTCGGGTTGATGATGCCCACCTGCGGCACGTAGAGCGCGCCGGCGATCGCGCACATCACCGCCGACAGCGTCCAGATCGCCAGCTTGTAGGCCAGCGGGTCGTAGCCGGTGAACATCACGCGGCTCTCGGCGTCGCGGATCGCCTGCAGCACGCGGCCGGCCTTGCTCTGCACGATGGCGCGCGACATCAGGAACAGAGCGACCAGCACCACGCCGGTCAGCACGCACAGGAACACGCGCATCTGCGGCGTGTTGATCGGGATGCCGAGGATGCGCTTGAAGTCGGTGAAGCCGTTGTTGCCGCCGAAGCCGGTCTCGTTGCGGAAGAACAGCAGCATCGCGGCGTAGGTGAGGGCCTGCGTGATGATCGAGAAGTACACACCCTTGATGCGCGAGCGGAACGCGAAGTAGCCGAACACGAAGGCCAGCACGCCGGGCACCAGCACCACCAGCAGCAGCTGCCCGACGAACGAGTCGGAGAGCCCCCAGTGCCACGGGAACTGCTTCCAGTTCAGGAACACCATGAAGTCGGGCATGTCGGACTTGTATTGCCCCTCGCGGCCGATCTGCCGCATCAGGTACATGCCCATGCCGTAGCCGCCCAGCGCGAAGAACAGGCCGTGGCCCAGCGACAGGATGCCGGTGTAGCCCCAGATCAGGTCCATCGCCAGCGCGCAGATCGCGTAGCAGAGGATCTTGCCGAGCAGGCTGACGTAGAACTCGCCGAGGTGGAAGGCGCTGTCGGCGGGCACGACGAGCGCGGTGAGCGGGATCAGCACGACCAGCACGGCGAGCGCCGCGGCCACGCCCGTCCATCCCTTGGCGCCGAGCAACGACCTGTTCACTCGACGCTCCGCCCCTTGAGCGCGAACAGGCCCTGCGGGCGCTTCTGGATGAAGGCCACGATCAGCAGCAGCACGATGATCTTGGCCAGCACCGCGCCCTGCCACCCTTCGAGCACCTTCGACAGCACGCCCAGGCCGAGCCCGGCGTAGACCGCCCCGGCCAGCTGCCCCACGCCGCCGGTGACGACGACCATGAACGAGTCGACGATGTAGCTCTGCCCGAGGTCGGGGCCGACGTTGCCGATCTGGCTCAGCGCGCAGCCGGCCAGGCCCGCGATGCCGGCGCCCAGCGAGAAGGCCAGCGTGTCGACGCGCGCGGTGTCCACGCCCAGGCACGACGCCATGCGCCGGTTCTGCGTGACGCCGCGCACGAACAGGCCCAGGCGCGTGCGCGCGATCAGCAGCGCCATGCCCAGCAGCACCAGCGTGGCGAAGGCGAGGATCGCCAGCCGCGTGTACGGCAGCGTGAGGTTGGGTAGCACTGCCACGCCGCCGGAGAGCCACGAAGGGTTCTCCACGGCCACGTTCTGCGCGCCGAAGGTCGAGCGCACGGCCTGCATCAGCATCAGGCTGATGCCCCAGGTGGCCAGCAGCGTCTCCAAAGGCCGGCCGTACAGCCAGCGCAGCACGGTGCGCTCGATCACCGCGCCCACCAGCGCCGCGGCGAGGAACGACGCCGGGATCGCCGCCAGCACGTAGGCGTCGAAGGCGCCGGGGAACTTCGCGCGGAACAGGTTCTGCACCATCCACGTGGCGTAGGCGCCGATCATCATCAGCTCGCCGTGCGCCATGTTGATCACGCCCATCAGCCCGTAGGTGATGGCCAGGCCGAGCGCGGCCAGCAACAGCACCGAGCCCAGGCTGATGCCGGTGAACAGCAGCCCGAGCCGCTCGCCCCAGGCCAGCCGCTGCTGCACGCGATCGGCCGCGGCGGCCAGCGCGGCCTTGACGCCGTCGTCGGTCTCCTGCGCCTGCCGTTCGAGCAGCAGCGAGCGCGTGGCGGGGTCGCTGCTCTCGCCGAGCAGTTTCGCGGCGTCCAGCCGCTTGGCGCGGTCGGGCGAGGCGATCAGCGCCGCGGCACGCAGGCGCGCGAGCCGGGGCTTCAGCTCTGCATCGGTCTCGGCGGCCAGTGCCTTCTCGAGCAGCGGCAGCTGCGCCTCGTCGACATCCTTGAGCTCGGCAATGGCCTTCGCACGCTCGGCACGGTCCTTCGAGAGCAATGCCAGGCCCGCCAGCGCACCTTCCAGCTCGCGGCGCAGGCGGTTGTTGATGACGACGTCCTCGGCGCCGTCGGGGGCGGCTTGTCCGGCCTGCAGCACCACGGCCTTGCCGCCGGCGAGCTTCACCTCGTCGGCGAGCAGGGCCTTCACGAACGGACCGAGGTCTGGATCGGCCGCCGTCACGCGCTCCTGCAGCGCCGCGATGCGGGCGTCGTTGTCACCCGCGGCGATGGCGGTGCGCTGCGTGTCCGTCAGCGCCGCGGCCCACAGGGGCCACAGCAGCGACAGACCACATAGCAGCCACCCCCGCAAGCCGCGCACGCGTCGTCCGATCCGAGTCACGTCGGCCGCATCAACCCTTCGTGGGCTCGTCCTTCTTGCCCTTGTTCTCGGGGATGAACGGGCTCCAGGGCTGGGCCTTCACCGGGCCGGGGGTCTTCCACACCACGTTGAACTGGCCGTCGGCCTTGACCTCGCCGATGAACACGCTCTTGTGCAGGTGGTGGTTCTTCTCGTCCATCTTGGACGTGATGCCGCTCGGCGCCTTGAAGGTCTGGCCGGCCATCGCGGCGATGACCTTGTCGGTGTCGGTGCTCTTGGCCTTCTCCACCGCCTGCTTCCACATGTAGATGCCGATGTAGGTGGCCTCCATCGGGTCGTTCGTGAGCGGCTTGTCCTTGTGGCCGGCGATGTTCTTGGCCTTGGCGTACGCGGCCCACTTCTTGGTGAACTCGTCGTTGGCCGGGTTCTTCAGGCTCATGAAGTAGTTCCACGCGGCCAGGTGGCCCTGCAGCGGCTTGGTGTCGACGCCGCGCAGTTCCTCCTCGCCCACCGAGAACGCCACCACCGGCACGTCGGTGGCCTTCAGGCCCTGGTTGCCCAGTTCCTTGTAGAAGGGCACGTTGGAGTCGCCGTTGATGGTAGAGACGACGGCGGTCTTCTTGCCTTCGCTGGAGAACTTCTTGATCTTGGCGATGATGCTCTGGTAGTCGGAGTGGCCGAAGGGGGTGTACTCCTCCATGATGTCGGCCTCGGCCACGCCCTTGCTCTTCAGGAAGGCACGCAGGATCTTGTTGGTGGTGCGCGGGTAGACGTAGTCGGTACCCAGCAGCACCCAGCGCTTGGCCGAGCCGCCGTCCTTGCTCATCAGGTACTCGACGGCCGGGATGGCCTGCTGGTTCGGCGCGGCACCCGTGTAGAACACGTTCTTGCTGAGCTCTTCGCCCTCGTACTGCACGGGGTAGAAGAGCAGGCTGTTGGTCTGCTCGAACACCGGCAGCACGCTCTTGCGAGACACGCTGGTCCAGCAGCCGAACACCACCGCCACCTTGTCCTGGCTGATCAGCTGCTTGGCCTTCTCGGCGAAGAGGGGCCAGTTCGACGCCGGGTCCACCACCACCGGCTCGAGCTTCTTGCCCATCACGCCGCCCTTGGCGTTGATCTCGTCGATCGCCATCAGCACGGTGTCCTTGAGCACCGTCTCGGAGATCGCCATCGTGCCCGACAGCGAGTGCAGCACGCCGACCTTGATGGTCTCCTGGGCGTGGGCGTAGGTGATGCCGCCGGCGGCGAGCGCGGCGGCGAGGGTCTGGAGCGCGAAGGTACGGCGGCTCTGGGTCATTGCATGCCCTCCTGGCAGGCGGTTTGGGATGCCGTGCAGGTTAGGGCGCGCCCCGCGGGCGGCCAATACGACACATGACGTATGCGGCGGCGCCGCGGGTCCTCAGGCCGCTGCGGGTGGGCGGCTGGCGGCGTCGAGTCGCGCGATCTGCGCCGGCGTGAGCGTCAGGCGCGCGGCGGCGGCCAGCTCCTGCCACTGGGGCACCGACGTGGCGCTGGCGATGGGCGCGGTGATGCCGTCGCGCGCCATCTGCCAGGCCAGCGCCACCTGGGCCGGCGTCGCGCGCTCGTCGCCATGCTCGGCCGCCACGGCGTCCAGCGCGCCGAGCACCGCGTGGCCACGTTCATCGAGATACGCCTTCACGCCGCCACCCCGCACGCTCTTGCCCAGGTCCGCCTCGCTGCGGTACTTGCCGGTCAGGAAGCCGCGCGCCAGCGCGAAGTAGTTGATGACGCCGATCTGTTCCTTCCGCACGAGCGGCTCGAGCGTCACCTCGTAATCTGCGCGCTCCATCAGGTTGTAGTGCGGCTGCAGGCTTTCGTACCGCGGCAGGCCGAGCCGCGCACTCGTCGCGAGTGCCTCGGCCATGCGCGCCGCGGTGTAGTTGCTGGCGCCGATGGCGCGCACCTTGCCCTCGGCGATCAGTTCGGCGAAGGCGCCGAGCGTTTCCTCCAGCGGCGTGCCAGGGTCGTCCTTGTGCGCCTGGTAGAGGTCGATGCGCTCCACCTGCAGGCGGGCCAGCGAGTCGTGCACGGCCTGGCGGATCCAGCGCCGCGACAGCCCGCCCCGGCCGCTGCCTTCGTCGTCCATCGGCATCCCGACCTTGGTGGCGACGAGGACGCGATCGCGCAGCGCCGGCCCGCGCGCCTTCAGCCAGCGCCCGATCACGGCCTCGCTCTCGCCGCCCTGGTGGCCCGGCGCCCAGCGCGAGTACACGTCGGCGGTGTCGATGAGGTTGTAGCCGCTCTCGACGAACGCATCGAGCACGGCGAACGATGTCGCTTCGTCGGCGGTCCAGCCCAGCACGTTGCCGCCGAAGGCCAGCGGGGCGACGTTCAGGCCGGAGCGGCCGAGCGGACGAAGGGTGGGCAGCGATGTCATGGGGCTTCAGGGCCGGCGACGAGCCGGCGTGACCGAACGGCGGCCAGTGTAGGAGGGAGGCCTTTCGGATGGTGCCCGCGTCAACCGCGCCCGAGTTCCCGCACCCGCTGCATCACCATCGCCGCCGCCGCCGTGCGCGTCTCGACACCGAGCTTCTCGAACACATGCTCGAGGTGCTTGGTGACCGTGCGCGGGCTGGTGCCGAGGATGTCGCCGATGTCGCGGTTGGTCTTGCCCTTCACCACCCAGTACAGCACCTCGGCCTCGCGGGCGGTGAGCTTGAAGGCCAGCATCACCGCTTCGACGACGGCGTCGTCGTCGGTCTCGCGCATCACGACGAGCCACTCGCCGTCGCTGCCTTCCTCGAGCGATTCCTCGGGCATCTCGTGCAGCGCGAACGTGATGCGGCGGCGGCCGCGGGCGAGCGTCAGCGTGTGCGGGTCGGCGCCGGCGCGGCGGCGCAGCGCCTCGCGTGCGACCCACGCTGTGAGTTCGGGTGGCGTGGTGTCCTCGCTGCCGAAGAACTCGGCCAGCAGCGTGCGCGCCAGCGTGGTCTGCCAGATGCGCCGGCCGTCGCGCTCGCGCACCACCATCGTCGCGTGGCCGAAGGCGTCGAGCGCATTGCGCGCCTGGCGTTGCGTGCGCGCGCTGCGCAGGTGCGCGGCGATGCGCGCCAGCACCTCCTTGGGCCGGATCGGCTTGGTCACGTAGTCGCTGCCACCGGCGGCGAAGGCCGCCACCACGTGTTCGGTCTCGGTGAGGCCGGTCATGAACACGATGGGGATCGACGCGGTGCGCGGGTCGGCCTTCAGCCGCCGCGCCACGTCGAAGCCGTCCAGTCCCGGCATCACCGCGTCGAGCAGCACGATGTCGGGCAGCGCGCGGGCCGCGAGCTGCAGCGCGGCGTCGCCATGCGTGGCCACGATCACCGTGTAGCCGGCCTCGTCGAGCGCGTCGTTGAGCAGCGCGATGTTGTCGGGCACGTCGTCCACGACGAGCACGACGTCGGCGTTCGGCGGCAGCGCGTCGATCGGGTCGGGGGCGGGGGTGTCAGGCGGCATGGCGGGGTTCCAGCGGAGGGTCGCCGAGCGCGCGCCGCAGCGCGTCGGTCATGGCGTCGTAGCGGTACTGGCGGGCCAGCGCGCGCAGCGGCTCGACGAAGGCCGCGTGGGCGGCGTCGTCGGCCTCGATGGCATCGAGCGCACGGCCGATGCCGCGCACGTGGCCCAGCGTCACGGCCTGCAGCAGCGCCTGCAGCCGGGCGCGGTCGGGCAGGGGCGGCGCGGCTGCGGCCCGCTCGCGTGCCGGGGGTGCGGCCGGTGCGGCCCTGCGCGGCGCGGCGATCCACTGCAGCGCCAGCCGCCTGCCCAGCCAGTCGAGCAGCTCGGTCAGCCTCACCGGCTTGACGATGAAGTCCTCGGGCGGCAGGCCGACCGGGTTGTCGAGCTTGCGGTCGAAGGCGTTGGCCGAGACCACCGCCATCGGCATCGTCCAGCCCCGCGCGCGCAGCCGGCGCAGCGTCTCCCAGCCGTCGATGCCGGGCATCGCCAGGTCCATGAACAGCGCGTCCGGCAGCGCATCGGCACGGTCGCCGGTCTCGCCGGCCATCGCCAGCGCTTCCTCGCCGCTGCCGGCGGTACGCACCTGGAAGCCGAGCGGCTCCAGTACGTCGCGCAGCAGGCGGCGGTCGGCTTCCTCGTTGTCCACCACCCACACGGTGCGGCGCGGGCCGGCATAGCCGGTGTGGCCGTGGCCGCCCGGCGATGCCAGCAGCTCGGGTAGTGCACCGGTCACCTCGGGCAGGAAGAGCCGGATCGTGAACGTGGTGCCCGCGCCCGGCGTGCTGGCCACCTGCATCTCGCCGCCCATCAGCGCGGTCAGCATGCGCGCGATCGTCAGGCCCAGGCCGGTGCTGCCCACCGAGTGGCCACTGGCCGCGCTGCCGCGCTCGAAAGGCTCGAACACGCGCGCGAGCTCGGCCTCGTCCATGCCCGGGCCGGTGTCGCTGATCTCGAAGCGCGCCATCTCGCGCTGGTGCTGCACGCGCAGGCACACGTGGCCTTGCTGGGTGAACTTCACGGCGTTGCCCAGCAGGTTGATGAGGATCTGCCGCAACCGCTTCTCGTCGGCACGCACCACCGGCGGCAGCGTGCCTTCGACCTCGAAGCGGAAGCCGATGCCGCGCCCGGCGGCCTGCAGCTCGAACATGCGCGCCAGCTCGGCCATGCCGTCGGCGAAGCGCATCGGCCGCGTCTCCAGCGTGAGCTTGCCCGACTCGATGCGCGCGATGTCCAGCGTGCCCTCGATGAGCCCGAGCAGGTGGTCGCCGCCGCGGCGGATCACGCTCACCGCTTGGCGTCGGTGCGCGGGCATCGCGTCGTCTTCCTCCAGCAGCTGCGCGTAGCCGAGGATGCTGTTCAGCGGCGTGCGCAGCTCGTGGCTGATCGTCGTGATGTAGCGGCTCTTGGCCTGGTTGGCGCGGTCGGCCTCGCGGCGCGCCTTCTGCAACTGCTCGTCGGTGCGGCGGTGCGACTCGATCTCGCGGTTCAGTGCCTCGGTCTGGCGGTTCGACTCTTCCTGCGCGGCGCGGCGGCTGTGCTGCGCCAGCGCCAGCCACCACGCCACCACGCCGGCAACCACCAGCAGCAGGAAGTACGCGGCGAAGAAGGCCTCGCGCGCCATCGGCAGCCACTCGGCAGCCTGCGGGCCGGCCGCGGCCAGCGAGCGCGCGATCAGCCCGTGCACCAGCGCCATCAGCACCGCCAGCGCCGGCGTCACCACCACCATCGTCAGCAGGAACGACGCCAGGCCGGCATCGAGCTGCGGCCACATGCGCCGCGGAAGCAGCCGGCGCAGCGCAGCCGTCCACTGCGCCGACAGGCGCGCGTCGGGCTTGCACAGGTCGTCGCAGCGCGCGTCCAGCGTGCAGCACAGCGAGCAGATCGGGCCCTGGTAGGCGGGGCACTGGGCGACATCGGGCGCCTCGTACTCGCGCTCGCAGACGCAGCAGCGGGTCAGCCGGCGGTAGGTGCCGTCCTGTGCGGCGGTGGCCTCGGTGGCCATGGGCTTCGGCGCGATCGGGATCACCCGCCGCGCCAGGTAATAGCGGCCGCGCGTGGCCCAGGCGATCAGCGGCGAGGCGACGAAGGCGGTGACCAGCGCGATCATCGCCGAGTAGGCCTGCGCCCAGTCGCCGAACACGCCCAGGTGCGCCGTGACCGAGAGCGCCGACGCGATGCCCATCGCACCGACGCCGACCGGGTTGATGTCGTACAAGTGCGCGCGGCGGAACTCGATGCCCGGTGGCGACCAGCCGAGCGGCTTGTTCACGACGAGGTCGGCCACCACCGCCATCATCCAGGCGATGGCCACGTTGGCGTACAGCCCCAGCACGTGGCTCAGCGCGTTGAAGACGTTCATCTCCATCAGCACCAGCGCGATGGCGGTGTTGAACACCATCCACACGACACGGCCGGGGTGCGCGTGGGTCAGGCGCGAGAAGAAGTTGCTCCACGCGAGCGACCCCGCATAGGCGTTGGTGACGTTGATCTTGAGCTGCGACACGACGACGAAGGTCGCCGTCAGCGCCACCGCCCAGCCGTAGTGGCTCGTCACGTACTCGTAGCCGGCGAGGTACATGCGGTTCGGGTCCACCGCGCGCTCGGGCGGCACCATCAGAGTGATGGCCAGGTAGGCCAGCAGCGCGCCGCCCAGCATCTTCAGCACGCCGGGGATCACCCACCCGGGGCCGCCGACGATCACCGCCGCCCACCAGCCGACGCGGCCGGTCGTCCCGGGCTTGGCCGCCGGCATGAAGCGCAGATAGTCGACCTGCTCGCCCATCTGCGTGATCAGCGCGATGCCCACCGTCAGCGCCGCGCCGAAGGCCCGCGCATCGAAACCGGCGCCGACGCCATGCTCGCCGCCGTAGTGCAGCACGCCCTCGAACACGCCCGGGTTGTGCTTCCAGACGTAGAGGTAGGGCAGCACCAGCATCACGATCCACATCGGCTGCGTCCACACCTGCAGCCACGAGATCGCGGTCACGCCGTGGGCCACCAGCGGGATCACCACCAGCGCGCAGATCAGGTAGCCCCAGGCCGGCGGGATGTCGAAGGCGAGTTCGAGCGCGTAGGCCATCACCGCGGCCTCGAGTGCGAAGAAGATGAAGGTGAAGCTCGCGTAGATCAGCGAGGTGATCGTCGAGCCGATGTAGCCGAAGCCGGCCCCGCGCGTCAGCAGGTCCATGTCGACGCCGTGACGTGCCGCATAGACGCTCACCGGCCAGCCGGCGCCGAAGATGATCAGGCCCGTGGCGAGGATCGCCCACAGCGCATTGGTGAACCCGTACTGCACCAGCAGCGTGGCGCCCACGGCCTCGAGCACCAGGAACGAAGCCGCGCCAAAGGCCGTGTTGGCCACCCGCCAGGCGCTCCAGCGTCGGAAGCCGTGCGGCGTGAAACGCAGCGCGTAGTCCTCCATCGACTCGCGGGCGACCCAGGCGTTGTAGTCGCGCCGGGCCTTGACGACGCGTTGGGGGGCGGGGGGTGCCAGGCTCACGGACCAGTACCAATACAAGATCCGCACCAGCGGCGCATAACATGGCCGCCGGATTGCTTACGGTGCCCGCACGATGGACCTGACCCCGCGCGAGAAGGACAAGCTGCTGATCTTCACCGCCGCGCTGCTGGCCGAGCGCCGGCGCGCCCGCGGCCTGAAGCTCAACGTGCCCGAGGCCACCGCCTTCATCACAGCGGCGATCCTCGAAGGCGCGCGCGACGGCCGCTCGGTGGCCGAGCTGATGAGTGCCGGCCGGCAGGTGCTGGCACGCGCCGACGTGATGGACGGCGTACCCGAGCTGATTCCCGAGATCCAGGTCGAGGCGACCTTTCCGGATGGCACCAAATTGGTGACTGTGCACCAACCCATTGCATGAGCTGGGCCTGACCCGATGAACGCACTGAAAAGGGGCGCTGCATGATCCCGGGCGAACTGCTGACCGACGACGCCGCGAGCCTTCCGCTGAACCCGGGGCGGCGCACCGCCACGCTGGTGGTGGAGAACCGCGGCGACCGGCCGATCCAGGTCGGCTCGCACTACCACTTCGCCGAGACCAATGGCGCGCTCGCCTTCGACCGCGCGGCCGCGCGCGGCATGCGGCTGAACATCGCCAGCGGCACCGCGGTGCGTTTCGAGCCCGGGCAGCAGCGCACGGTGGAACTCGTGGACTACGCCGGGGCGCGTACCGTCTACGGCTTCCGTGGTCTCGTTCAAGGAGCCTTGTGATGGCCACCCTCGGACGCCGCGCCTACGCCGAGATGTACGGCCCGACCGTCGGCGACCGCCTGCGGCTGGCCGACACGGAACTGATCCTCGAGGTCGAGCAGGACCTGACGCTGCGTGCCGGCGGCTACGGCGAGGAAGTGAAGTTCGGCGGCGGCAAGACCATTCGCGACGGCATGGGCCAGGGCCAGCAGGTCAACGGCCCGGGCGCGCACGAAGCGGTGGACTGCGTGATCACGAACGCGCTGATCGTCGACCACGGCGGCATCGTCAAGGCCGACATCGGGCTGCGTGGCAGCCGCATCGTCGGCATCGGCAAGGCCGGCAACCCCGACGTGCAGCCGGGCGTGGACATCGTCATCGGCCCGGGCACCGAGGTCATCGCGGCCGAGGGGATGATCGTCACCGCGGGCGGCATCGACAGCCACATTCACTTCATCTGCCCGCAGCAGATCGACGAGGCGCTGGCCTCGGGCGTGACGACGATGCTCGGCGGCGGCACCGGCCCGGCCACCGGCACCTTCGCCACCACCTGCACGCCGGGGCCCGAGAACCTCCGCCGCATGCTGCTGGCGGCCGACGCGTTCCCGATGAACCTCGGCTTCCTCGGCAAGGGCAACGCGAGCCGGCCCGAGGCGCTGCGCCAGCAGATCGATGCCGGTGCCATCGGCCTGAAGCTGCACGAGGACTGGGGCACGACGCCGAGCGCCATCGACTGCTGCCTGGGCGTCGCGGAGGCGACCGACACGCAGGTCTCCATCCACTCCGACACGCTGAACGAATCGGGCTTCGTCGAGGACACGATCGCGGCGACGAAAGGCCGCACGCTCTGCGCCTTCCACACCGAAGGCGCCGGCGGCGGCCATGCGCCCGACATCCTGAAGGTGGTGGGCGAGGCCAACTTCCTGCCCAGCTCCACCAACCCCACGATGCCGTACACCGCCAACACGGTGGACGAGCACCTGGACATGCTGATGGTCTGCCACCACCTCGACGCGGCCATCGCCGAGGACCTGGCCTTCGCCGAGAGCCGCATCCGCCGCGAGACGATCGCCGCCGAGGACGTGCTGCACGACCTGGGTGCCATCAGCATGATGAGCAGCGACAGCCAGGCGATGGGGCGTGTCGGCGAGGTGATCCTGCGCACCTGGCAGACGGCGCACAAGATGAAGGTGCAGCGCGGCGCGCTGCCGGGCGATTCGCAGCGCAACGACAACGAGCGCATCAAGCGCTACGTGGCCAAGTACACGATCAACCCGGCGCTGGCCAACGGCATCGCGCACGAGGTCGGCTCGGTGGCGGTGGGCAAATGGGCCGACCTCGTGCTGTGGAAGCCGGCGTACTTCGGCGTCAAGCCGAGCCTCGTGCTGAAGGGGGGGTTCATCGCGCTGGCGCAGATGGGCGACGCCAACGCCAGCATCCCGACGCCACAGCCGGTGCACGCGCGGCCGATGTTCGGCGCGTTCGGCGGCGCGCTGGCGCGCGGGTCGCTGACGTTTGTCAGCCAGGCCGCGCTGGCGCAAGGGACGGCCGAGAGCTACGGGCTGCACAAGCAGCTGGCGGCGGTCAAGGGCGTGCGCGGCGTGACCAAGCGGCAGATGGTGCACAACGCCTACCTGCCGAAGATGGAGATCAATGCGCAGACCTATGCCGTGCGCGCCGACGGGCAACTGCTGACCTGTGAGCCGGCCACGGTGCTGCCGATGGCGCAGCGGTACTTCCTGTTCTGATCGCCGCGCCGGCGCCGGCGCGCCGGATGGCCATCGGGCGTGGACGACAATCGCCCCATGCTGACCATCGACAAGCTCATCCCCCAGGGCCGCGGGCTGGCCAAGGTGCTGCTCAACCGCGCCGCGAGCGTCGAGCTCGACTGGGACACACGGCAGAAGAGCCGCTTCGAAGCCACCGACTCCACCGGCCGCCGCCTGGGCGTGTTCCTGGCCCGCGGCACGGTGGTGCGCGGCGGCGACGTGCTGGTGGCCGAGGACGGCTCGTTCGTGCGCGTGCAGGCGGCACCGCAGGCCGTGATGGTGGTGCGCCACTGCAGCGAGCACGGCTCGCCGCACGACCTGCTGCGCGCGGCCTACCACCTGGGCAACCGCCACGTGCAGCTCGAGGTGCGGCCCGATCACCTGAAGTTTGAGCCCGACCCGGTGCTGGCCGACATGCTGCGCCGGCAGCACCTGATCGTCAGCGAGGCGCAGGAGGCCTTCGAGCCGGAGGCGGGCGCGTATGCGGCCGGGGGCCATGCCCACGATCATGCGCACGATCACGACCACGGGCATGGGCACGAGGGTCACGATCACCATGACCATGGGCACCACGAGCACCGCCATGACCACGGCCACGGGCATGACCACGGCCATGGCCACGGCCACGACCACAAGCACTGAGGAGGCCGCCGGGGCCACCTGAGCTCAGGGTCCCTGGATCCGGCCGGTGCTTCAGGCCGCGCCCCCCTCGACCTCTCCGCCCGACGCCCGCCAGCGCAGCATTCCGCCGGCCAGGTTGGCCACGTCGCCGAAGCCCTGCCGGGCCAGCAGGACCGCAGCCTGCGCCGAACGCACGCCCGAGCGGCATACGGTGACCACCGGCCGCGCGCGGTCCAGCGTGCTGCTGAGCGCCGGCAATTCGGCCAGCGGGATGGGCAGCGCGCCCGGGATGCGGCCCAGCGGCCCGTCGAACTCGGCGACCTCACGCACGTCGACGATCTGGGGTGCGGGCGAGAGCTCCTCCAGCACCGCGGGCGCGATCTCCCACAGCCCGGCGAAGGTCCAGGTCAGCGGTGCCCAGGCCGGTTCGGCCGGTGGCGCCACGTCACCATCGGGGCGGCCGCAGCGCAGGTTCGCCGGCACGGCCACCGCCATCTGCTTGGGATGCGGCAGCCCGAGGTGGTTCATGTAGCCGACGAAGTCGCCGAGGTTGCTGTCGCCGCCGAAGCGCGGGTTGTAGCGGCGCTCCTCGGCCACGCTGGTCACGGTGAGGCCCTTGTAGTCGTGCGCCGGGTACAGCAGCGCGTGCGCGGGCAGCGTCAGCAGCTGCTCGTGTACCGAGCGGTACAGCCGTTCGGCGCTGCCCTGCTGGAAGTCGGTTCGGCCGCAGCCGCGGATCAGCAGCGCATCGCCGGTGAAGGCCAGGCTCTCGTCGTCGAGCACGAAGCTGAGGCAGCCGTCGGTGTGGCCCGGCGTGGCGCGCACGATCAGCGTCCGGCGGCCGAAGGCCACGGTGTCGCCATGGGCCAGCGGCACGTCGAGCCCCTGCGCGCCGCCGGCCGCGGCGCCGGCGATGCGGCTGCCCAGGCGCGACTTCAGCAGCCAGGCGCCGGTCACGTGGTCGGCGTGCACGTGGGTGTCGAGCGTGGCCACCAGCCTGAGCCCGAGCTCGCGCAGCAGCGCGCTGTCACGCCGCGCATGCTCGAATACCGGGTCGATCAGCACCGCCTCGCCGCGGCTGTCGTCGCCCAGCAGGTAGGAGTAGGTCGACGAGACGGGATCGAAGAGCTGGCGAAAGATCAACATGGCCCGGTCCTTGCGAACGACAGGCTCGTTATAACGTCGCCCCGATGACACCGTCCACGCTGCTGCAGCTGATCTGGCTCGCCTCGCCGGCGCTGCCGGTGGGCGGCTACAGCTACTCCGAAGGGCTGGAAGCGGTTATCGAGGCCGGACTCGTCGGCGACGAGGCCACCACGCAACGATGGCTGCTCGACCAGCAGGCGCTGGCGCTCGGCCGTTCGGAACTGCCGCTGTTGGCGCAGGCGCTGGCGGCATGGCGGCAGACCGACGCGCCGCGCCTCGCGGCCCTGAACGACTGGCACCGCCGCACGCGCGAGAGCCGGGAGCTGTTGCGCCAGACGGAGCAGATGGGCCGCTCGATGCTCGAGTGGCTGCGGGCCGGTTCCGGCGACGGCGATGCCCGCGTGGACATGCTCGCCGCGCTGGCGCCGGCCCCGACCTGGCCGCTGGCGTGGGCGCTGGCGGTGGTGCGCAGCGGCGCCACCGCGCGCGACGCGCTGCTGGCCCACGGCTTCGGCTGGGCCGAGAACCTCGTGCAGGCCGCGCTCAAGGCCGTGCCGCTCGGCCAGACTGCCGGCCAGCGCGTGCTCGGCGCGCTGGCCGAGGCGCTGCCGCCGTTGGTGGACGACGCGCTGGCCATGGACGACACCGCCCGTCAGGCCTATACCCCCGGACTCGCGCTGCTCTCGGCGCGCCACGAAACCCAGTACTCGAGGCTCTTCCGCTCATGACCCTGCTGCATCGCATCCCCGGCCGGACCAAGAAGCTCCCGCCGCTGCGCGTGGGCGTCGGCGGCCCCGTCGGCTCGGGCAAGACCACGCTGGTCGAGATGCTCTGCAAGACCATGCGCGAGCGCTGGGACCTGGTGGTCGTGACCAACGACATCTACACGAAGGAGGACCAGCGGCTCTTGACGGTGGCCGGCGCGCTGCCCGCCGAACGCATCATGGGCGTGGAGACCGGCGGCTGCCCGCACACGGCGATCCGCGAGGACGCATCGATCAACCTCGAGGCGGTGGACCGCATGCTCGAGCGCTTCCCGCAGGCCGACATCGTGTTCATCGAGAGCGGCGGCGACAACCTCGCGGCCACCTTCAGCCCCGAGCTCTCGGACCTGACGATCTACGTCATCGACACTGCCGCCGGCGAGAAGATCCCGCGCAAGGGCGGCCCGGGCATCACGAAGAGCGACCTGTTCGTCATCAACAAGACCGACCTCGCGCCGCACGTGGGCGCCGATCTCGCGGTGATGGAGGCCGACACCAGGCGCATGCGCGGCGGCAAGCCCTACGTGATGACGAACCTGAAGACGCTCACGGGTCTCGCCGACGTGGTGTCGTTCATCGAGCAGCGCGGGCTGCTGGTCGAGGCGCACGCCTGAGCAACGACTCGCGATCCGATCCGCCTCGGATGGGCTGGGAAGCCGAACTGCGGCTGGCGTGGCGCCGAGAGGACGAGCGCACCGTCTCCACCTTCGCGCACCGCGGGCCGCTGCGCGTGCTGAAGGCGCTGTACCCGGAAGGACCGGCGGTGTGCCACCACGTCATCGTGCATCCGCCGGGTGGCATCGTCGGCGGAGACCGCCTCGTGATCGACGGCGACGTAGGCGAGGGCGCGCACGCCGTCGTCTCCACGCCCGGCGCCACGCGCTGGTACCGCAGCGACGGGGCCGAGGCCTCGCAGCGGACCGTGATGCGCGTCGGTGCCGGCGCGCGCCTCGAATGGCTGCCGGCCGAGACGCTGGTGCACGACGGCGCGCGGGCCGGAGGCGGGTTGCGCTTCGACCTCGGGCCGCAGGCGCAGCTGATCGGCTGGGACCTGCTGGCGCTCGGCCTGCCGGCGTCGGGCGAGCGCTTCGAGCACGGGCGCTACGACCAGCATCTGGAGGTCCCTGGCCTGTGGCTGGAACGCGGGCGCCTGGATGCCGCCGATCGGCTGCTGCTCGATTCCCCGGTGGGCCTGGGCGGGCGCCGTGCGCTGGCCACGATGTGGTGGGCCTGCGGCGAAGGCACCGCCGACGCGGAAGCGCTAGGCGAGGCCGCCGTGGAGGCGGCGCGCCGCTGCATCGCGGCCGGCACGGTGGACGCCGCGGCCACCGCGCTGCAGCCGCGGCTGGTGGTCGTGCGTGCGCTGGCCGACCGCATCGAGCCGCTGGCGCTGCTGACGCGCGAGGTGCGCGGTGCGTGGCGGCAGGCGCTGTGGCAGATGGAGCCGGCGCCGCTGCGCATGTGGGCGACGTAGCACGGCGCTGGCCTGGAGCCCGAGAGCTCTATAGCTCTGTTGCACATTTCGACCGGCTTGCCTACACTGCGCCGCGTGACTTCCGCCGCGCCTTCGTCGCCCATCCTGCAGCGCTATGCCGAGCTGCCGGCGGCGGTGCCCAAGCACGTGCGGCTGCGCGACGCCATCGCCGCGGCCGTGCAGGCCGGCGAGCTGCCGCTGGGCAGCAAGGTCATCGGCGAGCGCGAGCTGAGCGAGGCGCTGGGCCTGAGCCTGGGCACCACGCAGAAGGCGCTCGGGCGGCTGATGGACGAGGGTTTCCTCGTGCGCCGGCACGGCCACGGCACCTTCGTCGGCGAGGTGCGCAAGGCCATCGCCGGCTCGTGGCACTTCCGCTTCGTGGCGCCCGAGGGCGGCGCCGAGCTGCCGATCTACGCCACGGTGGTCGACCGCCAGCTCGTCACGGCCACCGGCCCCTGGTCCGAGGTGCTCGGCCTCGATCCGAAAGGCTGGGTGCTGCTGATGCGGCAGGTCGATGTCGACGGCCGTTTCACCTGTGCCAGTCGCATGTACCTGCCGGCCACGCGCTTCGGGCGCCTGCTGCGCATGGCAGCCAGGCGCCTGGCCGACACCAACCTCAAGGACGTGCTGGCCGGCGACTTCGCCGCACCGACGCTGTCGTCCGAAGGGCTGGCCTACACGCGGGCGATCGAGGCGCCCGATGCTCGCCTGATGGGCGTGCAGGCGGGCACCATCGGCATGCAGGTGCACATCACGGCGCGAAGCTACGGGCGCGTGCCGATCAGCTTCCAGGTGATGAGCGTGCCGCCGGGGGCGTGCGCGCTCAAGCTCGACTTCAACCCGCCGGGCGCGTAGCCGGGCGGCCGTTCCACGTGTCACCTCGATCGAGGAGTCTCGCGATGAGGCGTTCGTTGCTGCTGTCGTTCACGTCGGCCGCCGTTCTGGCGCTGGCCACGTCTTCCGCCTGGTCGCAGACCTGGCCCGCGCGCACGGTGACGCTGCTCGTGCCCTATGCACCGGGCGGCGGGCACGACGCGATGGCGCGCATCGTTGCCGAGCGTCTCTCCGCGCGCTGGGGCCAGACGGTCGTCGTCGACAACAAGGCCGGGGCCAACGGGATGATCGGCGCCGAGGCCGTCGCGCGCGCGCAACCCGACGGCTACACGTTCCTCTTCGCATCGCCGGCCGAGATCGTCATCGCGCCCACGGCCTACAAGTCGATGCGCTACGACCCTTCGAAGGATCTGGCGCCCGTCACGCTGGCCGGCATGACGCCGCTGGTGGTGGTGGCCAACCCGGCGGTCGGAGTGAAGTCGGTGCCCGAGCTGATCGCGAAGGTCAAGGCCAACCCGGGCAAGTTCAGCTTCGGCACGGCGGGCAACGCCAGCTCGCAGCACCTGGCGGGCGAACTGCTGAACAACCTGGCCGGCATCGACCTCGTGCACATCCCGTACAAGGGCGCCGGCCCGGCGGTGAACGACGTGGTCGGCGGGCAGACGCCGCTGGCCATCGTCGGCATGGCGCCGGTGATGGGGCACATCAAGTCGGGCAAGCTGGTGGCGCTGGCGGTCACGCAGTCGGAGCGCGCGGCGTTTGCGGCCGACCTGCCGACGGTCGCCGAATCGCCCGGCCTGAAGGGCTTCGAGGCCACGCACTGGATGGGCGTGTTCGCGCCGGCGAGGACGCCCGACGACGTGGTGCAGAAGGCGCAGGCCGCGATCCGCGAGGTGGTCACGGCGCCCGAGACCAGGGCCCGGCTGCTGGCCATGGGCATCGAGCCGGTCGGCACGGCACCCGCGGAGTTCAAGGCATTCCTGGCCGCCGATCGCGAGCGCTTCGCGCGCATGTACAAGCTCGCCGGACTGACCCCCGAATGAACGCGCCCGCTCCCTTCTCGTTCGTGCCGATCGACCCGCGGCGCAGCACCGCCAAGCCGCGCAGCCGCGGGCTGTCGATGGTCATCGACGACGGCCTGCCCAACGGCTACCTCGCCGACGTGCTGCGCACCGCCGGCGCGCACATCGACATCATGAAGATCAAGACCGGCCTGTCGCGGCTGTACCCCCGCGACGTGCTGGTCGAGAAGCTGCGGATGCTGAAGTCCGCGCAGGTGCGGCCCTTCATCGGCGGGCAGTTCCACGAGTACGTGTTCGCGACGCTCGGCGAGGCGGCGCTGCCGCGCTTCTACGAGGAGGCGCTGTCGCTCGGCTTCGACACCATCGAGATCTCCGACAACACCGTGCCGCTCACCGACGCGCAGCGCCACGGGCAGATCAGCGGCGCCTGCCGCGCCGGGCTGCACGTGTTCGGCGAGGTGGGCTCGAAGGAGACGCTGAGCAACCCGGCGCTGCTGGTCGAGCAGGCGCGCATCTGCTTCGACGCCGGCGCCGAGCTGGTGCTGGTGGAGGCGGCCGAGCTGGTGCGAGACGGTGCCGTGCACGAGGAGACGCTGCGCGTGCTGCGCGAGGGGCTGCCGGCCGACCGCATCATGATCGAGCTGCCGGGACCGTGGATCGCGGGTGTGCGCAGCTGCGACATCGAGGTGATGAAGAAGTCGGTGCTGCGCGAATTCGGCCCCGACGTGAACCTCGCCAACATCGACGTGAAGACCATCATGGACACCGAAGCGCTGCGCACCGGGCTGGGCACCGCCGGCCCGCTGCACGGCTGATCCCGGGAGCCTCCACCGTGCGCAACAACGCCTTCCACTCCACCTACCTGCGCGACCGTGTCGGCCACGCGACCATCACGCCCACCGATCCGGTCGACGCCGGCGCGTTCGGGTCGTACACGCTGACCTACACCGCAGGCTATTTCGGCATCGACGACACCGGCGGCCTGAAGATCGTGCACCGATTCGCCAGCGACATGGGCAAGCCGCAGTTCGACAACCCGACCGGCTGGAACTACGTGACGGCCGAGGCCAGCAACGGCGCGGTGCTGGAGCTGCGCTACGACCAGAAGGGCAACGTGCGCCCCTGGGACAAGACCATCGCCATCCGCGTGCAACGCGGATTCCTGCGCGAGGGCGAGACGATCACCGTGCGCATCGGCGACCGACGCCAGGGCTCGCCGGGCATCCGCATGCAGACCTTCACCGAACCGACCTTCGAGTTCAAGGTGCTGGTGGACGCCTTCGCCACGTACAACTTCGTCGAGCTGCCGATCCAGCCGGCCGTACCGGTGGTGGCGGGGCCGCCGGTGCTCCACAAGGCCGTGCTGCCCACGCAGCGGCGAGCGGGCGCGACCTTCACGCTCGGCTTCAAGGGCGAGGACCGCTGGGGCAACCCCAGCCACCGCGTGCAGGGGCGGTTCAGCCTGGAATCCTCGGTGCCGGTGGAGAACCTGCCGGGCTACGTCGACATCGAGCCTGGCACGTTGGCCGTCGCGCTCGAGGGCCTGTCGGTGCGCGAGCCGGGCGAGCTGCGCATCACGGTGCGCGATGCGAACGGCACGGCGGTGTGCACCAGCAACCCGCTGCGCATCGTGGCGGCGGTGGAGCTGCTGCCGTTCTGGGCCGACCTGCACGGGCAATCGGAAGAGACGATCGGCACCAACTCGGCGCGCGAGCTGATCGAGTTCGCGCGCGACCGCGCCTTCCTCGACGCGATGAGCCACCAGGGCAACGACTTCCAGATCACCACGCCATTCTGGGAAGAGCTGAACCGCCTCACCGCCGAATACAACCGCGACGGCCGCTTCATCATCTTTCCGGGCTACGAGTGGTCGGGCAACACCGGCCTGGGCGGCGACCGCAACGTGATGTTCCGCGACGAGGGGCGGCAGATCCATCGTTCGCACCATGCGCTGGTGGAAGACCTGAGCGACGTGCACACCGACGCGAACAGCGCCGCCGACCTGTTCAAGGCACTGGAGGGCGAGAACTGCGTCGTCTTCGCGCACATCGGCGGGCGCTATGCCGACATCCGTCAGGCGCACGACGCGAAGATCGAGCGCTCCATCGAGATCCACTCCGACTGGGGCACCTTCGAGTGGTTGCTGGAGGACGCCTTCGACCAGGGCTACCGCGTCGGCATCCTCGCGAACTCCGACGGGCACAAGGGTCGGCACGGCGCGAGCCACCCGGGTGCGTCGCTGTTCGGTGCGTACGGCGGCCTGTCGTGCCTGCTGGCGCCTGAGCTGACGCGCGACGCCTTGTTCGAGGCATTGCGCAAGCGCCACCACTACGCCACCACGGGCTGCCGGGCGCACGTGGACGTTCGAGTGCGCTTCGACGAGCCCGCCGAGCTGTACGACGACGATCCGCAGCTCGGAGGCCGGGTGTGCGACCGCGTGGCAACCGCCCGCATGGGCGACATCCTTCGCTGCGCCGACGACGCGGTGACGCTGGAGGTCGACGTCGCCGCGGGCGCGCCGATCGAGCGCATCGAGATCCGCAACCGCATGCAGGTGCTGGAGACCTGGCGGCCGTATGCAGCGGCCGATCTCGGCCGGCGGCTGCGCATCCTCTGGGAGGGCTCGGAGTACCGCGGCCGCGGCCGGCAGAGCGTGTGGGACGGCTCGGCCACGCTCGCGGGCAACGCCTTCGAGCGCCACACGCCCATCAACCTCTGGAACCTCGACAAGCAGATCCGCCACGTCGAGCCGGGCAAGCTCGCGTGGACGGCGCTGACCACCGGCGGCTTCGGCGGCGCCGACGTGATGCTGGCCGACGCGCAGGCGGGTACGCTGGCGATCGACACGGCGCTCGTGCGGGCGCAGTTGCCGGTGGCCTCGATCGGTCTCGAGGACGTGGTGCTCGATTCCGGCGGCGGCATCGCGCGGCGCATGCGGCTGTTCCGGCTGCCCGATCGCAACCCGGTGCAGAACGCTGCTTTCGCGCGTCGCATCACGCGGCGCGGCTCAGGCCCTGACGATGCGATCCACGTCTGCATCACGCTGGAGGACGGCCACCGCATCTGGTCGAGCCCGGTGTACCTGATGCGCTGACCGCGCGGCGGTTCAGTGCAGGCCGAATTCCTGCAGCAGCTCCTGTGAGGAGATCGGCCGCGGCTGCTGCGGCCATGCCTGCACGAGCTTCACCATGCGCTCGTTCAGGGGTGCCGCGCCGCCGGTGCTCGCGGCCAGCCGCGCCACCTCGCCGCACAACGCGTCGACCTCGGTCGGCCGGCCGAGCGCGAGGTCGTCGGCCATGCTCGAGCGGGCGCGTTCGTCGATCTTCAGCATGCGCGCGGCCACCAGCCGGAACAGCGGTGTGGGCAGCCGCAGCACGCGCGGCACCAGGCCCGGCGGCAGCGGCGTCAGCTTCGCCGGGGTGATGCCGGCGGCGGCCAGCGCCGCCAAGGCTTCCTCCTGCAGCGCAGCCAGCACCCGGCGGTAGCGGCGGTCGAGCAACTGCGCGCGCAGCGGCAGGCCCGAGAGCGCATTGACCGGGTTGTTCAGGTTCAGCAGCAGCTTGGCCCACTGCACGGCGCGCAGGTCGGCGTGCAGCTGCAGCGGCAGCCCGGCTGTTGCGAAGGCCTCTCGCCACGGGCGCAGGGCAGGGTGGTCCTGCGCTGCCAGCACGCCGGTGGTGCCGCGGTGGTAGTGGCCCGGCTGCTGCTCGGCGACGTTGAACGGCACCATGCCAGCGATGCACACCAGCCCCGGCGCGGCGCGCTGTGCGGCGGCGGCGTTGCCGATGCCGTTCTGCAGCGACAGCACCAGCGTACCGGCCGGCAGCGCAGCGGCCAGTTCGCGGGCGGCGTCCTCGGTCGCACCACTCTTCACCGTGAGCAGCACGAGGCCGGCGGCGAGGCCTGTGCAGGAGGCCTGCACCGACAACGCCTGCGGCGGCAGCGTGCGCGTGGGCGCTTCCAGGTCGCTGAGCGTCAACCCGTGCAGGCGCAGGGCGTCGAGCACGCGGGGCCGGCCGACGAAGTGCACCGGCACGCCGCTGGCCGCCAGGCGTCCGCCGACGAAGCAGCCGATCGCGCCGGCGCCCATCACGAGCACCGGTTCGGTGCGGGGGTCGACACGGGGATCGGAGGGCGGCATGGCCGGCGATCGTAGCCATGCCGGAGGCGGAAGAGGACGCGGAGGCGCCTCCTAGAATGCTGCGCCATGAGCATCAAGAGCGACCGCTGGATCCGCCGCATGGCCGAGCAGCACGGCATGATCGAGCCGTACGAGCCGAACCAGGTGCGACAGGCGGCCGATGGCCACCGCATCGTCAGCTACGGCACCAGCAGCTACGGCTACGACATCCGCTGCGCGCCCGAGTTCAAGGTGTTCACGAACATCTACTCGACGGTGGTCGACCCCAAGGCTTTCGACGAGCGCAGCTTCGTCGACATCCAGGCCGACGTCTGCATCATCCCGCCCAACAGCTTCGCGCTGGCCCGCACGGTGGAGTACTTCCGCATACCGCGCAACGTGCTGACGATCTGCCTGGGCAAGAGCACCTATGCGCGCTGCGGGATCATCGTCAACGTGACGCCGTTCGAGCCCGAGTGGGAAGGCTACGTCACGCTCGAGTTCAGCAACACCACGCCGCTGCCGGCCAAGATCTACGCGGGAGAAGGCTGTGCGCAGGTGCTGTTCTTCGAGAGCGACGAGGTCTGCGAGACCAGCTACAAGGACCGCGGCGGCAAGTACCAGGGCCAGCGCGGCGTGACGCTGCCCAAGACCTGACCCCGAGGGCCGCGGCATGAAGTGGGAAGGTGAGCGCCAGAGCGAGAACGTCGAGGACCGCCGCGGCATGGGCGGCGGCGGGCCGAGGCTGATCGGCGGCCGCGGCATCGGCGTGGGCACGATCGTCGTCGCGCTGGTGGCCGGCTGGATGTTCGGCATCAACCCGCTCACGGTGCTGGGGCTGCTCTCGGGTGGCGGCGACATGGCCCCGCAGGCGCAGCAGCAGCCGGCACGCAAGCCGCCAGCCGAGGATCGGCAGGCGGCGTTCGTCTCGACCGTGCTCGCCGACACCGAGGACGTGTGGGGCCGCGTGCTGTCGGCGTCGAACGCGCGCTACGACGCACCGCGGCTCGTGCTCTACAGCGGCCGCACGCCCACCGCCTGCGGCGGCGGCGACGCGGCGATGGGTCCGTTCTACTGCCCGGGCGACCGCAAGGTCTACCTCGACCTCGACTTCTTCCGCACGCTGCAGGCGAACCTCGGCGCGCCGGGCGACTTCGCGCAGGCCTACGTGATCGCGCACGAGGTCGGGCACCACCTGCAGCAGCTGATGGGCGTCACCGAGAAGGTCGACCGCATGCGCGGACGATTGTCCGAAGCCGACATGAACCGCGTGTCGGTGCGCGTCGAGCTGCAGGCCGACTGCCTGGCCGGCGTGTGGACGCACCACTCGCAGAAGGGCAAGGGCTGGCTGGAGCAGAACGACATCCCCGAAGCGCTGAATGCGGCGTCGAAGATCGGCGACGACACGCTGCAGCGCCAGGCCCGCGGGACGGTCGTGCCCGACTCGTTCACGCACGGCTCCAGCGAGCAGCGTGTGCGCTGGTTCAAGCGCGGGCTCGAGGCGGGGCAGGTCAAGGCCTGCGACACCTTCTCCGAGCGCACGCTGTGATCCCGAGGTGATGGAACCGAGCCCCGATCACTCCGGCCCGCTGAAGGACGAACTGCTCCGCGCCATCGCGGCGCGCGGCGGCGTGCGGCGCTATCCAGCGCAGACCGTGCTGGTGCACGAGGACGACCGCAGCGATTCGCTCTACATCATCGTCGAGGGGCGGGTGAAGATCTACGGCTCGTCGCCCAACGGCCGCGAGATCGTCTACAACACCCACGGCCCCGGCGAGTACTTCGGTGAGATGACGCTCGACGGCGGGCCGCGCTCGGCTTCGGTGATGACGCTCGAGCCCTGCGAGTGCATCGTGGTGCCGGGCGCGGAGGTGCGCGGGTTCCTCGCCACGCACCCCGACTTCGCGATGCACCTGATCGTCAAGCTGATCGGGCTCGTGCGCCGCTCGACGCACAACGTCAAGCGCCTCGCGCTGGAAGACGTCTACAGCCGCGTGGCAAGGCTGCTCGACGAGCTGGCTGTGCCGATGGAGGGTGGCGGCCCCGGCGATCGCATCGTCACGGAGCGGCTGACCCAGCAGGACATCGCCGACCGCGTCGGCTCATCGCGCGAGATGGTCAGTCGCATCTTCACGCAGCTCACACAGGGCGGCTATGTCACGCTCGACAAGCGTCAAATCGTGCTGAAGCGAAAGCTCCCGGCGGGCTGGTGACTTGTTCGGAGGGGTAAGGCCCGATGCCCGTCGAGACGGATGCGACCTAGGCTAGCCAGGCGGGTTGCAGTGCGCCGCAGAAGCACGCTCCCGCGGGGCGTGGAGGCGCCCGGTGGATGGTCGAAGCAGCACGCAGCCTGTTGTTGGCGGCTCCGAGTGACGAGCTGCTGGCTCGAGCGTTCAACGCGGCGCCCAACGGGTTCCTGCTGGTCGATGCGAATGGCCTGATCGTCGCCGTCAACCGCGAACTCGAGACCATGTTCGCGGCCACGACGCAGGCCCTGGTCGGGCAGCCTGTCGAGGTACTGCTGCCGGGGGCACTGCGCGGCAGTCACGAACGGCTGAGGCAGGACTTCTTCGCACGGCCCGAGCGGCGCGCGATGGGTGCCGGGCGCGTGCTGCACGCGCGACGCAGCGACCGTCACGAGTTCCCGGTGGAGATCGGCCTGAACCCGCTGTCGGGGCCGCAAGGTCCGCTGGTGCTGGCCTCGGTGGTCGACATCAGCGAGCGCCTGGCGCTCGAATGGGCCTTCCGCGGCCTGTTCGATGCGTCGCCCTACGGTCTGCTGATCGTCGACGACGATGGCGTCATCGCGATGGCCAACCGCGTGCTGGGGCAGTCGCTGGGCCATGCACCGGCCGACCTCGTCGGGCAGCCGCTGGAGATGCTGCTGCCGCACCGCCATCGGGCCGGCCACGGCGCGTTGACGCGCGGCTATCACGGCGTCGGCGGTGCACGCATGATGGGGCGCGGCCGCGACCTCACGGCGCTGCACCGCGACGGCACCGAGCTGCCGGTGGAGATCGGCCTGAGCCGCGTGCGCTGGCAACGCCGCCAGATGACGCTGGCCGCCGTGACCGACATCAGCCACCGCAAGCGGCTGGAACTGCAACTGCGGCAGGCCCACGCGAACCTCGAGGAGTTCACCTACGTCGCGTCTCACGACCTGCGTTCGCCGCTGCGCGGCATCGCCGACCTCGTCGAGTGGATCCAGGCCGACCTGGGCAGCGGGGCGCCGGCGGAGGTGGTGCGCAACCTCGGCCGCGTCGGTGACCGCATCCACCGCATGGAACGGCTGATCGACGACCTGCTCGCGTACGCCCGCGCCAGCAGCGCCGGCGGCGACGTGACGACGATCGACCTGGGGGCGCTGGTGCAGGGGCTGCTCGACATCGAGCCCGTGCCGACGGGTATCACGGTGGAGCTCGCGCTGGCGGTGGCGCCGTTCCCCGGCGCGCGCACGCCGCTGGAGACCGTGCTGCGCAACCTGGTGGGCAATGCCATCAAGCACCACGATCGCAGCGACGGCCGGGTGCGCGTGACGGCGCACGAGGACGGCGGCCACTGCGTGATCTGCGTCATCGACGACGGCCCGGGCATCCCCGAGACGGCGCGTGCCCGCGTCTTCAAGCTGTTCCAGACGCTCGGCTCGTCCCGGCGCGGCGGCTCCGGCATCGGGCTGGCGGTGGCCAAGCGCCTCGTCGAGATCCACGGCGGCCACATCGAGGTCGACTCGCCGATCGACCGCGGCCGCGGCGCCTGCTTCCGGTTCTGGTGGCCGCGATTCCAGCGTCGCGGAGGGGACGATGGCTGAGCCCGCGCTGCACATCCTGCTCGTCGAGGACGACGACGTGGCTGCCGAGGGGGTGGTGCGCAGCCTGGCGCGCGCCGGCTGCCCGTTCCCGGTGGTGTGGGCCGAGGACGGCTGCGTCGCGCTCGCGGCACTGCGCGACGAGGACCCGCTGCGGCACGTGCCGCGGCCGCGCGTGATCCTGCTCGACCTGAACATGCCGCGCATGAACGGGTTCGAGTTCCTGGCGCAGTTGCGCGCCGACCCGCGCCTGTCCGACGACGTGGTGTTCGTGCTGACCACCAGCGATGCCCAGGGCGACCGCGAGCGCGCCTACCAGGGCCATGTCGCGGGCTACGTGCTGAAGGCCGCCGCGGGGCCGCAGTACGCGCGGCTCGCGCAGATGCTGCTGCGCTATGCCGAAGCGGTGCGGCTGCCATGACGCGCGACCTGCCCGGCACGGCCGACCAACCGCTGCACACGCTGGTGGTCGACGACGACGATGTCGACCGCGAGCGCGTGCGCCGCTTCCTGGTGCGCAGCGAACTGCTGGTGGAAGTGACCGAGGCCGCGTCGGGCGCCGAGGCGCTGCAGCTGGTGCGTTCGCGCATCTTCGATTGCGTGGTGCTCGACAACGATCTCGGGGACACCGACGGCGCTGCGCTGATGCCGCTGCTGCGCGGCGAGGCGCAGCGCGACTTCCCGATCGTCTTCGTCACCGGCGCGGGCAACGAGGCACTCGCCGTGCACCTGCTGCTCGAAGGCGCGTCGGACTACCTCGTCAAGTCCGCGATGAGCCCCGAGGGCCTGGTGCGGGCGATCCAGCGCAGCGTCGAGAACCACCGGCTGCGTGAGGAGAACGACACGCTGCACCGCCAGCTCGAACGCCGCATCGAGGACCAGGCCGCCGAGCTGCGGCAGCGCGAACGCGACCTCTACGCGCTGGTCGACAATTCGCCGGTGGCGATGGGCTACTGGGACGCCCGGCGCACCTGCCGCTTCGGCAATCGGGCGCACGGCGAATGGTTCGGCGTGTCGCCGGATCGTCTGCCGGGCCATGCGCTCCAGGATCTGCTGGGGCCGGCGCTGACGCCCCAGTTCGACGCGGCGGTGGCCGACGCGCTGGCGGGCCGGCGACGCGACTTCGAGGTGCACCTGCCGCCGATGCGCGGGCAACCCGCGCGCGACGTGCAGGCACAGCTGCTGCCGGATGCCGACGAGCACGGCACCGTCGTCGGGTTGTACTTGTCGATGACCGACGTCGGCCCGCAGAAGGCCGTGCAGGCCAAGGTCGAGGAGCTGCTGACGTTCAGCGACGCGGTGATCGAGCGCTCGCCGATCGGCATCGCGGTATTCGGCGAGGACGGGCGCTGCGTGATCGCCAACGCGGCGTTCTGCCTGCTCGCAGGCCGCTCGCTGACGGCGTTGCGCGAGGAGGACTTCCGGCAGCGCGACGACTGGCGCTCGGGCGGCCTGGTGTACGCCGCACTGTTGACGCTGAAGGATGCGAGGCCGCGGCGCCTTGACGTGACGCTGGCGGCCGCCAGCGGCGACGTGGCGCAGTGGGACTGCGCGCTGGCGCGGGTGGACCGCGGCGGCGTGCCGCAGCTGCTGCTGATCGCGCGCGATGTCGGCGAGCAGCGCCGGGCGCACGAGGCGCTGGTGCGCGCGCGCGACGCCGCGCAGTCCGCGGCACGCACGAAGAGCTCGTTCCTGGCCAACATGAGCCACGAGATCCGCACTCCGATGAATGCCATCGTCGGGCTGTCGCGCATCGCGCTGGACCTCGAGCTGCCGCTGGCCGCGCGCGGCCACATCGACAAGCTGCACCAGTCGGCCACGTCGCTGATGGCGCTGCTCGACGACGTGCTCGACTACTCGAAGATCGAGGCCGGCGCGCTGCGCATGGACGACGTGGTGTTCGACCTGCCCGACGTGCTGCGGCGGGTGGTGGACCTGTTCGAGGCCCGTGCGCAGCAGAAGGACCTGCGCCTGGAGCTGCATCTGCTGGACGGCGTGCCGACCCTCGTGCACGGCGACCCGCTGCGGCTGTCGCAGGTGCTGAACAACCTGGTCGGCAACGCGCTGAAGTTCACCGAGCGCGGCCACGTGCACGTGGGCGTGGGGCTGCAGCCCGATGCGCGGCTGCGCTTCGCGGTGACCGACACCGGCATCGGCATCGCGCCGGCGCACGCGGCGCAGCTTTTCGGGGCCTTCGTGCAGGCCGACGAGTCGATCACGCGGCGCTTCGGCGGCACGGGCCTCGGTCTGGCGATCTGCCGGCAGCTGGTGCAGCGCATGGGCGGCGAGATCGGCGTGGACAGCGAGCCCGGGCGCGGCAGCACGTTCTGGTTCACCGCGCCGCTGCGGCCGGCCGAGGCGGGGGAGGCGCCGGCGCCCACGGCGGCCCGGGCCGGCCTGGCGAGCCATGCCGACGCGTCCGCCGGCACCGACGCGCGCGATGCGGACGCCGAGCTGCGGACGCGCGCCGCCGGGCTGCGAGGCCGCGCCGTTCTGCTCGTCGAGGACAACCCGCTGAACCAGATCGTGGCCACCGAGTACCTGCGGCGCGTCGGCATCGAGCCCGAGACGGTCGGCGACGGGCAGGCTGCGGTCGACGCCATCGCGCGCTCGGCACCCGGCCGCTACGCGCTCGTGCTGATGGACCTGCACATGCCGCTGCTCGACGGGCTGGAGGCCACGCGCCGCATCCGCCGGCTGCCGGCGGGCGCCGCGCTGCCGATCATCGGCATGACCGCCGCGGCCATGCCCGAGGACCGCGACCGCTGCGTGGCGGCCGGCATGTCGGACCACCTGGCCAAACCCGTGCTGCCGGAGCAACTCGTCGACATGCTGCTGCGCTGGCTGCCCCCGCAGACCCCGGGTCCGGGCGAGCCGGAGCCGGCGTGGCTGGCGCCGTTCGACTCACGCCCGCTGCGGGGGCTGATGCGCCACAAGCCGGAGCTGGTCGGCCGGCTGCTGCGCACCTTCGCCGACCGCGAACGCGAGACGCCGCAGCGGCTGGAACAACTGCAGGCCGCGGGTGAGCGGCTTCGGCTGCGCGAGCTGGCGCACGACCTGCGCGGCAGCGCCGGCACCATTGGCGCCGCGGCGACGCAGGCGGCCGCCGATGTGCTGCAGGAGGCGCTGCAGCGGGGCGCCGACCCGGCCGAGGCCGTGGCGGCGCTGCAACGCGCGCTGCGGGCCGATCTGGCGGCCATCGAGCGCGAACTGGCGGGGCCGGGTTGAGTGGCAGGGCGGTCGGAACGATCGGCCCGCTCCGGCGCGTGGGTGATTAGGCCCGCCGCGGACTCGGGTCATCGGCGCGGATTCCCCTACCCCGGTTCCTAGAATCCCGGCCCTCTCCCCCACACCTGCCGTTGCGACGGCCGTCGAGATCCTCCCGGCGGCGCCTGCCCTCTCCATGGACCTCCTGCTCGACCCCAACGTCTGGATCGCGTTCTTCATGCTCACCGGGCTGGAGATCGTGCTCGGCGTCGACAACATCATCTTCATCTCGATCCTCGTCGGGCGGCTGCCGCAGGAGGTGCGTGAACGTGCGCGCAAGCTGGGCCTGGGCTTCGCGATGCTGACGCGGCTGATGCTGCTGGCCTCGCTGAGCTGGGTGATGGGCCTGAAGGCCGATCTCTTCCACGTGCTCGGGCAGGGCATCAGCGGGCGCGATCTCGTGCTGCTGCTCGGCGGCCTGTTCCTGCTGTGGAAGGCCTCGCACGAGATCTTCATGGAGGTGGAGGCCCAGGAGGAGCAAGGGCCGCCGGCCACCGACGCCGGTGCACTGAAGAGCGCGGGCCGGAAGCTGTTCTGGTCGGTGATCGGGCAGATCGCCATCATCGACATCGTCTTCTCGCTCGACTCGGTGATCACCGCCGTCGGCATGGTCGACCAGATCGGCGTGATGATGGCTGCGGTGATCGCGTCGGTGATGGTGATGCTGTTCGCGGCGCGCCCGATCGGCGAGTTCGTCGATCGCCATCCGTCGGTGAAGGTGCTGGCGCTGGCCTTCCTCGTGATGGTGGGCATGGCTCTGACGGCCGAAGCCTTCGACATGCACGTGCCCAAGGGCTACATCTACGCCGCGATGGCGTTCTCGCTGGCGGTGGAGACGCTCAACATCCGCGCCCGCAACAAGCGCAAGGCGGCGAAGGCGGCGGGGTGAGCGCCGCCGCCTGATCGTTCCGTCAGTCGTCGCCCGCGGCCCGGGAGGCTGGCGTGGCCTGCGCCGAGGGCTCGATGCGTTCCGGCGTGGTCACCGGCCCGCGGCCGCTGTAGCGGTCGAGCGCCAGGTAGATCACCGGCGTGATGTAGAGCGTCACGGCCTGCGAGAACACGAGGCCGCCCACCACCGCCAGGCCCAGCGGCTGGCGCAGCTCGGCGCCGGCGCCGATGCCCAGCGCGATGGGCAGCGCGCCCATCAGCGCGGCCAGCGTGGTCATCATGATCGGCCGGAAGCGCAGCAGGCAGGCCTCGCGGATCGCCTGCTGCGGCGTCATGCCCTGGTGCCGCTGCGCCTCGAGCGCGAAGTCGATCATCATGATCGCGTTCTTCTTGACGATGCCGATCAGCAGCAGGATGCCGATGGTGGCGATCAGCGTCAGGTCCATGCCGAAGATCATCAACGTGGCCAGCGCGCCCACCGCGGCCGACGGCAGCCCGGCGAGGATCGTGATCGGGTGGATGTAGCTCTCGTAGAGCACGCCCAGCAGCACGTAGATGACGAGCAGCGCGCCGATGATGAGGATCGCCTGCTTGCCCTGCGAGCTCTTGAACACCGCGGCGTCGCCACCGTACTTGGTGATGATCGACGGCGGCAGCCCGATCGCGCGCGAGGCCTGGTCGATGCGCGCCGTGGCGTCGCCCAGCGCCGTGCCGGGCGCCAGGTTGAACGAGATCGTCACCGCCTGCAGCTGCCCGACGTGGTTGATCGAGGTGGGCCCGACCGTGCGCTCGATGGTGGTGAAGCTCGTCATCGGCACCAGCGCGCCGGTGTTCGCGCGCACGTACACGCCCTCCAGCGCGCGCTCGTCGCGCCGCGCCTCGGGCACCAGTTCCATGATGACCTGGTAGCTGTCGGTGGGCAGGTAGATCGTCGATACCTGGCGCTCGCCGAACGAGCTGTACAGCGCGTTGCGGATCGCGTCGATCGACACGCCCAGCGTGTTGGCGCGCTCGCGGTCGATGCGCAGCGACGCCTGCAGCCCGCGCAGCTGCGCATCGGTGGTGACGTCGCGGAACAGGTCGTCGTTGCGCAGCCGGTCCTGCAGCCGCTGCGCCCAGCCGTACAGCTCGTCGGCCTTCACGCTCTGCAGGATGAACTGGTACCGCGCCTTGCTCTGGCGCCCGCCGAGCTGCAGGTTCTGCACCGGGCGCATGAACACGTTGATGCCGGGCACCTCGCGCAGCTTGCGGCGCAGGCCTTCGATCACCTGCTTCATCGCCGCGCGCTCGGCCCGCGGCTTCAGCGTGATGAACATGCGCCCGGTGTTCTGGGCGTTGTTGCCGCCGCCGTTGAACGAGCTGACGGCCGCCACGTTCGGGTCGGCGCGGAACACCGCGGCCACGCGCTCCTGCAGCCGGATCATCTCGGGGAACGAGGTGTCCTCGGCGGCTTCGGTGCTCACCTGGATCTGCCCGATGTCCTCCTCGGGGAAGAAGCCCTTCGGAATGATCTGGAACAGCACCGCGGTACCGCCGAAGGTGGCCAGCGCCACCAGCAGCACCACCTTGCGCCAGCGCAGCGCGGCGTCCAGCGTGCGCGTGTACCCGGCCAGCGTCGCATCGAAGGCACGCTCGAACATCCGCACCAGGGCGCCCGGCGGCTTCTTGTGCGCCTCGTCGGAGAGGAATCGGCTGGCGAGCATCGGCACCAGCGTCAGCGAGACGAACGCCGACACCAGGATCGACAGCCCCACCACCACCGCGAACTCGTGGAACAGCAACCCGATCACGCCGGGCATGAAGAAGATCGGGATGAACACCGCCACCAGCGAGGTGGAGATCGAGATGATCGTGAAGCCGACCTCGCGCGAGCCCTTCAGTGCCGCCTCGAACGGCGACATGCCGTCCTCGACGTGGCGGATGATGTTCTCGAGCATCACGATGGCATCGTCGACCACCAGGCCCACGGCCAGCGTCAGGCCCAGCAGCGAGATGTTGTCGAGGCTGTACGACAGCCCCCACAACAGCGCCACAGCGCCCACCAGCGACACCGGCAGCGAGAGCGTCGGGATCACCGTGGCCACGAACCGACGCAGGAACAGGAAGATCACCAGCACGACGAGGGCGATCGTGCCCATCAGCGTGAGCGTCACGTCGTGCAGCGCCTCGCGCACCGACAGCGAACGGTCGTTCACCGGCGTCATCGACACCGACCGGGGCATCTGCTCCTGCAGCGCAGGCAGTGCCGCGCGCACGGCGTCGACGACGCGCACCGTGTTGGCCCCGGGCTGGCGCAGCACGGCCAACGTGATCGACGGCTCGCCGTTCAGCGTGGCGAAGGTCTTCACGTTCTCCAGGCTGTCCTCGACCTGCGCCACGTCGCGCAGCCGCACCGTGTTGCCGCCGCGCGCCGAGACGATCAGGTCGGCGAACTCGGCGGCGTTGCGCAGCTGGCGGTTGGCCTGCAGCGTCAGCGTCTGCCGCGGCCCTTCGAAGGTGCCCACCGGCGTGTTGGCGTTGGCGGCCCTGAGGGCCGCCCCCAGCTCGTCCAGGCCGATGTTCCGGGCGACGAGTGCCTCGGGCATCACGCGCACGCGCACGGCGTAGCGCTTGGGGCCGAAGATGTTGACCTGCGCCACGCCATCGATGGTCGACAGCGTCGGCACGATCAGGTGTTCGGCATAGTCCTGCAGGTCCGACGGCGCCATCGCCGGCGACGTCATCGCGATCAGCAGCACCGGCGCGTCGGCCGGGTTCACCTTGCGGTAGGACGGTGGCTGCGTCATGTCCTGCGGCAGCGAACGCTGGGCGCGCAGCAGGGCGGCCTGCACGTCGAGCGCCGCACCGTCGATCGCCCGGCCTTCCTCGAACTCCAGTGTCAGCGAGGTGGCGCCCAGAGTGCTGGTGGAGCTGATGACCGACAGGCCGGGGATGGTCTGGAACTGCTTCTCCAGCGGCAGCGCCACCGAGGTGGCCATGGTCTCCGGGCTGGCACCCGGAAGCTGGGCCGACACGTTGATCACCGGCGTGTCGTAGCTCGGCAGCGCGGCCACCGGGATGCTTCGGAAGCCGATCACCCCGGCCAGCACGATGGCCAGGTTCAGCAGCACCGTCATCACCGGACGGCGGATGAAGAGTTCCGACAGGTTCATGGTGCCGCCGCCCCTTCTCGCCGCGTATTGCCGCTGGCGGCCTGTGCCGATGCGCCATCGCCGCTTCGAGCCCCGCCGCCTGGGGCCGCCGACGCGGCGCGCCCGGCGCCGCCGCCCCCGGCGCCCGAGGCTGCGCGGCCGCCTTCGCGCGCCCGCTCGACCACCGGCGTGCCGGGGCGCAGGTTCTGCCGCCCGTCGAGCACCACGCGCAGCCCGGGCCGCAGCCCGCTGACCGCGGCGTCCTCGCCCTGCGTGGCCAGCACCTGCACCGGGCGGACGGCGGCCTTGCCGTCCTCGACGATGAAGACCAGCGAGCCGCGCTGGCCCTGCACGATGGCGGCCTGCGGTACCACCAGCGCGCCCTTGAGCGTCTGCACCGTCAGCCCCACGCGCACGTAGGCGCCGGGCCACAGGCGATAGCCGCCGTTCTCGAAGCGCGCCTTGACCTTCACGCTGCCCGAGGCGGCGTCGATCGCGTTGTCGACGAAGTTCAGGCGGCCACCGAGTGGGGGTGCCGAGGCCGCGGCGCGGGTGTCGGGCACCGTGGCCGCCACCGGCGCGCCGCCGGAGCGCAGCGCGTCGAGCATGTCGCCCAGGTGGCGTTGCGGCACCGAGAAGCCCACGTCGATGGGGTCGAGCTGCGTCACGGTGAGCAGCGTGGTCTGGTTGGCCTGCACCGCGCTGCCGGCCGACACCGCGACGACACCGACACGCCCGGACAGCGGGGCGGTGATGCGCGAGTAGCCGAGCGTCACCTCGGCGGCCTGCACCGCGGCCTTGTCCGCGGCGACCACGGCCCGTTGCGCATCGACCTGTGCCTGCGAGGTGTCGACGACGCTCGGGCTGATGAAGTTCTGCGCCAGCAGGTCGCGGTTGCGCGCGAGCTGCCGCTGCGCGTCGGCGTAGGCGGCCTCGTCCTTGGCCATCTGGGCGCGCAGCTGCGCCACCTTGGCTTCGTCGCCGCGCGCATCGAGCGTCACCAGCGGCTGGCCGGCGCGCACGAACTGGCCGTCCTGCACCAGCACCTTCGTGACCACGCTCGAGACCTGCGGCTTCACGTCGACGCTGGTCACCGCGGTGACGGTGCCGGTGGCATCGAGCACCACCGGCAGGTCGCGCTGGCGCACCGGTACCGTGGTCACCGAGACCGGCGGCCCTGCCGGCGCCGACGCTGCTGCCGCAGCCGAACCGCCGGCGGCGGCAGCCGTGGCCGACGACGCCGCGGATGAAGAGGATCCACCACCGCCCGGAGACTGCCCACAGCCGGACGCGACGCCGAGCATCGCAAACACACACCAGGACCAGGAACGGACAGTCATCGGTTCTCCAGCGGGTCCCAGGCCCGCGTTTGTACGATGATTGTCCGGGCGGGTTGCTGGGATGTGTCGCAGGCCTTACCCGCGTCCGCGTGCCGGCGATCGAGGCGGGAGAGCGCCTTCGTGCCGCATGGCGGGTCACCTGGAAGGCTGACCAGGCAAGGCGCGCTGCGTCCGACGACGAGAATGCCTCGATGAACGACGTCGACGTGCTCGTGATCGGTGCCGGCATCGCCGGCGCTTCCGTGGGGTGGCGGCTCGCGGGGCGGCGCTCGGTGATGCTGGTCGAGCGCGAGTTGCAGCCGGGCCTGCACAGCACCGGCCGGTCGGCGGCGATGTTCATGGAGAGCTACGGTCCGGCCGGCGTGCGCGCGCTGACGCGGGCCAGCCGCAGCTTCTACGAGGACCCAGCGGCCGGCTTCACCACAATGCCGCTGCTCTCGCGTCGGGGTTCGATGTACCTGGCCACGCACACGCAGCAGGCGCTGCTGGAGCACACGCACGCAGAGCTGTCGGCACACGGCGGCACCGTCGAGCGCATGGATGCCGCGGCCACACTCGCGCGCGTGCCGTGCCTGCGGCCCGAGGTGGTGCACGCGTCGCTGTACGACCCGGCCGCCGAGGACATCGACGTGCACGCGCTGCACCAGGGTTTCCTGCGAGGCGTCAAGGCGGGAGGCGGCGCGGTGTGGACCGATGCGGAGGTGACGGGCGCTCGCCACGACGGCACGCGCTGGCACGTGGCACTGGCCGATGGGCGCACCGTGCGGGCTGGTCAGATTGTGAATGCCGCCGGAGCCTGGGCCGATGTCGTGGCGGCGCTCTTTGGCGCCGTGCCGGTCGGGCTCGAACCCCGCCGCCGGAGCGCCTTCACGTTCAAGGCGCCCGCCGGCGTGGACGTGTCTGCGTGGCCGGCGGTGGTGGGTGTCGACGAGGGCTGGTACTTCAAGCCCGACGCCGGCCGCCTGCTCGGATCGCCGGCCAACGCCGACCCCACGGTGCCGCACGACGTGCGGCCTGAGGAGCTCGACATCGCGCTGGGCATCGACCGGCTGCAGACCGTGACGACGCTCGAGATCCGCCGACCCGAGAGCACCTGGGCGGGGCTGCGATCCTTCGTTCGCGACGGCGAGCTGGTGATCGGGCCCGACGACCGCTCTCCCGGCTTCCACTGGCTGGCCGCGCAAGGCGGCTATGGCATCCAGAGCGCATCGGCCGCGGGCGAGCTGGCAGCGGCGCTGGTCTGCGGCGAGCCGGTGCCCGAACGGCTCCGTGCGCATGGCGTGGACGCCGCCCTGTTCGCTCCGCAGCGGCTGCACTGAATCTCGTGCCGTGGGGTATCCGGATGCCTTCCGGATACCCTGACAGGCGTTGAGCGAGCGGGTTTCGGAAACAGTATATCTACCGGCATCGAGATACTCGCAGGCCGGGTGATCCGGATGTTTTCGGCAAACCGGAGCGAAACTTGAGAGGAACAGCACGCCCTCCGCTGAACATTCCCGACAACGTGATGCAAGTCGTTGATTACAAGAGATGCATGCCGGCCTCGGATCGAGCCTCTCGAACTTGACCTGCAATTGAGGGGTGAAACTGGCCATATTCGGCCGGTGCCGTGATGTATCCCCGCCTTCAGGGGATTGAGCTCGGACGCGACATGACAATTGGATGCAATTCATCCCTAGCATGTTGCACATCACCACGAAGGGCCTGCCGAGAGGTATGGCCCGTGCCGACATGAGCGTCGTCTCTGCCCTGAAGGCCCGCACTCGCCGCGCACTGTGCAGCGTGCTTGCCGCGGCCATCGCCGGCTCACCCGTGGCCTTGAGCGCGGTGCCGGTGGCCGCGCTGGCGGCACCGTTCGCCGTCGATGCGCCGCGGGGCAAGCCGCGCGGCTTCATTGCCAAGGACCTGATGCGCGAGCTGGTGTCGCCCGGGAAGAGCAGCCCCGGGTGGTCGCGCGCCAACCGCGGGCAGCGCACGGCACAGGTCATCATCAGCACCGACGGCAGCGATCCGCAGATGACCGCGCTGCGCGCCAGCTTGACGCGCCTGGGTGGCGACGTGCTGATGGTCCATGTCGGGCTGAAGGCGCTCACCGTGGAGCTTCCGATCTCGGCCATCCAGCAGGCGGCGCGGCTGGCCGACGTGGTGAGCCTGTCGCCCAACCGCGCCACCCAAGGCACGAGCAGCACGAAGGAGGTGATCGCCGGCGCCACGCTGGCCCCGGTGCGCCTGTACAGCAGCGCCACCGCCTACGCCGGCCTCGATGGCACCGGCGTCGGCATCGCGATCCTCGACTCGGGCGTCATGAAGGCGCACAAGTCGATGCTCAATGCGGCGGGCGTCTCGCGCGTGAAGCGCAACGTGTCGATGCTGAAGTCCGCCGTCAATCCGTGGACCTGGAGCGTCACGGGCGGCTCCACGACGCTGCAGCCCGGCAGCGCGGCGCTGGCCAGCTACGAGACCTCGGTGGCCGCCGACAGCGATGTCACGCAGGACGGCTACGGTCACGGCACGCACGTGGCCTCGGTGGCCGCGGGCCGCGGCGTGATGCAGGGGCAGGACATCGCCGGCATCGCGCCGAATGCCGACATCTACGACGTGCGCGTGCTGAACGCTTCCGGCGTGGGCACCGTCAGCGATGCGCTGGAGGGCATCGCGTGGGTCATGTACCACGCCCGCGAATACAACATCAAGGTGATGAACCTGAGCCTCGCGGCGGCATCGACCGACTCGTGGGACGTCGACCCGCTGTGCCTGGCCGTGCAGGCCGCTGCGTCGATGGGCATCACCGTCGTCGTGGCCGCGGGCAACTTCGGCCTGAACACCGCCAACCAGAAGGTCTACGGCACCGTCGCATCACCGGCGCACTCGCCGGCCGCGCTGACCGTGGGTGCGCTGAACTTCAAGGACACCACGTCGCGCGGCGACGACGTCGTCAACAACTTCAGCTCGCGCGGCCCGACGCGCGCGTACGTCCTCAACACCGACGGCTCGCGCTGGTACGACAACGTCATCAAGCCCGACCTCGTGGCCCCGGGCAACAAGGTCATCGGCGCGAGCTCGACGTCGGCCGTCCCGACGTCGCCGGCCAGGAACATGCTCGCATCCTCGTATCCGACGCTGGTGGCGGGCGGCGGCGGCGCCGCGGTGTACGGGCAGGAACTGCTGAAGCTGAGCGGCACCTCGGTGGCGGCACCGGCGGTGGCTGGGGCCGCGGCCGTGCTGCTGCAGGCCAATCCCGGCCTGACGCCGCCGCTGATCAAGGCGATCCTGCAGTACACGGCGCAGCCGGTGGCGGGCTACAACATGCTCGAGCAGGGTGCAGGCCACCTGAATCTCGAGGGCGCCGTGCGGCTGGCGCAGTCGCTGCGCACCGACATCTCGGGTGCCGTGGCCAGCGGCACGATGGTCCCGGGCTACACCTCGCTGCTGGCCTCGGGCAAGACGTTGCCGACCTCGCGCAGCACGTCGATCGCGGGTACCCCGTTCAACTGGTCTCGCATCGTCACGATCGGCGGCTCGCACGTGGCCACCGGCGACAAGCTGTTCAACACCTACCAGGCGGTGTGGGACCCGAAGCTGATCTGGGCCTCGAAGTTCGCGATGCGCTACACGCCGGTGTACTGGTCGGGCATCGGCATTCCGACGAACACGTTCCCGCAGAGCGTGCAGATGCGCTACGCGAGCGCCGAGAGCCTCGTCAGCGGGGGTGTCGTGCTCGCCGACAGTCTGCTCGGGTCGTCCTCTTCGATCGGATCGACCGGCCTGTTCACGTCGGTGCCGACGCTGTCGTCATGGCTGATCTCCGGCAGCGGCCTGGTGCTGGGCAGCGGCCTGGTGCTGAGCGAAGGGCTCGTGCTGTCGGAAGGCCTGGTGCTGAGCGAAGGGCTTGTGCTCAGCGAGGGCCTCGTGCTCTCGGAGGGCCTGGTGCTCAGCGAAGGGTTGGTGCTCAGCGAAGGCCTGGTACTCAGCGAGAGCGGCCAGACCCTCTCGTCGTTCAAGACCAGCGGCGCCCTGTGGGGGGAGTGAGATGAGCGCGATGACCTTCTTCGCCGCCACGCTGCTCTGCATGGGCTTCATGGTGTTGATCGAACGTCGCCGCCACCCGGTGGCGCTTCACGGCTGCACGACGAAGTCGCTCGCCGACTCGAGCCGCAGGCCACGCTGCGCATAGCGCACCTCGAGCCGATACGGCCCCGGCGTGGCCTGCGGCGGGATGCCGACGAACACGTCGACCGACCAGCGCCCCGGCTTCAGCGTGTAGGGCGTGCTGTCCTCGAACAGCGTGCGGCCCTCGCGGGTGAAGCGTCTCGTCAACGTGCCGGGAGCGCCTTCGTCGGCACCCGGACACGCGGCGTAGACCACGCGGTGGTTGATCTCGCGGCCGGCCCGAGGCCGTTCCGGCAGCACGGCGCTGGACTCGAACTTCGCGGCTGCCGAGCCCGCGCCGCAGCCGAGCTCGCGGGCCACGCGGCCGGGATCGGCGAGATTCGATTCACCGCGGAAGCGTGCCTTGGCCGTGACGATCTGCACCATGTCCTCGGCCTTGCGCACCAGCGGCGTGGACGAGCTGCAGCCGCCGAGCGCGAGGGCCACGAGCGCGAGCGAGATGAGTGCCGCCCTGCGCGGCAACGATGACGAGGGCATGGGCATGGGCATGGGCATGGGGTGGTTCCTCAATGACGGACGTACCAGCCGCCGCCGGCGTCGGCCGGAGTGGCCGGCTTCGGCGTCGGTGCGGTGGGCGGCACGGGAGTCGGCGCGCGGGTCTCGACGCTGACCCGCGCCTGCGGCGGCGGCGGCATCACGAACACCGGGCCGGGCTGCGCCGGCCGAGACTCGCGCGGGCTCTCGACGGGAGACTCGACGACCACGGGCTTGAACCCGGTGGCCGGCCGGGTCGCGGCGGGTGCCGCGGGCGACGGCGTGGGCGGGGCCGAGGCGTAGGTTGCGACGGTGGTGGTCGGGGCAGCCACCGTCACTGGCGGAGCGGCTGACGAAGGCGGCGCTGCCGGTGGGTTCCACGAAAGCGCCGACCAGGCCAGCGGCAGGCACACCGCGCCGGCCGCCACCAGCGCCACGCCGGCCAGGCCTGGGTACTCGCGCAGCCAGGCGGTCCATGCGTGCGCCTGGGCCGGGCGGGGCAGGGCCAGCCAGGCGGGCCACCGCGAGGCCTGTGCGGCCTGGGTCGCTGCGTTGAGCGCCGCCTGCAAGGCCTTGCGGAACGCCGCGGCATCGGCGAAGCGTGCCCCCGGTTGCTTGGCCAGCGCACGCAGGATCACGGCCTCCAGCGCCTCGGGCAGTTCGCCGATGCGCTCGCGCGGGCTCGGCGGCACCTGTTCGGCGTGGGCCCGCATCAGCTCGAAGTCCGAGCGGCCAGGGAAGGGCAGTTCGCCGGTGACCATCTCGTACAGCACGCAGCCGAGCGCGTAGAGGTCCGATCGTGCGTCGGCGGCTTCGCCGCGCACCACTTCGGGTGCGATGTACTCGAGCGTGCCCACGAGCGTGCCGGCGCGCGTCTGGCGTTCCTTGGCCAGCACGCGGGCGATGCCGAAGTCCATCACCACGGTGCGGCCTTCGTCGTCGACCATCAGGTTGGCCGGCTTCAGGTCGCGGTGCACCACGCCCAGCGCATGCGCATGCTCCAGGGCCGAGGCCACGTCGATGGCCACCGCGGCGGCCTCGCGCCACCGCAGACGGCCGCGCTCGCGCAGCACCTGCTCCAGCGTGCGCCCGCGCAGGTACTGCATCGCGATGTGGTGCTGCTCGCCATGGCGGAAGAACGCATACACGGTGGCAATGTGCCGGTGGTGCAGGCGGGCGAGGGCGATGGCCTCGACACGGAAGCGCTCCACCAGGTCCTCGCGGGCGCTCATCTCGGGCCGCAGTGTTTTCAGCGCCACGTCGCGCTCGAGCATCGTGTCCACCGCGCGGTGCACTTCGCCCATCGCGCCTTCGCCCAGGCGCTCGAGCCGGCGATAGGGGCCGATCATCATGCCGTCGGTGGTCACGACAGCACCTCTTCGCCGTGTCGCGTGCGGCGTGCGGCGGCCGGCGGCGCAGGGGGCAGCACGTGCAGCACGCCGATCGACAGGTTGTCGCTGGTGCCCAGCCGCCATGCCGTTGCGGCGATGGCCTGCGCGCACTGGTGCGGCGTGCCCGTGGCCAGCAGGCGGGCGAGGCCGGCATCGTCGATGACGTCGTGCACGCCGTCGCTGCACAGCAGGTAGCGGTCGCCCACGGCGATCGGCAGCGGGGCTTCGACATGCGGCGAGGGGATGGCCGCGTGCGTGCCCACGGCCTGCGTCAGCACCGAATGGTCGGGGTGCCGGTGTGCGTCGGCCGGGTCGACGAGGCCGCGGTCCACCAGCGAGCGCACCAGCGTGTCGTCGCGCGTCAGCTGAACCAGCGAACCCTCGCGCCAGCGGTACAGCCGCGAGTCGCCGACCCAGGCCACGCCCAGGCCGCTCGGCGCCGGCGCCACCAGCAGCATCGTCGTGCCCATGCCTGCACACTCGGCGTGCTGCCGCGCATGTGCGTGCACGGCGGAGTTGGCGGCGCGCAGAGCGGCGTGCAGGGCGACCTGTTGGGAGGCCCCGGCGGGCTGGGCGCCGTAGCTCTCCAGGGCCGCCTGCACGGCCAGGCGGCTGGCCACGTCGCCGGCCTGGTGGCCGCCCATGCCGTCGGCCAGCGCCACCAGCACGGTGCGGTCGCCGCCTTCGCCGGCCCCGCGCGGCGCGTTCAGCGCGGCGATGCAGTCCTCGTTCAGCGTGCGCACCGGGCCGACGTCGGTGTGCAGCGCGAGCGCCAACTCGTGGGCGATCTCGGCGGGCGCTGCGGCAGGCCGTGCGCGGCGGGAGAAGAAGGCCTTCATGCGCCGTCTCCGGAGTCGTGGTCGGTCGGGGGTGGGTTCAGCGCTGGGCGACCGCGCTGCGGGTCGGGTCCAGCAGTTCCAGGCCGTAGCGGATCGGGATCGCGCCGGTCAGCGTCGCGCCGCCGTAGCGACCGATCGTGCTGAAGATCCCGACCACCTTGCCGTCGGCATCGAACACCGGGCCGCCGCTGTTGCCCTGGCCGCTGGAGTTGATGCTCATCTCGAACAGGTCGCCGTTGGTCGAGATGACCTTGCCCGCGGTCACCGACTTGTTGCCGCGTACCACCTTGCTCACGATGCCCTGGTTCACCGAGACCTCGGGGACCATCGCCACGTCCTCGTCCTTGACCAGCGCGTCGGCCGAGTTCGTGACCATGTAGGTCTTGGCCGAGACGCCCGGATAGCCCAGCGCCACGATGGTGTCGCCGGAGGCCAGCGACTCGTAGCTGTCGCGCAGCTCGACCTTCTTCAGGATGCCCGCGCCGGCCTCGACCTTGATCAGCGCCACGTCAGCCTCTGGGGAAATGGTGCCCAGCGTGGCGGCGTTGCGCAGCTTGCTGCCCGCGAAGGTGACGCTGAGCGAGTTGAGCACGCCGGTCACGGAGCGCGAGTCGGCCACGCCCATCGTCTTGAAGAAGCGGCTGCGCGAGGGCACCCAGTTCGAAAGGCTCTCGGGGGCGCTGTCGAGCATGTCGACGGCGACCATCTCGACCTGGCCCTTGTCGTTCTTCTGGCGCTCGAGCACCACGCCGGGGAACTTCAACCCGTACGGTGCGTGCCATGCGGCGGCCACGTGGCGGTTGGTCATGATGAGCCCGTTGTCGGACACCACGAAGCCCGTGCCGCTGTGCGACGAAGCGATCGGCCGGTTGGCGCCGCCCTTGTCCTCGGTGGTCAGCAGCGGTTCGTAGCTGCCGTCCTCGAGGCGGATGTAGGCCGGGAAGGTCCCCTTCTCGGGCAGCTTCACGTACGAGTGGAAGATCTGCCGGCCCGAGTTGGTCTCGGTCAGGCGCCACGCGGCCTCGATGTAGACGGTGGACGCGCCGTAATCGTTCTTGATGCGGCGCGCCAGGTTGGCCTTGGCCTCGACGTCCGCGATGCGCTGGCCGGCGACCTTGTTCGTGTCGGCGAGCTGACCCTTGGCGGCGGCGATCTGCGCGCTGGTGCTCTCGTCGCGCTTCTTCGCCTCGATCACCTGCCAGATCCCGATCGCGCCGGCCACGGCCACGACGCCGGCCACGATGTTCACCGTCAGCCGCCGGCTGCGGTCGCGTTCGGTGCCGAGCATGCGCTCGACGGTGGCACGGCCGACGCGCGACGGTTGCACCGCACCCTGGGCCGTGCCCTTGGCGGCGCCCTTCGCCGAATCTGCCCCGGCAGACGTCTCGGCCAGCCGCGTCGGCTTGGCCAGCGTGTCGCTGACCAGCCGCGTGGCCTTCGCGGCGGCGGGCGGCGGCGGGTCGAGGTGGATCGAGACCTGGGGGCCGCCGCGGCCGAACTGCACGATGTCGCCGTGGGTCAACGCGGCCTTGCCGTGCACCGGCACGCGGTTGACCAGCGTCCCGTTGGCGCTGCCGGCATCGACGAGCACGTAGCCCGTTTCGCCCTGCTCGACGCGGGCATGCTGGCGGCTGACGGCATCGTCGGCGTCGTCGAAGGCGAAGCGGCAGGTCGCGTCGCGGCCGATGGTGATCGCGGTGGCCTGGGCGGCCTCGTCGAAGGAGACCTCCTGGTTGGCCTTGGCGCCGGTCAGGTGGCGGATGATCAGTCGGGTCATGGCGGTGTCCTCTGGGTTCGGTGTCGGTTTCGGGGGGGGCTGCTGGTACAGGCGCAAAGCGCGGCGAAAACGGATCACGCGGGGGCGGGCCGGGCGCTCCGGACCCCCGCGAACCGGGGGTCAGCGGCTGATCGGGTAGTAGTAGCCGTTGCCGCCGCGCACGTAGTACTGGCCGCTCTGGTCGACGTAGTACTGCTGGCCCTGGTGCTGGTAGTAGCCGTTGGGCTGCCAGGTGTGCGGCAGCTGGGCCTGGTAGCCGTTGGGCCCGTAGTAGGTGCTCTGGCCCATCAGGCCGCGGCCGGCTTCCTGCTGGTTGCGGTAGTAGCCGTCGCGCTGGCCCTGCTGGGCCTCGGCCCGGTTCCGTTCGGCCTGGCGCACACCGTTCCAGGCGTTCATCTCCGCCGCGCGGTTGCCGCTCTCGACGCGGTTCATGTGCGCCATGCCGCTGCTCGAGTAGCCGTTGGTGTAGATGTAGTAGTAGGTGAAGGTGGCGAAGTCCATCGGCTGGCGGCCGCTGGCCTGCATCTGCTGCAGGTACTGCTGGTAGGCGTTGCGCACGGCCGGGTCCTGCATGCGCTGCTGGACCATCTGATTCACCTGCTGCTGACCCTGGTTCAGCATCTGGTTCATCTGGTTCATCTGGTACTGGATCATGGCGCCGTAGTCCTGGGCCTGGGCCGGGGCGGCGATGCCGGCGGCCAGCAGGGCGCAGGTGGCGGCAAGGCGGCGGAGGGTGCGGGTGCTGCGGTTCATCGGGGTGCTCCTGGTGGGGTCGGGTTGTGGGGTCCGGGTCTGGCTTCGAGGCGTTTCGCGCCGTCGTACTGGTACAGGCGCAAGGCGCCGGAAAAACGGATCACGGGCGGCGAAAGAAAGTTGGCAAGGCCGTTGTGGCGTGCCATTCGCTCGGTTGGCGGCCGGCGCCCACGGGCCGCGCATCGCGGCGACAGGCCTCGCGCAGCGCCTCGCCGCCGGCCTTGCCGCGCATCAGCCGGGCCAGCGCGCGCAGCACCTGGCTGACGGGCAGCGGCGTCGCCCCGTGTCCGGCCGGGTCGGCGGCGGCCGTGGCCGAGGCGGCGGCCACGGCGAGCGCCGCCAGCGCGGCGGCGAGGCGTCGCAGTGCAGCCGCAGCGGCGGCCAGGCGAGGGGGATCGGAGGACGGCAGGGTCGGCGGCATGGCGGCGGATCGATCACGGAAGCTCGGACAGCCGGTACCGGCGCAAGACGCAGCAAAAGCGGATCACGGCCGCCCCGCCACTCACCGGCTGCCGCGCAGCCGGGTGTGCCTGGGGTCCGTGTGACCTGCGGAGTCGTTCCGCTTGCCGTCGAAAGAATCGACGAGGGAGCCCGCTTGTGTGGGGTGCCGCACAGAGCCCTTGCGCGCACTGCCCCAGATTCGCCCATCCCACGCAACGGACGAGACATGAACCGCTACAACGTTGTTGCTGCAGACCCTGTCACGGGCATCGTGGCGGTGCAGGACGAGCAAGGCCACTGCCATCTCGGACGCGCTCAGGCGGTCGTGCCCAAGGGCGGGGATGTGCTGCTGGGTCCGGCGCTCGGCGTGGGGCCGCAGACCCTGCGCCTGGCGCCGGCCGAGGCGCCTTGTCCGTTGGTGGTCGTGCTGCTCGACTGCGATCCGGAGGTCGCCAAGCTCGTGGTGGCGGTTCCCGCGCCCGCGTGATCCACGGCGCAGGGCTGCCGGGCGACGAGGCCCAGGCCCGATGCGCGGATCGTGGCACGGCGCTAGAGTCGGTCGGACGCGCATCCGCCCGCTCCGCCATGCCCGACGTCCCCCGCAAGCCCCCCGCCGTGACCGAACTGCTGCGAGAAGCCTCAGGCGGCAGCGGCAAGGCGCGCGACGCGCTGATGTCGGCCGTCTACCAGGAGATGCGGCGCCTAGCGCGGCGCATCCTGGTCGGCGACCGGGCGCGGCACATGGTGGCGCCGACCGAGCTGGTGCATGGCGCAGCGCTCAAGCTGCTCGGGCAGGACGCCCTTTCGGCGCGCGACCGGGCTCACTTCCTCGCCTACTCCGGGCAGGTGATGCGGCAGGTGCTGATCGACCACGTGCGCCGCGAGATGTCGGCCAAGCGCGACGGCGGCACCAAGGTGACGCTGGTGTCCACGATCCCCGACGAGCCCGGGTCCGACGTCGATGTCGAGGCGCTGCACGACGTGCTGGACAAGCTCGCCGCGGTGTCGCCGGAGCACGCGAAGCTGGTGGAGATGCGCTACTTCGCGGGCATGACGATCGAGGAGATCGCCGAGGCCACCGGCATCTCCACGGCCACCGTTAAGCGCAACTGGCGTTCGGCGCGCGCCTGGCTGGCCGAGGCGCTGGGCCCGCAGGACTGACCCGGCGCGCCGGGCTTCCCCGGCGGCGGGGGCGTTCAGCGGCAGCGCGCGAGCTGCCGGCGCACTTCGGCTAGATCGTTGCGCCGGTCCAGGTCAGGCAGGCCCCAGCGCCGGTCCAGCGCTTCCCAGCGCTGCTCTGCCTCGCGCAGCACACGGCAGGCCCCGGCGAGGTCGCCCTTGTCGCGGTAGTGTTGCGCCAGCAGCCGCAGCGGAACGGCCAGGTCCCGCGCGCTCTCGAAGTCGTCGGGCAGCCGTTGGGCGCGGGCGAGCTTCTCGGGCATCGACGCCTCGATCAGCGCGATCGCCTCGTCGTAGCGCTTCAGGCGCGCGAGCACGATGGCGCGGTCGTTGCGCACCGCGTTGTGCTGCCGCATGGCCTCGACGTTGTGCGGGTCCAGGGCCAGCAGCTGCGTGCTCATGCGCATCGCGTCGTCGCTCGCCTGCAGCGCCTCCGCCGGCCGGTCCTGCTCGGCCAGCAGCGACGCGCGGTACCAGCTGGCCATCGTGGCGCCGATCAGCAGGCGCCGGTTGGTGGGATCGCGTGCCAGTGCACGCTGGAAGCGCTCGGAGCCGCGCTCATAGGCCTGCAGCGCCTCGGCGCGGCGCTCCAGGTAGTACAGCGAGTCGCCGTAGGTCAGCGCCGTGCGCCCGGTCTGGAACTCGAAGTCCATCGCGTCGCGCACGGGCTGTGGCAGGCCCTGCAGGCGCTGCTCTTCCTGGCCCTGCAGCGCAGCCGCCTTCGCGTGCTGGTCGAGGCTGTGATAGGCATCGGCCTGCGTCAAGCGCGTGCTCGTCAGCAGGCCGTGCAACTCCGCAAGGGCCGCGGGCGGTGCCGGCTCGGCGCCCGCTGCCGCCAGCTCCAGCGCCCGCAGCATGCCGCGCTCCGCCCGTTCGGCGCGCGCGAGCTGGTCCTGCAGCGCGTTGTCGCGCCCGCCCACCATCAGCGCCAGCAGGTACTGCACGCGGGCATCGTCGCGGAACCAGGTCCAGTCGTGCCGCGAGGTGTCCGCCTGGCCCTGCAGGATGGCTTCGGCGCGCAGCAGGTTCGTGCGTGCCGCGGCAGGCTCGCCGACATGCGGGCGCCCGGGCACGCCTTGCACCTCGGCCAGCCTCGCCAGGCCGGCCGCCACCTCGCGCTGCAGTGCCGGGCGGTCGACGGCACTGTCGGCCAGGGCATCCAGATACTGCTGGCTGCGGCCCACCATCTCGCGCCTCGCCCCGGTGTTGCCCGGCGTCGACTCGAGCCGGGTGTCCAGCTCGAACAGCATGTACTTGGCCAGCGAGCGCACGTCGTCGAAGCGCTTCTCGGCGTCTCGCCGCGCGCTCTCGGCGCGGTTGTAGAGGCCGGTGATCACCGCCAGGGCCGACACCAGGCCGACGAGTGCCAGCGTGGCCGATGCCACCCGCCACGGGTGCCGCTGCACGAGCTTGCGCGTGCGGTAGCGCCAGTGCGTGCCCATCGCCGAGACCGGCCGATGGGCCAGCCAGGCGCCCAGGTCGTCGGCCAGCGCACGTGCGCTGGCGTAGCGGTCGATGCGTTCGCGCGCGACAGCCTTGTGGATCACCGCGGCGAGTTCGGGATCGAGCGCTGCCGGCAGGCCCAGGTGCTGCGCGTCGGGCACCGTGCCGGTGAGCACCTCGGCCAGCACCATGCCCAGCGCATATACGTCGTCGCTCACCGACGCGGGCTGGCCGGCCAGCCGCTGGGGGCTGGCATAGGCGCGCGTGTAGCCCTCGGGCAGCGAGGCGTCGATCACGTCCTGGATGCGCGCGACGCCGAAGTCGATGAGCTTGGGCCGCCCATCGGGATCGACGAGGATGTTCGCGGGCTTGATGTCGCAGTGGAGCACCAGGTGCTCGTGCGCATGCGAGACCGCCGCACAGACCTCGCGCATCAGTTCGACGATGGCGCGGTCGCCGAGGTGCCGCGCCGCGATGTGCTCGTCGAGCCCCGCCCCGTCGACGAACTCCATCACCAGGAAGTGCAGCCCACCCTCGGTGGTGCCGCCGTCGAGGATGTGCGCGATGCCCGGGTGCTGCATGCGCGCGAGCAGCCGGCGCTCGGCATCCACCAGTGCCTCCACCTGCACCAGGCCACGCAGCGGGCGCACGAACTTCACGGCCACCGTCTGCTCGAAGAGACCGTCGTTGCGCGACGCCCGGTACACCGCGCCCATGCCACCGCTGCCGATCAGCTCCTCCAGGCGCCACACGCCCACCGAGGGCGGCGGCAGCACCGCGGCGTACGGTTCGCTCCCGGCCACGTGCGTGCCGTCGGCAGCAGGTCCGAACAACGTCGACGTGCCGGCGGCGTCGATCGCCAGCATGCGGCGCAGACGCGCAAGCAGCGCGTCGTCGCCGGCGCATTGCTGCACCAGCCAGTCGTCGCGCAGCGCCGCATCGATGTCCAGCGCCTGCTCGAACAGCCCGAGCGCCGAGCGCTCGGCGCGGGCCGGTGGTGTGGAGGGGAAGGCTTCGCTCGGCAGCATGGGTCGGCAGCGGGCGGACTCTACCGCCCGGCCTCGCGGCGTCGAAGGGGGCGATCACGGGCACCTGCGGCCGGCCTGCGGGCGCACAATGCGGCGGCACCGGCCCCGTTCCGGCCGGACAGGAGTACCCCCATGGCGAACGTCGCAACCCGAATCGTGCAGGCCGTGCTGGCCGTGGCTACAGCCGGTCTCGCGGCCGGCTGCTCGACGCCGCCCGCGCCCCCGACCAGCGCCGCCGCTGCGTCTGCGCAGGCCGCGGAGAAGGACACCGGCAGCCACTTGCAGCGCCCGTCGACCTACCTGATGGTGCGCCGCATCGGCTCCTCGGGGGCCCGCGAGATGATGCGCGACCTGCCACCGAATCCGGGGCCGGCGGCACAGTGACGCTCATCGCCGCGGATGCGGCGGCCGCAAAAGGCAACAGGGGTCGGCATCGGGTGGATGCCGACCCCTGGTTCAGGTCGTGGTGCCGGTGAAGAGAGTCGAACTCCCGACCTTCGCATTACGAATTCGGCAAAGTAGGCATTCTGCGGCGTTGACCTTAGTTGGATGTGGGGGCTTCTTCCTGTTGAATCAATAGGTTGCGTGCCTACAGGCATTGACGGTCGTTGATGAGTGTGGAGAATCCGTGCCTACAGGATGCCTACAGATCGGTTGTAGGCCCTGAGCCAGGGCAGTCCACGTGGTCAGCGATGCCAGCCGATTCGAGTTCACGCGCGAGCGAATCGAGCGGGCGGCGTGTGCCCCCGGCATGTCGCAGTCGCTGTACTGGGACACCCGACAACCCGGGCTCGGCTTGCGAGTCACGCGCGGCGGCAAGAAGACGTTCATCTTCGAGTCCCGGCTGGGCCGGCAGACGGTACGCATGACCATCGGGCCGGCGTCCATGCCGATCCGCGTGCCGCGCGACAAGAAGGGCAACCCCACGGGCCCGGGTGCCGATGGTGAGGCGCTGCGCCTGCTGAACATGATCAGGACCGGCGTAGACCCGCGCGCCGTGCGCGATGCGTCGATCGAGGCGGCTCGGGTCCAGCGTGTCGAGGCTGCCGAGCAAGCCGCAAGGGATGATGTCGCGGTGGGGGACGCCTGGCCTGTGTATCTCGCCGCCCGCTCGGCGAAGTGGAGTCCGCGGACCCTGCTCGATCATCAGCGTCTAGCGGCACCTGGTGGAGAGGAGCGCAAGCGAGGCGAGGGCGTCACGGTGGCCGGCCCGTTGGCAGCCCTGATGCCGCTGCGTCTGGCCGAGCTGGATGCAGAGTGGCTCACAGGCTGGCTCGAGGCCGAGACCGCGACGAGGCCCACCAGCGCAGCGCATGCCTTCCGGCTGCTGCGCGGCTTCATTCGCTGGGCGGCCGAGCACCCGACCTACAAAGCCTTGATCGGCGCCGACGTGTATCGATCGAAGGCAGTTACCGAGGCGGTGCCGTCATCACGCAGTCGTGAAGGCGACTGCCTGCAGCGTGAGCAGCTTGCGCCGTGGTTCAAGGCCGTGCGCGAGTTGACGAACCCCGTGCAGGCCGCGTACCTGCAAGCGGTCCTGTTGACCGGCGCGCGGCGCGAAGAGCTGGCCCGGCTGCGCTGGCAGGACGTGGACTTCAAGTGGGGCAGCCTGACCATCGCCGACAAGGTGGAGGATCAGCGAGTCATCCCCTTGACCCCCTACGTGTCGCACCTGCTGGCCGGGCTCCCGCGGCGCAATGAGTGGGTGTTCAGCAGCCCCACGGCGGAGGATGGACGCATCCAGGAACCGCGCATGCCGCACGACCGCGTCCTGAAGGCTTCGGGCCTTCCGCACGTCACCATCCACGGACTGCGCCGCTCGTTCGGCACGCTGTGCGAGTGGGTGGAGATGCCCAGCGGTATCGCTGCGCAGATCATGGGGCACAAGCCCTCGGCGCTGGCCGAGAAGCACTACCGCCGCCGGCCGCTCGACCTGCTCCGGCTGTGGCACACGAAGGCCGAGGCATGGATGCTTGAGCAGGCCGGCGTGCCGTTCAAACCGGCGGCAGTTTGGTCGTCGCCAGTCCGCGCTGTCGCCGCATGAAGCTGTACCACGTCACGAACCACGGGGCGGCGTTGCAGATCGTCAAACAGGGCTTCCGCGACGGCCACCTTTCCGGCTTCGAGGTAGGCGCCGTTGAAGGGGCGGTCAGCATGCTGGACTCGCCAGCAGATGAGAACGACGGCGCCAAGTCGTCGGAGTCATGCATTGAGGTAGACGCGAGCCGCGCTGCAGTTCGATCTCGGCGAACGGCTCGGGCTCGACGGTCGCAGCCGCCACGGCCACCGGCACGAACGCGGCCGCCGGCATCGCGCGAGCCTGCACTTTGCGCCTCCACTTGTGCACGAGGTTGGCGTTGAGCCCGTGGACTAGCTGTGAAGCTTCAATAGGTTGTATCCGGTGTTCATCCGGACCGGGTTTGAGAGACTGGAAATCGCCAAACCCCCAGTCCTCAAGGAAACCAGCCGGATGAACAGCCACAAGCATGCACGACTCACGTACGCCCGTCGCCTG
>JAEUPB010000089.1 GCA_016789955.1 Rubrivivax sp. | reverse complement strand
GTGCCGCGTCGTCGCGCTGCCGGCGCCCAACGACCGCGAGAAGACCCAGTGGTACTTCCAGCGCTACGTTCCGCACCTGCCCGCGGGCGGCGAGATCGTGCTGTTCGACCGCAGCTGGTACAACCGCGCCGGCGTCGAGCGGGTGATGGGCTTCTGCAACGACGACGACGTCGAGGAGTTCTTCCGTTCGGTGCCCGAGTTCGAGCGCATGCTGGTGCGCTCGGGGATCCGGCTGCTGAAGTACTGGTTCTCGATCACCGACGAGGAGCAGCACGTGCGCTTCCTCGGCCGCATCCACGACCCGCTGAAGCAGTGGAAGCTCTCGCCGATGGACCTGGAGTCCCGCCGCCGCTGGGAGGACTACACCAAGGCCAAGGAAGCGATGCTCGAGCGCACGCACATCCCCGAGGCGCCGTGGTGGGTGGTGCAGGCGGTGGACAAGAAGCGGGCACGGCTCAACTGCATCGCGCACCTGCTGTCGCAATTCGACTACAGCGAGGTCGAGCGCGCGGAGATCTCGCTGCCCGAGCGGCTGCGTCGCCCGGACTACGCCCGCCGGCCGGTGCCTGCGGAGATGTTCGTGCCGGAGCGGTACTGACCGGCAGCCGACGTGTGGGAAGCGTGCCGTCGTAACGACCCACTGACTCGCTCGGGATCGTGCTGCGGTGCACTAGAGTGTTCCTCGGCGACTTCTTCGAGGAGCGAGCGATGGATGACCGTCAGATCCGCAGCCTGTGCAGCCTGTTCGGCGCCCGCGAGGTGCGTGATGCCGCGATGGCGGCGCTCGCCGGACAGGATCGCGTGGCCGATGTGCTGGACCTGCCCACGAACCGCGCCGGGCTGCAGCACGTGGTGCATGCCGCATCCCTCTTGATGGACGGCGCTGACGCATCCGAAACGGGCCGGGAGGCCGTCGCGTCCTGATCCCGGTACGGGGGCTGCCGGGCCTTCGGTGCCGCATGCGCCGTCAAGGCGCTGACACGTTGCACCTGCAACATCGCCGCCATGGAGGGGCTGCGATGAACGATGCGGGTTCCCGAGGCCGCCGGCCCGGGCCGGCACCCGCGCGCAACGCGCCTGCGCGTGCGGGCTGACCGTCCGCGGATGCCGCGGGGCTTCCACCGCCTGATCGTCACGCAGTTCCTGTCGTCGCTGGCCGACAACGCACTGCTCATCGTCGCCATCGCGCTGCTGCAGGAACGCGGATCGGCGCCGTGGCTGGCGCCGCTGCTGAAGGTGGGATTCATCGCGTCGTACGTGGTGCTCGCGCCTTTCGTCGGTGCTCTCGCCGACACCTGGCCCAAGGCGCGCCTGATGGCGTGGATGAACGGCACCAAGCTGCTCGGTGCGGCGTCGATGGCCTTCGGGCTGCACCCCCTCGTCGGCTTCGCTGTCGTGGGCTTCGGGGCGGCGGCCTACGCGCCGGCCAAGTACGGCCTGCTCACCGAGATCGTCCCGGCGCAGCGGCTGGTGGCCGCCAATGGCTGGATCGAGGTGGCGGCGGTCGGCGCGGTGCTGCTCGGCGCGGTGCTGGGCGGCGCGCTGGTCCACGAGACCTGGCTGCAGGGAGCCGCGACCCGGGCGGCAGGGATGCTCGGCACCGGCTTCCCTCTGGCCGTGTCCGTGGCTGTCCTCGTGGGCCTGTACGGCTGCTCGTCGGCGCTGAATGCCGGCCTGCCCTCGAGTGGCGCGCGCTACCCGGCCACGAGCTTCCGGCCGCGGGCCTTGTGGCGCGACCACCTGGACGCCCAGGCCCGCCTGTGGCGCGATCCGCACGGCGGTGTGTCGCTGGCGGCGACGACGGTCTTCTGGGGGGTCGGTGCCACGCTGCAGTTCATCGTGCTGAGATGGGCCGAGGAGGCGCTGGACCTGCCGCTGTCGCAGGCCGCGATGCTGCAGGGCGTGGTGGCGGTGGGCGTGGTGGCCGGGGCGAGCGCGTCGGCGCGGTGGGTGTCGCTGTCGTCGGCGCCGGTGATGCTCGCGTTCGGCATTCCGCTCGGGCTCGCGATGCCGGTGCTGACGCGACTCGACGGCATCGCGGAGGGCATCGTCGTGCTCGCGCTCGCCGGCGCTGCCGGCGGCGCGCTCGTCGTGCCGCTGAACGCGCTGCTGCAGCACCGCGGATGCCAGCTGCTCAGTGCGGGCCGCTCGATCGCCGTGCAGGGCTGCAACGAGAACGCGAGCGTGCTGCTGATGCTGGGGGCCTACGCCGCGCTGTATGCCCTCGGGATTCCGCTGCCGGCGGTGATGCTCGTGCTCGGGCTTCTGCTCACCGCGTCGATGTTCGTGCTGTGGCTTCGAGGACGCCGCCTGATGGCGGACCCGGAAGCCGCGCGGCGCGTGCTTCAGCCCTGACGCGAGCGATCCGCGTGGGCCGTCGTGCCGTGCGATCCGAACGCCTTTGAAACTCTCCTCAGGTCCAACGTCAACCCATCGCGACCGAACCGCGATAGTTTCCCGACACGGTGCCGATGCACGGCAACGACACCGACCAACACGCGAGGGCCTTGCACCATGTCATCCATCCTGCTGAGCGGCCTGCCCCCCGAGCACCTGCAGTCGTTGCATGCGGCGAACCGTCGTGGCGGTGGCCGGCCGGCCGAGCGGGGCTGGGCGATCGCGGCTGCGCTGGTCGCGGTGCTGCTCCCCGTGGCGCTGGTGATCCTGCGGTCGATCTGAACCCGCGAGTAAGCTCGAGAGGCCCTGATCGGCGCGGCATCAGCCGGCCACGAAGTGCCGGCGGTAGCTCGGCGACAGCTCGTCCCAGCGCAGCAGCATCGGCAGGTCGGCGCACCGGAACGCAGGGTCCCAGGCCGGGGGGCCCAGGACTTTGCCGCCGCAACGCAGGTAGCCCTTGATCAACGGTGGCAGCTCGGCACTGGGGGCTGCCTGAAGTCGGTCCACCGGCAGCGGCAACCGAGGACGCACGCGCAAGTGCTCAGGGGCCAGGTGCGTGCGGCTGAGCGTTCGCCAGACGGCAGCCGCGTTGACGCCGCCGTCGTGCATCGGGATGCTCGAGCAGCCCATCACGGTGGCGACGCGCCGGCGGTGCATGAACTGCCCCAGGCTGGCCCACAGCATCAGTATCACGCCGCCGCTGCGGAAGCCAGCCGCGACGCACGACCGACCCAGCTCCACCATGCTGCCGCTGAGCGGTGCCAGGGGCCCGATGTCGAACTCGGTGGCCGTGTACCAGCCACCGGCCCGCCGCGCGCCATCCGGCATGAGCAGGCGGTAGGTGCCGACGAGGCGCGCCGGTTCGTCGTCGGTGGCGACGGTGCGCACGAGCAGATGTTCGCAGTGCGCGTCGAAGGCGTCCACGTCGAGCCCGGGCGCGGCGCCCGACCCTGATGCGATCGCGGCGCCCATCTCTTCGGCGAAGACCTGCCAGCGCAGCCGCTGCGCGGCCTGCACGTCGGCCTCGTCGCTCGCCCAGACCGCTTCCAGGGTCGGCGTGCGATCGCCAGGAGCTGGTTCGGTGTGCCGACGCGGAGGCTCGCGCGGGGTGATCCGGGATGAGGCAGTGGCGGCGACGCTCATGCCGTCATCGTGTCCTCGGGGGGTGTCGCCGGGATGACGCAGCGATGACCGGCCGGTGACCACCGGCGCAGGGTGGAGGCCGACTCCACGCGAGGGACCGTCACGCCGCTGTCATCTTTCCCTGAAACAGTTCGATGACGCTTTGAAGATGGCGCGATAAACATCGAACAGGCGGCCCAGTCCCTGGGTGCCCTCTCTCAGGTGCACCGGCTCAAGGCCCTGCGCGCGCTCGTGGTGGCCGGGCGGACCGGATTGACACCCGGGGTGCTCAACGAACAGCTCGGCATCTCGCCGGCATCCATGTCGTTCCACCTCAAGGAGTTGCTGTTCGCGGGGCTGGTCAGCCAGACGCGTGACGGCCGCCACCTGATCTACCGCGCCTCGCTCGACCGGATGAACGAGCTGATGGGATTCCTGACCTCGAACTGCTGCGAGGGGCAACCCTGCGAGCTCGAGGCGCCTTCGTGCAACTGCTGGTGTCGTGAGTTGGAAATACGCTGCATTGAGATTCGACCAGATGGCGATGATCGGGCGGACGAGCAGCGGGGTTGATACCGGGTGGTATCAACCCCGCTGGGCGGTCGATCGAGGGCGCCATCTGGTCGAACCCGATCCCAGAGAGAGGGGCCTCGGCCCCGACAGGGGCGGGTCGAAATGGGGCCGGCACGGCGTTGCGCAAACGGGTCGATACCACCGGGTATCGACCCGTCCGCGCGCCTGGTTCCAGCCCCATTGCGACCCGTCTCAATGCAGCGTATTTCCAACTCACGACACTAGGACCTTCGATGGCCGACAAGACGTACCACGTGCTGTTCGTGTGCACCGGCAACTCCGCGCGCTCCATCCTCGCCGAGGCGTTGATGAACGACATGGGCAAGGATCGTGGCTTCAAGGCCTACTCGGCCGGCAGCCACCCCAAGGGGGCTGTCCATCCCTGGGCGTTGAAGACGCTGCAACAGCACCGTCTCCCGATCGACGGGTACCGCAGCAAGAGCTGGGAGGAGTTCGCGAAGCCCGACGCGCCGCCGCTGGACTTCGTCTTCACGGTCTGCGACCAGGCTGCGGGCGAGGTCTGCCCGGTGTGGCCGGGCCAGCCCATGACGGCGCACTGGGGCATGCCCGATCCGGCGGCGGTCAAAGGACCGGAGGCCGCGGTCGAGAAGGCCTTCCGCGACACCCTGGTGACGATGCAGCGACGCATCCAGCTGATGCTCTCGCTGCCGCTGGCCAGCCTGGACAAGCTGGCGATCCAGCGCGAGATCAAGGACATCGGAAAGCGCTGAGCGATGACCGACGCGTCAACCCGTGTGCGCTGCAGGCGCCCGATCCGTCGAATGCCCTGGAGGCCGGGAAGGCCCATGGACGACGCCGAGCTGCGGGCGGCTCTCGTGGATGCCTACCGGAGCTGACCATGCAGCCCGACCTGGTTCGCAAGCTGCTGGGCGAAGCCCTCGGCACCGCACTGCTGCTGGCGGTGGTCATCGGCTCGGGGATCATGGCCGAGAAGCTCTCCGGCGGGAACGTGGGCGTCGCGCTGCTGGCCAACACGCTGGACCACCGTGGGAGGCCTCTACATCCTGATCGAGGTGTTCGGACCGGTCAGCGGCGCGCACTTCAACCCGGCCGTGTCGATCGTGATGGCTGCTCGCGGCGCGCTGCCGCGGCCGCTGCTGGTGCCCTACGTGACGGCGCAGCTTGCCGGCGCGGTGCTCGGCGCCTGGCTGGCGCACGCGATGTTCGACGCGACGATCCTCCAGTTCTCCACCAAGGTGCGCGGCGGCCCCGGGCAGTGGATCGCCGAAGTCGTAGCGACGGCGGGCCTGCTGCTCGTCATTCTGTGCGCGCAGCCCGGCCGCGTCGCGGCCATGGTGGCCTGCTACATCGGCGCCGCCTACTGGTTCACCGCGTCGACGTCGTTCGCGAACCCGGCTGCCGCTTTCGGCCGCATGTTCTCGAACAGCTTTGCCGGCATCTCTCCGGACAGCGTGCCCGGCTTCATCGTCGCTCAGCTGTTCGGTGCAGGCGTCGGCGTCGCCATCGCCGCGGTGCTCGATGGTCCGGAGCGCGATGCCCCGTCCGCGGCCCGCGAGGAGGTCTTCATGGAGGCGGGAAAGGACGGGTGAAGTCCGAGCCAGTCTTGTGGTCGTCACCCTCGCGTGCTGCAATCGATGCTCCGAACTGTCTCGAGGGACAACGCGATGACCGACTTCAAGGGCAAGCACGTCTGGTTCGAGCTCACCACCACCGACCCGAAAGGGGCCGAGGCCTTCTACGCCAGCGTCGCCGACTGGGTGCCGCGCGATTCCGGCATGCCGGGCATGCAATACACGATGGTGGGTCCGGCGGACCACGCGGTCGGGGGCGTGATGGCCTTGACCGACGAGATGGAGGCCGCCGGCGCCCGCCCCGGCTGGACCGGCTACGTCGCGGTGGACGACGTCGATGCGGCCACGGCCGCGACGACGCGCCTCGGTGGACAAGTGAACGTGCCGCCCCAGGACATCCCGGGCGTCGGTCGTTTCTCGATCGTGAGCGACCCGCAGGGCGCCATGCTGTCGCTGTTCAAGGGAACGCCGTCGGAAGGCATGGAGCCGCCTCCTCCGCCCGCGCCGGGCACCCCCGGCCACATCGGCTGGCATGAGTTGCACACCACCGACATCGACGGCGCGCTGGCGTTCTACGGCGAACTGTTCGGCTGGCGCAAGGGCGAGACCATGGACATGGGGCCGAACGGCATCTATCAGCTGTTCGCCACCGGCGCGCAGGGTGCCGACGCCGACGGCGGCATGGTCCTGAAGCAAGCGCAAGCGCCGCGACCCGCCTGGCTGTACTACATCAACGTCGCCAGCGTCGATGCTGCCGTGGCTCGCATCGGCGCCGGCGGTGGCGAGGCGTTGATGGGACCGCACCAGGTGCCGGGTGGCAGCTGGATCGTGCTGGGCCGGGATCCGCAGGGCGCGTCGTTCGCGGTGGTGGGCCCGCGCTGAGGGAGTTCGGCGGCATCAGCCTGGCACGCCGCCGAGTCGTGCAGCCAGCCAAGCGGCCAGATCGTCCTCGTCCACGATAGACCATGCGTGTGGAAGTCGCCTGCCGCCCAGGTCAGGGCGCACGCCTCGGCCGTGCGTCAGCACCAGGGAGACGTCGGTGTGACCGAGCAGCCGCAATACGTTGACGAGTGCGATCTGGTCAATGGCGTTGCTCGACATCATGTCGAGCCCCTGAGAGATGAAGAACTCCGGGTCCGGTTCCGTATAGAGCCGCACGGCCAGCGTCAGGAGCTGCCCTGCGTTGCCTCCGTCAGGCAATGAAGCGGTGAACACCGAACGCTGCTGGTATTCGCGGGCTTCCTGTTGTGGAGTGCCTCCCATCAGTTGGCGCAACAGGCCTGTGAGGTACTGCGCTTCGCCCAGAAACATGCTGTCCGGTCTGCGCGTGGCCAATCGTGCGCTCGCGACTTCCAGCCCTGCGTACCATCGCGCCAGGTCCAAGGGTGCGTCCACCGAGAAGACAGCGGAAGGTTGAAACGCCGTGGCACCGGCGGTACGGCTCAACTGCGCATAGCGCAGCGCCGCATACCCGCCAGCAGAAAACCCACCGATCGCGAAGCGGGTCGCGGCCTGACGCCCGTAGTGTTGGCGCACGAACGCCAGCAGCTTGTCGAGCCGCTCGAGCTTGGCCTGTTCCATGTATCCGGTCGCGTGGGTGTGAGCGACCGCGAGATCGACACCACGTGCCGCCAGCTGACTCGGCAATCTAGACGAATCGAAATAGGCTGCGTTGCCGCCGTAGGGTGGCAGCAGAACCACCAGAGGACGCTGCCGTGAATCCTCGGTGCGCCAGAGGTTGAGGCAGTCCACATCCGGGTGCCCTGGATCGAGAGCGAGCCTCTTCGCTCGCAAGTCAGGCGCTGCAGCGGCGAATGACCTGTTGAGCCCCACGCTGAGCGCCAGACCGGCCACGACAACGCGTCGAGAGGCCGTGTAACGCCAAGGATCCATGCCGACATTGTGTGACGTCCCTCGCCGCGGCAGTCGCTCTTGCGACGAGACGCACGAAGCGAGTCATCAACTGCAAGCAGCCACCGGACACTTGCGGCCTCCCCGGAGATCGGGCTGGGCCGGACAGGTGGCGGGCTGTGCCGCGGCGGTGCCGGCCAGCAAGGCCAGCGCGTGGAAGGCCCGTTTCATGGTGTCGTTCCCGGTGTAGTCAGCGGGCGATGCAGGGGCAGTCCCGGTTGGTCGAGTGGGGCGCGCAGCACGGAAGCGGTCACGGATTCCGTGCAGTACAGCGTCGTGCGCCCGGGGCCGCCGAACGCGACGTTGGTGAGCGATGTGCCGGCACAGCTGCGCAGAACGATCTCCGGCTCTGCACGGTGGTTCAGCACCCAGGCGTAACCCAGCCCAGGGTTGGCCACGACCACGCGGCCGGTCTGGTCCACGGCCAGCCCGTCGGGGCCGCTCGGACCGTACGACGTGAAGTAGGCACCGACCTTGGAGACACTGCCGTCGTCCTGCAGCGGCACGCGCCAGACCTGATTGCCACGCGTCACCGCCAGGTACACCACGCGTTCGTCGGGCGACAGCGCGACGCCGTTCGGGCTCGGCACGTTCGCCAGCAGCACGTCCAGTTGCCCATCGGTCCGCAGCCGATAGAGCCGGCCGCTGGGGTCGTGCAGCCCGGTCTGGCCCTGGTCGGTGAAATAGAGGTTGCCGCGGCGGTCGAAGATCAGGTCGTTGACGCCCTTGAAGCGTTCGCTGTTGCGCCGGTCCAGCAACGGCCGCACCGAGCCGCTGCGCACGTCCACGGCCATCAGCCCGTTGCGGTAGTCGGTGACGATGAGCTCGCGATCGTTCAAGAACTTCGCGCCGTTCGGCTCGCCGTCCCACGCGGCAACTTGCTCCCAGGTGCCCATCGGATCGATCCGAAAGATGCGTCCGAACGGGATGTCGGTGACGTAGAGGTTGCCGTCGCCATCGAAGACCGGGCCCTCCAGGAACGAGTCCGTCGCCTGCCCGCCGCGGTTGGCGTCGGCCCAGCTCGACCTCACGCCGGTGCGTCGAAAGCGATCCGGCAGCCGGGTGAACACCTCGGTATCGCGCACCTGGGGCGCTTGCAGCAGCGTGATCATTGCCTTTCGAAGGCCGTGTTCGCTGCCACCTTGCCCCAGTAGGCGGTGCGTTCCTGCAGGTCCTTGCCGAACGTGGCGGCGTCCCAGAAGCCGGGCTCCGACGCGATGCTTTCGGAGAAGGCCTTCATGTCGGCCGAGGTCATGGCGGTGGCCAGTTCCTTCTGCAGCCGGTCGATCACGGTCTGCGGCGTGCCCTTCGGGGCCCACAGGCCGGTGAAGTTGATCAGGCCGAAGTTCTTCAGGCCGGCTTCCGTGAAGGTGGGCACGTCTGGCAACGCGGCGAGGCGCTTGCCACCGCTGACGGCGAGGATGCGCGCCTTGCCGCCCTTGACCTGGCTCATCACGCCGGGCGTCGAGGCCACCTGGAAGTCGATCGTGCCGGACAGCATCGCCATCGTCGCCTCGCCGGCGCCCTTGTAGGGCACGTGCATGAAGTGGACGCCGGAGGCGATGCCGAGCGCTTCGCTGACGAAGTGCGGCGTCGTGCCGGCACCGCCGGTTCCGTAGGTCACCTTCTCGGGCTGGGCCTTGGCCGCAGCGAGCAGCTCGGCCAGGGTCTTGAACTTCGAATCCGCCTTAACGACCACGCTCATCGGCGCGAACACGTAGGCGCCCACGGGGAGCAGGTCCTTCTCGTGGTCGAAAGGCAGCTTCTTGAAGATGTGCGGCAGCAGCGCGTACGTGGTGTCGTTGGCCGCCAGCGTGTAGCCGTCGGCTGACGACTGCACCACGGTCGCCAGGCCGATCGTGCCGGTCGCGCCGGCCTTGTTCTCGACGAAGAAGGTCTGTCCGGTCTGCTCCTGGAGCTTGGCGGCGATCCTCCGGGTGACCACGTCGACCGAACCGCCGGGCGCGTAGGGCACGATGATGCGCACCGGTTTGGCGGGCCAGGCCTGTGCCTGGGCGAGCGCGGAGGCCGCCAACGCCACCGAGGCGATCAGCAGTCGGGTTCGAGTCGTCATGGTGTCTCCAGGTCGTTCGAGAGGTTGATCAGACAGTCGCAATCGGCGTCGCTGGCGTCTTCCGCCCGTTGCGACATGGCGGCCTCAGCCGTTCAGCGCGGCCAGTGCGTTCGTCGCCGCGCCCACGCCCATCTTCACGTAGGCATCAGCGGTCACGCCGCCAATGTGCGGGCTGAGCGTGATGCGCGGCTCGCCGTGGAACGGGTGCGGCGCGCGCATCGGCTCGACGGCAAAGCTGTCGAGGCCGGCGCTGGCGACCTGGCCGCTGCGGATGGCCTCCAGCAGCGCCGCTTCGTCGATCAGACCGCCTCGGGCGGTGTTGACGACGATGACGCCCCGCTTGCAGGCGGCCAGCGTCCGCGCGTTCAGCAGCTTCGCGTTGTCGGGCGTCAGCGGGCAGTGCAGCGAGAGGACGTCGGACTCGCGCCAGATCGTCTCCAGGTCCGCGCGCTCGATGCAGGGCGGCAGGTCCTTCGCATACGGATCGAAGCCCATCACGCGCATGCCCATCGCGTCGCACATGCGGGCGAAGCGCTGTCCGATCGCGCCCAGGCCGACGAGGCCGGCTGTGCGACCTTCCAGCTCCACGCTCTTGTGGATCGCCTTGTCCCAGTGGCCGGCGTGCATGCGCTCGTTGAGCTGCACCACCGACTTGGCGCAGGCCAGCAACAAGGCCAGCGCATGTTCGGCGACCGCGGCCGCATTGGCGCCGGCGGCAGCGACCACCTGGATGCCGCGCGCGGCGGCGGCGGCCTTGTCGATGGTGTCGGTGCCGCTGCCGTGCTTGGAGATCACCTTCAGGCTCGGTGCCGCCGCCATCGCCGCGGCGCCCACCTTGCCGTAGCGCACGATGATGGCCACCGGGTCGTGGTGCTTGCAGAGCGCCACGATGTCGTCGTCGGTCGGGGCCTTGCCGGCGTAGATGACCTCGTAGTCTCGGAGCAGCGCCGATGCCTGGGCCGCGAGGTCGTTGCCGGTGACCAGGAAGACAGGCTTCGATGCGCTCACAGCGTCTCGCCTTCCTGGATCACCCCGGCGGTGCGCAGGGCGACATCCAGCCAGCCCGGGCGCAGCGCCTTGCGACTCCGGATGTCGGCGATGCGCCTCGTCTCGGCCGCCACTTTCTCCGCTGCCAGCGGCAGCATCGCGGCAGCCTTCTCGCGCTCGATGACGGTGACGCCATCGCCATCGCCCACCACGAGGTCGCCCGGCTTCACGGTCACACCGCCGATCGAGATCGGGTGGTTCAACCGCCCCGCGACGTTCTTCGTCGGGCCATTGGGGTTGAGGCCGGCCGCGTACATCGGGAAGCCCAGTTCGCGGATCGCCTCGGCATCACGCACGGCACCGTCGATGACGACCGCCACGACACCCAGCGCCACGGCCTGCTGGCTCATGATCTCGCCCATCAGCGCGCTGCTCAGGTCGCCCTTGCCGTCGACGACGATCACGTCACCGGGCCTGGCGACGGCCAGCGCGGCGTGGATCATCAGGTTGTCGCCGGGGCGTACCTCCACCGTCAGCGCCGGACCGGCGAAGCGCATCGTCGGCGCCAGCGGTGCGATGCGGCCGTGCAGGGCGCCGCGGCGCCCGGCCACGTCGGCGAGGATCGACGACGGGAATGCGGCGGCCTGTACGACCACGCTGGCGTCGACGCGCTCGAAGTCGCGGATCACGTCGGGCCATGCGGCGGCTGGACTCATGTGAATCTCCTTGGAAAGTCAGTGGTGGGCTGCCCGCGGCGGCCCGCGCTCGAGGGGACTCGGTCAGTCGACCTTTGCGCCAGAGTCCTTGACGACCTTGCCCCAGCGAGGAATCTCGTCCTTGATCAGTGCGGCAAACTGCTCCGGCGTGCCGCCTGCCGCATCGGCACCTTCGTCGCCGAGCTTCTTGCGCAGATCAGCCTGCTGCAGCGCCTTGTTGAACTCTGCGTTGAGCCTGGCGATCACGTCCTTCGGCGTGCCGGCCGGTGCGAGCAGGCCGAACCAGGTCACGGCGTCGAAGCCCTTGTAGCCCGATTCATTGATCGTCGGTACCCCAGGCAGGTCATCCACCCGCCTGGCACTGGTCACCGCCAGCGGCCGCAGCTTGCCCTGCTTGATCTGGCCCAGCAGCGTGGGCACCGATGACATGTACAGGTCCACGGTGCCGCTGATCACGTCGGTCAGCGCCTGCGCCGCGCCCTTGTAGGGCACATGCTGCGTCTTGATGCCTGCAGCCTTCTGGAACAGTTCGCTCGTGAGGTGCGCCACCGTGCCGTTGCCCGGCGACGCGAAGTTCAGGGCACCCGGCCTGGCCTTGGCCGCGCTGGCGGCATCGGCCAGCGCCTTGTAAGGCGTACCCATGCCGGTGACCATCACCAGCGGCGCGTTGGCCACCAGGAGGATCGGCGCCAGATCCTTCTGCGGGTCGTACAGCATCTTGGCGTACAGCGTCGGATTGATGGCCAGGTTGCTGGTCTGGCCGAGCACCAGCGTGTAGCCGTCGGCAGGCGACTTTGCCGCGACATCCACGCCGAGGTTGCCGCCGGCGCCGGGCTTGTTGTCGATGACGAAGGTCCAGCCGGTGTTCGCCGCCACCTTCTGAGCCGTCTCGCGCGCAATGATGTCGGTGCCGCCGCCGGGCGGGAAAGGCACGACGATGCGGATCGCCCTGGTCGGCCAGGCCTGCGCGCAAGCGCCGCCGCTGAGGGTTGCCGCGGCGATGACCATCGCCAGGCGTCGGGATGCTTGCATGCTGTCTCCAGTCGGGTTGCGGCGCCTCGTCGAGGGGTCTGGCGCGTCGTATGGGGACAGTATTGGTGCCGGACGATCTGCAGTCCAATCGATAATTTTTCGAGATTCATCGACGAGGCTTTTGCAATGGACCTGCGAGACCTTCGCTACTTCGAGACCATCGCCGAGTTCCAGCACCTGGGGCGCGCGTGCGAGCGGCTGCATCGGTCGCAACCGGCGTTGACCAGCAGCATCCGCCGGCTGGAGGCCGATTGCGGGGCGGCCCTGTTCGAGAAGGCGGGGCGCGGCATCCGGCTCACCGAGGCCGGCAAGGTGCTGTGGAAGTGGGCGCAGCGCATGCGCTTCGACGTCGAGGACGCCAAGCGAGAGCTGTCGTCGATCGGGGCGGGGCTGACCGGTCACGTGCGCCTGGGCATCGTGCCCACGGCGGCGCAGTTCCTGCTGCCGCCGGTGGCCGCGCAGTTGCTGAAGGAGGCGCCGGGCGTCACGTTGCACACGGCGGTCGCCCTGGTCGACGTGCTGCGGCCGCAGTTGCGCGCAGGCGAACTCGACCTCGTGGTCGGCACCGGGAGCGCCGTCGAACAGGGCTACGCATCCAAGGTCCTGGCCGAGGACATGATCGTCGTGGCCGCCAGCGAGCGGCACGAGGTGTTCAGACGGCCCGTGGGTCTGAGGGACCTGACGGCCTATCCATGGGCACTGCAGCCGCCGGGCGCTCCCACGCGTGACTGGCTGGACCACACCTTCGACCGCAAGAACCTGCAGCGGCCTCGCGTGCAGGTGGAGACGACGAGCCTGCTCGCCCTGCCGGCGTTGATCGTGGAGACGGGCCTGCTGAGCTTCATCTCGCGCCACCACCTGCAGGGGCAGGCGCGCATCCGAGGTCTGAAGGAAGTCCCAGTCCCGGGGGCGACGATGCGTCGGCGTCTCGTCGTCACCTACCGCACGAACAGCTTCCTGTCCCCAGCGGCGCAGCGGCTCATCGAGCTGTTCGTGCGGTCCGCGGCCGAGGGCTGAATGGGTGCTCCAGTGACGCGCGGAGGGATTGCAGCCCGGCCGCAACTTCATCCGGGAGCATCCCTGTGGTCGGGGATGGGCTGGTGGGTAGGAACGACAACGGGGCTCGCGAGCCCCGTGTTTCCTAGCATCCTGGCGGAAAGGGAGGGATTCGAACCCTCGTCACGGGAAAACCCGTGAACCGGATTTCGAGTCCGGCGCATTCGACCACTCTGCCACCTTTCCGGGTCCGCTCTCGCGTGCGCCCGTGGTCGACGGGAAGCTGCGCATTCTATGTCGATCCGGGGCCGCCGCCGGAGGGCCTGCGGCCGGGGCTCGTCAGGCCTCGACGACCAGCGCCAGCGGCGACAGCCGGTCATTCGACAGGTGCGTCTGCCAGCGCTGCCCCGCGGCGAGTGGCCAGGCGTCGGTGATCGTGCCCGTCGTCACCACGTCGCCCTCGGCGATGCGCCAGTGCGGCGTGGTGGCGGCCATCGCCTCGACCATCGCCTTCAGCGCATGCAGCGGCCCGTCGAGCACGATCCGGCCTTCGCCGCGGTCGCGCACCTGGCCGTCGCAGGCGAGTTCGAGCCGCAGCGCCGCGAGGTCCTCGGCGAGCGTCGGCCACGCGTCCACCGCGACGCGCGGCCCGACGAACAGGCGCCCGTGCAGCGCGAAGTCGGCCGCGGTATCGGGCGCGGTGAAGCGCCAGTCGGCGTAGTGCGTGTGCACGATCTCGAAGGCGTGCGCCACCCACGCGAGGCAGCTGCGCAGCTCATCCAGCGACATGCCGGCGCGCGGCGCCGACGCGAACCCGAAGGCGACCTCGGGCTCGATGCGCGGCTGGCTCAGCCCACGCAGCGACAGCCGGCCCTCGGTGCCGTCGAGCAGCGTGGTGGTGGTGTTCCACACCGGCGCCCACATCGGCTGGTAGACGCCATAGCGCGGCCAGATGCCGCGGTTGGTGAAGCCGATCTTCCAGCCCACCGCCCGCTCGCCGCGCGCCAAGCGCAGCGCGCGCAGCCGCTCGCCTACCGCGTAGGCGTCGGCCGTGGAGAGGCCGCCGGGCGCGGACGAGGGCACGTCGACCAGCGAGGCGCCGTCCCAGGCGGCGAGCAGTTGCCGGGCGAGGGCTTCGACGCGAGCGTCGGCGTGGGGTGCGTCGGCGCCGCTCATGGCCGCACCACGTCCGCACCCGCCAGGTAAGGCCGCAGCGCCGCGGGGATGCGGATGCTGCCGTCGGCCTGCTGGTGGTTCTCGAGGAGGGCGACGAGCGCACGGCCCACCGCCACGCCCGAGCCGTTGAGCGTGTGCACGTACTCGGTCTTGCCCTGCGCGTTGCGGAAGCGTGCCTGCATGCGCCGCGCCTGGAAGGCCTCGCAGTTGCTGCACGAGCTGATCTCGCGGTAGGTGCCCTGCGCCGGCACCCACACCTCGAGGTCGTAGGTCTTCGCGCTGCCGAAGCCCATGTCGCCGGTGCACAGCACGATCACGCGGTACGGCAGTTCCAGCGCCTGCAGCACGGCCTCGGCGTTGCCGACCATCTCCTCCAGCGCCGCGTCGCTCTGGTCCGGGCGCGTGACCTGCACCATCTCGACCTTGTCGAACTGGTGCTGGCGGATCATGCCGCGCGTGTCCTTGCCCGCCGCGCCGGCCTCCGAGCGGAAGCAGGGGCTGTGCGCGGTGAGCTTGATCGGCAGCGCGGCCGCGTCGAGGATCTTCTCGCGCACGGTGTTGGTCAGCGAGATCTCGCTGGTCGAGATCAGGTACTGCTCGGCCTGCGGGCCGTCATCGCCGGCGCCGTCGCTTCCCCTGTACACCCAGAACATGTCCTCCTTGAACTTCGGCAGCTGGCCGGTGCCCTCGAGGATCTCGCGGTTCACGATGTACGGCGTGTAGCACTCGGTGTAGCCGTGCCGCGTGGTGTGCAGGTCCAGCATGAACTGCGCGAGTGCCCGGTGCAGCCGCGCCGCGGGGCCGCGCATGAACGTGAAGCGCGAGCCCGACAGCTTCGCGCCGGTCTCGAAGTCCAGGCCCAGCGCGGTGCCGATGTCGATGTGGTCGCGCGGCGGCTGCTCGAACGTGCGCGGCGTGCCCCAGCGCCGCACCTCGACGTTGCCGGTCTCGTCCGGGCCCACCGGCACGCCGGGCTGCGGCAGGTTGGGCGACGACATCAGCATCGTCTGGAGCTCGGCCTGCACGGCCTCGAGCCGCGCGGCGCCGGCGGCGAGTTCGTCGGCGATGCCGGCCACCTGCGCCATCAGCTCGGTGGTGTCCTCGCCCTTGCCCTTCTTCTGGCCGATCTGCTTGCTGGCGGCGTTGCGCTGCGCCTGCAGCTCCTCGGTGCGGGTCTGGATGCGCTTGCGCTCGGCCTCGAGCGCCGTGAACGCGGCGACGTCGAGGTAGGGCTGCGGGGTCTTGCGCTTCTCGAGCGCGGCGATGACGCCGGGAAGGTCGCGGCGGAGTTGCTGGATGTCGAGCATGGCGGTGTCTTTCGCGGTGGGTCTGCGATGCGGGGTGCGGTTCGGATCAGGAGCGCGGCGCGGCAACGGGGGCCGCCCTGCGCCGGGCGGCGGCAGCGGTCAAGATCGCGACGTCGCGGTCTCGCTCATGCTGCGGTTGCCCAACCCCCGCGGCAGCGGGAAGCGCACCGACTCGATGACGCCATCCATGTTGCGCACGCTCTTCGCGCCGAGTTCGCGCAGCCGCGCGATGACCTGCTGCACCAGCACGTCGGGCGCCGAGGCCCCGGCCGTGAGGCCGACGCGCGTGGCGCCCTGCAGCCACTCGGCGCGCAGTTCGTCGGCGGTGTCGACCATGTAGGCCTTCGTGCCCAGCCGCACCGCCACCTCGCGCAGCCGGTTGCTGTTGCTGCTGGTGGGGCTGCCGACGACGATCACCACGTCTACCGCCGGCGCCATCACCTTCACGGCGTCCTGCCGGTTCTGCGTGGCATAGCAGATGTCCTGCTGCTTGGGCTCGCGCACGTGCGGGAAGCGCGCCTTCACCGCGGCCACGATGGCCGCGGCGTCGTCCACCGAGAGCGTGGTCTGCGTCACCACCGCGAGCTTGTCGCCGCGCGGCTGCACGCGGGCCACGTCGGCCTCGTCCTCGACGAGGTAGATGCCGGCGTCGAGCTGGCCCATCGTGCCCTCGACCTCGGGGTGCCCCTTGTGGCCGATCATGATGAACTCGTAGCCCTCGCGTGCCAGCTTGGCCACTTCCATGTGCACCTTGCTCACCAGCGGGCAGGTGGCGTCGAACACCGAGAAGCCGCGCGCCTCGGCCTCGTCGCGCACCGCGCGGCTGACGCCGTGCGCGCTGAACACCAGCGTGGCGCCGGGCGGCACCTCGGCGAGGTCCTCGACGAACACCGCGCCCTTGGCCTTGAGGTCGGCCACCACGTAGGTGTTGTGCACGATCTCGTGGCGCACGTAGATCGGGGCGCCGAACTTCTCGATCGCCCGCTCGACGATCTCGATGGCCCGGTCGACCCCCGCGCAGAAGCCGCGCGGTTCGGCCAGCAGCACTTCGTCGACGCCGCCGGTGCCCATCACAGCACGCTCAGCACGCGCACCTCGAACTGCACCGGGCGGCCGGCGAGCGGGTGGTTGAAGTCGAACAGCAGCGAGTCGTCGCCGACCTCGCGCACCACGCCGGCGTAGGCGCCCTGGCCGTCGGGCGTGGGGAACTGCACCACGTCGCCGACCTCGTACTCGGCCTCGGGGTCGTCGCCGATCTCGCGCAGCAGCGCACGCGTCACGCGCTGCAGCAGCTCGGCGTTGCGCTCGCCGAAGGCGGCACCGGCGGGCAGCTCGAAGCGCTCGTGCGCGCCTTCGGGCAGGCCGACGAGGTGCTGCTCGATGGCCGGCGCGAGCTGCCCGCTGCCCAGCGACAGCGTGGCGGGCGTTCCCCCGAAGGTGTTCACCACGTCGCCCCCGTCGGGGCCGGCGAGCCGGTAGTGGAGGGTCAGGAAGGACCCGGGTTGCACGAGGTTCATCGAAGGGGGTGCACGAGGTGCACGGCACCTCGCATAGACTGCGGCGCGATTCTATTCGGCCGACCCGGCGCCCCCGGGGCTGGCCCCATGCGCGAGGCGCCCGCCGCGACCATGCCGATCAAGGACCTGCCCGAGGACATGCGCCCGCGCGAGAAGCTGCTGCGCCACGGCGCGGCGGCACTGGCCGACGTGGAGCTGCTCGCGCTGCTGCTGCGCACGGGCCGCCAGGGACATGACGTGTTCGCGCTGGCGCAGCAGGTGCTCGACGAGACCGGAGGCTTTGCGGGCCTGCTGGCCGGCCGCGGGCGGCTCGGCGAGATCAATGGGCTCGGCCCCGCCAAGTGCAGCGAGATCGCCGCGGTGGCCGAGATCGCGCGGCGGGCACTGGCCCAGCAGCTGCGCGAGGCGCCCGTGTTCGACCACCCGCAGAAGGTGAAGGACTACGCGGCGCTGCGGTTGGCCGGCCGTGAGCGCGAAGTGTTCTGCGCGATCTTCCTCGACACGCGGCTGCGCCTCATCGACGAGGAGGAACTCTTCGCAGGCACGCTGGCCCAGGCGAGCGTGCACCCGCGCGAGATCGCGCGCCGCGCGCTGCAGCGCAATGCCGCGGCGGTGATCGTCGTGCACAACCACCCGAGCGGCGTGGCCGAGCCCTCGCGCGCCGACGAGTCGCTCACGCAGGCCATCCGCAGTGCGCTGCAGCTGCTCGACGTGCGCCTCGTCGACCACCTCGTGGTGGGGCAGGGCAGCGTGGTGTCGTTCGCCGAACGGGGGTTGCTGTGAAGGCTCGCTCGCTGGCCGATCTGGGCGCGCTGCGCGACTCGCTGGTGCAGCAGCGCGCGCAGGCCGAGGCCGCCGCGCGGCTCGAGCGCGAACGCCGCGCGGCCGAGGAGCGCGAGCGGCGCGTCTTCGCCGACGCGGTCGGCCCGGTGACGAAGGTGCAGGCCCACCCGCGGCCGCCGCGCGTGCCGCCGCAGCCGGTGCCGCATCAGCGCCAGCGCGACGAGCGCGCGGTGCTGGCCGAGGCGATGCAGGGCGTGGACCCGGCCACGCTGCTGCGCACCGACGACGCGCTGGGCTTCCGCCGCCCCGAGGTGGGCGAGGAGGTGCTGGTGCGGCTGCGCAGCGGGCACTGGGCGATCCAGGGCGAGATCGATCTGCACGGCCTGCGGCGCGACGAGGCGCGCGAACAGCTCGCGGCATTCCTGCGGCTGGCGCAGCGGCGCGGGCAGCGCTGCCTGCGCGTGGTGCACGGCAAGGGCAACGGCTCACCAGGGCGGGAGCCCGTGCTCAAGGGCAAGGTGCATCGCTGGCTGTCCCAGCACGCGGGGGTGCTGGCGTTCGCGCAGGCCGGGGCGAACGACGGCGGCGCCGGGGCGCTGATCGTGCTGCTGGGGGATGCCGCCGCGCCCTGATCGGCGCTGCGGTTCAGCGGCTCATTCGAGCTTGCCGATGCGGCGCACCGCGTCGACCATCACTTTCGTGTCGGCGTCCCAGTAACCCTGGAACTCGGGTGCGTCGAGATAGTCGATGGGGCTGCCGGCACGCAGGATGGTCTGCACCACCGCGGGATCGGTGGCCACCTTGCGCGCCGCGGCGCGCAGCTTCGCGACGATGTCGTCCGGCGCGCCCGCCGGCACGAACAGCCCCGACCATTGCGCGAACGCCACCGGGTGGCCGAGTTGCGTGAGGCTGGGCACCTCGGGCAGCGTGGCCAGCGGCCGTTCGCCCCAGTGAGCCAGCGCACGCAGCTTGCCGGCGCGGATCTGCTGCGCCACGGTGGCCGGGCCGCTGGCCACCGCATCGACCTGGCCGCCGAGCAGCGCCAGCACCGCCGGGCCGGCGCCGGTGTAGGGGATGTGCGTCATGCGGAAGCCGGCCTGCGACTTCAGCATCTCCATCGGCACGTGCATCGTGCCGTAGTTGCCCGAGCTGCCGTAGTTGTAGGCGCCCGGCTTCGCCTTCGCGTCGGCGATGAACTCGGCCAGCGTCTTCCACGGCGCCTCGGCGCGCACCACGAACACCGTGGGGTCGGCGGTGAAGCGGGCGATCGGGCGGAACTGCTGCAGCTGGTAGGCCGGGCGGCGGCCGATCACCGCGTCGGCCTCGGGCAGGATCGAGATCGACGACAGGCTCAGCAGCAGCGTGTATCCGTCGGCCGGCGCGCGGGCCGCGGCCGAGATGCCGAGCGCACCGCCGGCACCGGCCTTGTTCTCCACGACGATGGTGGCCTTCAGCTCCTTGGCCAGCGCCTCGGCCACCGGGCGCGCCACGGTGTCGGCCACGCCGCCGGGCGGGAACGGCACGATCATCGTGATCGGCTTGTCGGGCCAGGCGGTCTGGGCAGCGGCGCCGAAGGAAGCCGCCAGCAGCGCAGCGGCAGCAAACAAGCAGCGTGGGGACATCAGATCTGCACCTTGCCGACGGAGAGGATGGGTCCGGTGGGCGCGCCCGTGGGCGACCCGCCGGCGGGTTCGAGGCTCACCGCGAAGGCCGCGGTGCCCTGCAGCAGGCCGGCGCGCAGCACCGTGGCGCCGCGCTCGGGCGAGACGAGGCCCAGCGAGCGCGGCGCGCCTTGCGCCGGCACGGCCCACAGCTCGAGCGCCTTGGCCGCCGTGAGGGCCGGCACGTCGACGGGCTTGAGCACCAGGCTCCTGCCGTCGCCGCCGACGCTGGCCACGAAGCGTGCCGGCTGCAGGCCGGAGGCCGCATCGGGGTTGGCGCCGAGCACGATGACGATCGGCGGCGGCGCCTCGCCCCGCTGGCCCAGCAGCACCGCCATGCCGACCATCGCGGCGAACGCGAGGCCGGTGGCGCCGCGCCACAGCGCCAGGCGCTGCCAGAACGAGGACGGCCCGGTCGACGGGCGGGCCACCGGCACGGGCCGCGCGCCGGCTGCGTCCGCGAACAGGCGGCCCTGCACGCGCTGCCACACCTCGCGCCGCGGGGCCACGGGCTGCACGGCATCGGCCATCGGCAGCAGCCGCCGCTCCCAGGCTTCCACGGCCGCGCGCAGCGCCGGGTGCGCCGGCAGCAGCGCCTGCAGCCGGCGTCGCGCCGGCCCGCGCAGCGTGCCCAGCACGTATTCGGCGGCGAGCCGGTCGGCGAGGTCGGGGCGGCTGTAGTCCATCGCGTCAGAGCCCCTGCACCGAGGCCCGCTCCAGGCAGCCCTTGAGCGACTGCAGGCCGCGGCGCACCCAGCTCTTCACCGTGCCCAGCGGCTGGCGCAGGTGGTCGGCCACCTCGCTGTAGCTCTGCCCCTGGTAGAAGGCCAGCGCCAGGGCCTGCTGCGTCTCGCCGCCGAGCTGCTGCAGGCAGCCGCGCAGCGCGCGCGCCTCGGCCGCCTGCTCGAGCTGCGCCAGCGGGCCGGCGTCGCCCGAGGGCAGGTCCTGCAGCAGGTCACGGTCGTCCTCGTCGTCGGCACCGGCCACGTGCGTGCTGACGGTCAGCGGCTGCGCCTGGTCGCGGCGCAGGCTGTCGATGGCGCGGTTGCGCGCCACGCTGGTCAGCCACGTCAACGGCTGCGCCAGCCGCTGGTCGAAGCTGCCGGCCGACTTCCAGACGTTGACGTAGACCTCCTGCACGATGTCCTCGGCGCGTTCGCGATGCCGCGTGATACGCAGCACCACGCCCATCAGATGCGCCGACGTCTCGTCGTACAGCCGGGCGAAGGCGGCGCGGTCGCCGAGCGCCGTGCGCGACAGCAGCTCGGCCAGCTGCCGGCTGCGCTCGGAGCGTTCGTCGGCGGGGACCGAAGCAGGGACGGGAGCAGGCGCCACGCGGCGCATTGTGCCGCGCGGGGCCCGCACCGCCAGCGCGCTACTTCGCCACCAGGCGGTTCACCGCGTCGACATCGCCGGGGCTCAGCTGTCCCGACGCCTGGCGCAGCTTCAGGCCGTTGAGCACCACGTCGTAGCGGGCCTTGGCCAGGTCGCGCTGAGTCTGGAACAGCTGCGTCTGCGCGTTCAGCACGTCGAGGTTCACGCGCACGCCGACGCGGTAGCCGAGCTGCGTGGCTTCCAGCGCCAGCTTGCTCGACGACTCGGCCGCCTCCAGCGCCTTCACCTGCGCCTGCAGCGACTGCACGCCGAAGAACGCCGAGCGCGTGCCCTGCGCCACCGAGCGGCGCGCGGCCTCGAGGTCGTTGCGGGCCTTGTCCTCCAGGGCGAGCGTCTCCCTGATGCGGTTCTGCACCGAGCCGCCGGAGTACAGCGTCCAGTTCAGCTGCACGCCGATCGTTCCGTTCTTTGTGATGCCCGGCACCGACGACACCGAGCTGCCGCTGTTGCGCGTGGCTCCCACCGAGGCGACGGCGTCCACCGTCGGCAGCTCGCCGGCGCGCGCCTTCTGGGTCTCGAGCTGCGCCACGTCCAGCCCGATGCGCGCCCGCTGAACGCCGGGGTGCTGCTGGTCGGCCGCGGTCACCCATTCCTCCGCAGAGGCGGGTTGCAGCGGCGGCAGCACCACCGGCACGGCCAGCGGCCGCGGCGCCACGTTCGTGCGGCCGACGAGCTGGTCGAGCGCGATGCGCTTGGTGCGCAGGTCGTTCTCGGCGGCGATCTCCTGCGCGGTGGCGAGGTCGAAGCGGGCCTGCGCCTCGCGCGTGTCGGTGATGGTCGCGGTGCCGACCTCGAAGTTGCGCTTGGCCGACGCGAGCTGCTCGGTGATCGCCTTCTTGCTGGCCTGCGTGGTGGCCAGGCTGTCCTGCGAGGCCAGCACGTCGAAGTAGGCCTGCGCCACGCGCACGATGAGGTCCTGCTCGGCCGTCTCGAGGTCGGACTTCGCGCTGACGAGCGACTTGCGCGCCTGGTCCACCGTGGCGACGTTGGCCTTGTTGAACAGCGGGTAGCGGCCGCTGACGGTGGCGCCGATCGCGTTGGTGTCGCCCGAGCCGAGGCGTGGCACGTCCACCTGCGTGGCGGTGGCGTTGGCCGCCACCGCGGCGCTGGGCCGCAGCAGCGCTTCGGCCTGCGCCGCCTTGTACTCGGCCGACGTGTACAGCGAGCGCGCCGCGAGGTAGGTGGCGTCATAGGCCCGCGCGGCGTCGTACAGCTCCTGCAGGCTCTGCGCCGAGGCACCGGCCGATGCGGCGAGGCCGAAGGCCACGAGTGCGGCCAGCCGCAGGGGAAGGGGCATCAAGCGCATGGAAGCAATCCTCGCTGGGAGATTCGGGGGCACGCCAACCGCAGGGTTGTACCCGCGGGGCCGTCGTGGGCGCAGCCGCCGTGCGACGACCTGCGCGGATGCGGCCTGGATCGCGCGGAGGCGGGCGACGGGCTGCAATGGTGGCCGGTCAGAAGTGGAATCGCGTCGGCTCGGCGAAGCCCGCCAGCCGCGGTGCGACGGTCTCGAACAGGTCGCGCGGGGCCCAGGCGCCGGTGGCGGCCTCGGTGCGACGGGTGTAGACCATCGCCGTCATGATCGGTTCGTCGCCGACGATCGCCGCCAGGCGCCCGCCCACCTTCAGCTGCTGCAGCAGCGCGGCCGGCACCTCGGCCACCGAACCCGACAGCAGGATCACGTCGAACGGCCCTTCGCCCGGCAGGCCTTGCGCGCCCTGCGCCGGCGTGACCTCGCGCACGTCGACGTTGAACACGCCGGCATCGCGCAGGTTCTGCCGCGCGCGCAGCACCAGTTCGGGCCGGCACTCGAGCGTGGTCACCTGCGCGGCCCGATGGCCCAGCAGCGCGGCCATGAAGCCCGAGCCGGCGCCGATCTCGAGCACCTTCTCGTGCTTGCGCACCGCCAGTTCCTGCAGCAGCCGCGCCTCGACCTTGGGCTCCAGCATGCAGGGGCCGGCAGGCTCGCCGTCGATCAGCGGCACCCGCGTGTCGACGAAGGCCAGCGAGCGCAGCGCCGGCGGCACGAAGTCCTCGCGCCGCACCTCGCCCAGCAGCGACAGCACGCCCTGGTCCAGCACCTCCCACGGGCGGATCTGCTGTTCGATCATGTAGTGGCGGGCGAGGTCGGTGTTCATGGCATGCATGGATGGAAGGCGGGGCGCGGGGATTCTAGGGACGCCGCCTAGTCGGCGGCTTGCGGCTGCGCAACCGGCGGTGGGCGGCTGCCGAACCGCCGGCGCGCCCAGGCGGCCAGATCGTCGAGGTAGCAGTACACCACCGGCACCACCACCAGCGTCAGCAGCGACGACGTGATCACGCCGCCGATCACCGCCTGGCCCATCGGCGCCCGGTGCTCCGAGCCTTCGGAGAGCGCGAAGGCCAGCGGCACCATGCCGAACACCATCGCCAGCGTCGTCATCAGGATCGGCCGCAGCCGCACGCGGGCGGCGTGCAGCAGCGCCTCGGTGCGGGCCATGCCGGCCTCGCGCGAACCGTCCAGTCCAACCGTGCCCTCGCGGGCCCGGATGGCGAAGTCGACCAGCAGGATCGCGTTCTTCGTCACCAGGCCCATCAGCATCACGATGCCGATGATCGAGAACATGTTCAGCGTCGAGCGGAACGCCGCCAGCGCCAGCACCACGCCGATCAGCGTGAGCGGCAGCGAACTCATCAGCGCGATCGGCTGCAGGAAGCTCTTGAACTGGCTCGCCAGGATCATGTAGATGAACACGATCGCCAGCGCCAGCGCGCCCACGGCGTACTGGAACGACTCGGTCATGTTCTTCGTCTGCCCGCCGAAGCTGTAGCGGTAGCCGGGCGGCCAGGCGATGGTGTCCAGCGCCGCGCGGATGTCGGCCGAGACCTCGCCGGAGCTGCGGTCCTGCGTGTTGGCGTCGACGTTGATCTCGCGGTTGAGATCCCGGCGGTTGATCTGGTTCGGCCCCGTCGACGCCGTGACGGTCGCCACCTGGGAGAGCCGCACGATGCGCACCGAGCCGTCGGCGTTGGAGCCGGCCATCAGCGGCAGCCGCACCAGGTCGCCGGCGGCGTCGCGGCTCTCGGGCACCAGGCGCACCGTCACGTCGTAGTTCTCGCCGTCGCTGGCGCGCCAGTTGCCCACCGTCTGCCCGGCCACCAGCGTGCGCAGCGTGGTGCTGAGCATGTTGACGTTCAGCCCCAGGTCGGCGGCGGCGTCGCGCTTGACCTCGATGGCCACGGTGGGCTTGTTGGGCTTGAGCGTGCTGTCGAGATCGACGAGGCCCGGGATCTGGCGCAGCCTGGCGTTGACCTGCGCGAGCAGCCGCTCGAGCTCGGCGAGGTCGGGGCCCTGGATCGAGAACTGCAGGCTCTTGTTGCCGCCGATGTCGGTGACGCCGACGTTGGTGATCGTGATGCCGGGGATGCGCGCGAGCCGATCGCGGATCACCGCCGACAGCTCGTGCGCCGAACGCTTGCGGTCTTTCCGGTCGGTGAGGCGCACGTAGGTGGACGCGTAGATCTTGCCCTGCGTGAAGCCGGTGTTGATCGTCGTCACGGTGTAGCGCACCTCGGGCAGCTCGCGCAGCGCCAGGTCGACCTGCTTCGCGCGCGCTTCGGTGACTTCCAGCGACGAACCCACCGGCGTGTAGAACGCGACGCCGGTCTCGGAGAAGTCGGCCTTGGGCACGAACTCGGCGCCGATGGCACGCACGATCACGAAGCTGGCCACCAGCGACGCCAGCGCGATGGCGAGGGTCGACAGCCGGTGCCGCAGCGACCATTCGAGGATCACGTGGTAGGCGTCGCCGAGCCACTCCGTGAGGCGGTCGAAGGCGCCGGTGACGCGGCCGATCGTGCGGTCGTACAGCGTGACGGGCGGGCCGCGGTGCGCCCCATGGGCTTGGGGGTCGTGCCAGACGCTGGACAGCATCGGGTCCAGCGTGAAGCTGACGAACATCGAGATCAGCACCGCCGCGACGATCGTGATGCCGAACTCGTGGAAGAACTTGCCGATGATCCCGCCCATGAAGCCGATCGGCAGGAACACTGCGACGATCGAGAGCGTCGTGGCCAGCACCGCCAGCCCGATCTCCTCGGTGCCGTCGGTGGCGGCGTCGTGCGCGCTCTTGCCCATCTGCACGTGGCGCACGATGTTCTCCCGCACGACGATGGCGTCGTCGATCAGCAGCCCCACGCACAGGCTCAGCGCCATCAGCGTGATGTTGTTGATCGTGAAGCCGAACATGTGCATGAACAGGAACGTGCCGATCAGCGCGATCGGCAGCGTGAGCCCGGTGATGACCGTCGAGCGCCACGAGTTGAGGAACAGGAAGACGATCAGGATCGTCAGCGCCGCGCCTTCGAGCAGCGTGCGGCGCACGTTGTCCACCGAGATGCGGATCGAGCGCGAGTTGTCGCGGTTGACCTCGAGCTTGACGCCCGGCGGCGCGAGCTTGCGGCCCTCGGCGATGGCGCCCAGCAGACCGTCGACCACCGCGATGGTGTTTTCGCCCTGGCTCTTCTGCACCGACAGCAGCACCGTGCGCTGGCCGTTGTAGAGCGCCAGGCTCTCGAGTTCCTGCGGGCCGTCGACCACGTCGGCCACCTGCCACAGCTTGACGCTGGTGCCGTTGCGCCGCGCCACGACGATGTCGCGAAAATCCGCCGGCGCCTTCAGGCGTGCGTTGATCTGCACCACCTGCTCCTGCTCGCGCGAGCGGATCGCGCCCAGCGGCAGTTCCTGGTTCTCGCTGCGGATCGCCGCGATGACCTGGTCGGTGCCGATGCCCATCGCCTCCATCTGCGCCGGCCGCAGCCGCACCTGCACCTCGCGCTTCAGGCCGCCCACCAGCGTCACCGAGCCGACGCCGCGCACGTTCTCGAGCTTCTTCTGCAGCACCTGGCTGGCCCAGGTGGTCAGCTCCTGCGTCGAGCGGTTGCTGCCGTCGGCGAGCACGGCCACGTTGAAGATCGGCGTGGCCGAGGGGTCGAAGCGGAAGATGCGCGCGTCCTTGACCTCTTCGCGCAGCGCGGGCTTGATCAGCGCCACCTTCTCGCGCACGTCGTCGGCGGCCTTGCGGCCGTCGATGTCGAGGTTGAACTCGATGATGACCAGCGAGCTACCCTCGTAGCTGCGCGACGACAGCGACGAGATGCCGGCCACCGTGTTGACGGCCTCCTCGATCTTCTTGGTGACCTCGGACTCGACGATCTCGGGCGATGCGCCCGGGTAGTCCATCTGCACGACCACCGTGGGAATGTCGATGTTCGGGAACTGATCGATGGCCAGCCGCTGGTAGCTGAACAGGCCCAGCACCACGAACGCCAGCATGACCATCGTGGCCATCACCGGGTTGGCGATCGAGACGCGGGTGAACCACATGGCGCGAGCCGCCTACTTCGCCCTGGGCAGCCGGATGGCCGTGCCGTCGCGCAGCGCGCCGACGCTGCCGCGCAGCACGGTCTGGCCGTCGTCGAGGCCGGCGGTGATCTCCACGGCCGGCTCGGGCGCGCCGTCGAGCACCGCGTCGCCCTTCAGCCCGGTGGTCACGGTGCGCTGCACCACCTTGCCGCCCGCGGCCACCAGCACGTAGGGGCGCGCCTGGTCCAGCCGCACGGCGCTGGCCGGCACCACCAACGCCGGCCGGCGTTCGAGCGCGATCGAGCCGCGCGCGAAGAGGCCCTGGCGCAGGCCAGGCTGGGCGTCGACCGCGAGGTAGGTCATCACCGAGCGTGTGCCCGCCTGCGTGCTCGGATTGATGCGCACGACGCGGGCGCGCACCGGCTGCGCGAAGCCGTCGACATCGAGCGTGGCCACCTGCCCTACGCGCACGCCGGCCACGTCCTCCGGCGCCAGCGCGGCTTCCAGCTCGATGCGCGACAGGTCGACAACCTCCAGCAGCCGCGCGTCCACCGACACGCGCTCGCCCGGCTGCACGAAGCGCTGCGACACGAGGCCCGGCAGCGGCGCGCGCAGCACCGCGTCGTTCACGCCCTTGCGCGCGATCTCCGCCGCGGCCCGCGCCGCCGCCAGCGACGCGCGCGCGCCGGCCGCGCTGCTCTGCGAGGTCTCCAGCGCCGTCTGCGAGATGAAGCCCTGGTCGACCAGCGCCTTGTTGTTGGCGAGCGTGCGCTCGGCGATCTCGAGCTGCGCCTTCGCGGCGGCAGCCTGGTCCTCGGCCTGGCGCAGGCGCCACTGGTATTCGGTGTCGTCGAGCACGGCCACCACCTGGCCTCGCTGCACCGCGTCGCCCTCGCGCACGGGGAGCTGCCGCACCTCGGCGGCCACCTTCGCGCGCACCACGGCGGTGTCCACTGCGCGCAGCCCGCCCGAGACGGCCAGCAGCGTGGCCAGCTCGGTGTGGCGCGCCACCGCCAGGTCGGTCGGCGCGAGGTCCAGCGCCAGCGGGGCGCTCGCGGCCGCGGGCGCTGCCGCTGCCGATGGAGCTGGTGCACCGCGCTGCGAGGCCATGCGCCAGCCGACGAAGGCGAGCACGACCACCGCCGCCGCCACCGATCCGATCGCCCAGCCGCGGCGGCTCATCGGCCCTTCTCCGCCGAGGCGTCGGGCTGGCGCAGCAATCCACCGAGCAGCAGGTCCAGGTGCGTGCGCAGCGCGCTTGCCGCGTCGAGCTCGACGCCGTGGATCGGGCAGGCGCCGAACGAATGCCGGTGCAGCGCCATGAAGATCATCGGCGCGATCAGCGCGTGGGCCACCTCGCGCACCGGAAGGCTGCGGAACTCGCCGCGCTCGATGCCGCGCTGGAGCACCTGGGTGAACAGCGCGTCGGCGGGGATCATCACCTCGTCGACGTAGAACTGCGCCAGGTCAGGGAAGTTGCGCACCTCGGCGATCACCACCTTGTGGATGCCCGCCGCCGGCGTGTTCAGCACGCGGGCCCACCACACCGACATCAACTCGCGCAGCAGCGCTGCCGCGCTGCCGTCCCACGCGTCGGCCATCTCCACGCCGACCTGGATCAGGTTGGAGATCTTCTGCCGCACCACCGCCTTGAACAGTTCCTCCTTGCTGGGGTAGTAGAGGTACAGCGTGCCCTTGGAGACCCCGGCGCGCTGCGCCACTTCCTCCGAGCGTGTGGCGGCGAAGCCCTTCTCGACGAACAGGTCGAGTGCGGCATCGAGCAGTTCCTGGGGGCGCGTTTCCTTGCGGCGCTGGCGCAAAGCGGGGGTGGCGGCGGCGGACATGGCTTACTGACCAACGGGTCAGTAATGTAGCCGGTCCGGGCCGGCCGGGTCAAAGCGGGGATCGTCAGGCCACGCGCAAGGCCTGGTCGGCCAGGAAGGCCACCCAGGCCCACAGCCCGACCATCAGCAGCGTCGCCAGGGTGTGCAGGGTCCGTTTCATGCCCCGCAGCGTGGCGCGGGGCGGTGTCCGGGCGATGTCGCGGCCGGCGGCGCCGGGTTACCGATGCAATCGAGGCGGGCGGCGCGGCCGCGGTCGCTGCGTCAGACCGGGCCGGCGAAGGTGGGCAGCGTGGACGCCACCGCGATCAGCGCGACCAGCGAAGAGACGGCGACGGCGGCGGCGTAGCGGGCGATCAGGGCCATGACGGGTTCCTCGGCGTGTGTTCGTGACATCTTCCCGCCCGGGGCGTTATGCGGGCGTTACACGCCGGCAGGGTGAGCGCCGATGCCGGGCCGGCGACACCGGGCCACACTCCGCTCCCATGCGCGACAAGGTCGTCTCCGCCGCCGACGCCGTGGCCGTGATCCGCCCCGGCGACCTGCTGGCCACCTCGGGCTTCGTCGGCATCGGCACGCCCGATGCGCTGCTCGCGGCACTGGCCGAGCGCCACGAGCGCAGCGGCGAGCCGCGCGACCTGACGCTGCTGTTCGCCGCCGGCCAGGGCGACGGCAAGGAGCGCGGGCTGAACCGGCTCGCCGCCCCGGGCCTGGTGAAGCGGGCCATCGGCGGCCACTGGGGGCTGATCCCCCGGCTGGGCGCGCTGGCGCTGGCCGAGCAGATCGAAGCCTGGAACCTGCCGCAGGGCGTGATCTCGCACTTGTACCGCGACATCGCCGCCGGCAAGCCGGGCACCATCAGCAAGGTGGGCCTGGGCACCTTCGTCGACCCGCGCCTGGGCGGCGGCCGCATCAACCGCCGCAGCACCGAAGAGCTCGTGCGGCTGATGGAGATCGACGGCCGCGAGTGGCTGTTCTACAAGGCGCAGCGCATCGACGTGGCCTTCATCCGCGGCACCACCGCCGACGCGCACGGCAACGTGACGATGGAGCGCGAGGCGCTGACGCTGGACAACCTGGCGATGGCGATGGCCGCGCGCAACAGCGGCGGCGTGGTCATCGCGCAGGTCGAGCGCATCGCGCGCAACGGCTCGCTGCACCCGCGCCAGGTGCAGGTGCCGGCCTCGTTGGTCGATTGCGTGGTGCAGGCGCCGCCCGAGCTGCACCGGCAGACCTACGCCACCGCGTACTCGCCGGCCTTCGCGCAGGAGATCCAGGTGCCGCTGGACCGGCTGCCCGCGCTGCCGCTGGACGAGCGCAAGCTGATCGCGCGGCGCTGCGCGATGGAGCTGCCGGTGGACGGCGTGGTGAACCTGGGCATCGGCATGCCCGAGGGCGTGGCGGCGGTGGCCGCGGAAGAGCAGGTGATGGACCTGATCACGCTCACCGCCGAGCCCGGCATCGTCGGCGGCGTGCCCGCCGGCGGCATGGACTTCGGCGCCGGCTACAACATCGAGGCGCTGGTCGACCAGAACCAGCAGTTCGACTTCTACGACGGTGGCGGGCTCGACCTGGCGGTGCTCGGCATGGCCGAGGTGGACGGCGAGGGCAACGTCAACGTCAGCCGCTTCGGCAACCGGTTGGCCGGGGCCGGCGGCTTCATCAACATCACGCAGAGCGCGCGCACGCTGGTCTTCGCCGGCACCTTCACCGCCGGGGGGCTCGACGTGGCCGTGGACGGCGGCCGGCTCGTCATCCGCAAGGAAGGGCGCTCGCGCAAGTTCCACGCGGCGGTGGAGCAGGTGACCTTCTCCGGCCGCCAGGCGGCGCTGGCAGGGCAGCGGGTGCTGTACGTCACGGAGCGCTGCACCTTCGAGCTCACGCCCGCGGGCCTGCGGCTGAAGGAGGTGGCACCGGGCATCGACGTGGCGCGCGACATCCTCGCCCACATGGCCTTCCGCCCACTGGTCGACGAGCCGAGCATGCTGCCGGCGAGCCTCTACGACACCGGCCCGATGGGCCTGCGCAGCCTGCTGCTGGACGTGGCGCTGGAAGACCGGCTGCACCACGATGCGCAGCGCGGGCTGCTGTTCCTCGATTTCCGCCACCTGCACGTGGCCCGGCCCGAGGACGTGGACGCGATCCGCCGCGTGGTGGACGCACGCTGCCGCGCGATCGGCGCCAAGGTCGCCGCGGTGGTGGCCTACGACGGCTTCCGCCTCGACGACGCCGCGGCCGAGGCCTATGCGGCGATGGTGCGCGACATGGAAGCGGCGCACTACACGAAGGTGTCGCGCTACGCCGGTGGCGCGTTCGACCGGCTGAAGCTGGCGCAGGCGCTGCAGCGCGAGATCGCGCCGCCAGGAGGGCTGCCGAGATGAGCACCCGCCGCACCTGGTTGCTCGCGGCCGGCAGTTGGGCTGCCGCGCTGCTTTCCGCCTGCTCGATGCTCGACGGCCCGCGCACCGTGACGCTGTCGGAGGGCGAGTTGCAGCAGCGCGTTGAGCGCGCATTCCCGGTCGAGCGCCGCGTGCTCGAGGTGTTCGACGTGAGCCTGGGCACCCCGCGGCTGACGCTGCTGCCCGAACGCAACCGCATCGCCACCGAGCTCTCCGTGGCGGCGCGCGAACGCGTGCTCGGCGGTCGCTGGAGCGGGCAGCTCGCCTTCGACGCAGCTCTGCGCTGGGACGCAGTCGACCAGACGCTGCGGCTTTCGGAAGTGCGCGTGCAACGCTTCACCTTCGACGGCAGCGGCGGCGGCCGTCCGGCGGCGGAACGGCTGGCCGCGGTGCTCGCCGAGCAGGTGCTCGAGAACCGGCCGATCTACAGGCTCACGCCCGAGCGCGCGGCCAGGCTGGAGCAGGCCGGCGTGATGCCGGGCAGCGTGGCGGTGACGCGCGGCGGGGTGGAAGTCACGCTGCAGCCGGTCTCGAAGTGAGGGCGGCACGGCCGCTGCGCAGCGGCCCCTAACATCGCGGCCCTCATGGATGCGACCGTATTGCTGAAGGCCGCGGTGATGGGTGTCGTGGAGGGGCTCACCGAGTTCCTGCCCGTCTCCTCCACCGGCCACCTCATCCTCGCCGGCGCGCTGCTCGGCCTGGCCGATGCCAAGGCCAAGGTGTTCGACATCGCGATCCAGACCGGCGCCATCCTCGCGGTGGTCATCGTCTACTGGCAGCGGCTGTGGGCCGCGGTCTCGGGCCTGGGCCACAGCGCCGATGCGCGGCGCTTCGTGCTGAACGTGGCGATCGGCTTCCTGCCCGCCGCTCTGATCGGCATGCTGGCCTACAAGGCGATCAAGGCGCACCTGTTCAACGGGCCCGTCGTGGCCACCGCGTTCATCGTCGGCGGCCTGATCATCCTGTGGGCCGAGCAGCGACAGCGCACGGCGGTGCGCATCGAGTCGGTCGACCAGATGGGGCCGATGGACGCGCTGAAGGTGGGGCTCGTGCAGTGCCTGGGCATGATCCCGGGCACCAGCCGCTCGGGCGCCACGATCATCGGTGCGATGCTGCTCGGCCACTCGCGCCGCTCGGCCACCGACTTCAGCTTCTTCCTGGCGATCCCGACGCTGATCGGCGCTGGCGTCTACAGCCTCTACAAGGAGCGCCACGCGCTCTCCGCCGCCGACGTGCCGATGTTCGCCGTGGGGCTGGTGTCGTCGTTCGTGTTCGCGTGGCTGTGCGTGCGCTGGCTGCTGCGCTACATCGCCACGCACGACTTCCGGCCGTTCGCGTGGTATCGCATCGCGTTCGGCATCGTGGTGCTGGTCACCCACTACGCGGGCTGGGTGCACTGGGGGGATTGAACCCCGCGGGGCCTCCGCGCTACGTCTTTGCGAACAGCAGGTCGCGCACGCCGTGGCCCAGCGCCAGGCCGCGGGCCTCGAAGCGCGTGAGCGGCCGGTACGCAGGGCGCTCGGCGTAGCCGCTGCCGGCGGTGTTGGCCAGGCCCGGCGTGGCCGACAGCACTTGCAGCATCTGCTCGGCGTACGGTTCCCAGTCGGTGGCGCAATGCAGCACGCCGCCGGGCGCGAGCCTCGCCGCCAGCAGCACGGCGAGCGGCGGCTGGATGAGCCGCCGCTTGTGGTGGCGCTTCTTCGGCCACGGGTCGGGGAAGTACACGTGCACGCCGGCCAGCGATGCCGGCGCCACCATGTGCTGCAGCACCTCCACGGCGTCGTGGCGCACGATGCGCAGGTTGCGCAGCGCCTGCTCGCCGATCAGCTTCAGCAGCGAGCCGACGCCGGCCTCGTGCACCTCGACGCCGATGAAGTCGACCTCCGGCCTGGCCGCCGCGATGGCGGCGGTCGCCTGGCCCATGCCGAAGCCGATCTCGACGATGCGCGGCGCCTCGCGGCCGAACACCGCGGCCCAGTCGGGCGGCGTGTCCTGATACGGCAGCACATGGGTCGGCCCGAGCGATTCGAGTGCGCGCTGCTGGCCCGGCCCGAGGCGGCCGCCGCGCAGCACGTAGGACTTCACGCCGCGGGGCTGCACCGGCGGGAGCGGGGGCGTCGGCGTCGCGTCGGACGGATCGGCGGTCATCGTGGGGGTGTGCAGGGTGTGCCGGAACTGGCACCGGACCCATCCGTGATCGCGCACGCACGATCTGGGCGGTCGAGGCGGCCTTGTTCGAGCGATCGAGCGCCCGCCGGCTGCCGACAGTGCAGAGGTGAGCGATTCTGCCCGACGCTGGTTCGTGGCCGCGCTGCTGGGCGCGGCCCTGCATGCGCATGCCGCGGGCCCCGCTGCCCCTGCCGCCGTGATCGGCTCGCTGCCGCGCGACGTGCAGCGCGCGCTCGCCGGCAGCGGGCTCCCGCTGGCGAGCTTCGGCCTCTACGTGCAGCCGGTCGACGGGCGCGACCCGGTGGCCACGCTGAACGCCGAGTCACCCTACGTGCTGGCGAGCACGGCCAAGATCGTCACGTCGCTGGCGGCGCTGGATCTGCTCGGCCCGCAGTACCGCTGGCGCACCCATGCCTATGCCACCGGCCCTGTCTACCTCGGCCGGCTGCAGGGCGACCTGATCATCGCCGGCGGCGGCAACGCGCGGCTCTCCAGTGCCGAGCTGCTGGGCTGGATGCGTCGCATGCGCGAGCAGGGCCTGGCGGAGATCGGCGGCGACATCCTGATCGACCGCAGCGCGTTCGCGCTGACCGACGAGGACCACCGCCACACGCCGGTGCCCGGCGCCGGCCGCCCGCACCACGTGTGGCCGGGCGCGCTGACGCTCGACGAAGGCGTGCTGCACGTGCGGCTGCAGAGCCGCAGCGACGGCCCGCGCCAGCCGGCCGCCGACGTGCAGACCGTGCCGCCGCTGGACGGCGTGCCGATGCTCGTGAAGGTCAGCAGCGGCAACGCCTGCTCGGCTCAGGCACGCTGGACGGCCGGGAACGGCGCGCCGGCGCAGCTCGTCGTCGAAGGCCGCTGGGCGCCGCGCTGTGGCGCGCGCGACCTGATGCTGGTGGCGCCGCCGGAGGTCGACGTGATGCCCAACGCCGTGGTCGGCCTGTGGCGCGAGGCCGGCGGCGTGCTGCACGGCCGCGTGCGCGAGATCGACCTCAGCCGCCGCAGCCGCGATGGCGACCGGCTGCCGGTGCCCGAGGCCGGCGGCGAGCCGCTGTCGCCGTGGTCCACGCATGTGTCGGAGCCTCTGCCGGTGTTGCTGCGCGACATGAACAAGCGCAGCAACAACCTCGCCGCCCGGCACCTGATGCTCTCGATGGCGCGCGGATTTCCGCTCAAGCCCGCCTCGCTGCCCGCCGCGCAGAGCCGCGTGCTGGGCTGGCTCGAGCGCCAGGGCCTGGCTGCCGGCGACCTGACGCTGGAGAACGGTTCGGGCCTGTCGCGCGAGGAACGCGGCAAGCCGCGCGCGCTGGTGCAGTTGCTGCTGAACGCCTGGCGCTCCCGGGAGTGGCCGACCTTCATCGATTCGCTGCCGGTGGCCGGCGTCGACGGCACGCTGCAGCACCGCCTGCAGCGCGGCCTGGCCGCCGGCCGGGCGTACCTGAAGACCGGCACACTGCTGGACACGCGTGCGCTGGCCGGCTACGTGCAGGGCGCGAGCGGCCGGCTCTACGCGGTGGCGGCGCTGGTGAACCATCCGGAGGCGGCGCGCGGCACGCCGGCGCTGGACGCGCTGATCGAGTGGGTGGCTCGCAACGGCTGAGGCGGCGCACCGCGCGAGGCGCGATATCAGGCGCGGCGCGAGAATGCGCGCCGCATCTGCCGGAGCGCTGCCATGCCGTCGATCGCCGAGAAGAGAGCCCGCTTCCACGAACTGCACCGCTCGGGCTGCTTCGTGATCCCCAACCCCTGGGACGTGGGCAGCGCCGTGTGGCTGCAGCAGCAGGGCTTCCCGGCGCTGGCCACGACGAGCTCAGGCTACGCGTGGTCGCACGCGCGGCCCGACAACGGCATCACGCGCGACATGGCACTGCAGCACCTGGCCGAGCTGGTCGCGGCCACCGACGTGCCGGTCAACGCCGACTTCGAGAGCGGCTTCGCGGTCGACGCGGCCGGCGTGGCCGAGAGCGTGCGGCTGGCGGTGGCCACCGGCGTGGCCGGCCTGTCGATCGAGGACTCCACCGGTGACGCCGCGAATCCGCTGATGCCGCTGGACGTGGCGGTCGAGCGCATGAAAGCCGCGCGGCGCGCGATCGATGCGGCCGGCGGCGACACGATGCTCGTCGGGCGCGCCGAGAACTTCATCGTCGGCCGGCCGGACCTCGACGACGTGCTGCGCCGCCTCGCGGCCTACGCCGAGGCCGGCGCCGACTGCCTGTACGCGCCCGGGCTGCAGACCGAAGCGCAGGTGCGCGCGGTGGTCGAGGCGGTGGCGCCGAAGCCGGTGAACCTGCTGGTGGGCACCGCGTCGGCCTGGACCGTGGCCGACATCGCCGCGATGGGCGTGCGCCGCATCAGCGTGGGCGGTGCGCTGGCCCGCTCGGCGTGGGGCGGGTTCCAGCGCGCGGTGGAACTGCTCGCTCAAGGCCGCTTCGACGGCTTCGCCGACGCGGCCCCGGGCAAGGTGCTGAACGTGGCCTTCGCGCCGCGGTGACCACCGGGCGCGGCCGGGCTACTTGTAGACGAGGTCGCGCAGCGCGAGCGACAGCCCGGGCACGTAGGAGATCACCGTCAGGCATGCGAGCACCACCAGCACGAACGGGATCAGCTGCGTGACGATGCGGTCCAGCGAGATGCGCGCCACCGTGCAGGCGGCGAAGAGGTTCACGCCGAACGGCGGCGTGATCATGCCCAGCGCCAGGTTCACCACCATCACGATGCCGAAGTGCACGGGGTCGATGCCGAAGTGCCCGGCCACCGGCGCGAGGATGGGCGCCAGCACGATGATCGACGCGCTCGTCTCGATGAACATGCCGATGATGAACAGGGCCAGATTCACGCCGAGCATGAACAGGAGCGGGTGCTGCAACACATCCTTGAGCCACTGGCCGATGGCGTCGGGCACGCCGGCGCGCGTGATCAGGTAGGCGAACAGCCCCGCGTTGGCGATCACGAACATGATCACCGCCGACGACACCACCGACTTCCTGAGGATCGCGACCAGGTCGGCGATGCGGATCTCGCGGTAGATCACGAGGCCCACGACCAGCGCGTAGAACACCGCCACCGCCGACGCCTCGGTGGGCGTGAAGATGCCGCCGTAGATGCCGCCGAGGATGATCACCGGCATCATCAGCGCCCAGCCCGCCTGCCACGTGGCGGCACCGACCGACAGGCGCCCCTCGCCGTCGTCGCGGCCCCAGCCGTTCAGGCGGCAGCGCACCCAGACGTAGGCCATCAGCGCCAGCCCGATGAGCAGGCCCGGCCCGAAGCCGGCGATGAACAGCTCGCCGATCGACACCTCGGCCGACACGCCGTAGAGGATCATCGGGATCGACGGCGGGATGATCACGCCCAGTTCGGCGCTGGTGGCCTGCAGCGCCGCCGCCCAGTTCGTCGGGTAGCCGTGCTTGATCAGCGCCGGGATGAGGATCGCGCCGATCGCGAACGTGGTGGCCACCGACGAGCCCGACACGGCGGCGAAGATCATGCAGGTCAGCACGCAGGTCATCGGCAACCCGCCCTGCACGCCGCCGACCAGGCTCTTGGCGAACTCCACCAGCCGCCGTGAGATGCCGCCGGTCTCCATCAGGTTGCCGGCGAGGATGAAGAACGGGATCGCCGCCAGCGGGAACTTGTTGATCGAGGAGAACATCTCCTTCACCGCGATCAGCATGTTGACGTTGGAGATCTGGATGCCGACCAGCGCCGACAGCCCGATCGACACCGCCACCGAGATGGTGAGCGCGAAGCACAGCACCATCGTGAGCAGCATCGCGCTGCTCATGGCGCCCCCCAGGGCCAGCGGCCCGCCCCCCCGAGGGGGAGTGAGCGCCTTCGGAACGGCCGGGCGGCGCTCACTGCGCGTTCTCCAGCTCCAGCCGCTGCGGATCGAGCCAGTTGCCCACCACCGCCACCGCGGCGAACACGCCGCCCACCGGCAGCGCCAGGTAGGCCCAGAACATCGACACGTCCTCCAGCCCGATGACCGTCTGCACGCGCCCGCGCAGCGCGTAGTCCCAGCCGACGATCACGATCACCGCCAGCAGCAGCAGCGCGGCCAGCGCCACCAGCGTGTCGAGCACGCGCTTCATGCGCGGGCCGGCCCAGCGGTACAGCACGTCCACGCTGACCATCGCGCCGATGCGGAAGGCCAGCGGGATGCCGAGGAACACCATCCAGATCAGGCTGAAGCGGATCAGCACCTCGGTCCACTCGGCCGGGCGCTCGATGACGAAGCGCGTGACGATCTGCCACAGGCCCAGGCTCGCGGCCACCGCCATCATCAGGCAGGCCAGCGCCGTGGCCAGCCCGGTGGTCACGCGCTCGGTGCGCAGCAGGATCTCGCGCACCGGCGCGTGCCTGTCGTCGGCGTGCTCAGCGTGCGTTGCGGATGCGGTCGATGTTCGCCTTGCCGAACTGCTTCTCGAACTCGGCGTAGACCGGGGTCAGCGCGGCCTGGAAGCGCGCCTTGTCGACGTTGTCGACCACCTGCATGCCCTTGCTGCGCAGCTCGGCCACGCCCTTGGCGTCGTCCTCGTCGACGCGCGCGCGGTTGGCCTTGGTGCCCGCGGCGGCGGCCTCGAGGAAGATCTTCTGGTCGGCCGGCGCGAGCTTGTCGAACGTGGCCTTGTTCATCAGCCAGATCGCCGGGCTGTAGACGTGCCCGGTCAGCGACAGGTGCTTCTGCACCTGCTCGAACTTCGCGGCCATGATCACCGACAGCGGGTTCTCCTGCCCGTCGACCGTGCCCTGCTGCAGCGCCGTGAACACCTCGGGGAAGGCCATCGGCGTGGTGATGATGCCGAAGCCCTTGTAAGCGGCCACGTGCACGGGGTTCTCCATCGTGCGCATCTTCAGGCCCTTCAGGTCCTCGGGGGCGTTGACGGCGCGCTTGGAGTTGGTCATGTGGCGGATGCCGTTCTCGGCCCAGCCGAGCGCCTTGAAGCCCTTGGGCTCGAAGGCCTTGAGCATGTCCTGCCCGATCGGGCCGTCGAGCACCATGCGCGCGTGGGCCTTGTCGCGGAACAGGAACGGGATGTCGAGGATACGCGCCTCGGGCACGAAATTCGGCACGGGCCCGGTGGAGGTGAAGGTCAGCTCCTGCGTGCCGAGCTGCACCGCCTCGATCGACTCGCGCTCACCGCCCAGCGAGCCCGAATAGAACGGCTGCACCTTGATGCGCCCGCTCGTGCGCCGCTCCACCTCCTTGGCGAAGGTGTCGATCGCGACGCCCTGGTGCGAGTTCTGGGCGATCGAGATGCTGATCTTCATGGCGGTCTGTGCGGCGGCGGCGAGGGGCAGCAGGGCGGCGCAGGCCAGCAGCAGGCGGCGGGTGGTCGACATGGTCTCCGGATCCTCAGGGGGTGGCTCGAACGGAGGGGCACTGTAGACGCGCGCCACGACGCCGGGCGGCTAGGGGAAGCCCGCATGCCGCTGCACCCGTTCGCGTACACTTTTGGCCCAGCGCGGGTGTAGTTCAATGGCAGAACGGCAGCTTCCCAAGCTTTAGACGAGGGTTCGATTCCCTTCACCCGCTCCAGCTTCCGAAACCGGCCCCCGCGTGGGGCCGGTTCGCTTTCCGGGGTGCCGTACGGTCGGGCGTCCCGCCCGCTCGGCAATCCCCCGAATCGCAGGGCGTCATCAGGGCTGCCCCGGGGACGGGTGCCGGGGCCCGCGGTTCATCATGCGGCTGGGGAGTACCTAGATGTCCGAGCCGTTCCACGTCCTGGCGATCACGGTGCAGCCGCCGGAGCTGTGGGGGTCGGCCTACGGGCCGTTCGTCGTGCAGCACTGCCCGACGCTGGCCGAGGCCGCCGAGCAGTTGCGCGTGCAGCCGCACGACGCGGTGCTCATCGAGCTGAAGGACCCGTCGCCCCTGCTGGCGTGGCCGGCCCTCTCGCACGCGGTGCTCGACGCCGCCGTGGTGCTGCTGACGCCCGAGCCCGACGTAGCGCTGGCCGTGCGGCTGCTGCAGATGGGCGTGCAGGACGTGGTGCCGCCGGGCGACGCGCCGGCGCTGGCACGCGTGCTGCGGCTGGCCATCGAGCGCAAGGGCCTCGAGAAGGCCGCGCGCAAGGCCTACGCCACCGATCTGTCCACCGGGTTGCCCAACCACATGCAACTGCTGGAACACGTCACGCACCTCGTGGCGTTGCGCGCGCGCGAGCCGGCGCCGATGGCGCTGATCGTGCTGCGCGTCGAGGGGCTCACGGCGATGGCCGAGATCCTCGGCACCGAATCGACCAACGTGCTCAAGCGCAAGGTGGCGGTGCGTTTGCGCGCGGGTCTGCGCGCCAGCGACGTGGTGGCGTCGCTGGGCGCCGACACCTTCGCCGTGCTGCTGGCCTGGATCGAAGACCCCGAGGACGGCGTGCGCGTGGCCGCCAAGCTCGCGCAGGCGCTGGCGCAGCCGTTCTCGGTGGCCGGGCGCGATTGCTCGGTGCGCGTCACGGCCGGGCTGGCGGCATTCCCGAGCCAGGCGCAGGATGCCGAATCACTGCTGCGCCGCGCGCTGGGCCAGGCGGCGTCGATGGCCACGCAGGGCAGCGCCGGCGTGGCCCATGCGGCCGACCGCGGGCCGCGGGCGGCCGCCAACGACGAATAGCGCCGACCGCGGGCCGCCTCTCGGCTACTTCTGGATGTCCCCCAGGCAGAGGTACTTCACCTCGAGGTACTCGTCCAGCCCGTGGCGCGAGCCCTCGCGGCCGATGCCCGACTGCTTCACGCCGCCGAACGGCACCTCGGTGGTGGACACGAGGCCCGTGTTGACGCCGACGATGCCGTACTCCAGCGCCTCGCCGACGCGGAAGATGCGGCCGATGTCGCGCGTGTAGAAGTAGCTCGCCAGGCCGAACTCGGTGGCGTTGGCCAGCGCGATGGCCTCGGCCTCGGTGTGGAAGCGGAACACCGGCGCCAGCGGACCGAAAGTCTCCTCACGCGCGCACAGCATCTGCGGCGTGGCGTCGGCCAGCACGGTGGGCGCGAAATGGCGGGCGCCCACCGGCTCCCCGCCGCACAGCAGGCGCGCGCCGCGGCCCTTGGCGTCGGCCAGGTGGCGCAGCACCTTGTCCATCGCCTGCGCGTCGATCAGCGGGCCGATCTGCACGCCGGGCTCGAAGCCGTTGCCCACCTTCAGCGTCCGCGACTTCTCCGCCAGCTTCGCGACGAAGGCCTCGTAGATGCCGTCCTGCGCGTAGAAGCGGTTGGCGCACACGCAGGTCTGGCCGGCGTTGCGGTACTTGCTGGCCAGCGCGCCTTCGACGGCGCTGTCGAGGTCGGCGTCGTCGAAGACGATGAAGGGTGCGTTGCCCCCGAGCTCCAGCGACAGCTTCTTCACCGTCGGCGCGCATTGCGCGGCCAGGATGCGTCCGACCTCGGTGCTGCCGGTGAACGACAGGTGCGCCACCACGTCGCTCGCGCACAGCACGCGGCCGACCTCGATCGAGCCGGCGGCGTCGGCGGTGACGACGTTCAGCACGCCGGCCGGCATGCCGGCGCGCTGCGCGAGCTCGGCCACCGCCAGCGCCGACAGCGGCGTGGCCTCGGCCGGCTTGATCACGACCGTGCAGCCGGCGGCCAGCGCGGGCGCCACCTTGCGCGTGATCATCGCGATCGGGAAGTTCCACGGCGTGATCGCCGCGCAGACGCCGGCCGGCTGCTTCAGCACCAGGTAGCGCTTGTTCGCGTCGGTGGTCGGGATGGTCTCTCCGTAGACGCGCCGGCCCTCCTCGGCGAACCACTCGATGAAGCTGGCGCCGTAGGTCACCTCGCCCTTGGCCTCGGCCAGCGGCTTGCCCTGCTCGGCGGTCATGATGCGGGCGAGGTCGTCGGCATGCTGGTGCAGGAGCTGGTACCAGCGCATCAGCACCGCGTGGCGCTCCTTGGCGGTGCGGTTGCGCCACGCCGGCAGCGCCTTGTGCGCGGCGGCGATGGCGGTCTGCGCCATCGCGGCGCCGCCGGCGGCCACGTCGACGAGCTTCAGGCCGGTGGCGGGGTCCATCACGTCGAAACGGGCGTCGGCGCCCACCCACTCGCCGCCCACCAGCGCGTCGGTCCTCAGCAGACCTGCATCGGCGAGCAGCGACAGCGGCGAGTTCTTCATGTCCATCGAAACGGTCTCCTATCTCGGGTGCCAGGCCCGGCCGGCGCGCACGTCGTCGCCGTCGTCGTCGAGCTGCGGCGGCGGCGTGGGCGACCACGGCCGCTGGCCGTCGAAGCGCATCGGGTTGGCCACCATCGGCACCGGGCGGCCGAGCCCGTCGAGCGCCGTCACCTGCAGCCCGCGGTGCACCACCTGCGGGTGCGCGAACACGCCGGGCAGCTCGAGGATCGGCGCGCACGGCACCGCGTTCGGCTCCAGCAGCGCGATCCACTGCGCGGTGGTCTTCTCGAGCATCCAGGCGGCCAGCACCGGCACCAGCTCGGCGCGCCGCTCGACGCGGCCGGCGTTGTGCCGGTAGCGCGGGTCGCGCGCGACCTCGGGCCGGCCTGCCAGCGTGCAGTAGCGCTCGAACTGCGCGTCGTTGCCGACCGCCAGCACGATGTGGCCGTCGGCGGTGGCGAACACCTGGTACGGCACGATGTTGACGTGCGCGTTGCCCATGCGCTTGGGCGTCTTGCCGCCGATCAGGTAGTTGCTGGCCTGGTTGGCGAGCATCGCCACCTGCACGTCGAGCAGCGCGGCGTCGATGTGGCGCCCGCGGCCGGTGCGGTGGCGCTCGTGCAGCGCGGCGAGGATCGCCGTCACCGAGTACAGGCCGGTCATCAGGTCGGCCACCGCCACGCCCACCTTCTGCGGCTCGCTGCCGGGCGTGCCGTCCTTCTCGCCGGTCACGCTCATCAGCCCGCCGGTGGCCTGGATCGCGAAGTCGTAGCCGGCCGCGTGCGCGTACGGGCCGTCCTGGCCGTAGCCGGTGATCGAGCAGTAGACGAGCCCGGGGTTGATCGCGTGCAGGCTGTGCACGTCCAGCCCGTACTTGGCGAGCTGGCCGACCTTGTAGTTCTCCAGCAGCACGTCGGCCTCGCGCGCCAGCCCGCGCACCATCGCCGCGCCGGCGGTGCTGGCGATGTCGATCGCCACCGAGCGCTTGCCGCGGTTGGTGCTGACGTAGTACGCCGCCATGCGCTCGGCAGGGTCGCCGAACCACGGCGGGCCCCAGCCGCGCGTGTCGTCGCCGGCCTCGGGGCGCTCGACCTTCAGCACGTCGGCGCCGTAGTCGGCCAGCAGCTGGCCGGCCCAGGGGCCGGCGAGCACGCGCGAGAGATCGAGCACGCGCACGCCGGCCAGCGGCCGCGGACCGGTGCTCGTCGTCACTGGAATGCCGCGATGCCGGTGATCGCGCGGCCGAGGATCAGCGCGTGGATGTCGTGCGTGCCCTCGTAGGTGTTCACCACCTCCAGGTTCACGAGGTGGCGCGCCACGCCGAACTCGTCGCTGATGCCGTTGCCGCCCATCATGTCGCGGGCCATGCGGGCGATGTCCAGCGCCTTGCCGCAGCTGTTGCGCTTGACGATGGAGGTGACCTCCACCGAGGCCGTGCCTGCGTCCTTCATGCGACCTAGCTGAAGGCAGCCCTGCAGCCCGAGGCTGATCTCGGTGAGCATGTCGGCCATCTTCTTCTGCACCAGCTGGTTGGCCGCCAGCGGGCGACCGAACTGCTTGCGGTCCAGTACGTACTGGCGCGCGCGGTGGAAGCAGTCTTCCGCCGCACCCAGCGCGCCCCAGGCGATGCCGTAGCGGGCGCTGTTCAGGCAGGTGAACGGGCCCTTGAGGCCGCGCACCTCGGGGAAGGCGTTCTCCTCGGGCACGAAAACCTCGTCCATCACGATCTCGCCGGTGATCGACGCGCGCAGGCCCACCTTGCCGTGCACGGCCGGGGCGCTCAGCCCCTTCATGCCCTTCTCGAGGATGTAGCCGCGGATCTGCCCGCCGTCGTCCTTGGCCCAGACGACGAAGACGTCGGCGATCGGGCTGTTGGTGATCCACATCTTGGCGCCGCTGACCGCGTAGCCGCCGTCGACCTTGCGTGCGCGCGTGACCATGCTGCCGGGGTCGGAGCCGTGGTTGGGCTCGGTGAGGCCGAAGCAGCCGATCCACTCGCCGCGGGCCAGTTTCGGCAGGTACTTCTGCTTCTGCGCCTCGGTGCCGAACTCGTTGATCGGCACCATCACCAGCGAGCTCTGCACGCTCATCATCGAGCGGTAGCCGGAGTCCACGCGCTCCACTTCGCGCGCCACCAGGCCGTAGCAGACGTAGTTCAGGCCGGCGCCGCCGTAGGCCTCGGGGATGGTGGCACCCAGCAGGCCCAGCTCGCCCATCTCGCGGAAGATGGCCGCGTCGGTCTTCTCGTGGCGGAAGGCCTCCAGCACGCGGGGCAGCAGCCGGTCCTGGCAGTAGGCGCGGGCGCTGTCGCGCACCAGGCGCTCGTCGTCGGTGAGCTGCTGCTCGAGCAGGAAGGGGTCGTCCCAGTGGAAGGCGGCGTGGCTGGCCATGTGCGCTCCTGAATTCGAAGGGTGTGACCTTACTCCAACCCGGCGACGCCGGACCGCGCCGCGGAGCTCCGCTACAATCTGGTTGATTCAACCAATCGTGCCCGCGCCCCCATGGAAGCCTACGGCCTGTTCGACGCGAAGACGCACCTCTCCGAACTCGTCGCGCGCGCCGAGCGCGGCGAGGAGGTCGTGATCACGCGCCACAACAAGCCGGTGGCCAAGCTGGTGCCGGTGCGGCGCCCCGCGAAGGGCCGGACGTCGCAGCGCGAACGCGCGCTGGCGGCGCTGCAGGCCTTCGAGCCGATCGCGCTCGACGGCGTGACCGTGCAGGACCTCGTCCGCCAGGGGCGGGTGTGAAGACCGGCTCCGCCTCCGCGCCGCCCGACGCCGTCGTGCTGGACGCCTCATTCGTGCTGCGCTACGTGCTGCACACCGGCGCGCCGCGGCCGAGCGCCGCGGGGCTGGCGGCGCTGCGCGACTGCGAGCTGATCGTGCCGGCGCTGTGGAACGCCGAGGTGGCCAACGCGCTGGTGCAGGCCGAGCGCCGCGCCACCGTGGCGCCCGAGCGCATCGGGCAGGCGCTGGCGGCGATCCTGGCGCTGGCGCCCACCGTCGATGCACAGCCGGTGGACGTGCCTCGCAACCTCGACGCCGCGCGCGCGCACGGCCTCTCCGCTTACGACAGTCTGTATCTCGAACTGGCGCTGCGCCGCCGCGCCGCGCTGGCCACCTTCGATTCCGACATGATCGCCGCAGCGCCGCGCGCCGGCGTGCGCCTGTATCCCGAACCCTCGACCCTGCTCCCCCCATGAAAGCCGCCGACATCCGTTCCAAGTTCCTGAACTTCTTCGCGTCGAAGGGCCATGCCGTCGTCGCCTCCAGCCCGGTGGTGCCCGGCGACGACCCGACGCTGCTGTTCACCAACGCCGGGATGAACCAGTTCAAGGACGTCTTCCTCGGCTACGACAAGCGGCCGTACACGCGAGCCGCCACCAGCCAGAAGTGCATCCGCGCCGGCGGCAAGCACAACGACCTCGACAACGTGGGCTACACCGCGCGCCACCACACGTTCTTCGAGATGCTGGGCAACTTCAGCTTCGGCGACTACTTCAAGCGCGACGCGCTGACGTACGCGTGGGAACTGCTGACGGTGCACTTCGAGCTGCCCAAGGACAAGCTCTGGGCCACCGTCTATGCCGAGGACGACGAGGCCTACGACATCTGGAAGGACGTGATCGGCCTGCCTGCCGAGCGCATCGTGCGCATCGGCGACAACAAGGGCGGCCGCTACATGTCCGACAACTTCTGGATGATGGGCGACACCGGCCCCTGCGGCCCGTGCAGCGAGATCTTCTACGACCACGGCCCCGAGGTGGCCGGCGGCCCGCCGGGCAGCCCCGAGCAGGACGGCGACCGCTACATCGAGATCTGGAACAACGTCTTCATGCAGTTCAACCGCACCGAAGACGGCACGATGCACCGGCTGCCCAAGCCCAGCGTGGACACCGGCATGGGCCTGGAGCGGCTGGCGGCGGTGCTGCAGCATGTGCACAGCAACTACGAGATCGACCTGTTCGCGCACCTGCTCGCAGCCACGCGCGAGGCGGTGGCCGCGGTCGGCGGCGACGGCGCCATCGACCTGCAGACGCCCAGCCTGAAGGTCATCGCCGACCACATCCGCGCCTGCGCCTTCACGGTGGCCGACGGGGTGATCCCGGGCAACGAGGGCCGCGGCTACGTGCTGCGCCGCATCGCGCGCCGCGCCATCCGCCACGGCTACAAGCTGGGCGCGCGCAAGCCCTTCTTCCACAAGCTGGTGGCCCCGCTGGCCGACGAGATGGGCGAGGCCTATCCCGAACTGCGGCGCGACAAGCTGCGCATCACCGAGGTGCTGAAGGCCGAGGAGGAGCGCTTCTTCCAGACCATCGCCAACGGCATGGAGATCCTGGAATCCGCCTTGGCCGGCGGCACGCAGTTGCTGGACGGCGAGACCGCCTACAAGCTGCACGACACCTTCGGCTTCCCGCTGGACCAGACCGCCGATGTCTGCCGCGCGCGCGGCCTGACGGTGGACGAGGCCGGCTTCAGCGCCGCCATGCAGCGCCAGCGCGAGCAGGCCCGCGCCAAGGCCAAGTTCAAGATGGCGCAGGGGCTGGAGTACGACGGCGCGGCCACCGCCTTCCACGGCTACGAGCA
>JAEUPB010000088.1 GCA_016789955.1 Rubrivivax sp. | reverse complement strand
CCATTGCCGCAACCTGGACATGACGCTGGACGAGATCCGGACGCTGTTGCGGCTGCGCGATGCGCCCTCGCAGGACTGCGGCGAGGTCAACGCACTGCTCGACGAGCACATCGGGCACGTCACCCACCGCATCCGCGAACTGCGGACGCTGCAGAAGGATCTGAAGGCTCTGCGCGCGAGGTGCGGCACGCCGCATGCGATCGAGCAGTGCGGCATCCTGAACGAGCTCGACACCGCCGCCGCTCAGTCGACTTCCGCGTCGCCGCATCGCCACATCCGCGGTACGCACTGAGCCCCTGCCGCGGCGAACATGACCAAGCTGTCATGTTCCCGTTCAGCGGCTGTTGGAATGCGGTTTCTACAGTCCCTTTCGATGTCAGCACGGCGCGCGATCGCGCGCCGGCGGCACCCCTCCCACATCGAAAGGACTGAACATGCAATCGACCCGCCGACTCCGCACCGCTGCCCTCGTTGCCCTGGCCGTGCTTCCCCTCGCGGGCTTCGCCGCCAGCGGCAATACGTTCATGAACGGCCAGTCGATCTATGGGCAGCCGGCGGCGCAGGGTGCACCAGTGCGCGTCGTGGACCTGGCGTCCACCGACCGGCTCAACGTTGCCTACGGCGAGAGCGTGACGTTCCGCAGCGGCGCGAAGCAGTTCTCGTGGACCTTCGACGGGCTCGACCGCAGGTCCGTCGATGTCGGCCAGATCGCACCGGCCGGCTTCGCTGGCACGCCCTTCGTCGTGTACGTCGGCCGCAACCCGTCGAACCGCCGATAAGCAGCGCTGCGCGACGCTCAGACCAGTTCCTGCACCAGGCTCGCCATGGTGGGCCTGGCACGCGGGAACTGCTCCCGCACCGCGCTTCTTTCGCTGATGCCGAGCACCAGGCCGACTTGCTCCTCGTCGGCGCCGCGGTCATACAGGCGAGCGACCACCGTGCGGCGGATCGACAGCGGTGTCGCCCACTCCAGTTCCGCGTAGCGGAACAGCTTGCGGTAGGTCTCGAGGATCGGGCGGCAGAGGCAGCGCCGCCGGCCCTCGGCGCCGTACTGCGTGATGCGGAAGCCCTCGCCCGTCGCACTCAGGAACAAGGGGCTGTCCGGATCGAGACCGCGGTAGGCGCCGCCGTCGGCGACGCCATGACCCCGAGCCACTCGTTCCGCGAGGTAGGCGTCCAGTGCGTCGTCCAACTTGCGGCTGGCGAAGTAGAGTGGTCTGGATTTCCCGGAGATGCTGGCACTCGCCGGCAATTCCGACTCTCGGCGTACCTCACCATCAGCCTGCAGGTAGTCACAGACCCGCAGCCGCACGATTTCGAGCGGGCGCGCGCCGGTGACGAACAGCGTGTAGAACAAGGCCACGTCGCGGGTGGGCTGGCCGCTGCGGCCGCGGATGCGCAACACCGCCCGGGCGATCTCGTCGACGCTCACCACCCGATCCCCTTTCGGAGCGTGACCCGCGGCTGGCTCGAAACGCTCCAGGGCGTGCAGGATGGCGTCGCGCCGCTCGCGCAGGCGCCGCACGAAAGCGGTGGCACCGTCGTTCATCCCTTCGATGCCCACCTCCCTGCACAGTCGGATCGCGACTGCCTTGACGCGCCGCTCGACGGCGGTGCGCGTGATACCGAAATCCGTGGCCACCGAATCGTAGGTGCGGCCGTCGATCACCGCACGCAGCATGGCCACCGCCTGTATCGCGGCAGCCCCCGTGGAACCTGGTTCATCGTCTTCCATGGCATGCCCTCCGACTGCTGTCGAACATGTCCATCGTTCCCAAGAGATCCCTGCGCCGACAGCCAAAACCATGCGGCCTGGCCCGTGGTATCGGCACTGGCTCATTCAACGTCAGCCGCTGTCAATCAAGCTTCAATGGCAAGCAATTAGCGGTTTAGTTACCGGGTGCAACCCGAGCGCGTACGTCGCGCCGTTTCCTGCGCCAATATCAACGAGCCACTCCATGGGAACGTCGGTATCGAAATGCTAGGTCGAAGGCGCCGCAGCCGATCGTTGTTTAGGGAGTTTTGTCGGCACGCAGAAACGCTGAACAGGGGGCGAAAAGAATGCTCGATCGCGATCAGCTGGAAACCTTCGCGACGGTGGCCGAGGCGCACAGCTTCGAACGCGCCGCGGCATTGCTCAACATCACGCGCGGGGCGGTGTCGCAGCGCATCAAGGCCCTCGAGGAGTCGTTGACGACGGTGCTGCTGGTTCGTGAGAAGCCCGTCGTACCGACTGCGGCGGGCGAGGTACTGCTGCGCCACGTCAAGGCGCTGCGCCTGCTCGAAGGCGCGACGTTGAACGAACTCAAACCCCAGGCCGGCCCGCATGTGCCCGTGCCGCTGGCCATCGCGGTCAATGCCGACTCGCTCGCGACCTGGTTTCCGCGCGCCTTGTGGGAGTTGCTGCTGCGCCGGCAGGTGGCGCTGGAGATCGTCACCGACGACCAGGACCACACCTCGGGGCGCCTTGCACGTGGCGAGGTCATCGGCTGCGTCTCGACCGACGCCAAACCCGCGGGCGGCTTCCTGGCCGAGTGCCTCGGCGCGATGGAGTACCGCTGCTACGCCACGCCGGCCTTTGCGGCGGAATACTTTCCGAACGGACTGAACGTGCAGGCAGTGCTCGTCGCGCCGGCGATCCTGTTCAATCGAAAGGATTCGCTGCACGACGACTTCCTGAAGCGGCGCTTCGGCTTCGCCGTCGACCGCTACCCGCGCCACTACCTGCCCTCGCCGATGATCCTGATGGAGGGTGTTGCCGCCGGGATCGGCTATGGGCTGGTGCCGAGCCTGCAGGCTGCCGGGGCAGCCGGGCGCGGCGAGCTTGTCGACCTCGCACCCGATGAGCCGGTGCTCGTCAACCTGCACTGGCACCACTGGGAAATGGAGCCGCCGCTCTCGCGCGAGATCACGGACCTCGTGGTCCGCCACGCGCAGGCTCAACTGCTGCCGCCTGCGGAGCAGCCCACTCCCGATGCGGAAGGGTCAACGACGAAGGCCGCCGACCCTGATTGACCGGGGCCTGCCTACCGCGCAAATCAAGCCCACGACGGCCGACACGCCGAGTCCGCCGACCAGCGACACGGTGTCGGCGTCTCCGTCGATCCAGCCCGCCCACCCTGCCAGGTAGGCAGCACCCGACGCGGCCAATCCAGATCCCATCACGAGGCCTGCCTGGCCCGCTGGAAGGGTCGCTCCGCGCAACAGCAGCACGAAGAGCCAACCGACGCTGGCGAGGTAGACCACGTTCACCGACACCATGGTCTCGACGATGCCCTGCCCGCGCGCGGCCAGCAGCCCACCGGCGGCGAGCGCGGCCATCGACCAGCCTACGTGGTTCGTGTCGCGCGCGCCTGGCACCGCAGCCGCCATCGCGCTGGCCATGGCACGCACGATCGCCGCGCCCGAACCCAGCGCCGCCGTCGACAGCGCGGCAAGCAGCAGTGCTTGCGATCCCGGCCACAGCCCATCCGCCGCGCGCCCCAGCGCAAACGGGATCACCTGTTTCGCGTCCGTCAGCCCGTCCAGTTCGCCCGAGCCCCGCAGCGCCAGCACCAGGGCCGGCGGCAGGAAGGCGACGGCGATCAGGACCACGCCCGCCACTGCGCAGCCCGCGGCAGCAACCAGCGGACGGCGCGCGGCCAGCACGAACTGGTGGTAGTCCGCGCCCAGGCACACGAGCAGCCCGACCGCCAGCACGATGGACACCAGCCGTGTCGTGCTGAACCCACCAAGGTCGCTCACGAACCGTGGCGCCGCCTGCGCGTACAGCGCCAGGCCGCCCGCGTCAGCCAGCGCGTAGAGCAGCACCAGCGCGCTCGCCAGCAGGCAGGCGGCGAACAGGCGCGATGCGACACGCAGGTCGAGCCTGGATGCGCCCAGGATCAGCGCCAGCACCAGCGCCTGGGACAAGTACCCCGGCAGACCGATCACCCGCGCGATGGCGGCGCCGCCCGCGATCTGTGCTGCCAGCACGCCGCTCATCCACACCAGGGACAGCAGCGCAACGGCACGCTGGATCGGCTGGCCGAAGGCCTGCCCGAACAACTCCCAGACCGGCACGCCGAGCTTCCACAACTTGCTCGCAAAGGTGGCCAGGGCGAGCATGCCCAGCGCGGTCGCGACGCCGTACAGACCACCCGCCATGCCCTGCGACAGCGCCATCTCCCCCGATCCGAACAGGAAGCCGATGCCATAGCTGGCCGAGACCAGCAAGGCCGCCACCTGTAGCGCGCCGAGCACCCGAGCCGTCATGATCTTGCCTCCCGCTCCCAGGCCCGCACGACTGCGGCGGGACCGGCGAAATACGCGTCGCAGACCGTCCCATGCGCCCGGTACGCCGGGAGACGCCGGAAGAGCGCATGCGCGCGGGGCAGGTGGTAGTACGGCACGGCCGGCAGCAGGTGATGGGTCAGGTGGTAGCCGTTGTTGCGCGGGTGGATCAGCCAGCGAGCCGGGCCGCGCACGGCCATGTCGCGTGTGAAGCTGAGGATGCCGCCCGGCCGCAGCCCGAAGTGGTCGCACATCTCGCGC
>JAEUPB010000087.1 GCA_016789955.1 Rubrivivax sp. | reverse complement strand
TCCTTCGGGATCTTCGGCAACGCCGCCGACTCAGCGGCAATCCTGGCATTCCTCAGCTTCGTTCTGCTCGGTTCCTTGCTCGGCATACATGCTCCTGTGGGTCATGGTATGCCTCACACACAAAATTCAGGACAGGCTCGCGGCTGGCGTCGCCGTTCAGGTCACACCCGCCTTGTCCATCTGACGCTGCAGCTTCTCCACCTCCTTGCGGATGTCTTCAAGCTGCTCGATCTGGTCGCCATCAAGCTTCCTGTCCTTCAGCTTGCCGTCAACTTCCTTCAGAAGCTGACCGATGGCACCTTTCAGCGGCCGTCCCAAGCCGGAAAGGCGCGCCACCTCCTTGGTGAAGGCTTCCAGCGCCTTGTTGCATTCGACGAGAAGTCTGGACACCTCCATGTCGATCTCCCTCATGGCGCCGCCCTTCACCAAGTCGCCCGCATCGATGCTGAAAATCGTCATGGCACGTCCCCTACGCCCGTCCGGGGCGCGTCAGTTGATCCCCGCAGCCTTGAGCTTGGCCAGAAGCGCGTCGGCCTTCTTCTGCACCTCGTCCAGGGCCTTCCTGTTCTTCGCGTCCAGGCGCTTGTCGCCAAGCTTCTCGATCACCTTTTCGCGCAGGTCCCAGACCTTTTCCTTCAGTGGATGCGCGGTCTTCGCGACCTCGTCCACGTAGCCCTTGAAGTTGTCGAGGTTCCGCTGCAGGTCGTCGATCGCCTTCTGAACCTTCTGGTCAAGCTTCGCCCTGGATTTCGCCTTGCCGACAATGATGTCGCCGTCGATGCGGAAAATGGTCATGGAGAAGACTTTGCAAAGAGCCGCGTGACTGGGGATCATGCGGCCAGATGGGCGACGCGCATCCATCGCCTGGACGATGACATCGGGCAGCGCTTGCGCGCCCTCGCGGGCTTGCCGGGTGGGGGCGATACCACCGGGTATCGCCCCCACCCGCTGCACCCGCGATCATCGCGATCTGGTCGAATCCCAATGGCATGTATTTCCGGGACAAGACACTGGGCACCCTGATGCGATCGCTGCCTGCCTCAGACCGCCTGCCGCGGCGGTGACCTAACATGCCCCGCCGCCGCCCACACCCGCCCCGGTGCACGCCCCGCACTTCCACGCCCCTCCGCTGAACGCGCACTACGACGGCCGCTACGACGAGCGGGCGCTGGCGTGGCGGCGGCTGGGCGCGGTCGACAAGGCGCGCAACCTCGCCACGCTGCTGGCGGCGGAACGACCCGCCTCGGTGCTGGAAGTGGGCTGCGGCACCGGCGCGCTGCTGGCCGCGCTGGCGGCGCGCGGCATCGGCGAGCGCCATGCCGGCGTGGACCTGGCCGACCCGGCCGAACACACCGATCCCGAGGCCGCCGCACTCGATCTGCGCCGCTACGACGGCCGCGTTCTTCCGTATGCCGATGCGAGCTGGGACCTGGTGGTGGCCAGCCACGTGCTCGAACACGTGCCCGAGCCGCGCGCGCTGCTGGCCGAGATGGCCCGCGTGGCGCGGCGCTGGATCTATGCCGAGGTGCCGTGCGAGCTGCACCTGCGCACCAGCCACCGCGCGCTGCAGCAGAGCCTGGACATCGGCCACATCAACGCCTACACGCCCGAGTCGTTCCAGCTGCTGCTGGAGACCAGCGGCCTGCAGGTTCAGCGCATGGCGGTGTTCGACCACAGCCTCGAGCTGCTGCGCTTCCAGCAGGGGCCGCTGAAGGCGCACGCGAAGCACGCGCTGCGCGGCGCGCTGCTGGCGCTGGGGCCGCGGCTGGCGAGCCGGGTCTTCACCTACCACTGCGGTGCGCTGGCGAGCTGCGGGCCGGCACGGTGAGACCCCGCGCGCGCGTCGACCCCGCGACCACCGTGGCCGCGCCCTGGGCCACCGTGGCCTTCGTGCAGCGGCGGCTGCCGCACTACCGCGTGCCGCTGCTGGAGGCGATGCGCGCGCGGCTGGCCGGGCGCGGCATCGCGCTGCGCTTCCTGCACGGCGCCGCCTCGCCCGGCGAAGAGTCGCGCCACGACGCCGGCACGCTGGCGTGGGCCGAGCCGCTGCCGGCGCGCTATTGGGCCGGCGGGCGCATCGTGTGGCAGCCGTTCCTGCACCGCGTGGCCGGCTGCGAGCTGGTCATCGTGTCGCAGGAGAACAAGCTGGTGCACAACGTGCTGGCGCTGGCCGACCCGCGGCGGCGCGCGGCACTCGCCTTCTTCGGCCACGGACGCAACCTGCAGGCCGATGCGCCGGGCGGCGCGCGCGAGTGGTTCAAGCGGCAGACCACGCGCCGCGCCGACTGGTGGTACGCCTACACGCGGGGCAGCGCCGACATCGTCGCCGCGGCGGGCTTCCCGCGCGAACGCATCACGGTGGTGGACAACGCCATCGACACCATCGCGCTGCGCGAGGCGATCGAGCGTGCCCGCGGGCTCGGCGTCGCCGCCAACCGGCGCGCGCTCGGGCTGCCGGAGCACGGGCCGCTGGTGGCCTTCGTCGGCTCGCTGCATGCCGACCGGCGGGTGCCGCGGCTGGTGGAACTGGCCGCTGGCCTGCGCCGCGCGCGGCCCGACGTGCACGTGGCGGTGGCCGGCGACGGACCGCTGCGGGCACGGGTGGATGCGGCCTCGATCTCGGCGGGCGGCGTGCTGCACCCCCTCGGCGCCGTGGACGGCGCCCGCAAGGCCCTGCTGCTGGCGGCCTGCGACCTGGTGCTGAACCCCGGTGCGGCGGGCCTGGGCGTGCTCGACGCGTTCGCCGCCGGCGTGCCGATGGTCACCGTGGCCGACGCGCGCCACGGCCCCGAGGTGGCCTACGTCGAGCATGGGCGCAACGGCCTCGTGCTGCCGGATGCGGACCTGCTGCCGGCCCTCGTGCGGCTGCTCGACGACACCGCCGAGCGCGAGCGCCTGGGCGCGGGCGCGCAGGCGGCCGGAGGCACCTACACGATCGAGCGCATGGGCGAACGCTTCTGCACCGGCATCGAGGCCTGCCTCGAGGCCCAGGGCCGGCGGTGACGCTGCTCGTCACCACCTCCTGGGACGACGGCCATCCGCTGGACCGTCGGCTGGCCGAGCGGCTCTCGCACCACGGCATCGGCGCGACCTTCTACTGCCCGGTGACGAATCGCGAAGGCCTGCCGACGATGGGGTCGGCCGACTGGCGCGCGCTGGCCGCGGCAGGCTTCGAGATCGGCGGCCACACGCACGACCATGCGTACGCGTCGCGCACCGCGCCGCAAGCGTGGGCCGAGCAGGTGCGGCGCGGCAAGGCGGTGCTCGAAGACGCGCTGGGCGCGCCGGTGCCGGGCTTCGCCTACCCCGGCGGCGAGCACGGCGCGGCGGCCCGCGAGGCCGTGCGCGCCAGCGGGCATGCGTACGCGCGCACGATCGACAACCTGCACGGCGACTGCGGCCCGGATGCCTTTCGCATGCCGACCACGCTGCAGGTCTACCCGCATCCGCGCGACGTGCTGGCGCGCAACTACGTGCGCCGCGGCCAGTGGCGGCAAAGGGCCCCGCTGGCGCGGCTCGCACTGGCGCACGCGACGCTCGACGCACGCCTGGACGCGCTACTGGCGCACGGCCTCGCGCACGGCGGCGTGCTGCACGTGTGGGGCCACTCGTGGGAGATCGAGCAGTGCGGGCTGTGGGCGCCGCTGGAGTGCTGCCTGTCGCGCATCGCCGCGGCCGTACCGCGCGAACGGCGGCTGACCAACGCCGGTGTGCTGCAACGTGCGGGGTTGATCGCATGACGGCAACCACCCCGCTGCGCGTGCTCGTCGTGCACAACCGCTACCGCGAGCGCGGCGGCGAGGACGCCGTGGTCGACGACGAGCAGCGGCTGCTGGCGATGCGCGGCCACGTGGTGTTCCGCCACGAGCGGCACAACGACGAAATCGCACTGCAGCCCGCGTGGCGCACCGCGGCCGAGTCGGTGTGGAGCCGGCGCAGCCTGCAGGAGCTGCGCGCGCTGGTCGACTCGGCCAGGCCCGACGTCATTCACGTGCACAACACCTGGGCGCTGCTGTCGCCCTCGGTGCTGTGGGCGGCCGAAGGTCACGCCATCGGCGTCGTCGCCACGCTGCACAACCACCGGCTCGCCTGCCTGGAAGGCACCTTCCAGCGCGACGGCGCGGTGTGCCGCGCGTGCCTGGGCCAGGTGCCGTGGCGCGGCGTGGTGGCGGGCTGCTACCGCGGCTCGCGCGTGCAGTCGGCGGTGCTGGCCGCGTCGATCGTGGTCCACCGCCGGCTCGGCAGCTGGACGCAGCCGGTGCACCGCTGCCTGGTGCTGAACGAAGGCGCGCGGGCCACCTTCGAGGCGATCGGGCTGCCGCGCGAGCGGCTGCGCGTGCGGCCGAACTTTGCGTGGCCGGTGCCGGAGGCGGCGGTTCCGTTGCCGCGGCACGGCGGCGTGTATGTCGGGCGGCTCTCCCCCGAGAAGGGCGCTGGCGTGATGGCCGAGGTGCTGGCACTGCGGCCCGATCTGCCGCTGACGGTGCTCGGCGACGGCCCGCACCGCGCGACGCTGGCAGCCGCCGGCGCCACCTGTCTGGGCGCCCTCGCGCCGGCCGAGGTGCCTGCCCACCTGCTGAAGGCGGCGTGGTGCGTGATCCCCAGCGTCACGCTCGAACAGTTCCCGCGCGTGCTGGCCGAGGCGTATGCGGCCGGGCTGCCGGTGATCGCCTCGCGGCTCGGCCCGTTGGCCGAGTGGGTGCGCGACGGCGAGACCGGCCTGCTCGTCGAGCCGGGGCAGCCGCAGGCGCTGGCCGACGCGATGGCCTGGGCCGAGGCGCATCCGCACGAGATGGCCGCGATGGGCGCGGCGGCGCGGCGGCTGCACGCCGAACATCTCGGCCCGGACGCTGCCGCGCGCAGCCTGGAGGCGGTGTACCGGGAGGCGATCGACGAAGCCCGGGGCGGCTCGCCGTGATACTTCGTGCAGTCCCCGCCCATCCCAGACCCATGACCGACGCCACCGCCATCTTCCACGATCTGATGGGCGCCCACCGCTCGATCCGGCGCTACAAGTCCGACCCGCTCGACCCCGCGCTGATCGACGCCGTGCTCGTGCAGGCGCTGCACGGTTCGTCGTCCAGCGGCAACCTGAACACCGCCACGGTGATCAAGACGATGGATGCCGAGCGCCGCCGCAGCCTGTGGGCGCTGCACGCGCGGCAGGACATGATCCTGCAGGCGCCCTGCGTGCTGACCTTCTGCGCCGACACGCACCGCACGCGCACCTGGCTGGCGCAGCGCGGCGCGCGGCTGGGCTTCGGCGACCTCAAGTCGTTCCTGATGGCCGCCTTCGATGCGGTGATCCTGGCGCAGACCGCGGCGCTGGCCTTCGAGTCGCGGGGCCTGGGCATCTGCTACATGGGCACGACGCTGTTCTCGATGGAGCGCATCGCCGAGTTCCTCGACCTGCCCGACCACTGCGTGCCGGTGACCAGCCTCGTCGTCGGCTGGCCCGCCGAGGCGCCGTCGCAGCGCGACCGCCTGCCCGGCGCGCTGTGGATCCACGACGAGCGCTACCGCCACCCGACGCCGGAGCACATCGACGCGCACTACGCCGGCCGCGACCGCCGCGGCTGGGAGCGCTACCGCAACGCCGACCCGTCGCTGATCGAGCAGATGCGCGAAGCGGGCATCACCTCGCTCGCACAGTACTACACGAGCCCGCTGAAGTACGACCCCGACCTCTTCGCGCGCTTCTCGCGCGAGATCCACGCCGCGATCGAGGCGCGCGGCTTCGGCGTGCCGCCGGCACCAACGCAGACCGACTGACGCTCCGCGTGGGCTCGCGCTGGGTCACCCGCATCAAGTACTCGCCGCTGTCGCGGCTGGCGGCGCTGCCGATGCGCGCGCGGCTGGGACTGGGCGCCACGGCGCGGCATGCCGGCGCGGTGCTGCGCTGGCTGGCCACCTCGCGCGAGTGGGCCAACTTCAGCTACGACCTCACGCCGCAGGGCGTGGATGCGGTGGCCTGCGCGATCTCTGTGCTCGGCGAAAGACCGCTCGAAGAGGTGCGCGCCTGGGCCGACGAGCTGAAGCGCGACGCGGTGTTCGCCGCCCGCTACGCCGGGCGCGTGCGCGGTTCGCGGCTGCGCCACATCACCGACCCCGAGCTGCGCTACGGCCGCTGCCTGGTGCGCTACCTGCTCGTGCGCGCGGCCGAGCCGCGGCTGGTGTTCGAGGCCGGCACCGATCGCGGCCTGTCGACGTGGGCGATGGTGCGCGCGCTGCAGCACGCCGGGCTGCCGCCGGGGCGCTCGTGCATCGTCACGGTCGACCTCGCCGACGACCGCGGCGAGCTGCTCGACGGCGACGAAGGCGGCTACGTGCAGCGGCTGGTGGGCGACAGCGTGCAGCGGCTGTGCGAACTCGACGCGCCGGTGGACCTCTTCGTGCACGACACCACCAGCGACGAGGCGCACATGCGCGCGCAGCTCGCGGCGCTGGCCCCGCGGCTGGCGCCCGGCGGGTGGCTGCACAGCGCCTGGTTCACCGCGCCCTTCGTCGAGCACTGCCAGCGCCACGGCCTGCGCGTGCTGCAGTACGCCGAGCAGCCGCAGGGCCACTGGTACCCGGGCAGCCGCTGCGGCATCGCGCGCGCCTACCTGCCTGCCGCCGACGCCGCCACCCTCGGTCCGTAGACGGGTGCCGGCCATCATGCCGGCCAGCGCGTAGCCCGGCAGCCGCGCCAGTGTCGTCCGGTCCGGTCGATGCCATGCCGGCGATCAGGCCGGCGTGTACTCGATGCCGGTCGAGGCCAGCCCCAGCAGTTCCACGCTCTGCGTGTTGAGGTCCACCTGCGCCGCCAGCACGCCCAGGCTCGCCTGCGTGTGGGCGCCGCTGTCGAGCAGCCCGGTGAAGTACGCCAGGTCGGCCGCGCCCGGCGCCACCCCGACCACGTTGCGATAGACCAGCTTGACGAAGTCGGCGTTGCCGCGCGAGCCGGCCAGCTGCGCGAACACATCGGTGCCGATGGCCAGCGCCACCAGGTCGGCGTACGACATGCCGCCGTCCAGCAGCGTCAGGCCGACGCCCACGTAGGGCCTCGTGTTCAAGGTCCCGGCACCGAACAGCGCGCGGATGATCTGCGCCACCTGCCCGGCGTGGCCATCCACGCCCACGTCCAGCGCAACGCCCATGTCGCCGAACTGCACGCGCTCCACGCCCGCCAGGCGGTCGCTGCCGCCGCTGCCGGTGCGGTCGGCGAGCGTCCAGTCGCTGCCGCTGCGGCCGAGCACGAGCGTGCCGCGCAGGCCGGCCATGGCCACGGTGTCGAGGCCCGCGCCGCCGTCGAGCACGTCGTCGCCGGCGCCGCCGGTGAGGCGGTCGTTGCCGCGCTGGCCATGCAGGTGGTTGGCGGCGTCGTTGCCGACCATCACGTCGTCGCCGTCGCCGCCCCAGGCGTCCTCGATCACCGTGCCCGCGGCCACCGCCAGCGCCTGTCCGCCGAGGCGGCTTGTGCTGCCGCCGGGCGTCAGGTCGATGCGGTTCGCGGTCGAGGTCGCCGCGGCGTTCAGCGTGTCGTGCCCGCCGGTGTCGGCCAACGCCGCGCGGGCAGCGCCGCGCGCGACGCTGGCGGCGTACTCGTCGGTGTACACGTGGGTGTCGTCGGCGGAGACCGGTGCACCGAGCACGGTGAGTGTCCACGACTGCAGCATCCCGGTGGCCTCGACGGGGCCGTCGGAGATCGCCAGCGTCCACCTGCCGGCGGCGCGCTCGCCCAGCGGCAGCACCGTGGTGAACGTGAAGTCGATGTCCTGCTGCCCGCTGCTGTACGGCGAGCCGAGGTTGGCGTCCAGCCGCGCCAGCAGCGTGCTCTCCGTGCCGGCCGGCGAGCGCAACACCAGCGCGAGATCGGCCGCGCGTTCGTGCGAGATGCGCACCGCCACCTCGGCGCGCTCGACCTGCACGTCGTCGGCCACCGTCACGTGCTGCTCCAAGCGGCCGCCGCCGTCGGGAATGTCCTGCACCTGCGCCATCGACGCCGACACCGTGCGCAGGGTGGCCGAGGTCAGCGGCGTCGCGGCCCAGCTCTCGGCCAGGCGCACCGCGGCGCGCGCGTCGACGAGACCGAAACCCACCGAACCGCCGGCATCGATGTGCAGGCCGCCGCCGTTCCAGTGCGTGGCGCCGTTGTCGTTCCAGGCGAGCGTGTCCTCGGCGGCGCGGCGCGCGGTCATCGCGAGGATCTGCTGCACGTCGCGCCAGCCGAGGTCTGGGCGGGCCTGCACCATCACCGCGACGATGCCGGCGACGACCGGCGCGCCGAGCGCGACGCCACGCACCAGCGCGGTGTCGCCGGCAGCGTAGCCGGCGTCGCCGCTGCGGTCGACCACCGCCAGCTCCGACGCGGCGTCGGTGCCGCCCCCGCCCGGCGCGGCGACGAGGATGGACGCGCCGCCCGAGCCGATCGCCGTCGGCCTGCCGGCGGCGTCGGTGGAGGCCACGGTGATCACGTGGCGGTTGTTCTGCAGCGCGTGCAGGTTGGTGTCGTCGGCACCACCCCAGCCGTTGCCCGCGGGCTGCACGACGACCGTGCCGAGCCCATGCCGGCCGGTGGCGGCCAGCGTGGCCAGCGCGTCGAGCGCCGCCGCCCATGAGGCGTCGCGCGGGGTATCGAGGAACGCCCAAGGGCGCAGCGCCGGCGCGCGCAGCCCGCCGCCCCAGTTCTGCAGCAGCACGTCGAGGTCGGCGGCATCGCGGTAGACCGCGGCGATGCCGGCGGCGCCCAGCGTGTCGTCGAGCGACGAGGCGTACGACACCAGCGTCGCATCGAACGCCACGCCGACCAGCCCGCCGTTGCCGCTGCGTGCCGCGATCACGCCCGCAGCCGCGGTGCCGTGCAGGTCGTCGGCCGTCGGCGGCGCGCCGCCCGGCAGCAGCGTGTCGGCCACGCGGCGGCCGCGCGCAAGGTCGATGGCGCCCACGAGGTCGCTGCTCGTCGCGTCGATGCCCTGGTCGAGCAGGCCGATGCGCACGCCGGCGCCCCGGTGATCGGCCCACACCGGCAGGACGTCGGCGCCGGCGCCGCCGAAGATCGGCCACTGCAACGGCAGCAGCGTATCGGTGCCGGCCGCCGGCCCGTCGTCGTCGATGACCTCGCCGCGCGCCGTGGCCCGCCCCAGCGTGCCCTGCGAGGGCGGCCCGAGCTGCACGACCACCGCCTCGGTCGGCTCCCAGATCGCGTCGTTGATCAACGGCACGCGGAACTCGACCCGCGTGACACCGGGTTCGAACACCAGGCCGCCGGCCACCGGGATGTAGTCGGCGTCCACCGTTGCCGCGCGCGCATCGGCCACCGAGGCCGCGAAGATCAACCGTGTGGTCAGCGGCTCCGACAGCGTGACGACGAAGCGCAGCGACCCGTCGCGCTCGTCGGCGCGGGCGTCGGCGATCGAGATCTCGGGCAGCGCCGCGGCGGTGGTGAACGACAGCACCGTGGCCGGCAGCGGCAGCCCCGCCGCGTCGACATAGGCGCCGGCATCGATCGCGAGGCGGTAGCCGGTCGAGCCGCGCAGGTTGACGGCCGGATCGACGGTCAGCGCACCGGCGCCGAGCTGCAGCTCCGGGCTGGTCCACACGTCGTACACCGCCACCGTCTCGCCGGCGGCGGTGGTCAGGCGCACCTTGCCGCTGCCGCGCAGCACCGGTTCGGAGAAGGTCGCCGTCAACGTCGCGTCGGTGCGCACCGTGGTGGCACCAGCAGCCGGGTCCCACTGCGCCACGGCAGGCGCCGTGCGATCGACGTACGGCGCGGTCGGCACGTCGGCGTCGGTGAACTGCAGCACCTCGACGTTGCGCAGCCGGTCGGTGCCCAGCCCCGGCGCGGTGACGCGCAGCTCGCCACTCGCCGCGTCGTAGGCGATGGTGGCGTCGGCACGGCGCACGAGGAAGCGCGCCGTGTCGCGGCCCTCGCCGCCGTCGATCACCTCGTCGCCGGCACCGCCGTCGAGGCGGTCGGCCCCTGCGCCGCCGGAGAGCGTGTCGTCGCCCGCGCCCCCGTCGAGGCGGTTGTCGTCGTCGTTGCCGACGAGCCGATCGCCGAACGCCGACCCGATGAGGTCCTCGATGCCCGTGAGCGTGTCGTTGCCGGCCGCGCCGGTGGCCGTGCCCGCCGACAGGTCGACCTGCACCGCCCCGGACGCGCCGGCATAGCGCGCCAGGTCGCGGCCGAAGCCGCCGTCGAGCGTGTCGTTGCCGGTGCCGCCGTCGAGACGGTCGTCACCGTCGGAGGACCGCAACGCGTCGGTGCCGCTGCCCCCGATCAACTCGTCGATGCCCAGCGTGCCGGTGATCGTTCCGCCCGACGCGGCCCCCTGCGACTCCAGCGTCAGCACGTAGTGCGCGGGCGTGCCGTAGGGGTTGTCGATGCGCACGTAGAGGCCGGACGACGCGGACCCCGTCCACACGAAACCGATGGCGCCGTCCTGGAAGTCGCTGACGGTCGCCGTGCCCCAGCCGGCCGCCGGCAGCCCGTCGCTGCCGACCACGCGCACGCGCAGGCCCACCGTGGTCGAGTCCCAGGCCGTCTGCTGCGGCAGCGCGTTGTCGGGATCGTTCGAGAGCACGAGGCGGTAGGAGCCCGGGGCGTCCAGCCGCAGCTCGTACCAGTCGGAGTCGCCGGCGGTCAGCGCGCCGTACGACAGCTGCCCGGCCGCCACCCGGAACGCCGCCGACGGGCCGCTGCTGTCCACGCCGCTGCGCAGTTCGTCGAAATCGCTGCGGGTGCCCGTATAGACCGCCATGCCGTGTTCCCCTCGTCCCTCTGCACCGGAAGGTGCCCTCGCGGGCCAGTCTATCGGGCGGGGCCGAAGGGCCGGACCGACTCCGTCACGGAGATCGCGCGCGTCGCGACCTTCAGCGCACCGGCAAGCCCAGCCACAGCTTCACGTAGGGCCAGGCGAAGCGCAGCGGCCACAGCGCACCGCCGTGGCGCCGCGTGAAGTGCAGCCACGAGCGCCACGGCAGCCCCTTGCGCGACTGCAGCGCGCGCCAGCGTTCGCGGCGCGTGAGGCGCGCATCGGCTGCGGTGCCGTCGGGCGGGTTGGCATCGCAGTCCCCGGCCCAGCCCGGCGCGACGACGCAGGCGATGCCGGCCGCACCCGCCCGCAGCGCATAGTCGGTGTCGCCCATCGCGTGCTCGTAGGCCGGGTCCAGCAGGCCGACGCGCTGCACCACCTGGCGCGGCAGCAGCACGCAGTTGCCGTTGAACACGTCGCAGCGTTCGGGCTCGGCGTTACCGCCCACGCGGCGGTAGCGCAGCCGCCGCCAGCCGCCCTCGGACACACCCCCGCCGTAGCTGCAGCGGCCTTGCGCGTCGGCGGTGGCGCCGACCATGATCACCGGCGCGCCGAGGCGCTGGCGCTGCAGCGTGCCTTGCGCGAGCAGCGTGCCGATCGCCTCGCGCACCAGCCGCGTGTCGTCGTTGAGCCAGAGCATGTGCGTCCAGCGCGGCAGCGCCATCGCGTGCGCCATCGCGCGGTGCATCGCGCGGCACCAGTACAGCGTGCCGTCGCCGGCCAGCAGCTGCACCTGCGGGTACGCGGCGCGCACGGCCTCGGCGGTGCCGTCGCGGCTGCCGTCGTCGACGACGATCACGTCCAGCGGCACGCCGATCGCGGTGGCGCTCGCGTGCAGCGCGTGCAGCGCGGCGAGCGTCTGCTCGCGGCGGTCGTGGCAGGCGAGCAGCGCGACGATGGCCGGCGCACCGGCCTCGCCGCTCACCGCCACGCCACCACCGATCGCCACGTCGGCGCCGCCGGCGCGGCGGCCGCAGCGCGCTGCCGCTGCCGCCACGCGGCCACCCAGGCCATCGCCAGGCCCGCCAGCGCGTACTGCACGAACTCCACGCCGTAGGCGATGTAGTAGGTGATCTGCATCGCCAGCAGCACCAGCAGCGCGGCGGCGACGCGGCGATCGCCGGCATCGTCGGTGCGCAGCGCGCGCATCAGGCCGCCGACGATCCACGCCATCCACCACGCGTAGGCCGCCAGGCCGATCACGCCGCTGCCGGCGAGCGTGTTCACGTAGTGGTTGTGCGCCTGGTACTCGATGATGCGTTCGCGGCCGCTCTCGTCCTCGACGCCGCGGCGCGCGTCGGCGCCGCGGATGCGCCCCACCGCGATGGCCACCGGGCCGTCGTTCACCCACTGCCGCAGCGTCGCGCGCCAGTTCTGGAAGCGATCGGCCACCGTGTCGCGGCCGGCGAGCGCACGCTGCGCCGACGTGCGCAGCTGATCGGTGAGCCGGTCGCTCGTGCCCAGCGCCAGCGCAGTGACGGCCACCACCGCCAGCGCCAGCAAGGCCTGCTGCCAGCGCGGCACGCGCCGCGAGCGTGCGGCCATCGCACCCACCAGCACGCCGACGATGGCGGCCAGCCACACCGAGCGGTGCTGCAGCACCAGCACTGCCGCCAGCAACAGCGGCGACAGCCAGCGCGCCAGCGTCAGCCCGCCGCCGCCGAAGAACAGCGCCAGCACCAGCAGCTGCGCCAGCAGCAGCGCGGCGTTGGAGGGCACCACGCGCAGCGGCCCGTCGACGTTGTAGGTGCCGCCCGGCGGCAGCAGGTCGTGCAGCGGCACCAACGTCACGGTCCAGCGCCAGGCGGTGAGCAGCAGCGTGTACGCCGCCAGCACGAGCAGCAGGCGCACCAGCAGGCGCAGCGGCTGGGCCTGCGGGTGGAAGCTCATCGCGCAACTCGCTGCGGCCACCGCATAGAAGTCGGGACGCGACTGCACGCCCGCCGCGCGACCGTGTACGGCCAGGCCCCACGCGATGCCGACCACCAGCAGCAGCACCGTCACGATCCACGCCGGATGGCGGCTCGGCACGCCCGAGGGCAGCAGCCAGCGCAGTGCGGCGGCCGCGGCCACCAGGACCAGCAGCACGTCGGCCACGTGCAGGAACACGCCGACGTGCAGCACCGGCTGCGACATCGTCGCCAGTTCCGCCGCCCACGCCACGCCGATCAGCGCCAGCCCGGCCCCGGCGCTGCGCCAGGCCATCAGCACCAGCAGCGGCACCGCCACGCCCAGCAGCACCGCCACCATGTACGGCGTGGCCATCGCCGCCAGGCCGAGCAGCTCCAGCGGATTCACGGCGCCCCGCCCGCCCCGCTGCCGGGCACGCGCCCGACCACGCGCGCCGGGTTGCCGGCGACGATGGCGCCCGCCGGCACGTCGTGCGTGACCACCGCGCCGCAACCGATCACCGCGCCGTCGCCGACCTGCACGCCCTTGAGGATGCAGGCCCGCGCGCCGACGAACACGTCGTCGCCGATCGTCACCGCGGCGCGGCCGATCGCGGCCAGGTCCTCCTGCGGGTGGCGCCGCGACGGCGCGAGCGGGTGGAAGTCGGTGTCGGCCACCAGCGCGTCGGCGCCGAAGCGGCAGCGGGCCCCGATGCGCACGGCCACCGCGGCGCACACCGTCGTGCCCGACAGGCCGGTGTCCGCGCCGATCTCGAGCACCGCGCCGGCGTCCAGCGTGCGCAGCACCACGGCATGCGCCACGCCGAGCGCGGTGTCGGCGCTGCGCGAGCACAGCACCGCGCGCGCCCCGATGGCGATGTGCGAGCCCTTGGCGCGCGACACCACCGGCACGCCCCACACGCGCACGCCTGCGCCGAGCGCCGCGCCTTCGCTCCACAGCACGAGACGCCCGGCGAGGCCGCTCGCATCGCGCGCCACGCGGCGCCCAGCGCGACGCAGCAGCCGCACGAGCGCGGCGAGCGGGCCGGGGCCGGCGTCGGTGTTCATGCCGGCCATGCCGTCGCATCGATCGCGCGGCGGTACTGCGCCACGTAGGCCGCGGCCACCACCTCGGGTGCGCAGCGGTCGCGCACGCGCTCGAGGCCGGCGCGAGACGCGGCTTCGTACCGCGCGGGATCGGTGAGCGCATCGTGCAGCGCATCGGCGATGGCCTCGGGCGAGCGCACGTCCACCAGCCACTGCTGCGGCCCGGCCACCTCGGGCACGCCGCCGCTGGCGGCACCGGCCACCACCGGCAGACCGAGCGCCATCGCCTCGGCGATCACCACGCCGAACGATTCCTCGAGCGCGGGGTGCACGAGCACGTCGTGTGCGTTCAGCGCCTGCAGCAGCTCGCCGTGCGGCAATGGGCCGTGCCAGTGCACGCCGCGGGTATCCAGGCCGGCGTCGGCGGCACGCCGGGTGGCCACGCCGTCGCGCTCGTAGTCGATGCCGTAGAGGTGCAGCTCGGCCCTCGGCAGGCGCTGCCGCAACCGTGCATGCGCCAGCAGCGCGGCGCGCGGATTCTTCAACGCCGACCACCCGTGGCCCACCATCGCCACCTGTGCGGCACGCGCCGCGCGACGCACGCGGCCCAACGCCAGCGCGCCCGGCGCCACCGGGTTGGGCACCACCGCCAGCGGCACGCGGGCCTGCGGCTGCAGTTCGCGCGCCACGTGCGCAGAGACGGCCGTGAGCGCGCGCGCGCGGCGCAGCACCTGGCGCGCCATCAGCCAGCGCATCGCGCGGTAGGCGCTGCGGGCGTGGCGCAGCACGCGCGCGGGGGCGTCGTGCGCGGTGATCACGTGCGGCACGCCGCCGTGCAGTGCAGCCAGCGCGAACTCGTAGGTCCAGTGCGCGTGCACGACGTCGGGTGTGGCGGTCTCGATGGCGTCGACGAGCGCACGCCGCTCGTCGGCGAAGCGGTCGAGCGCACGGCCGGGCCGGCCGCCCGCATACCGCCACGCATGGCGGCGGCCGGGCACGATGGTGAGCACCAACCGCTCGCCCTCGGCGCGCTGTGGCGGGCTGCCGGGCGGCAGCGTGTAGTCGACGGTGAGCGCGAGCACGCGGTGGCCCTGCCGCAGCAGTTCGTCGGCGAGCACGGCCACCAGCGGCGCGCCGGGGTAGCCGGCCGCCAGGCCCGGCCACGCGGGCGCCCCGCCGTGCAGGCGATGTGAGAGATCGGCACTGGCGATGGGGCCGGCGATGCAGACATGCAGTGATGGGGTCATCTCGCGACACCCACGGCCCGCACCGCCTCGCGCAGCAGCCGCGGGTAGACGACCTCCGCGGTGAGGTGGGCCCGCGCATAGGCATCGGCGCGCCGCGCGAGCTCGGCGCGCTCGTGCGGCGCCATCGCGAGCAGCGCATCGACGGCCTGCACCACGCCCCCCACCCCCGCGCCCAGCGCCAGCGGCGGGTCGTCGCCGAACAGCTCGCGGTAGCCGGGCTGCCGGTTCACCACCTGCGGCACGCCCGAGAGCAGGCCGATCGGCAGCCGGTCGGAGAAGTAGCCGGCCTCGCGGTCGTAGTGGCCCCACGCGGCGGCCACGTGGCCGCGGCGGAGCACCTGCTGCTGCTCGGCGTAGGCCACCGGCCCTTGCCAGCCGGCGTGGCCCCGCCAGCCGTGCCCCCACAGCGCGAACCGGGGGCCGTGCCGGCGCGCCAGCCGCCGCGCGAGTTCGGATCGCTCGGCCGCACCCGGCATGCGCCGCCACGGCAGCCGCGAGCGCACGCGGTTGCCGATCATCACGACGTCGAACGCCGGCTCAGGCGGCGGTGCGGGCGGCGAGGCACCGAAGCGCTGCAGGTCGGCCGCGCTGGGGGCGTACAGCACCACGGCCCGCGTCAGCGTGCGCACCTGGGCAGCGAAGGCGCCGTGGCTCACCAGCGCCACCGCGTCGGCCGCCCGCACCAGCGCGCGCGTTGCCGCGGGCATCGGCTTGCCTCGGCCATACAGGTCCCCCTCGTGGTAGAGCAGCCGCGCACCAGGCGCGGCGCGGCGCAGCAGCGGCAGCAGTTCGATGGCCGCCGCATCGGCGCCGACATGCTGCCACAGCACCCAGTCGGGCCTGAGCTGCGCAGCCGCGTCGAGCAGCCGCGTGGCCGCCGCGGCGGGCCCGGCACGGCGCAGCTCGAGGTTCCAGGGGCAGGCGGCATAGGCGGCGAGCGTTCCGGCCTGCAGCATCTGCCCGAACGCCGCGCGCGGGCCGACCTGGTCGCCTTCGATCACCTCGTTGGGCACGTGCAGCAAGCGCAGCGGGGCCAGCGGACCAGGGCTCATCGCGCCGTGGCGCCGACGAGCGCCATCCACCGCTGCGCACCCGGCACATGGCGCCGCGCCAGCTCGCCGGCGGCGGTCGGTGCGATCAGCCGCGCCGCCACGGACAGCGCCATGGCCAGCGCCACGGCACCGGCGGCCACTTCCGCCATGAGGGCCACGAGCGGCAAGGCCACGCCATGGAGCGCCGCAGCGGCTGCCGCGACGCCCGCGTGCACGGCCCCCGCCACCACCGCCACCGCGCCGAGCACCCGCGCAAGGTCCGCGGCCCGCCAGTGCATCCGTGCCGACAGCACCACGAGATACGCCGCGAGCCGCACGACTTCGGTGAGCAGCAGCGCCGCCGCCACGCCCGCAGCCCCGAGGCCGAGGCCGATGCACAGCCCGGGCGCGGCCACCGCGAACAGCACCAGCGCGCCGAGCTGCACGCGCAGCTTCACGCCGAGCCGTGCCGTGGCATCGCACAGCACGCCGCAGACGTGGTTGACGAACATCGGCGGCGCCACCCATGCGAGCAGCTGCAGCAGCGGCACCGCAGGCGCCCAGCGCGGGCCCAGCAGCACGGCCACCACGTCACCCGCCGCGGCCGCGACGCCAGGACCGAGCGCCGCCGCCGCCATGCCTGCCGCGGCCACGCCCAGCAGCCCGGCCGCCCCCGCGGTGCGCGCATCGGCCTGCACGCCGCTGACCAGCGGGAACAGCACGCGCGTCAAGGCCCCGGCCAGCTTCTCGGCCGGCAGCGTGGCCAGCAGCAGCGCACGGTTGTAGAGGCCCAGCACGGTCTCGCCGAGCAGGCGGCCGATCAGCGCGGTGTCGAGGTTGGCGGCGGCGAATTCGGCGAGCGTCACCGCGGTGTGGCGCGAGCCGTAGCCGGCCAGCCGCCCGCGCGCCGCACGCAATCCGCGCCAGCCCGGCCACCGCGGCGGGCCCACGCGCAGCGCGCCGAGCACGGCACCGGTCAGCGCCTGCGCCACCGCCGCGCCCACCAACGCCCACACGCCCGCCCCGGCCATGGCCAGCGCCACGCCCACCGCACCGTAGCCGACGAGGTACGAGCCCAGTTCCACCGCCGTGGCGGCACGCAGCCGCAGCGCGCGCCGCAGCAGCGCCGACCACAACCCCGCGACCGCCGCCGGCAGCAGCGACAGCGCCAGCCCCTGCAGCACCGGCGCCACGTCGGCGCGGCCATAGAGCCGCGCGACCAAGGGCGCAGCCGCCACGAGCAGCGCCGTGCCCGCGAGTCCCGCCCCCACCGTGAGCCCGAGCGCGGCGCGCACGTCGTCGGCGTCGAGCCGCTCGCGCTGGATCAGCGCCGGCCCCAGGCCCAGCTGCGCCGCGAGCCCGACGAGCCGCATCGCCACCAGCGCCATCGCGACCAGCCCGAACGCGGCGGGCTCGACGAGCCGCGCCATCACCGCCATCAGCACGAGCTGCGCGGCGATCGAGGCCGCGGTGCCGCCGGCACTCCACGCCAGACCCTGCCGGGCGCGCCGGCCGAGGCCTGGTTCCGCTGCGGCCCCGCTCGCCGCGCTCACGTCGGAGGCCTCCCGCCCGGCCCCGACGCCGGCGACGCCACCGCTGGCTGCAGGCGGGCCCAGGCGCACAGCGCGCCGGCCAGGCGCGAATCGCCGCGGCGGTTGAGCAGCGCCAGGCACAGCTCGGTGCCCAGCAACGTCCGCGCCGCGATGCGCATGCCGACGACGGCGACGACCATCGAGCCGAGCGCGGTGGCGATGGCGGCAGGGCCCTGGCCGGGGATCAGGCTGTCGCAGGCCACCGCGAGCACCAGCACCGGCCCGAGCAGCAGCAGGCCACCGCGCCAGGCGCGCCACGGCGCGCCCAGCGGCACACCCAGGCGACGCGACAGCAGCATCGAGACGGAGGCGGCACGCAGCGCGCTCGCCACCGCGACCCAGGCCGCGATCGCATTGACGGTGGCGTCGGCGATCCCGAGCAGGACCAGCGCCAGCAGCGCCAGCACGACGAGCTGTGCGCGCATCTCGTCGCCTACCGCGTCGACGCCGCGCAGCAGCGGGCCGCTGAGCGCCAGCATCACGAAGAACGGCACGCCCATCGACAGCCACGACAGCGGCCCGACCACGGCCTGCCACGCGCTGCCGTACAGCCACTCGACCAGCGGCTCCGAGAACATCGCCAGCCAGCCGAACAGCGGCACCGCCACCAGCAGCGCCAGCGACAGCATCGCCAGCCAGCCGCGCGCGATGCGCTCGTGCTCGCCCTGCAGGCGCGCCGCCGAAGCGAAGGCCACCGGCTGCGTGGCGCTGACCAGCATCGTGACCGGCGCGCGCGCCAGCGTCGCCGCCACCGAGTACGCGCCCAGCGCGGCGCTGCCGGCGAGGCGGCTGACGAACAGCCGGTCGACGCTCTCCAGCGCCCAGTTGACGACATTGGCCGCGATGGTGCGTGCGCCGTAGCCGGCCATGCCCCCGCCCGCCAGGCGCGGCCGCCACGACGGCCGCTCGCCGCGAGCGTGCGCGGCCATCGACCCGGCCGCCACGATGGCCGCGTGCAGCGCGAAGGCCGCGAGCAGGCTCCACGCCCCGGCCCCGGCCCAGGCCAGCGCGATGCCGACGACGCCGTAGGCCACGGCGTACGCGACGAGTTGCACGAGCTGCAGGCGCTTGGCGCGCAGCTGCCGCTGCAGCAGTGCCGGCGGCAGCGTCGACAGCGCCTGCAGCGGCACGATCGCCGCCGCGGCCCAGACCAGCGGCAACAGCCGCGGATCGCCGAGCGCGGTGGCGATCGGCACCGCCGCCAACCCGACGATCGCACCGGTCGCGCCCGACAGCAGCAGCACCCAGCCGGCGGCGATGCCGGCGTCGTGCGGGCCGAGCGCCTCGCGCTGCACCAGCGCGGCAGCCAGGCCGCCTTCGGCCACCAGCGACGCCAGCCCCAGCACCAGCAGCGCGGCCGCCGCCTGCCCCCACGCGTCGGGCCCGAGCAGCCGCGCCAGCACCACCTGCACCGCGAACTGCAGCAGCGCGCGCACGCCCGCGCCGGCCCAGCTCCACGACAACGCCTGCGCGCTGCGGCGGGCCAGGTGGTCGGTCACGGCGCGCGGGCCCCGCGGGTCAGCGCCCGGGCACGGCCGGTGCGGGCGACGCGAACGGCGCCGCCGCGTAGGCGCGCACCAGGCCCTCGCCCAGCGGCGTGGTCGCGCGCCAGCCCAGCGCCTGGATGCGCGAGACGTCGAGCAGCTTGCGCGGCGTGCCGTCGGGCTTGCTGGCGTCGAAGACGATGCGGCCGTCGAAGCCCACGGTGCGCATCACCGCCTCGGCCAGTTCGCGGATCGTCAGGTCCTCGCCGCAGCCGACGTTGACCAGCGGCCCGTCGTAGCCGGTGGCCATCAGGTGCACGCAGGCCTCGGCGAGGTCGTCGACGTAGAGGAACTCGCGCCGCGGCGTGCCGCTGCCCCACACCACCAGCTCGCGCTCGCCGCGCGCCTGGGCCTCGTGCGCCTTGCGCAGCAGCGCCGGCAGCACGTGGCTGGTGGCGAGGTCGTAGTTGTCGTTCGGGCCGTAGAGGTTGGTCGGCATCGCGCAGGCGTACTGGCGGCCGTGCTGGCGGTTGTAGCTCTCGCACAGCTTGATGCCGGCGATCTTGGCGATCGCGTAGGGCTCGTTGGTGGCCTCCAGCGGCCCGGTGAGCAGCGAGTCCTCGCGGATCGGCTGCGCCGCGTCGCGCGGGTAGATGCACGACGAGCCGAGGAACAGCAGCCGCTGCACGCCGGCCTCGTGCGCGCCGTGGATCAGGTTGTTCTGGATCTGCAGGTTCTGCCAGAGGAAGTCGGCGCGCTCCGTGTTGTTGGCCTGGATGCCGCCCACCTTCGCCGCGGCGATGTGCAGGTAGGCCGGCCGCACGTCGGCCAGCCAGCGGTGCACGGCGGCCTGGTCGAGCAGGTCGAGCTGCTCGCGCGTGCGCGTCAGCACGTTGGTGTAGCCGCGTGCGGCCAGCGCGCGCACGATGGCGCTGCCGACCATGCCGCGGTGGCCGGCGACGTAGATCGGGGCGTCGTGGGCAATGACGGTCACGTTGGGTCTCCGAGCAGCCGCGCGCGTTCGGCGGCACCGAGGTGCGCGAGCAGGTCGCGCACGAAGCGTTCGTGCAGACGGAACGCGGCCACCTCGTCGGGTTCGATCGACGACAGCCGCACCAGCACGCCGTCGGGAACCTCGCCGCGCAGGCCGTGGCCGATGGTCACGCGGCGCTGCGCGTAGCCGAACGGCGTGATGGTGCCGCCCACGCGCAGCCAGTAGGTGATGGGCTCGTGGCGCGTGCCCATCTCGGCGACCAGCCGCTGCACCGGGATGCGGCCGCCGCCCCACGCGAGTTCGCCGTCCTGCGTGCCGCCGACGAGGCGGAAGCCCTGCGCCGGATAGCAGATCTCCGGCCGGTGCGTGTTCATGCCCTTGTGCTGGTTGCGCGCGTAGGCCAGCGAAAGCATCACGCGCGCGCCGCCGGCGTGGCGGTAGGTGCGGGCCAGCGTCTCGTCGTAGGTGGCGTCGAGCACGCGCTGCAGGTCGGGGCTGGGCGGCACCGGCACCACCTGCGGGTCGATCTGCCAGTCGCCGAAGCGCTCGGGCACCCAGCTCGCCAGGCGCTGGTGCGGCGTGCGGTCGGCCAGGTACTCGCGTGGCTGCATCGCCCATCCCAGCAGCGAGGCGCCGGCCATCAGGGCAGCCAGCAGCACGGCGCGCAGCAGCTGGCTCACCGCGCCTCCCGCCACGCCACGACGCGGGCGAACAGCGCGTCCACGGCGAGGATCAGCAGCAGCGCCACCACGAACAGCACGAGCCCGGCGAAGTCGTGCGCGAAGCCCTGGCCGGCGGCGTCGCCGAAGTGCACGGTCACCAGCACCAGCACCATCACGCGCACGACGTTGGCCACGAAGCCGATCGGCACGATCACCAGCGCCAGCAGCACGTTGCGCAGCACCGAGGTGTAGCGCATCAGGTTCATGTACAGCAGGCCCAGCGCTTCCAGCGTGAACATCGAGTTCAGCCCCGCGCAGGCGTCGGCCACCAGCAGCTGGTACGGGCCCACGTTGAGGATCACGCCCGAGCGGCCGACCGGGTAGCCCATCAGGTGCAGCGCATCGGAGGCCACCCGCGACACCGCGCTCTTCAGCGGCCCGGTGACGGCGGCCACCCAGTCGCCCGGCCACGGGATCATGAAGGCCCAGAAGGCCAGCGGGAACCAGGCCACGCGCAGCGCCGCCGGGCCCCACCAGGCCACCAGCAGCGCCGCCGCGACGACGATCTGCGCCGCGATCTCGGTGGTCCAGATGGCCTGCGAGCGGCCCACCGCCACGCCGAGGATGCCCAGCGCCAGCAGCGGCAGCGCCAGCACCATCGACGGCCGGCCCGGCAGCGCCGCCAGCTCGCTGCGCTTGCGCCACAGCAGCCACGCGCCCACACCCAGTATGATCGGGCCGTGGCCTTGCTCGTCGCTGGCCCACAGCGTGCGCGACAGCTCCAGGTACGCCGGCCCGAACATCGCGAGCCAGCCGGCGGCCAGCACCGCCAGCACCGTGAGGGCGGCGGGCGGCAGCGGCAGTGCGCGCGGAATCGTCTCGGGCGCCACGGCGGCCCCCGGTGTCATCCGGAGAACTGGTTGAGGACCAGCCCCGCCACCGTGGTGGCGCCGCCGTCCATCTGCGCCAGCAGCGACTGCAACGCCGTCACGCGCGAGCTGTGCCGACGCGCGACGATCAGTGCGGCGCCGCAGCGCGACGCGATCACCGGCCCGTCGGCGCCGAACTCGTGAGCCGGCGTGTCGACCACCACGTGGTCGAAGCGAACGGTCATCGCGCGCAGCACCTGCGCGAAGGCCGGCCGCTCGACCAGTTCGAGCGGGTTCGGCGGCGTGGTGCCGCCGGGCAGCACCCACAGGCTGGGCACGCCCGGCACCGACTGCATCGGCTGCCGCTCGCCGCGCCCGGCCAGCAGCCCGGCCAGGCCGTTGCCCGGCTGCGCCAGCGCGAACACCTCGTGCTGGCGCGGCCCGCGCAGGTCGGCATCGACCAGCAGCGTGCGTCCGCCGAGCTGCGCCAGCGCGATCGCCAGGTTGGCCGCGAAGAAGGTCTTGCCATCGCCCGAGGCCGGGCTCACCACGGCCAGCGCCGGCCGCGCACGACCCTCGGTCTTCGGTGCAGCCGCCCACAAGCGCGCCATCAGCTGGCTGCGGATCGCACGGAAGCTCTCGGCCTGGCGCGCGTAGGGGTCCACCAGCGTCACCAGCTCGGGCGTCTGCGCGCGCCGCGCATCGCCGGCCGCGGTGGGGTAGTCGAACTGCTGCGCCAGCGCGAACAGCACGTCGTCGGGGCTGGCGTACTTCAGCGCGATCACCGCCTCGCCGAAGCGCATGCCGTGCTCGCGCTGGTGTGCCAGCACGCGCTCGATCTGCGCAGCGTCGAGCTGCGCGGTGCGCGCGAGGATGGCGCCCAGCGGCTGGGGTGCGGCCACCGCGCCGGCATCGGGCGTGGGCTTGTCGCCGGGGTCGGCCGCGGGCGGCTGTTCGAGCGGGGCGTTCATCGCGCGCCGATCCGCGGCTGCAGCAGCCGCTCCTTCATCGAGCTGCGGTTGCGCACGCGCGGCGTGACCTTGCCGTCGGGCTGCGGCAGCACGCCGATCACCGGCAGCGCCAGCGCGATGGCCAGGTCTTCCGGCGAGCGCACGCGGCGGTCGAGCAGCTCCAGCAGCACGGCCATGCCCACCGCCAGCAGCGTGCCGACGAACAGCGCCACGAGCACGTTCAGCGCCACGCGCGGCGACGCATGCGCCAGCGGCACCGAGGCCGCCGACAGCAGGTTGACGTTGCTCTGCGTGGTCTGGCTCTCGAGGCTGGACTGCGTCAGCCGCGCGAGCACCGCGTCGTACGAGCGCTGCGCGTTCTCGACGTCGCGCACCAGCACCGCGCCTTCGTCGCGCACGGCCTTCATGCGCAGCAGCTTGGCGCGCTGCGCCTCGAGCTGCTCGCGCAGCTGCGCCTCGCGCTGGCGGTTGATGGTGCCGGTGACGCCCACGCCGCCGGTGACGCGGCGCGTCTCCTCGGCGATGCGCTTCTCCAGCTCGCCGATGCTGGCGCGCGCTTCCACCACCTGCGGGTGGTTGTCGCCCAGGCGCTGGTTCAGCTCCTTCAGCCGCGCCTCGGCGCGCGAGAGGTCGCCCTTCAGGCCCGAGATCAGCGGGTTGGCCAGCACCTCCTGCAGCCGCTCGCCCGAGGCGCCCTGCGCCTGGCGTTCGCGGCTGGACGATTCGCCGGAGATGGCCTGCAGCGCCACCACCTGCGACGACAGCTCGTTGAGCCGCATGTTCTCGACGTCCAGCCGCTCGTCGGTGGCCAGGATGCCCTGCTCCTTCTGGAAGCGCGAGACCTTGGCCTGCGCCGCCTCCAGCGCCTCGCGTGCTTCCTTGGCGCGCTGCTCGAAGAAGCTCGAATACTGGCGCGCCGGATCGACGCGCAGCTCCAGCGAGGTCTCGATGGTGGCCTTCACGAACGCGTTGGCCAGCGCCGCGGCGAAGCGCGGGTCGGGCGCCTGGTAGGTGACGGTGATGACGCTGGACTCGCGCGACGGCTGCACGTCGAGGTTGCGCTGCAGCGTGCCGGCCAGCCACACCTCGGGCGAGCCCTGCCCGCCGGTGCTCTGCTGCCACTGCGCACGCACGGCGTCGTTCTCGGCCAGCTTCAGGCCGCGCACCACCTTCTGCGCCACGCGCTCGCTGCGGATGATGTCCACCTGCGTGGCCAGTACCGCCGGGTTGCCGACGCCGCCATACATCATCGCCGTCACCGGGTCGGGCTTGGCGTCGATCACCACGCTGGCGGTGGCGCGGTACTGCTTCGGCAGCGTCAGGCTCACCGCCGCGGCGGCACCGGTGACCACGACGATCACGCCGAGCACGACCAGCCAGCGCGCACGCAGGATGGCGAACAACTGGCGGTAGGAGATCGGCATCGCGGGGACCGATCGCGTCAGAACAGGCTCTCGCGCACGTAGACGATGTCGCCGTCGCGCAGCAGCTCGTCCATGCCCGGCTGCAGCACCTGCACGCGGCCGTCGGCGCCTTTGCGGTGCACTCGGATGCCGCGCTCGGTGCCGCGGCCGGTGAGGCCGCCGCCGGTGGCCAGCGCCTGCATCAGCGTCATGCCGCGCTCCAGCCGCAGCGCGCCCGGGCGCTGCACCTCGCCGTAGATGTAGGCCAGCGGTTGCCGGTCGACCCAGATCGTGTCGCCGGCGAGGATCAGCGGGTCGCGCTCGCGGCCGCCCGCCGCGAACACCGCCGGCAGGTCGACCTCCACGCGCATCGGCTGGCCGTTGCGCGTGCCTGTGACGACCACGATGTCGGCGCCGCCGGGCGCGGTGCCGCCGGCCATCGCCAGCAGGTCGGTCAGGCGCAGGTCGGCCACCTCCAGCGGGTAGCGCCCGGGCCGGTTGACCTGCCCGAGCACGCTGGCCTGGTTGCCGCGCACCTGCGACGGCACGATCGTCACCTGCGGCTGGCGCACGAAGTTGCCGTTGCGCAGCCCATCGGCGATCAGCTTCTCGGCCGCGGTGATGGTCAGGCCGCCCACGCGCACGTTGCCCAGCAGCGGGTACGACAGCAGCCCCGACTCGGCCACCCGCCCCTCCACCGAGAGGTCGGGGTTCTGGAACACGCTGATGCGCAGCACGTCGCCGCCGGCGATGCGGTACTCGTTGGCCGCCGCCACGGGCACGGCGCCCTGCGCGGAGGCGCGCCCCGGCAGCGCCGGCAGCAGCAGCGCGCCGAGCAACAGCCGGCGGCGCGCGGTCACTTGATGCCCAGGCCCTTGCCGACCTCGCTGGCGCTGAGCGCCGGCGAGGACGCACCGGCCGCCGCAGGCGCCGTCCCCGGGCCTGCCGCCGCAGGCGCCGCGCCGGAAGCCGCCGGGGCGGCGAACTTGCCCACGTAGGCGATCTTCGCGTCGGCGCGCAGCGCCTTCAGGTCTTCCTCGGCGAGCTTGCGCTTGCGCTCCTCGAGCAGGAACTGCTCGACCGCCGGGCGGGCCTGCTCCTCGCTCACCGGCGCCATGCGCGAGCCGGCCAGCACCAGCACCTGCACGCCGTTGCCCACGGCGTTGAACACCGCCTGCCCGTCCTTCAGCTTCGCGAAGCCTTCCAGGCTCTGCAGCGGCAGCTGCTCGGCGGCGCGCACCGCCTGGGCGGCGTTGAACTTGTAGCCGTTGCCCTTCAGGTACTCGACGAACTCCGCGATGTTCTTGGCCGCGGTGAGCTGGCCGCGCAGCGCTTCCAACTGCTCGGGCCGGGCCTCGATCTGGATCTCCTGCAGGTTGTAGACGCGGCGCTCGCTGAAAAGCGCCGGCTTGCTGTCGTAGTAGGCCTTGATCTCCTGCGCGGTGGGCTTGACGGCCGCCTCCCGCACCTTCTCCAGGTAGGCGCGCGCGATGATCTCGCGCCGGGCCATCTCGAGCTGCTGCACCACGCGCGGGTCGCGGTCGAGCTTCAGGTCCTCGGCCTTCTGGTAGGCCAGCTCCTGGTCGACGAGGCGCTCGAGCAGCTGGCGGCCCGCCGGCTCGATCTGCTCCGCGCGCAGGCCGCGCTGCTGCTGCAGCAGGAAATTGATCTGGTGGACGGTGATCTCGCGCTTGTTGACCTTGGCGGCCACCTGGGTCGGCGCATCCTCGTCCTTGCGGCCGCAGCCGGCCCCCAGGACGAGGGCCATCGCCAGGGCCAGGGCCAGTGGCGCACGCGCCCGCGTCGGGCGCTCGGGAGTCGTCATCGGAAGATCCTCGTTCCGGCCCTGCCGGCCGGGCCCGCACGGGCGGCGCGAAGTGTAACCGCCGCCCCTCGTGCAACGGCCATCCGGCGGCCCTCGTTTCAAGTGGTTGCGCGTGCGTTGCGCACGCCGGTGGCGCCCGCGGCGGGCGCGGCTCAGGACAGCGACTGCACGCTGGCGATGCGCCAGCCCGGCGCGGCGTTCTTCGCGTGCGCCAGCAGCCACAGCTCGCGGAACGGCGCCTCGCCGCGGTCGACATGCTCGCGGATCACGCCGGAGAACTCGACGCTGGCCACGAACGCCTCGCGCATCTCCTCGACGGCCAGCAGCTCGGCGTGCAGCGTGACGACCTCGGTGCGGTTGCCGTCGTGCCCGCGCAGCGCGAGCTGCGAGCGCAGGTCGGCCATCAGCGGCTCGGTGGTGCAGGCCTCGAGCGCGCGCAGGTCGGCGGCATCCCAGGCGGCCTGCATGCGCACGAAGCTCTGGCGGGCCAGCGCCAGCAGCGCATCGATGTCGACATCGGACTGCCGCACACGCCGGCGCACGCGCCGGGCCGCGCGCACGGCGGCCCAGCGGCGGCGCAGGCGCTTCAGCACTTGATGCCCACGTGCAGTGCCACGCCCCCGGCGGCGAGGTTGTGCACGTCGACGTGGCCGAACCCGGCGTCCTTCATCATCGCCTTCAGCGTGGCCTGGTCGGGATGCATGCGGATCGATTCGGCCAGGTAGCGGTAGCTGTCGGCATCGCGCGCCACGAGCTTGCCGATCAGCGGCATCACCTTGAAGGAGTACCAGTCGTAGGGCTTGCGCAGCGGCTCGGCGATCTTCGAGAACTCCAGCACCACGAGCCGCCCGCCGCGGCGCAGCACGCGCGCCATCTCGGCCAGGGCGGCCTCCTTGTGCGTCATGTTGCGCAGCCCGAAGGCGACGCTGGCGATGTCGAAGCTGCCGTCGGGGAACGGCAGCTTCTCGGCGTCGCACACGGCAGTGGGCAGCGCCAGGCCTTCGTCGAGCAGGCGGTCGCGCCCGGCGGAGAGCATCGCGGCGTTGATGTCGGTGTGCACGACGAGGCCCTCGTCGCCGACCTTGCGCGCGAACGCGCGGGCGAGGTCGCCGGTGCCGCCGGCCACGTCGAGCACGCGGTCGCCGCGCTTCGGCGCGGCGGCGGTGACGGTGTAGGCCTTCCACGCCCGGTGCATGCCGAACGACAGCAGGTCGTTCATCAGGTCGTAGCGGCGCGCCACCGAATCGAACACGCCGCGCACGCGCTGCGTCTTGTCCTGCTCGTCGACCTGCTCGTAGCCGAAATGGGTCTGGGCCATGGCGGTGTGGCCGGTCAGTGGTGGCTGCAGCCGTGGCCGGAGGCCACCGGCATCGGCGCGTCCCGCGACACGCCGGCCTCGCGCAGCCGTTCCTCGTAGCGCGCCCACAGCGCCTGCTGCTGCTCGCCGAGGTGGTACAGGTAGCCCCACGAGTAGATGCCGGTCTCATGCCCGTCGGAGAAGCGCGGCTGCACGGCGTAGTGGCCGACCGATACGATGTCGTCGATCTGCACCTCGCGCTTGCCGGTCTGCAGCACCTCCTGCCCGGGCCCGTGGCCCTGGACTTCCGCCGACGGCGAGTACACGCGCATCAGCTCGAAGGGGATGCGGAAATGCGCCCCGTCGTCGAAGGCGACCTCGAGCACGCGCGAGGCCTGGTGGACGGTGAGGGCGGTCGGCGACGGGTCGTTCTTCATGGCGGCGCGACGAGTGTAGCCACGGCAGGCCGCGCACCGAATGCCCGCATCGTGCGCCGGGGTTGATGCGGCTCAAGCCGCGGGCCGGACGGAACCGGTAGCGCCTACACCAGCACGCGCTCGATGCCGCCGCGGTTGGCGCGCGCCACGTAGTCCTCGAGCCAGCTCTCGCCCAGCAGCTTGCGCGCCATCTCCACGACGATGTAGTCGGCCTCGAGCAGGCCGCTCTGCAGGTCGTTCTCGTAGCGCTTCAGGCCCTGCAGGCAGCTCGGGCACGACGTGAGGATCTTCAGGTCGGCGCCCGGCGCCACCGCGCCGCTGCCGCGCAGTGCGGCTTCGGTCTTGCGCAGTTCCTCTTCCTTGCGGAAGCGCACCTGCGTGGCGATGTCGGGCCGGGTCACGCCCAGCGTGCCGCTCTCGCCGCAGCAGCGCTCGCTCTTGGTGACCTGCGGGCCGACGAGCGCCTTGACGGTCTTCATCGGGTCCTGCTGCTTCAGCGGCGTGTGGCAGGGGTCGTGGTAGAGGTAGGTGCCCCCGCCGGCGTCGCCGAGGGTGATGCCCTTCTCCAGCAGGAACTCGTGGATGTCGACGATGCGGCAGCCCGGGAAGATCTCCTCGAAGCGGTAGCCCTGCAGCTGGTCGTAGCAGGTGCCGCAGCTCACCACCACGGTCTTGATGTCGAGGTAGTTCAGCGTGTTGGCCACGCGGTGGAACAGCACGCGGTTGTCGGTGATGATCTGCTCGGCCCGGTCGGCCTGGCCGCTGCCGCGCTGCGGGTAGCCGCAGCACAGGTAGCCCGGCGGCAGCACGGCCTGCACGCCGGCCTTCCACAGCATCGCCTGGGTCGCCAGCCCGACCTGGCTGAACAGCCGCTCGGAGCCGCAGCCGGGGAAGTAGAAGACCGCCTCGCTGTCGGCGCTGGTGGCGGCCGGGTCGCGGATGATCGGCACGTAGGCGCGATCCTCGATGTCCAGCAGCGCGCGAGCGGTCTTCTTCGGCAGCCCGCCCGGCATCTTCTTGTTGACGAAGTGGATCACCTGCTCCTTCAGCGGCGCCGCGCGCAGCGTCGCTGGCGGCGCGGCGGTCTGCTTGTTCACCGCCGGGCGCAGCAGGCCGTTGAGGAAGCGCTGCGCCCTGAAGCCCACGTCGACCATCGCGGTGCGCGCGAGCTTGATGGTCTGCGGGTTGGTCGCGTTCAGGAACATCATCGCCGCGGCGTTGCCGGGGCGGAAGCTCTTGTGGCCCATGCGGCGCAGCAGGTTGCGCATGGCCATCGTCACGTCGCCGAAGTCGATCTTCACCGGGCACGGCGAGGCGCACTTGTGGCACACCGTGCAGTGGTCGGCGACGTCCTCGAACTCGGCCCAGTGGTCGAGGCTGACGCCGCGGCGCGTCTGCTCCTCGTACAGGAAGGCCTCGATCAGCAGCGAGGTGGCGAGGATCTTGTTGCGCGGGCTGTACAGCAGGTTGGCACGCGGCACGTGCGTGGCGCACACCGGCTTGCACTTGCCGCAGCGCAGGCAGTCCTTGATGCTGTCGCTGATCGCGCCGATGTCGCTCTGCTGCATGATCAGCGACTCGTGCCCCATCAGCCCGAAGCTGGGCGTGTAGGCGGCGCTCAGGTCGCTGGCGAACACGGCGGGCGCTGCCCCGGCCGGTGCGCCGGGAAGGCCCCCGCGCAGCAGCTTGCCGCGGTTGAAGCGGCCCTCGGGGTCGATGCGCTGCTTGTACGCGGCGAACTCGGCCAGCTCGTGGTCGGACAGGAACTCGAGCTTGGTGATGCCGATGCCGTGCTCGCCGGAGATCACGCCGTCGAGGCTGCGCGCCAGCGCCATGATGCGCGCCACCGCCTCGTGGGCGGTCTGCAGCATCGGGTAGTTGTCGCTGTTGACGGGAATGTTGGTGTGCACGTTGCCGTCGCCGGCATGCATGTGCAGCGCCACCCACACGCGGCCGCGCAGCACCTCGCGGTGGATCGCGCGGCAGGCGTCGACCACCGGCGCCAGCGCGTCGCCCGAGAAGAGCGTCTGCAGCGGCTTCAGGATCTGCGTCTTCCACGACGCGCGCCACGTGCCGTCCTGCAGCAGCGCGAACACGGTGCGGCCGGCACCGGGGCCTGCATCGCCGCCCTGCGCCACGTCGAGCTGCGCCAGCCACCAGCGCCACAGCGCCGCCACCTCGCGGATCAGAGCCAGCGCCTGCTGCACGCGGTCGTCGACGATCTCCGGCTCCGGCACCGCGGCGTCGTCGCTGCGCGACAGCGGCAGCTGCCCGGCCTCGAACCAGGTCTCCAGGCGCTGCGCCAGTTCGAGCTTGTTGCGCAGGCTCAGCTCGACGTTGATGCGCTCGATGCCCTCGGTGTACTCGCCCATCCGCGGCAGCGGGATGACGACGTCCTCGTTGACCTTGAAGGCGTTGGTGTGGCGAGCGATGGCCGCGGTGCGCTTGCGGTCGAGCCAGAACTTCTTGCGCGCCTCGGCGCTGACCGCCACGAAGCCTTCGCCGCCGCGGCTGTTGGCGATGCGCACCACCTCGCTGGTGGCGCGCGCCACCGCGGCCTCGTCGTCGCCGACGATGTCGCCGACCAGCACCATCTTCGGCAGCCCGCTGCCCGAGGCCGAGAGCGCCCGTCGGCTCTTGGTGGTGTATCCCACCGCCTTCAGGTAGCGGTCGTCCAGGTGCTCCAGGCCGGCCAGCACCACCGGCGTCTTGCCGGGCTCGGCGTCGGCCGCCAGCCGGCGCGCCTCGGCGAACAGGTAGTCCTTGATCTCGACGATCGAGGGCACCGCGTCCTTGGCGTTGCCGAAGAACTCCAGGCACACCGTGCGCACATGCGGCGGCATGCGGTGCACCACCCAGCGCGCGCTGGTGATGAGGCCGTCGCAGCCTTCCTTCTGCACGCCGGGCAGGCCGGCGAGGAACTTGTCGGTGACGTCCTTGCCCAGCCCTTCCTTGCGGAACACGCGACCGGGGATCTCGAGGATCTCGGTGCGCTGCAGCGTGCGGCCGGAAGCGTCGAAATGCTTCAGCTCGAAGCGCGCCAGGTCGATGTCGTGGATCTTGCCGAGGTTGTGGTCGAGCCGCGTCACCTCCAGCCACGTGGCCTGCGGCGTGACCATGCGCCACGACGCGAGGTTGTCGAGCGCCGTGCCCCACAGCACCGCCTTCTTGCCGCCGGCGTTCATCGCGATGTTGCCGCCGATGCAGCTCGCCTCGGCCGACGTGGGGTCGACCGCGAACACGTGGCCGGCGCGCTCGGCGGCATCGGCCACGCGCTGCGTCA
>JAEUPB010000040.1 GCA_016789955.1 Rubrivivax sp. | reverse complement strand
AGGCGGCCGGGTCGGCGTTGGCGATGGAGCCACCGATGGTGCCCATGTTGCGCACCATCTGGTCGCCGATGCCGCCGGCCAGCTCGGCCAGCGCGGGGATGGCCTTGTGCACCTCGGCCAAGCGGGCCACGGTGGCATGGGTGGTGGTGGCGCCGATGGTGACGCTGCCACCGTCGACCTTGATGCCCTTCAGGTCGGCGATGCCGCCCAGGTCGACCAGCGCATCGCTGGACGACAGGCGCAGCTTCATCGCCTGGATCAAGGTCTGGCCGCCGGCCAGGTAACGCGCATTGGCGGCCTTGGCAGCGGATGCCGCCGCCGCCCGATCGCCGGGACGCTGGTATTGGAAGTTGTACATGGCGTGTGTCTCCTCAGGCGATCTTGTTGGCGGCGCGCCAGCCCCGCTCGGCCGTGGCCGGCTTGGCGATGTCCTTGACGCCCAGCGCATCGGTCAGCGCGTTGATGAAGGCCGGCGGCGAGCCGATGGCCCCGGCCTCGCCGCAGCCCTTCACGCCCAGCGGGTTGTGGGTGCAGGGCGTGACCGTGTGGTCGACGGTGAAGCTCGGCAGGTCGTCGGCGCGCGGCATGGTGTAGTCCATGTACGTGCCGTTCAGCAGCTGGCCGCTGGCGCTGTCGTAGACCGCGCCTTCCATCATCGCCTGGCCCAGGCCCTGGGCGATGCCGCCGTGCACCTGGCCCGAGACGATCATCGGATTGACGATGTTGCCGAAGTCGTCCACCGCGACGAAGCTGGACACCGTGGTCTTGCCGGTCTCGGGGTCGACCTCCACCTCGCACACGTAGCTGCCGGCCGGAGAGGTGAAGTTGGTCGGGTCGTAGAACGCGTTCTCGTTCAGGCCCGGCTCCAGCTTGTCCAGCGGGTAGTTGTGCGGCACGTAGGCGGTGAGCGCCATCGCGCCGAAGGGCAGCTTCTTGTCGGTGCCCTTGACCTTGAACTCGCCGTTCTCGAAATCGATGTCGGTGTCCGAGGCCTCCAGCAGGTGGGCTGCGATCTTCTTGCCCTTGGCGATGATCTTGTCCACCGCCTTGATGATCGCCGTGCCGCCGACGCTCAAGGACCGGCTGCCGTAGGTGCCCATGCCGAAGGGGATGCGCCCGGTGTCGCCGTGCACGATCTCCACGTTCTCGACCGGCATGCCCAGCTTGGCCGCCACCACCTGCGCGAAGGTGGTCTCGTGACCCTGGCCGTGGCTGTGCGAGCCGGTGAACACCGTCACCGTGCCGGTGGGGTGCACGCGCACCTCGCCGGCCTCGAACAGGCCCGCCCGCGCGCCCAGCGCCCCGGCGATGTTCGACGGTGCGAGGCCGCATGCCTCGATGTAGCAGCTGTACCCCAGGCCGCGCTTGAGGCCCTTCGCGGCCGAGGCCGCCTTGCGCGCGGCATAGCCCTTGACGTCGGCCATCTCCAGCGCGCGGTCGAGGTGCGCGGCGTAGTCGCCGGTGTCGTAGGTCAGCCCCACCGGCGTGGCGTAGGGAAACGTGGTGATGAAGTTCTGCCGGCGCAGGTCGGCCGGGTCGCGGCCGAGGTCGCGCGCGGCGGTCTCGACGATGCGCTCGACGACGTAGGTGGCTTCGGGTCGGCCGGCACCGCGGTAGGCGTCCACCGGCGCGGTGTTGGTGAACACCGCCTTCACCTCGGCCCAGATGGCCGGCGTCTTGTACTGGCCGGCCAGCAGCGTGGCGTACAGGATCGTCGGCACGCTGGAGGCGAAGGTCGACAGGTACGCGCCCATGTTGGCGATGGTCTTCACGCGCATCGCGGTGAAGTTGCCCTGCGCGTCCATCGCCAGCTCCACCTTCGTGTGGTGGTCACGGCCGTGGGCGTCGGTCTGGAACGCCTCGCTGCGCTCGGCCGTCCACTTGATCGGCCGCTTCACGCGCTTGGCCGCCCAGACCAGCGCCGTCTCCTCTGCGTACAGGAAGATCTTCGAGCCGAAGCCGCCGCCCACGTCGGGCGCGATGACGCGCATCTTCGACTCGGGGATGCCGAGCACGAAGGCGCACATCAAGAGGCGCTCGACGTGCGGGTTCTGGTTGGCCACGTACAGCGTGTAGCTGTCGTCGTGCGAGGTGTACACCGCGTTGGCCGCGCGCGGCTCCATCGCGTTGGGGATCAGGCGGTTGTTGTCGAACTCGAGCGTCGAGACCTTGGCCGCCACCTTGAACGCGGCGTCCACCGCGTCCTTGCTGCCGTGGCCCCAGTCGTAGCAGACGTTGTTCGGCACGTCGTCGTGCACCGAGGCGGGGGCGCCGTCGGCCTTGCGGATGTCGATCACCGCCGGCAGCACGTCGTAGTCCACCTCGATGCGCTCGCAGGCGTCGCGCGCCTGCAGCACGCTCTCGGCGATCACCAGCGCCACCGCATCGCCGACGTGACGCACCTTCTCGTGTGCCAGGATGGGGTGCGCCGGCTCCTTCATCGGTGTGCCGTCCTGGCTGTGGATCAGCCAGCCGCAGGGCAGGCCGCCGATCTTCGACGCGGCGACATCGGCGCCGGTGTAGATCGCCACCACCCCCGGCGCGTCCTTCGCCTGCGAAACGTCGATCGACTTGATCCGGGCGTGAGCGTGCGGCGAACGCAGGAACACCGCGTAGGTCTGCCCTTGCATCACCACGTCGTCGGTGTAGCGGCCGTTGCCGGTGAGGAAGCGCTGGTCCTCGCGGCGCACCAGCGCCTTGCCGATGGGCGAGTTGGAGAGGTCGGTCATCGTGGTGTCTCCCTGGTCAGGCGCCGGCGCGCTGGCAGGTCTGGATCGCGCGCACGATGTTGTGATAGCCCGTGCAGCGGCAGAGGTTCCCCTCCAGCCCCTCGCGGATCTGCTGCTCGGTGGCGGCCGGCTGGTCCTTCAGCAGCTGCACCGCCGACATCACCATGCCCGGCGTGCAGAAGCCGCACTGCAGCCCGTGGCACTCGCGGAACGCCGACTGCATCGGGTGCAGCTCGCCTTCGGGCGCCAGGCCCTCGATGGTGGTGACGCTGCCGCCCTGGGCCTGTGCGACCAGCATCGAGCAGGCCTTCACCGCGCGGCCGTTCAGGTGCACGGTGCAGGCGCCGCATTGCGCGGTGTCGCAGCCCACGTGCGTGCCGGTGAGCTGCAGGTGCTCGCGCAGGAACTGCACGAGCAGCGTGCGCGGGTCGATGGTTGCCGTCACGGGCTTGCCGTTGACGGTGAGGGCGATCGTGATCGTCACGAATGTCTCCTGAGAGTGTGTGCCGTGGGAACGCGACCATTCTTCGGCGGGCCCAGGGCGGCGCACAGTCGATCCGAACCCCTATGACCCGCTGTGCATAGGGGGCGACCTCCGGGACGGGGGGGCTCGCAACGCCGCCGCAACGGCTGCGGCCGAGGATGCGGTCCATGCCGCCGGGGTCGGCGGTGCAACGGAGCAACAGCCCATGGCATCGGACGTGACGATGAAGGACCTGCAGTCGCTGCAGGGGTACTGCAACAAGCAGATTGCCGACGTGAAGAAGTCGGTCGCCGAGACCGGCAAGGGGATCGACAGCCTCGGCAAGATGGTGTCGCAGGACAACGGGCTCATCGTCGACATCAATCATCGGATCGATGGCGTGGAGAAGAAGGTGGCTGCGCTGCAGGATTCGATCTCCGCGCTCGCGGCGGAGATCAAGTCGCTGAGCTCCCGGTTGAAGTGAGCCCGCCGGCGCGGCCCGCCGGCGCCGTCAGGCCATCAGCTTGCCCACCAGCTCGCCGGTGGTGGCCGCCCCCATCTTGCGCATCAGCCGGGCCCGGTACACGTCCACGGTGCGCGGGCTCACGCCGAGTTGCCTGCCGATCAGCTTGCTGGTCAGCCCCTCCACCAGCAGCGCGGCGATCTCGCGCTCGCGCGGCGTGAACTCCACCGCCACGCTGCGCTTGCTCGACAGGTCCTCGAAGGCCCAGATGCCGGCAGCGTGCGGGTCGTTCGGGTCCAGCGTGCGGCCCGAGACGTGGCACCAGAACAGGCTGCCGTCGATGCGGCGCATCACCCGCTCGTCGGCGTAGCGGCCGTGGCGGTCGAGGCTGGCGACGATGCGCGCGCCGGTGCGCTCGAACTCCACCGGCGTCGGGTACAGCGCCTCGAACGAGCGGCCGACGATGTCGTCGCGCGCCGCGCCGAACATCGCCAGCAGCTCGCGGTTGCAGTCGATCATCAGGCGCCGCCGGGACAGCACGAGGCCGATCGGCGCGAGGTCGAACGCGGTGCGGTAGTCGAGCGCGGGCGGCGCCGCCGTCGCTGCGGGAGCCGGCGGCTTCACAGCAGCGCGTAGGTGGTGGTGGCATGCGCGGCCAGGCGGCCTTGGGCGTCGAGCACCTCGATCTCGCCGAACACGAGCTGCTTGCCGGCCCGCAGCACGCGCGCCACCACCGTGGCATCGGCCGCGGTGCCGGGCGACGGGGCCGGGATCGGCCGCAGAAAGCTGGTCTGCAGCTGCACGGTGGTCATCGGCCTGAACTCGCCGAGCTGCGCCACGATCGCCAGCACCATCGCGCTGTCGGCCGCGGCCATCATCGTCTGCCCGCACAGCACGCCGCCGCCGTGCACGTGGCGCGGCGCCACCGGCAGCGCCAGGCGCACCTCGCCTTCCGACACGTCGAGCAGCCGCAGATCGAGCTCGCGCACCCACGGCGCGAAGACCTCGCCCGTCAGCCGCTCCAGCATCTCCCGGCTGGCCTTCGAAGGCCGCTGTGCCTGCTGCTCCACCTGCCTGCTCCCCGAATTCGTTAGGCGATTCTACGTAACGACTACGTAATGCATTACGTAGTACGCTGCGCGCTTCGACGATTTCCCCCAGCGAGGGACGGCGGCATGAAGAAGATCTATCCGAGCGCGGCAGCCGCTCTCGACGGCCTTGTGCGCGACGGCCTGCTGATCGGCGTCGGCGGCTTCGGCCTGTGCGGCATCCCCGAGGCGCTGATCGACGCGCTGCGCGACAGCGGCGCGAGGAACCTGACCGCGATCAGCAACAACGCCGGCGTCGACGGCTTCGGCCTCGGCAAGCTGCTGGAGACGCGGCAGATCCGCAAGATGATCTCCAGCTACGTTGGCGAGAACAAGGAGTTCGAGCGGCAGTACCTGGCCGGCGAGCTCGAGCTCGAGTTCACGCCGCAGGGCACGCTGGCCGAGAAGCTGCGCGCCGGCGGCGCCGGCATTCCCGCGTTCTACACGCGCACCGGCGTCGGCACGCTGGTGGCCGAGGGCAAGGAGCAGCGCGAGTTCGACGGCAAGATGCATGTGATGGAGCGTGCGCTGGTGCCCGATCTCTCGCTGGGCAAGGCGTGGAAGGCCGACGAGACCGGCAACCTGGTGTTCCGTCGCACCGCGCGCAACTTCAACCCGGCGGTGATCATGGCCGGCAAGGTCAGCGTGGTGGAGGTGGAACAGATCGTGCCGACCGGCTCGCTGGACCCCGACGAGGTGCACCTGGCGGGCATCTACGTGCACCGCCTCGTGCTCAACGCCACGCCCGAGAAGCGCATCGAGAAGCGCACCACGCGCCCCCGCCTCTGATTCCCGCTGCTGACCCCGTCGATTCCAGGAGCACCCCGATGAGCTGGACGCAAGACCAGATGGCCGCCAAGGCCGCCGCCGAACTGAGGGACGGCTACTACGTCAACCTCGGCATCGGCATCCCGACGCTGGTGGCCAACCACGTGCCCGACACGATCGAGGTGTGGCTGCAGAGCGAGAACGGCATGCTGGGCATCGGCCCCTTCCCGCACGACGACGAGGTCGACGCCGACCTCATCAACGCCGGCAAGCAGACCGTCACCACCATCGCCGGATCGAGCATCTTCGGCAGCCACGACAGCTTCGCGATGATCCGCGGCGGCAAGATCAACCTGTCGATCCTCGGCGCCATGCAGGTCAGCGAGAAGGGCGACCTCGCCAACTGGATGATCCCGGGCAAGATGGTCAAGGGCATGGGCGGCGCGATGGACCTCGTGGCCGGCGTGCCGCGCGTCATCGTCGTGATGGAGCACGTGGCCAAGAAGAAGGACGGCTCCACCGACCTGAAGATCCTGCCGCAGTGCACGCTGCCGCTGACCGGCGTGGGCGTGGTCGACCGCATCATCACCGACCTGGCCGTGCTGGACGTGACGCCGCAGGGCCTGAAGGTCGTGGAGATGGCGCCCGGCGTCACCCGCGAGGAACTGCAGGGCAAGACCGGCGTGCCGCTGCACTGATCACGGTGCCCGCCGCGGCGGCGGGCAGGCGACCGACCGCCGGCGTGCAGGCATAGGGCACACTCGGCGCTCGATGGACGAATCGGGTTCCGACGCAGGCGGGTTCAACGCCTCCCAGGTGCGCGCCGAACTGGCGCGGCTGCTGGCCAGCAGCGACTTCGCCGGCGCGCGGGCGCACCAGCGGCTGCTCGTTCACCTGGTCGAACGCACGCTCGAAGGCGACACCGCGGCGCTGAAGGAGTCGATGGTCGCCATCGACGTGTTCAACCGCCCCGCCCAGCGCTTCGACCCCGCGGCCGACAGCATCGTGCGCGTGGAGGCGCGGCGGCTGCGGCAGCGGCTGGAGCAGCACTACCGCGACGCCGGGCGCGACGCGGCCTTGCGCATCGAGCTGCCCAAGGGCGCCTACCAGCCGCGCTTCGTGCCGGTGCGGCTGTCCACCGACGACCCGCGCACCCGGGCGCAGGAGCTGGCTCAGCGCGGCCACTACTTCCTGCGAGTGGGCCACGAGACGGGCCACCGCAAGGCGCTGTCGCGCTACCAGGCCGCGGTGGCCGTCGATCCGACGCTGGCCGACGCGCACGTAGGCATCGCGCGCGCGTGGCTGAAGCTCGTCAACACCAACATCGAGCCGCCGCTGCCCGGCATCGACCACGCGCTGGACTCGGCGCATGCCGCGCTGAAGCTGCAGCCGGGGCAGGCCGACGCGCTGGCGCTGTGCGCGCAGCTCGAGCAGCGCTTCCGCTACGACTGGCCGACCGCCGAGGCGCTGTTCCAGCGGGCGATCGAGGCCGCGCCGGTGTCGCCCGAGGTGCGGCACGCGCACGCCTTCGCGCTGATGCTGCGCCGCGCCTACGCCGAGGCCGAAGCCGAGCTGGTGGTGGCGCGCCGGCTCGACCCGCTGAACCTCGGGTTGCGCGCCCACGAGGCCCTGCTGCACCTGTACCGCCGCGAATGGGACCTGGCGCAGGAGACGCTGGAGGCCCTGCTCGACCTGAGCCCCGACAACGTGCTGGGGCTGGCGCTGGCGGCCAACGTGCACTGGCTGCGCGGCGATGCCGAGGCCGCGCTGGCGGGTTACCGCGCCGTGGCGCAGCAGCATCCGAACCTGAGCATCGGGGCCGCCGGCTGCGCGATGGTGCAGGCCGCGACCGGCCGGCACACCGATGCCGACGAGACGCTGGCGGCGCTGCGCGCACGCTTCCAGGGCCGCTACCTGCCGCCCTACCAGCTGGCGATGGTCGAGGCCGCCCGGGGCCGCCGCGACGAGGCGATCTCGCTGCTGACCAGGGCCATCGACGAGCGCGACCCGAACGCGGTGTGCCTGCCGGTCGATCCGTGCTTCGACCCGATCGCCACCGACGACCGGCTGCAGGCGCTGGTGCAGCGCGTGCTCGGCATCCGCTGAACCTCCGCTGGCCGGGACTGGACACTAGCGCGCTGCCATGACACCGCTGTACGACCCCGCGCGGCACGAGCCGCTCGCTGGCGCGCCCTGGAGCGAGGACGCGGCGCGGGCCGAGATCGCGCGCATCGCCGCGTCGGCCCGTGACGAGTTCGATGCGGCCCGGGGCAACTGGCCCATGCACCCGCGGGACGACCCGCCCACGCCGCAGACGCGCCATGCCGACCTCTACTTCGGTGCGACCGGCGTCTTCTGGGCGCTGCGCGACCTGGCCTCGCAGGGCGTCATCGAGCCCATGCTCGACCCGCGGCCGTGGCTGGCGCAGCTGGCCCCGCGCGCGCGAGCGGCGGTGGCCCACGAAGCGCACGGCACGGCGTCCTACCTCGCCGGCGAATGCGGCGCGATGCTGCTGCACTGGAGCGTGACCCGCGAGCCGGCCGTGGCCGACGCGCTGCACGCGCTGATCCGCGGCAACCTGCACAACCCCTGCCGCGAGCCGCTGTGGGGCAACTCCGGCACGCTGCTGGCCGCCATCCACCTGGCCGAGGCCAGCGGCGAGGTGCGCTGGATGCGCCTCGTGCAGGACGGCGTGCGCGTGCTGCTCGACACGATGGAGATCGATCCCGACGTCGGCACGTGGACCTGGGTGCAGGACCTCTACGGCCGCCGCATCCGCTACCTCGGCGCCGGACATGGACTCGTCGGCAATGTCTACCCGGCGCTGCGCGGCGCCGCGCTGCTCGACGACGTGACGGTGCAGACGCTCGTCGAACGAGCGCGGCAGACGCTGGAGCGCTGTGCGCTGCGCGATGGCGAGCTGATCAACTGGCACCCGTTCACCGATGCCGAGGACCTGGCCCGCGCGCAGGCCAAGGGCAAGCTGCCGCCGGTGCAGGATTGCCACGGCGCGCCTGGCATCGTCTGCCGCCTGGCCGGCGCGCCACGCTCGCCCGAGTGGGACGCGCTGCTGCTGGCGGCCGGCGAGCTGACGTGGGTGGCCGGCCCGCTCGCCAAGGGCGCGTCGCTGTGCCACGGCACCGGCAACAGTGCGATGACGATGCTCAAGCTGTTCCGCCGCAACGGCGACGAGCGCTGGCTCGACCGCGCGCGGCAACTCGCGATGCACATGATCGTGCAGGTCGAGCGCCACCGCGCCGAGCACCGCCGGGGCCGCCATACGCTGTGGACCGGCGACCTCGGCGCTGCCTGCGTGCTGTGGAACTGCATCATCGGCGACGACCGCTTCCCGACCCTCGATCACTTCTAGGACACATCCCCTCGCATGACCGCACCGACCCGCATCCCTGGCCGCCGCCTGCTGCATTCGCCCGGCCCGACCTCGATTCCCGACGAGGTGCTCGATGCGATGCATCGCCAGCCGATGGACCTGGCCGATCCACGCGTCAGCGAATCCATCACCGCCTGCGAGGACGGCCTGCGCTGGCTGTGCAACGCCCCCGCTGACGCAGGCGTGTTCATGTACGCCGCCAACGGCCACGGTGCGTGGGAGGTGGCCATCGAGAACCTGCTGCCGCGTGGCGCGAAGGTGCTGGTGCCGGGCACCGGCCACTTCTCCGACGGCTGGGCGGCGCAGGTCGAGATGCTCGGCCGGCGTGCCGTGCGCACGCCGTGGCGGGAGGGCCTGCCGATCGATCCGGCGGCGGTGGAGGCGGTGCTGCGCGCCGACACGGCCCGCGAGATCATCGCCGTGTTCATGGTGCACACCGACACCGCCAGCAGCGTCACCTCCGAGATCGATGCGATGCGCCGCGCCATCGACGCGGCCGCCCATCCGGCGCTGTTCGTCGTCGATGCAGTCGCCACGCTGGGTGCCCTGCCGATCGACCTGCAGCGCCAGCGCATCGACGTGGTGGTGGGCGCGTCGCAGAAGGGGCTGATGCTGCCGCCCGGATTGGGCTTCGTCGTGGTGAATGCGCCGGCCCTCGAGGTGTCCCGTCGCAACGACGCGCCGCGCGCCTACTGGGACTGGACGCGCCGCATCGGCGGGCTGCCGTACCAGAAGTTCTTCGGCACGGTGCCGATGCACCTGATGTTCGGGCTGCGCGCGTCGCTCGGCCTGCTGCGGCAGGAGGGGCTGGAGAACGTCTACGCTCGGCACCGCCAGCTCGCCGGTGCAGTGCAGGCGGCCGTGGAGGGCTGGGGCGAGGGCGGGGCGCTCGGGCCGTACTGCCGCGATGCCGCGGCGCGCTCGGTCTCGGTGACGGCCATCGCTGCCACCCCCGTCGGCGGCTTCGACCCCGACGCGCTGCGCACGCTGGCGCGCGAGCGTTTCCAGGTGGCGGTGGCCGGTGGCCTCGGCCCGCTCGCCGGCAAGGTGTTCCGCATCGGCCACCTCGGCGATCTCAACGCCGCGATGGTGCTGGGCGCGCTCGGCGGCGTGGAGGCAGCGCTGGTGTCGCTGCGCGTGCCGCACGGGCCGGGGCTGCGGCGAGCGGTGGAGTTCCTGGCGCGCGACTGACCCACCGCGGCCCGCGGCTACACTGTTGGAATGAACCGTCCGGTACATAAGTCGACGGGACCGGCGAAGGGTACACGGCCGCCCGCTGCCAGGACGCGGCGCGCCGCGCCCACGCGCACCAACGACCCCGAGCGCACGATGGCCGACATCCTGGCCGTGGCGATGCGCGAGTTCGCCGACAAGGGCCTGGCCGGCGCGCGCATCGACGCGATCGCCGCCGCCACGCGCACCAGCAAGCGGATGATCTACTACTACTTCGAGAGCAAGGAGGGGCTGTACCTGCGCGTGCTCGAGGAGTCGTACCGGGCGATGCGCGCGCTGGAGTCCGAGATGCACCTCGACGACCTGCCGCCGGAAGACGCGCTGCGGCGCCTGGTGGGCCACACGGTCGACTACCAGTGGGCGCACCCGGACTTCATCCGCCTCGTGCAGAGCGAGAACATCCAGCGCGCCGAGTTCCTGGCGCGCAGTCGCAGCATCCGGCAGCTCAACGTGCCCGCCATCGACGGCCTCACCCGCGTGCTCGACCGCGGCGTGGCCGCCGGCGTCTTCCGGGCCGGGCTGGACCCGGTCGACCTGCACATGTCGATCAGCGCGCTGTCGGTGTTCAATGTGGCCAACCGCCACACCTTCGCGCTGATCTTCGGGCGCGACATGGAGTCGGCGCCGGCGCAGATCGCGCGGCGCGACAGCATCATCGAGATGATCGTGCGCTTCGTGCGCAAGTGACGCACGGCCACGCCGCCGTGCGCGAGCCAAGGCGCCGCGGCGAGGCCCGGCGATCAAGTGCCCCGGGTTTTTACCTACTCACAAACTAACCAGTTCGTACATTATTCGAACCGTGCGCGACGGACCAAGTCCGATCGCGCCGCCGCCCCGGGGCCGACGACCCCACCAACCAGGAGACATCGCGGCATGACGGTCTGGATCGACAAGGCCACCGGCGCCTACTGCCGGCTGCTGGAGGCGTTGCTGGTGGCGCTGATGGCGGCGATGGTGGTGATGGTGTTCGGCAACGTGGTGCTGCGCTACGCCTTCAACTCGGGCATCACGGTGTCGGAGGAGCTCTCGCGCTGGGCCTTCGTGTGGCTCACGTTCCTCGGCGCCGTCATCGCGGTGAAGGAGAACGGCCACCTCGGCACCGACCTGCTGATCGGCCGCCTGGGCCCCACCGGCAAGAAGGTCTGCCTGGCGCTGGCCGAGACGCTGATGATCTACACGGCGTGGCTGATCTTCAGCGGCAGCCTCGCGCAGACGCGCATCAACCTCGACGTGGAAGCGCCGGTCTCCGGCTGGTCGATGGGCATCGTCTACGCCTCGGGTGTGGTGTTCGCCGTGTCGGCAGGCGTGCTGCACCTGATCAAGCTCGGCCGGTTGCTGACCGGGCAGCTCAAGGACGACGAACTCGTCATCGTGCAGGAGTCCGAGGATCTCGCCGCGCTCGAGGCCGCGGCGCAGGAAGGGGAGCGCAAGTGACGGTCGCGGTCTTCCTGCTCGCGCTGCTGGCCGCCATGGCCGTCGGCGCACCCATCGCCTACGCGCTGCTGCTGTGCGGCGTGGCGCTGATGTGGCACCTGAACATGTTCGACCCGCAGATCCTGGCGCAGAACGTGATCAACGGTGCCGACAGCTTCCCGCTGCTGGCGGTGCCGTTCTTCATGCTCGCCGGCGAGATCATGAACGTCGGCGGCCTGTCGCGGCGCATCGTGAACCTGGCACTGGCGCTCGTGGGCCACAAGCGCGGGGGCCTGGGCTACGTCACCATCGTGGCGGCATGCCTGATGGCGGCGCTGTCGGGTTCGGCGGTGGCCGACACGGCGGCGCTCGCGGCGCTGCTGCTGCCGATGATGGTCAAGGCCGGCCACGACAAGGGCCGCGCCGGCGGCCTCATCGCGAGCGCCGGGATCATCGCGCCGGTGATCCCGCCGTCGATCGGCTTCGTGATCTTCGGCGTGGCCGCCAACGTATCGATCACCAAGCTGTTCCTGGCCGGCATCGTGCCGGGCCTGCTGATGGGCGTGGCGATCGCCATCACCTGGTACATCGTGGCCAAGAAGGAGAACACCACGCCGCCGCCCAAGGCCTCTGCCGCGGAGGTGTGGCAGAAGCTGCGCGAGTCGACCTGGGCGCTGGTGCTGCCGGTGATCGTGCTGGTGGGCCTGAAGATGGGCGTGTTCACGCCCACCGAGGCCGCCGTGGTCGCGGCCGTCTATGCGCTGGTGGTGTCGCTCTTCGTCTACCGCGAGATGCGGCTGCACCAGCTGTACGAGGTGTTCGTCACCTCGGCCAAGACCACCGCGGTGGTGATGTTCCTGGTGGCCGCGGCGATGGTCTCGGCGTGGCTCATCACGGTGGCCAACCTGCCCGCCGAGCTGATCGCCATCCTGCAGCCGTTCATGGACAACCCGACGCTGCTGCTGATCGTGATCATGGTCATCACGATGGTGGTGGGCACGGCGATGGACATGACGCCCACCATCCTGATCCTCACGCCGGTGCTGATGCCGGTGGTGAAGGCGGCCGGCATCGACCCGGTGTACTTCGGCGTGCTGTTCATCATGAACAACGCGATCGGCCTGATCACGCCGCCGGTGGGCACTGTGCTCAACGTGGTGGCCGGTGTCGGCAAGATGAGGATGGACGAGGTCACGCGCGGCGTGCTGCCGTTCATGGCCGCCCAGTTCCTCGTCATGTTCCTGCTGGTCCTGGTGCCGCAGATCGTGATGTGGCCGCTGAAGCTGTTCTATTGACCAACCCCTCTACCCGTATCCAACCGCAGGAGACAAGCAATGAAGCGCGCATTCGTGAAGACCATCCTGGCCGCCGTGACGCTGGCCGCACTCGGCGCCCCGGCGCTGGCGCAGGACATCAAGGAACGCACGTTCAAGGTGGGCCTTCAGAACCCCAAGGGCCATCCGCTGGAGCTGGGTGCGTCGAAGTTCGCCGAGCTGGTGGCGGCGCGCAGCGGCGGCAAGCTGAAGGTGGTGCCCTACCCGGGCGGCGTGCTCGGCGGCGACGCGCCCAACGTGTCGGCGATGCAGGGCGGCACCATCGAGATGGCGATCATGAACTCGGGCATCCTCGCGTCGCAGCTGAAGGACTTCGAGGTCTACGACTTCCCCTTCATGTTCGCCAACGCGAAGGAGGCCGACGCCGTGGTCGACGGCCCGTTCGGCCAGAAGCTGCACACGAAGCTGCAGGAGAAGGGCCTGGTGGGCCTGGCCTACTTCGAGCTGGGTTTCCGCAACATCACCAACAGCAAGCGCCCGATCGCGAAGGTCGAGGACATCGAGGGTCTGAAGCTGCGCGTGATCCCCAACGCGATCAACGTCGACTGGGTCAAGGCGCTGGGCGCCAACCCGACGCCGATGGCCTTCCCCGAGGTCTACGGCGCGCTCGAGTCCAAGGCCATCGACGGGCAGGAGAACCCGCTGAACGTGATCCTGGCCAACAAGTTCGGCGAGGTACAGAAGCACCTGGCGCTCACCAACCACCAGTACAACCCGCAGTCGGTGCTGATGAGCAAGAAGGTGTGGGACACGCTCTCGGCCGACGAGAAGAAGATCCTCTCCGACGCCGCCGCCGAGGCCAGCCGCTACCAGCGCCAGGTGAACCGCGAGCGTGCGGCCGGCGACCTCGACGCCCTGAAGAAGGTCGGCATGCAGGTGACCGAGTTCAGCCCGGCCGAGCAGGCCAAGCTGCGCGACAAGCTGAAGCCCGTGATCGACAAGCACGGCGCGGCGATTGCCGCCACGGTCGCCGAGCTGCAGGCCGAGCTGGCCAAGGCGCGCCGCTGAGCCACCTGAACACCGCCCACCATGATCCGCGGCACCACCTCGCTGATCGCGCACATCGGCTGGCCGACGCACACCTTCAAGTCGCCGATGATCTACAACCCCTGGTTCGAGCAGGTGGGGGCCGACGCGGTGGTGGTGCCGATGGGGTGCAAGCCCGACGACTACGCGGCCTTCCTGAAGGCGGTGTTCACGCTCACCAACATCCGCGGCGCGCTGATCACGATGCCGCACAAGGTGGCGACGGTCGCACTGCTCGGTGAGGCATCGCCCGCGGTGCGCATCGCCGGCTCGTGCAACGCCGTGAAGCGTGCCGACGACGGGCGCCTGGTCGGTGACCTGTTCGATGGCGAGGGCTTCGTGCGCGGCGTGCGTCGCAAGGGTTGCCATCTGAAGGGCGCGCGGGCGCTGGTCGTCGGGTGCGGCGGCGTGGGTTCGGCCATCGCGGCGTCGCTGGCCGGTGCCGGGGTCGCCTCGATCGGCCTGCACGATGCGCGGCCCGGTTCGGCCGATGGTCTCGCCGCCCGGCTGCGCGAGCACCATCCGCACCTCGAGGTCCGCACCGGCTCGAACGACCCGGCGGGCTGCGACATCGTCGTCAACGCCACGCCGCTGGGCATGAACGACGGCGATCCGCTGCCGCTGGACGTGTCGCGCCTCTCGCCCGAGGCCTTCGTCGGCGAGGTGGTGATGAAGGACGAGATGACCGCGTTCCTGAAGGCCGCCGCCGCACGCGGTTGCCGCTACCAGGTGGGCGCCGACATGTTGTTCGAGCAGATCCCGGCGTACCTCGAGTTCTTCGGGCTGCCGGTGGCCACGCCCGAGCAACTGCGGGCGGTGGCGCGGCTGAGCTATTGAGCAGAAGGCCGGAGGTGCCTGCATGACCCCCTTGCGCGAAGTCGCCGACCACGTCGCCAATCCACTCGGCCTCGAAGGCATCGAGTACATCGAGTACCGCACGGCGCGGCCGCAGGCGCTGGGCCACGTGCTCGAGCTGATGGGCTTCCGGCCCGTCGGCCGGCACCGCTCGCGCGAGGTGCTGCTGTACCGCCAGGGCCCGATGAACGTGATCGTGAACGCGCACGGCGCGGTGGAGGGCGAGCCGCCGTCGATCGCGGCGCTGGCGCTGCGCGTGCGCGATGCGGCCGCCGCGCACAGGCGGCTCACCGACCTCGGCGGCTGGGACGTGCCGGTGCGCGTGGCGCCGATGGAGCTGCACATCCCGGCGATCCACGGCGTGGGCCAGAGCCGCATCTACCTCGTCGACCGCTGGCGCGAGTTCTCGATCTACGACGTCGACTTCGTGCCGGTGCCCGGCACCGACCCGCGCCCGCCCGCGCTGGCCGGGCTGCACTGGTTCGGCGTGGTGCAGTACATCGGCATCGGCCGCACCGACGACTGGGTGGCCTTCTGGGGCCGCCTGTTCGGCTTCACCGTGATGGGGCAGGACCGCGAGGCCGGCCTGCTGCCGCAGGGCACCGTGCTGCAGAGTCCCGACCGGCAGCTGCATCTGCAGTTGATCGAGCCCGAGGTGGACGCCGAGGACGGCTGGAGCGACGAGCGGCTGCACCGCGTGGCCTTCGGCGCCCCCGACGTGCCGGCCGCGGCCTCGGCACTGCGCGCCCGTGGCGTGGACTTCGCCGAGAGCGGGCGCCTCGCGGTGCGCAGCAACGGTGCGCTGACGCAGACCTGGCTCGACGGCGTGATGTTCGAGCTGATCCACCACGCCGAGACCTGAGGGAGCGCGGCGATGCCAGGCACCTTCATCCGCGACTTCGGCATGGACACGATCACGCTGGCGGGGCCGCTCGCGGCCAAGCTGCGTGCGATCCGGGGCGCCGGCTTCGATCAGGTGATGCTGGCCGCGCGCGATCTCGTCGGCCACCCCGACGGCTGGCGCGCCGCGGTGGCCGAGGTGCACGCCAGCGGGCTGCGCGTCACCGGCTTCCAGGTGCTGCGCGACTTCGAGGGGCTCTCGGGCCACCTGCACGACTACAAGGTCGACATCGCGCGCTCGATGATCGAGATGTGCGAGGCGCTGCGCAGCCCGCTGCTGCTGGCCTGCTCGTCGACCTCGCGCCACGCCACCGCCGACGAGGAGGCGATCGCGCGCGACCTGCGCAAGCTGGCGATGATGGCGCTGCCGCGCGGCATCCGCGTGGCCTACGAGGGACTGTCGTGGGGGCGGCACGTCAACGACCTCGTCGGTGCCTGGCGCCTCGTGCAGCGCGCCGACGTACCCAACCTCGGCGTGGGCGTCGACAGCTTCCACAGCTTCGCCACGCGCACGCCCACCGAGGTGCTGCAGGACATCGACGCCGAGCGCATCTTCCTCGTGCAGCTGGCCGACTTCATGTGGCAGGAGATCCGCACGGTGGAGGAGCGCATCGACACCGCGCGGCACTTCCGCGTGTTCCCCGGCGAGGGCGTGCACAGCGACGAGCTGCGCGACCTCGTGCTGGCGCTGGACGCCAAGGGCTACCGCGGCGACTACAGCTTCGAGGTGTTCAACGACGACTACACGCAGCTGCCTCTGGAGGTGGTGGCCGAGCGTGCGCGGCGCTCGGCGACGTGGCTGGCCGAGGACGTGCTGCGCCGCGCGCGGCCGCTGCCGGGGGCGAGGTCGCCGCTGCGCGCGTGAGCGCGTGGGCGCGCCTGACCGGCTGGGCCCGTGCGCTGCGGCGCGACGGCCTGACGCTGTGGTTCGCGCTGCGCGACCCGCGCACCGGGTGGTGGGTGCGCGCGCTGGCCGTGGTGGTGGTGGCCTATGCGCTGAGCCCGGTCGACCTGATCCCCGACGTGATCCCGGTGCTGGGGCTGCTCGATGAACTCGTGCTGCTGCCCGTGCTCGTGTGGCTGGCGCTGCGTGGATTGACGCCGCAGGTGCGGGCCGACTGCCGTGCGCGCGCCGAGCAGTGGCAGGCCGAGGGCCGCGCGCGGCCGGTGAGCCGCGTGGGCGCGGCGATCGTGATCGGTCTGTGGTGCGCGGCTGCCGCGACGCTCGCGGCCTGGCTGTGGCCAAGCTGACATGCGACGGAATGCGGCCGGCCGGTGGTGCGCGAGACGGGAATCGAACCCGTACGCCCTCGCGGGCTGCGGGTTTTAAGCCCGCTACGTCTACCAGTTCCGTCACCCGCGCTGCGCAGCCATCATAGGGCGGCAAACGCGAGGTCCACATGCCCCTCTACTCCGCCACCGACCTGAACCCCGGCGTGCGCAAGCGCGAAGTGTTCGGCTGGGCGATGTACGACTTCGCCAACTCGGGCTACACGACCGTGGTGCTGACGGCCGTGTTCAACGCCTACTTCGTCGGCGTGGTGGCCCGCGGTGCCGACTGGGGCACGTTCGCCTGGACGGTGGCGCTGGCGATCTCCAGCGCGCTGGTGATGCTGACGATGCCCGGCCTCGGCGCCTGGGCCGACCTGCGGGCCGCGAAGAAGCGGCTGCTCGCCCTCAGCACGCTCGGCTGCATCGGCACCACCGCGCTGCTGGCCGGCGTGGGCGCCGGCGACCTGTGGCTGGCGATGGCGCTGGTGATCCTGTCCAACCTCTTCTACGCCTACGGCGAATCGCTGACCGCGGCGTTCCTGCCCGAACTGGCCCGCACCGAGTCGATGGGTCGGGTGTCGGGCTGGGGCTGGAGCTTCGGCTACTTCGGCGGCATGCTGAGCCTGGGCCTCGGCCTGGCCTACGTGCTGTGGGCGCAGGCACAGGGCCAGCGCGCCGAGCAGTTCGTGCCGGTGACGATGCTGATCACCGCGGCGGTCTACGGCGTGGCCTCGGTGCCCACCTTCCTGCTGCTGCGCGAGCGGGCGGTGCCGCAGGGCGAGGCCGGTGCCGGCGGCGCGGGTGCCGCGTTCGCGCGGCTGGCCGAGACCTGGCGCGACGCCCGGCGCTACCGCGACTTCATGTGGCTGCTGGCCTGCGGCGTGGCCTACCAGGCCGGCATCGCGGTGGTCATCGCGCTGGCCGCGGTGTATGCCGAGCAGGTGCTGGGCTTCAAGCAGACGCAGACGATGATGCTGGTGTTCCTCGTCAACATCGCCGCGGCGCTGGGCGCCTTCGGCTTCGGCTACGGGCAGGATCGCATCGGCCACCGGCGCGCGCTGGGCGTCACGCTCGTGGGCTGGATCGTGATGGTGGTGCTGGCGTACCTGGCCACCGGCACCACGCTGTTCTGGGTGGCCGCCGTGGTGGCGGGGCTGTGCATGGGCTCCAGCCAGTCGGCCGGCCGGGCGCTCGCCGGCCTGTTCGCGCCGGCGGCGCGGCGCGCCGAGTTCTACGGGCTGTGGGCCTTCGCCACCCGGCTGGCCGCGGTGATCGGCCCGCTGACCTACGGCTTCGTCACCTGGGTCACCGGCGGCAACCACCGGCTCGCGATCGTCTCGACCGGCCTCTTCTTCGTGGCCGGCCTGCTGCTGCTGGCGCGGGTGGACGTGGGGCGCGGCGTGGCCGCAGCGAACGTCGAAAAATAGCACGATCGTTCGCTTCCGTAGAATGTCGGCAACCCCGATTCCAAAACCCTCCAGCAGGAGCCCGCGCGCATGAAGGTCCTCGTACCGGTGAAGCGTGTCGTCGACTACAACGTCAAGGTGCGTGTGAAGTCCGACGGCACCGGTGTCGACATCGCCAACGTCAAGATGAGCATGAACCCCTTCGACGAGATCGCCGTCGAGGAGGCCGTGCGGTTGAAGGAGAAGGGCGCGGCCACCGAGGTGATCGCCGTCTCGTGCGGCGTCACCGCCTGCCAGGAGACGCTGCGCACCGCGATGGCCATCGGCGCCGACCGTGCCATCCTCGTCGACGTGCCGGCCGACGTCGAACTGCAGCCGCTGGCCGTGGCCAAGCTGCTGAAGGCGCTGGTCGACAAGGAACAGCCCGGGCTCGTCATCCTCGGCAAGCAGGCCATCGACGACGACTGCAACCAGACCGGCCAGATGCTCGCCGCGCTCGCCGGGCTGCCGCAGGCCACCTTCGCCAGCAAGGTCGAGGTGGCCGACGGCGCCGCCAAGGTCACCCGCGAGGTCGACGGCGGCCTGGAGACCATCAGCCTGACGCTGCCCGCGGTGGTCACCACCGACCTGCGCCTGAACGAGCCGCGCTACGTCACGCTGCCCAACATCATGAAGGCGAAGAAGAAGACGCTGGACGTCGTCAAGCCGGCAGACCTGGGGGTGGACGTGACGCCCCGCATCAAGACGCTGAAGGTCACCGAGCCGCCCAAGCGCGGCGCCGGCGTCAAGGTGCCCGACGTGGCCACGCTCGTCAACAAGCTCAAGAACGAAGCGAAGGTGATCTGATGGTGCCCCCGAGCTCACTTCGTTCGCTACCCCCCGTGGGGGCGCTCAGCGCTCCCAGCCAAGCTGGAGATCGCTGATGGCCGCCCTCGTCATTGCCGAACACGACAACGCGAGCCTCAAGGCCGCGACGCTGAACACCGTCACTGCTGCGCTGCAATGCGGCGGCGACGTGCACGTGCTGGTGGCCGGCTCCGGCGCCGGTCCGGCAGCGCAGGCCGCCGCGCAGGTGGCCGGTGTGGCCAAGGTGCTGCATGCCGACGCCGAGCACCTCGGCCACGGCCTGGCCGAGAACGTCGCCGCGCAGATCGTGGCGCTCGCCCAGGGCTACAGCCACGTGCTGTTCCCCGCCACTGCGGGCGGCAAGAACGTCGCGCCGCGCGTCGCCGCGCTGCTTGACGTGGCGCAGATCAGCGACGCCACCAGGGTGATCAGCCCCGACACCTTCGAGCGCCCGATCTACGCCGGCAACGCCATCGCCACCGTGCAGAGCAGCGATGCGATCAAGGTGCTGACCGTGCGCACGACCGGCTTCGACGCGGCCGCCGCGAGCGGTGGCGGCGCAGCCGTGGAATCCATCGCCGCCGCCGCCGACAGCGGCCGCTCGCGCTACCTGGGCTCGGAGATCGCCAAGCTCGACCGGCCCGAGCTGACCAGCGCCAAGATCATCGTCAGCGGTGGCCGGGCGCTGGGCTCCAGCGACAAGTTCACCGAGGTGCTGACCCCGCTGGCCGACAAGCTCGGTGCCGCGCTCGGTGCCAGCCGCGCCGCGGTGGACGCCGGCTACGCGCCCAACGACTGGCAGGTCGGCCAGACCGGCAAGATCGTCGCGCCGCAGCTCTACGTGGCCTGCGGCATCAGCGGCGCCATCCAGCACCTGGCCGGCATGAAGGACTCCAAGGTGATCGTCGCGATCAACAAGGACCCGGAAGCGCCGATCTTCAGCGTGGCTGACTACGGCCTGGAGGCCGACCTGTTCGCGGCGGTGCCGGAACTGGTGGCCAGCCTGTAGCGCCGCCAGGCGCCGTCCCGGTGCAATCGGGCGAGGGTTCTCCCTCGCTCGATGCGCGACCCCCCCGCGATCGAGGGGGATGTCAGGTCGCAGAAGCTGGCCGCATGATGCATTCCGTCACAAGCGGAGAAATTCATGCGAGGGATGAGTCGTTTCTGGATGATGGCGTCAGTGGCTCTGCTGTCCGGCGCCGCGCAAGCCGAACTGATCTACGGCATCTCGGTCCCGGGAACGGGGGGCGCCACGAATCTCGTCAGCTTCGACAGCGCCACGCCGGCGTCGACCACGAACGTCGGGGCGATCACGGGCCTGGTCGCGGGGCACACGCTGCGCGGCATCGACTTCCGTCCGGCGAACGGGGAGTTGTACGCCGTGTCGACGAACGGCACGGCGGCGCAGCTCTACACGATCAACCTCACGTCCAGTGTGGCCACGCCGGTCGGCGCGGGCTTCACGCTCACCGGCAGCGCGTCCACGCGCGTCTCGCTGGACTTCAACCCGGTGGTCGACAGGCTGCGCGTGGTCACGGGGTCGGGCCAGAACTACCGCGTGAACCCCAACACCGGCGCCCTGGTCGCGCAGGACACCGACATCGTCACCTCCGGGTCGGGCGCGACCCCGCTGATCTCCGGCGTGGCGTACACCAACAACTTCGCCGGCGCGACGCAGACCACCCTGTACGCCTACGATTTCCTCCTTGACAACCTGGGCACGATCGGCGGCATCAACGGCGTCCCCAGCCCGAATGGCGGTGTCTTCAACATCGTCGGCGACAGCGGGATCGTCACCGGAGATGCGGGCCTGGGATTCGACATCAGCGGCGCCACCGGCATCGCCTATCTGTCGGTCGACGACTTCGACGGGTCGGCGGGGTTCAACGCGGAGTTCTTCAGCATCAACCTGGTCACGGGCGCGGTGTCCCAGATCGGCGCCGACGATCCCTTCTCGTTGCTCGACATCTCGGTGCTGCCGATCCTGGCGCCCGCCGTGCCGGTGCCGGCGACGGCGTGGCTCGCGGTGCTCGCCTTGGCAGGCGTCGGCCTGAGCCGCCGCCGGTAGTCCTTGCCACGACCGCCGCCTCGCGTCACGGAGCGGGCGCAGGCCTCGCGACCGGCGGGGCATCCGGATCCTGCGCCCCGCCTCGAGCGGGGCGCATCGCTTGCGGAGCCGCGCAGGGGCCGGCCCGTGATCGGCGATGATCCATCCTGTTGCTGACCACCGGCGCAAGGCCCCGGAGACTCGCCCATGACCTACAGAGCCCCGATCAAGGACATGCTCTTCGTGATGCAGGAGCTGGCCGGCATCGAAGCGGTGGCTAAGCTGCCCGGCTTCGAGGATGCGACGCTGGACACCGCCGCCGCTGTGCTCGAGGAATGCGCGAAGTTCAACGAGGGCGTGGTGGCGCCGCTCAACCACGGCTCCGACAAGCAGCCGTCGTGGTTCGAGGGCGGCAAGGTCACGACGTCGCCGGGCTTCAAGGCCGCTTTCCGCCAGTTCGCCGAGGGTGGCTGGCAGGGGCTGCAGCATCCGCCGGAGTTCGGCGGCCAGGGGCTGCCCAAGCTGATCGGCGCGGCCTGCTCCGAGATGGTGAACTCGGCGTGCCTGAGCTTCGCGCTGTGCCCGCTGCTGACCGACGGTGCCATCGAGGCCATCCTCACCGCCGGCACGTCGGAGCAGCAGGCCGCCTACATCCCGAAGATGGTCGACGGCACCTGGACCGGCTCGATGAACCTCACCGAGCCGCAGGCCGGCAGCGACCTGTCGCTGGTGCGCACGCGCGCCGAGCCGCAGCCCGACGGCAGCTACAAGCTGTACGGCACCAAGATCTTCATCACCTATGGCGAGCACGACTACACCGACAGCATCGTGCACTTGGTGCTGGCGCGGGTGACCGGCGCGCCCGAGGGCGTGAAGGGCATCTCGCTGTTCATCTGCCCCAAGCTGCTGGCCGACGGCACGCGCAACGACGTGCACTGCGTCTCCATCGAGCACAAGCTGGGCATCAAGGCCAGCCCCACCGCCGTGCTGCAGTACGGCGACCATGGCGGCGCGATCGGGTACCTCGTGGGCCAGGAGAACCGCGGCCTCGAATACATGTTCATCATGATGAACGCCGCACGCTACGCGGTGGGCCTGCAGGGCATCGCGGTGGCCGAGCGCGCCTACCAGCAGGCGGTGGCCTACGCCCGCGACCGCATCCAGAGCCGCCCGGTGGACGGTTCGCTGAACAAAGCCGCACCCATCATCCACCACCCCGACGTGCGCCGCATGCTGATGACGATGCGCGCCCACACCGAGGGCTGCCGTGCGATGGCGCTGGTGGCCGCGGCCGCGTACGACGCCGCGCACACGCATCCCGACGACGCCGCCCGCAAGGCCAACGCCGCGTTCTACGAGTTCCTCGTGCCGCTGGTGAAGGGACTGTCCACCGAGATGTCGCTGGAGGTGGCGAGCCTGGGCGTGCAGGTGCACGGCGGCATGGGCTTCATCGAGGAGACCGGCGCCGCGCAGCACCTGCGCGACGCGAAGATCCTGACCATCTACGAGGGCACCACGGCGATCCAGGCCAACGACCTCGTCGGCCGCAAGACCGGGCGCGACGGCGGCGCCACCGCGCGCGGCATCGCCGGCCAGATCGAGTCCACCGTGGCCGCGCTGCGTGCGCGCCCGAGTGCGGCCTGCCGCGCGATGGCCGCGCGGCTCGACCGCGCCCGGCGCGACTTCGTCGACGTGGTCGACTTCGTCGTCGAGCGCGGCAAGGGCCAGCCCAACGCCGTGTACGCCGGCAGCGTGCCGTACCTGATGCTGGCCGGCACCACGGTGGCCGGCTGGCAGATGGCGCGCGCGCTGATGGCCGCCGAAGATCGCCTGGCCGCAGGCACCGACGCCGAGTTCATGGCGGCCAAGATCGCCACCGCCCGCTTCTACGGCGACCACCTGCTCGTCAAGACCACCGCCTGGCGCGACAGCATCGTCGACGGCGCAGATGCGGTCACCGCCCTTCCGCTGGAGTCCTTCTGACCATGCCCCTGCCTCTCGCCCTGCAACGCGCGCGCCTGCCCATCATCGGCGCGCCGCTGTTCATCGTCAGCAACCCCAAGCTCGTCATCGCGCAATGCACGGCCGGCGTGATCGGCTCGATGCCGGCGCTGAACGCGCGCCCGGCGTCGCAGCTCGACGAGTGGCTGGCCGAGATCACCGAGGGCCTGGCCGCATGGAACCGCGCGCACCCCGACCGCCCCGCCGCGCCGTACGCGATCAACCAGATCGTGCACAAGACCAACGACCGCCTCGAGCACGACATGGAGGTCTGCGCGCGCTACAAGGTGCCGGTGGTCATCACGTCGCTGGGCGCGCGCGTGGACATCAACGAGGCCGTGCACGGCTGGGGCGGCGTGGTGCTGCACGACGTCATCAACAACGCCTACGCGCACAAGGCGGTGGAGAAGGGCGCCGACGGCCTGATCCTCGTGGCCGCGGGCGCTGGCGGGCATGCCGGCGTGAAGAGCCCGTTCGCCTTGCTGCAGGAGGTGCGCGAGTGGTTCGACGGGCCGGTGGCGCTCTCGGGCGCGATCGGAAACGGTGGCGCCGTGCTGGCGGCGCTGGCCGCGGGCGCCGACTTCGCGTACATCGGCTCGGCCTTCATCGCCACCAACGAGGCACGCGCGTCCGACGCCTACAAGCAGTGCATCGTCGACTCCACCAGCGACGACATCGTGTACTCGAGCCTGTTCACCGGCGTGCACGGCAACTACCTGAAGCCCTCGATCCGCAACGCCGGCATGGACCCCGACAACCTGCCCGAGAGCGACCCGAGCAAGATGAACTTCGGCGGTGGAGAGGGTGCCAAGAAGGCCTGGAAGGACATCTGGGGCTGCGGCCAGGGCATCTCTGCGGTGAAGGCGGTGGTGCCGACTCACGACTTCGTCGCGCGCCTCGAGCGCGAGATGCGCGCGGCCGATGCGCGCGTGCAGGCGCGATTGCACGCCGGCATGCCTGCTTGAGGGGCGCCGCATGGCTGCCACGCGCCAGGTCATCCGCAACGCCCGCCTCTTCGACAGCGTCGCCGGCACGATGCGGCCGGGCACGACGATCGTCATCGAGGGCGAGCGCATCGCCGCGGTGACGCAGGAGCCCATCGCCGTCGACGACGCGGCGCGCGTCATCGATGCCGGCGGCCGCGCCGTGCTGCCGGGGCTGATCGACGCCCACGTGCACGTCTCGGCCACCAGCCACGACTTCATGGCGCTGGCGTTGCAGCCGGCGTCGCTCACCACCGCCGAGAGCAGCGTGGTGATGCGCGAGATGCTGCACCGCGGCTTCACCACCGTGCGCGACGCGGCGGGTGCCGACGCCGGACTGCAGGACGCGCAGGCCCGCGGCCTCTTCGAAGGGCCGCGGCTGCGCATCGCCGTGGCGCCGATCTCGCAGACCGGCGGCCACGCCGACCAGCGCCCGCGCGGGGCCAAGAGCCGCGAGTTCTTCTGCTCGTGCGGCGGGCTCGGCCTCGTGGGCGCGATCGCCGACGGCGTCGGCGAGGTGCGCCGCGCCGTGCGCGAGCAGGTGCGCAGCGGCGCCAACCAGATCAAGATCATGGCCGGCGGCGGCGTCTCCAGCCCCACCGACCCGATCGACGGTACGCAGTACTCGATGGAGGAGCTGCGCGCGGCGGTGGAAGAGGCCGAGGCGGCGAACCTCTACGCCTTCGCGCATGCCTACTCGCCGCGCGCCGTCACGCGAGCCGTGCAGGCCGGCGTGCGCTCGATCGAGCACGGCAACCTCATCGACGCCGCCACCGCGCGGCAGATGAAGAAGCACGGCACCTACTTCGTGCCGACGCTGGCCACCTACGCGGCGCTGGCCGAGGAAGGCGCGCGGCTGGGCTGGTCGGCCGAGATGCTGGAGAAGCTCGCGAACGTGCAGTCGCAGGGGCTCAACGCCGTGAAGCTGGCGCGCGACGAAGGCGTGCCCATCGTCTTCGGCACCGACCTGCTGGGCCACATGCACGCGCGCCAGAGCACCGAGTTCACGCTCCGCGCGCCGGCCGTGCCGCCGGTGGAACTGCTGCAGAGCGCCACCATCACCGCGGCGCGGCTGATGCGGCAGGAACGGCATGTCGGGCAGGTCGTCCCGGGAGCATGGGCCGACCTGCTCGTCGTCGAGGGCGATCCGCTCGCGAGTCTGGAGATGCTGGTGCAGCCGGATCGAGGGATCCGGCTGCTGATGCAAGGCGGGCGGGTGGTGAAGGAGGCCGCAGCCTCCTCCTGATCACTTCACCGTCGTGAACCGGGCTTCGGGCCGGTCGTCCGACCGGTGCACCGTCGTCACGCCGGCCTTCATCACCCACGGGCGAATCTGGTGGTGGATGGGGATGGCCAGCACCTCGTCGCGCGTACGCACCAGCGCGTCGCGGATCATCGCGTTGCGCTTGGCGACGTCGGTCTCGGTCTTCATCGCGTCGACCAGCTTGTCGACCGTGGGGTCATTGATCTTCGAGAAGTTGAAGTTGCCGTCGGCGCCGCTGGTGCGGGTGCGGATCAGCGACTGCAGCGTGTACTGCGCGTCGTAGGTGGCCACGCCCCAGCCGAGCAGGTACAGGCTGGTGTCGAAGTTCTGCACCTTCTGGATGAAGGTGGCCATGTTCTCCGAGGCGAGCTGGCTCTTCACGCCGATCCTGGCCCACATCGCGATGACGGCCTGGCAGATCTTCTCGTCGTTGACGTAGCGGTTGTTCGGGCAGTTCATGCGGAACTCGAAGCCGTCGGGGTAGCCGGCGTCGGCCAGCAGCTTCTTGGCCCGCGCCACGTCCACCTTCGGCGGCGTGTCCAGCGCCTTGTCGTGGCCGTTGACGCCCGGCGCCACCATCAGGCTGGCCGGCACCGACAGGCCGCGCATGATGTTGCGCTTGATCGCCTCGCGGTCGATGGCGATCGACAGCGCCTCGCGCACGCGCTTGTCCTTGAACGGGTTCTTGCCCTTGACGTTGCTGTACTTCAGCTCGTTGCTGCCGATGTCGGGGGCGAAGTAGATCGTGCGCACCTCGGGGCCGTCGACGACCTTGAGCTTCTTGTCGGAGCGCAGCCGGTCGATGTCCTGCGTGGGCACGTCGGTGAGCATGTCCACGTCACCCGACAGCAGCGCCGCCACGCGCGTGGCCTCGGCCTTGATCGGCGTGTAGACGACCTGCGTCACGTTGCCCTTGGGCTTGTCCCAGGACACATCGTTGCGGGCCATCATGATGCGCTGCTCGGGCTGCCAGCTGAGGATGCGGTACGGGCCCGTGCCCATCACGTTGCGGCTGGCGTAGTTCTCTTCCTTGTTCTTGTAGTCCTGCACGTTGGTGGTACGGTTCTTCTCCGCCCACACCTTGCTCATGATGCGGAAGTCGACGATGTTGCGCAGCAGGATCGGGTTGGGCGCCGACAGGATCACGTCGATCGTGTGGTCGTCGATCTTCCTGATCTCGCTGATGCCCGTCACGTAGATCTGCATCGTGCCCTGCGGCTGGCGGATGCGGTTGAACGAGAAGATCACGTCGTCGGCGGTGAACGGCGTGCCGTCGCTGAACTTCACGCCCTTGCGCAGTTCGAAGCGCACCTGCGTCGGGCTGGTGAAGCTCCACTTGGTGGCCAGCGCCGGCTCGATCTCGTACTTCTCGTTGTAGCGCGTCAGGCCCTCGTAGGCGTGCATCAGGATCGCATTGGTCGTCGCGTGGTTCTGCGAATGCGGGTCCAGCGTCAGGATGTCGTTCTGCGCGGCCCAGCGCAGCGTCTGGGCGTGCACAGCCGGGGCCATGGCGCAGGCGGCGGCAACGGCGAGCACGAGGGCGTGGAGCTTCATGCGGGATTCCTCTTGTGGGGAGTCGAAACCTCGCATGCTATGCCCCACGCGGGGCGGGGTTCCCCGGGGGAAGTCCGGGGAGGTGCAGCCCCTGCCCGTGCCGTCAGTCGGGTCCGTCGGCGGCGAGGCTGCTGTCGCATCCCTGCGCCGCCCCGATCCAGCGCAGCACCAGGCGCCGCAAGGGCGCCGGCGATCGGGTCACCGCGCCGCAGTGGTAGCGCATCGCTGCCTCGTCCCAGGTCAAGGCGGCGCAGCGTCCGCGCAGCCGGCGCGTCAGCAGGATGCCCAGCGGACACGGTTCCGCCGCGCAGCACAGGCCGCAGCCGTTGCACGGCGCGCCCTCGGCCGGCTTGCGGGGTGCTGCGGGTTGCAGCCAGACGACCGTGGTCTCCATGCGCGCGCAGCGTGGCCCGCTTCGCCTCGGCGGGATCCATGAAACTGCGCCGTTCGAGGCCTGTTGTTCGTCAGCTCCGTGTTGGGTTCGCGCAAGGTGTTGGTGCTAGAGTGACCGGGTCAAGAGAGTCATCGGGTCCTTCCCGTCCCCTTGTTGCTCGCCAGCAGCAAGGCGGGTACGCAATCCGCCAACCGGTGCAGCCGGGGCCGCGGAAGGTTGATCAACCCATCCGAGATCCCGGAAACCGGGGCGCGAGGTGAGCGAAAGATGATGCAGCAGTACAGGTCGAACTCGTACCTGTTCGGGGGCAACGCCCCGTACGTGGAAGAGTTGTACGAGGCCTACCTCGATAATCCCGGCAGCGTGCCCGACAACTGGCGCGCGTACTTCGACAAGCTCCAGCACGTTCCCGCGGTCGACGGCACCGACAACCGCGACGTCGCGCATGCCCCGGTGGTCGAAAGCTTCGCGCAGCGCGCCAAGGCCAACGCCTTCGCACTGAAGGCCAGCGAGGCCGACCTCGCGGTGGCACGCAAGCAGGTGCACGTCCAGAGCCTGATCGCCGCCTACCGCTTCCTCGGCAGCCGCTGGGCCGATCTCGATCCGCTCAAGCGCACCGAGCGCCCCAAGATCCCCGAACTCGAGCCGGCGTTCTACGACCTGACCGAGTCCGACATGGACATCACGTTCTCGGCCGCCAACACGTACTTCTCGAAGGCCGAGAACATGACGCTGCGGGAGATCCTGCAGGCGTTGCGAGAGACCTACTGCGGCACCATCGGCACCGAGTTCATGCACTGCACCGACCCCACCGAGAAGCGCTGGTGGCAGGAGCGGCTGGAGTCGATCCGCAGCAAGCCGAGTTTCACGGCCGACGAAAAGCGCCACATCCTCGACCGCCTCACCGCCTCCGAGGGGCTGGAGCGCTACCTGCACACCAAGTACGTCGGGCAGAAGCGCTTCTCGCTGGAAGGCGGCGAGTCGTTCATCCCGTCGCTGGACGAACTGATCCAGCGCGCCGGCGAGAAGGGCGTGCAGGAGATCGTGATCGGCATGGCCCACCGCGGGCGGCTGAACGTGCTCGTCAACATCCTGGGCAAGATGCCCAAGGACCTGTTCGCCGAGTTCGACCACACCGCCAAGGAAGAGCTGCCGGCCGGCGACGTGAAGTACCACCAGGGCTTCTCCAGCGACGTCACCACGCCCGGCGGGCCGGTGCACCTGAGCCTGGCGTTCAACCCGTCGCACCTGGAGATCGTCAATCCGGTGGTCGAGGGCTCGGTGAAGGCGCGCATGGACCGCCGCGGCGACAGGACCGGCGCGCAGGTGCTGCCGGTGCTGGTGCACGGCGACGCCGCGTTCGCCGGCCAGGGCGTCGTGATGGAGACGCTGGCGCTGGCGCAGACGCGCGGCTACTACACCGGCGGCACCGTGCACCTGGTGGTGAACAACCAGATCGGCTTCACCACCAGCGATCCGCGCGACTCCCGCTCCACGCTGTACTGCTCCGATGTCGTGAAGATGATCGAGGCGCCGGTGCTGCACGTGAACGGCGATGACCCCGAGGCGGTGGTGCTGTGCACGCAGCTGGCGATGGACTATCGCGCGCAGTTCTGCAAGGACGTGGTGGTCGACATCATCTGCTTCCGCAAGCTCGGCCACAACGAGCAGGACACGCCGAGCCTGACGCAGCCGCTGATGTACAAGGTGATCGCCAAGCACCCCGGCACCCGCAAGCTGTACGGCGACAAGCTGGCGGCCCAGGGCGTGCTGCCCGCCGACGGGCCCGACCAGATGGTCAAGGACTTCCGTTCGGCGATGGACGCCGGCCGCCACACGGTGGACCCGGTGCTGACGAACTTCAAGAGCAAGTACGCGGTCGACTGGGCGCCGTACCTCGGCAAGAAGTGGACCGACGCGGCCGACACCGCGCTGCCCACGGCCGAGATCAAGCGACTGTCGGAGCGGTTGACGACGATCCCGTCGACCTTCAAGCTGCATCCGCTGGTGGAGAAGGTCATCGCCGACCGCGCCGCGATGGGCCGCGGCGAGATCAATGTCGACTGGGGCATGGGCGAGACGCTGGCCTACGCGTCGCTGGTGGCCAGCGGCTACGGCGTGCGCCTGTCGGGCGAGGACTGTGGCCGCGGCACCTTCACGCACCGCCACGCCGTGCTGCACGACCAGAACCGCGAGAAGTGGGACGAGGGCACCTACGTGCCGCTGTCGCACGTGCACGAGGGCCAGGCGCCGTTCGTCGTGATCGACTCGCTGCTGTCGGAGGAAGCGGTGCTCGGCTTCGAGTACGGCTACGCCAGCGCCGAGCCGAATACGCTCACGATCTGGGAAGCGCAGTTCGGCGACTTCGTCAACGGCGCGCAGGTGGTCATCGACCAGTTCATCGCGTCGGGCGAGGTGAAGTGGGGCCGCGTCAACGGCCTCACGCTCATGCTGCCGCACGGCTACGAAGGGCAGGGCCCCGAGCACAGCTCGGCGCGCCTGGAGCGCTTCATGCAGCTGGCCGCCGACAACAACATGCAGATCGTGCAGCCCACCTCGGCGAGCCAGATCTTCCATCTGTTGCGGCGGCAGATGGTGCGGCAGTTCAGGAAGCCGTTGATCATCCTGACGCCCAAGAGCCTGCTGCGCGCCAAGGACGCCACCTCGCCGCTGGTGGAGTTCACCAAGGGCGAGTTCCGCACAGTCATCGGGCCGAACCGGACCGAGGTGGAAGGCGAGAAGGTCAAGCGCGTCATCGCCTGCTCGGGCAAGGTGGCGTACGACCTGATCAGGAAGCGCGACGAGAAGAAGGCCTGGGACGTGGCCGTCGTGCGTGTCGAGCAGCTCTACCCGTTCCCGCACAAGGCCTTCGCGGCCGAGATGCGGCGCTTCCCGAACGCCACCGAAGTGGTGTGGTGCCAGGACGAGCCGCAGAACCAGGGCGCGTGGTTCTTCATCCAGCACCAGATCCACGAGAACATGAGCGAAGGGCAGAAGCTCGGCTACGCCGGCCGGCCCGCCTCGGCCTCGCCCGCCGTGGGCTATTCGCACCTCCACGTCGAACAGCAGAAGGCGCTGCTCGACCAGGCGTTCGGCAAGCTCAAGGGCTTCGTCCTGAGTAAATGAGACCCCCACGCTCCCTCCCGGTCGCTGCCCCCCGAGGGGGCTCTTGCTGCGGACCGGCGGAGCCGGATCCGCGCAAGCGGCTTGATCGGGGGCGCCTCGGGCGCTCGAACATCGACCCAGTCACCTAGAGAACAACATGGCCATCGTTGACGTCAAGGTCCCGCAACTGTCCGAATCGGTTGCGGAAGCCACCTTGCTGCAGTGGAAGAAGAAGCCCGGCGAAGCCGTGGCGCTGGACGAGATCCTGATCGAGATCGAGACCGACAAGGTCGTGCTCGAGGTGCCGGCGCCGGCAGCCGGCGTGCTCGCGGAGCACGTGGTCGCCAATGGCGGCACGGTGGTGTCCGACCAGCTGATCGCGCGCATCGACACCGAGGCGAAGGCGGGTGCCGCGGCACCCGCGCCGGCCCCGGCCGCCCCGGCGGCCAGCCCGGCCGCGGCGGCTCCGGCCTCGGCGGCCGGTGTGGCGATGCCCGCGGCGGCCAAGCTGATGGCCGACCACAACCTCCCGCCCGGCTCGGTGAGCGGCACTGGCAAGGATGGTCGCGTGCTCAAGGGCGACGTGCTGGGTGCGATCGCCCAGCCGGCCCCGGCCAAGCCCGCGGCGCCGGTGGCGGCACCCGCCGCGCCCGCCGTGGCCAAGCCGCTTCCGGCGGTGGCGCCGCCGGTGGCGATGAACCTCGGCGACCGCCCCGAGCAGCGCGTGCCGATGTCGCGGCTGCGCGCACGCGTGGCCGAGCGGCTGCTGCAGTCGCAGGCCACGAACGCGATCCTCACCACCTTCAACGAGGTCAACATGGCCCCGGTGATGGAGATGAGGAAGCGCTTCCAGGAGAAGTTCGAGAAGGAGCACGGCGTCAAGCTCGGCTTCATGAGCTTCTTCGTGAAGGCGGCCGTGGCCGCGCTGAAGCGCTACCCGGTGCTCAACGCCAGCGTCGACGGCAACGACATCGTCTACCACGGCTACTTCGACATCGGCATCGCGGTGGGCTCGCCGCGCGGCCTGGTGGTGCCGATCCTGCGCAATGCCGACCAGATGAGCTTTGCCGACATCGAGAAGAAGATCGCCGAGTTCGGCACCAAGGCGAAGGACGGCAAACTCAGCATCGAAGAGCTCTCCGGCGGCACCTTCTCCATCAGCAACGGCGGCGTGTTCGGCTCGATGCTGTCCACGCCCATCATCAACCCGCCGCAAAGCGCCATCCTCGGCGTGCACGCCACCAAGGACCGCGCGGTGGTAGAAAACGGCCAGGTCGTGGTGCGTCCGATCAACTACCTGGCGATGAGCTACGACCACCGCATCATCGACGGCCGCGAGGCGGTGCTGGGCCTGGTGACGATGAAGGAAGCGCTGGAGGATCCGGCGCGCCTGCTGTTCGACATCTGAGGCTGAACCAGGGTATCCGGCATGGCATCCAAGCAATTCGACGTCGTCGTCATCGGCGGCGGTCCCGGCGGCTACATCGCCGCCATCCGTGCGGCGCAGCTCGGCTTCAACACCGCCTGCATCGACGACTGGAAGAACGACAAGGGCGGCCCGGCGCCGGGCGGCACCTGCACCAACGTGGGCTGCATCCCGAGCAAGGC